>NZ_JBQQEX010000001.1:0-743857 GCF_052258185.1 Psychrobacter sp. T6-6
GCCACTGGAGTTGGATCAGCAGTAAAGCCCGCCTCTGGGGTAAAAGTGACTGCTCCTGTTTCTGGATTCACGCTCCACGTGCCTTCACCCGGTACAGTTAGACTGGTGACTTCAAGTCCAGTGTTTGGATTGATTAGTTTGACACTAGTTGGGTCAATATCGCCCTCAAGGTCGGTGGCGTTATCTAGCACATTGATGACGACTGGCTGACCAACACTGCCTGTTTGAATCTCATCTTCAACGTTTGGCGCCGTTGGTGGGTAGTCGACGGTTATAGTGGCTTGATTGGATTTGTTGCCAGTCAAGTCAGACACTATATATGCCACTGGAGTTGGATCAGCAGTAAAGCCCGCCTCTGGGGTAAAAGTGACTGCTCCTGTTTCTGGATTCACGCTCCATGTGCCTTCACCCGGTACGGTTAGACTGGTGACTTCAAGTCCAGTGTTTAGATTGATTAGTTTGACACTAGTTGGGTCAATATCGCCCTCAAGGTCGATAGCACTACTTAACAAAGTAATAGTAACCGACTGCCCCAAACTACCAGCTATAACTTCATTTTCTACCAATGGCGGCGTATTATCTTCAATGAGGGTGTCATCTCGACTGTTGCTACTTGTACTCGCTAATAGTCCGGCAATTCCCAATCCAGCAGCAGCAGGTATCCACCAAGGGATGACAGCTGCATAGACTTCCCCGCCCAATGCTTGCCCTTCCACGTCACCCACTTCTAATTGAGTAACATAATCATAGGTTTCACCAGTATCTGGAATATAGTAGTAATACTCACCATCTTCAGCAATACCTAGTAGAGCACTATCTGCACTGTCGTAAAAACCTTCAACAATAAGATCGCTCTCTTCGCCTTCTTTTTCAAATGAGACATGGAGGTCGTTCTTAATACGTTTAGTAATAATATGGTTAGGAGCACGGTTTATGGCATTGTCATGAAACTCGTAATTCACTCTTTCTGAGGCTTGAATAACTGTAGGTATGCCATCTTTTGTGACGACTTCTATCTGGCTTACAGTCTCAGTAGTATTATTAGTTTTTACGATGATAGTATTCATTGGTTACCCTTTTTTAAATGCTTTGTTGCCGCTTGAAATACTTTTATGATGCGGCTTTATTTATAATATAAATATACTTGTATCAATTACCCACGCGTTCTTCGACCACAGCGACAACACGGCGGTTAAGCTGACGGCCAGCAGCTGTATCGTTGGTAGCTCTAGGCTGTAGTTCACCATAACCGATAGCATTTAGACGTTCAGGATCGATACCAAACTGAGTAATCAATACTTCTTTTACGGCATCTACGCGTCGTTGTGATAGTGATTGATTATAGCGTTCGCTTGCCCGACTATCGGTATGCCCCTCGATAGTAACCATAGTGTTTGGGTATTGAGCCATGAATTCTGCGACTTCAGATATTTTAGAATAGTATTCAGGCTGTACTACAGATTTGTCCGTTTCAAACAGCACTTCAAGTTCGATGGTCACTTTTTCAGCTAATACTGGTACTACTGGCAAAGCCTCAGGTATCGGCGTTATAACTGCTGTTGGTACTGCGCAGTTGGGTACCACTCGGCTAATTTGATGAGTTTGATAACGTTTGGTTTCTAGTAATGGTAAAGCACTATCACTCGTTATTTGTTCCAGTGTGCTTTTGCCAAAAGCATCCATGTCAACATAGAAAAAGTATGTTTGTCCACCATCAAGTTTATAGTCTGTCTTATCTGCCAACAAATCATTGTCTTTAAAACCAGTAGCATGAGCACTTAACTGATTGCTACCAACGCAAGAGTTAACGGCCGTATAATTGCCAGGGTGCAAGCTCACCTGATATCTATTATTGACAGAAATATTGGCACTGGTTTGTTCTAGGTCATCATCACTTTTACGAATAAACACCAGTCTCGTTTCATTAGCATTGACTTCTTTTGCTAGCACATCACGAAAATCCATGTCGACTTGATTATTCCACATGACGTTATTCACTCTACGACTGTCACCTTCATTATCAATACCACTGTTGCCTGTGACAGCACAGCCAGAAACACCAAGTAGAATAGTAGGTAAAACAATAGTAGCCATAGCTTTCTTTAGTACTTTTTCCATGATGATTTCCTGATTAATAATTTTTGGGTAGGTATTTAAGTCTTACTTTAACTTCAGTTGTTGCACAAATCATGCCATGTGTTTGTGTGATGAAAACCTTTAAATATACGCAAGCTGCAAAATATTCGCGGTTCATTATCTGACATAGACGATACAAATAAAAGAAACTAACCGACTGTTATGTACTCTTATGGTAAGTCCATCACTGTGTCATCAACACTATAAAACGGATCTTATGCATTTAGACTGAGCCGCATTCACTGATACTTAGCAATTGGCAATTTACTAAGGTTTTAGCGCCAGAACTATACTATTCCATTCCAATGCATAGCTAACTTCCCACAAACTACAGCCTGCTTATGATTGGTGACTTTCTCAAACCCCAATGGTAAAAGACTCTACCCTACAACCTAAAAGTATATTTAGCATTAATGCCGTAATAATATTGATAACGAAAATGATTATCATTACAATAGACGCTTAACATACTTGCTGGAAAACCCAATGCAACTGTCTCGCTTATATTCTGCTTTATCTCGCATCAATACTGTAAAAACATCTCGCCACACGCGATCATCAAGCGCGCGGCACTCAGCCTATCTGTCTACATCAATACTATTATTAGGCGCAAGTCATGCAGCATGGGCGCAGACAGATATAAACACTGATTCTTCGTCTGTCTCTCCCAGTGTGGTGCTTGATACCATCGTCGTCACCAGTAGCGCCGATGCGTCAGCGTCTGGACTACCGAGCGCTTATGAGGGCGGACAAGTCGCAACCGGTAGCCGTGTTGGACTCTTGGGTAATCAAGATATTATGGATACTCCTTTCTCCACCACCTCATACACCAATGAATACATCACCAACCAGCAAGCCCAAAGCGTAGGCGATCTACTCAAAAAAGACCCAACCGTGCGTGTCGCTAGAGGTTATGGTAATTTCCAAGAAGCGTACTTTATGCGCGGCTTTGTGACTACCTCAGATGACACCATGTTCAATGGTCTATACGGTATTCTACCAAGACAATACATCGCAACTGAACTGTTCGAGCGCGTTGAGGTTCAACGCGGAGCATCAGCGATGTTAAATGGTGCTGCACCTAGCGGTAATAATGCGGGCGGTACTATCAACCTACTACCTAAACGGGCTGACAATGATCCTCTGCGTGAGATAACGGTTGGCTATGGTCAAGGTGATCAAGGTAAAGTCGCAATAGATGTCGGTAATCGCTTTGGTACGGGTGACGCCATTGGTGTGCGCTTCAATGCCGCCTATCAAGATGGTGACAGCGCTATCGATGATGAATCCTCAACTTTAGGACTAGCAGCGCTTGGTTTGGATTACAGAGCCGACAAGTACCGTTTATCCGCCGATCTTGGTTGGCAAGATAATAAGCTCAATGAGACGCGTACCAATGTCACGTTAGATGGTGTCACAGATGTGCCAAAAGCGCCAAAAGGTACGAAAAACTGGGCACAGCCTTGGACCTACTCTAACGAGGAAGACATCTTTGGTACTATTAGAGGTGAGTATGACTTTAATGACAGTATCACAGGCTACGGTGCCTATGGTATTCGAAGCAGTGACGAGTCCAACTCCTTGGCAAACCTCACCGTCACGGATGCCGACGGCACAGGCACGACTTATCGCTTCGATAATACTCGTGAAGATCTGGTGCAAAGTGCCCAGCTTGGACTACGGGGTAAGTGGCAAACAGGTAAGATTGATCACAATTGGGTACTAGCCGCTGATCTTTATGATCAAGAAGAAAAAGGCGCTTACGCTTTTGACTTTGGTAACCAACTCGCGACCAACCTCTATGATCCTATTGATTATGCTAATAACGCGTGGTCAAGTGCTGCTATTTTTGGTGGTGATCTAGATAATCCCAAACGTACGTCTGAGACCGAGCTACAGAGCGTTGCGCTCGCTGACACGCTCTCATTTTTTGATGACAAGCTAAAGACTACGGTAGGCGTGCGTCATCAGAATATAAAAACGACAAGCTATGACTATAATACTCAAGCTCAACTGTCTGCATATGATGAGAGTAAATGGTCCCCAAGTATCGGCATTGTCTATCAGCCGAGTATGGATTGGTCTATTTATAGCAACTACATCGAAAGCTTGGCTAAAGGTGCTACAGCACCATTGAATGACATCGATGGTAATACCTTGACTAATGCCGGGCAAAACTTAGATCCATATGTCAGTAAACAAACTGAAGTGGGCGTTAAATATGACAATGGTATGATTGGCAGCAGTCTAGCATTATTTAGTACTGATGAGCCACGTGCCTATATCAATGACGCCAGTACGTTTGTCGAAGCGGGTGAAAACCGTCACCAAGGTGCTGAGTTGACGGTCTTTGGTAGTCCAAGTGAGAACATGCGCCTCAATGCTGGTGTCAGCTACTTAAGTGCTAAGCAAAGAGACACGGGCAATGACGCACTAGATGGCAATAGAGTCATCGGCATTCCTACGCTTCAAAGCAATGTCAACCTAGAGTATGATTTAGCCGCAGTTGAAGGGTTAACGTTAACAGGCGATATTATCCACACAGGGGCACGTTACGCAGATGCTGCCAATACTCTAAAAGTTGATGGTTATACGACCTTAGATTTAGGGGCCCGCTATCGCACGATGCTTGGCGGACAAGATGTCACCCTCAAAGGCATGGTCACTAATGTCACGGATGAAGATTATTGGCAATCAGTCGGTGGTCTGCCAGGTTATGGTTACTTAAATGCTGGCGAACCCACTGCATTAAAAGTATCCGCAACGTTCGATTTCTAGACATCATTGAGTTCCATAGAAGGGACTAGGCGCGACCTACTCCCTTTTCTGCTATCAAAAATTTATACTATTACTGAGTCATTATGTCTTCTCGTGCCAGCACTTCTTTGTATCATATGATTTGGGCAAAGTATCGCTCGCCCTTTTTAAAAGTCATCTTACTCAACTTAATCAATGCTGCTGTTAGTGTCGGTATTATTGCTTATATCAATCATACCTTTATCAGCCAGCCTGTATTCAATACCTTATCGTGGGCAAGTTTAGGACAGTTTGTATTACTGGTACTATTATTGTTGATGACCACCTTTGTATCGCAATATGCACTGACATGCTTGGGGCACAAATTCGTCTATGAGCTCAGAACCAAACTGGTCAAGCAAATCATCGATACCACAGTTCCTCAAATCGATCATCTGGGTAGTGCACGGCTACTCGCCAGTCTATCCGCAGATATTCAGTCTATTACCGTCGCTTTCGTGCGTATGCCGGAGTTGGTACAAGGTGTTATTTTGGCTGTTGGTGTTGGGTTTTATCTGGGCTGGCTTTCGCTACCACTATTACTGATCGTGATGTTTTGGATTGCAATGACGATTTGGATCAGCACTATTTTGGTCAAGCATGTGTATCATCATCTAAGAGCCATTAGAGAGATTAACGATGCGCTGTATCAAGACTATCAGTCAATCATCGATGGTCGTAAAGAGCTGGCACTCAACCATCACCGTGCCGAGCAACTATACACGCATGACTTTTTAGAACACGCGGCAGCTTATAAAGAACGAGTGATCAAGTCTGACACTTATCATTTGTCAGCCGTGAACTGGTCTAATATTATGATGTTTGCCGCGATTGGTGTGGTATTTGCGGTGGCCAATTACCTGGGTATCTCGATGGGTATCGCCACTACCTTTTCTTTGACCATCCTATTTATGCAGTCACCACTGCTCCATGCTGTCGGTGCCTATCCAACCCTACAAACAGCTCAAGTTGCCCTAGACAAAATACAATCACTAGCGTTAGCTGAGCACCAGCCTACATTTCAAACAAGTGGTACTAGCCAGCATTGGCAGACCATCTCGCTAACTGATGTAAACTATCGCTACCATGTTTCTAGTAACGGTGTTTCCAGTAACGGTCTTCCTAGTGACAGTACCTCGAACAATACCGCTTTCAATGACAGCGAGGGTGACCATACCACTGGCAACGTTACTAGCAATATCTTAAAAGGTGTTAATCTGACGCTCAAACGAGGCGACGTGGTGTTCCTTATTGGGGCTAACGGAAGCGGGAAATCTACGCTTGCCAAGATTATTACGGGTATCTTTACCCCTACTACGGGCGCAGTGTATATCGATACACTGCGCGTTGAGCCGCACAACAATGCTGACTATAGACAGCTATATTCTGCTATCTTTAGCGATCAGCATCTATTTAAGCAACTGATTGGTCAGCAAGGACAGCAGCCAGATGAGTCTCTGGTAAGTGCGTGGCTGCATAAGTTGAACTTACAAGACAAAGTCAGCGTGACTGACAATCAATTGTCTACAGACAAGCTGTCACAAGGACAACGTAAACGCTTGGCTATGCTCATCGCGGTCGCTGAACAAAAAGACATCTTACTACTCGATGAGTGGGCGGCTGACCAAGATCCTGCGTTTCGCCGCGTGTTCTACCAGACACTGATACCTGAACTAAAAGCATTGGGTAAAACGCTGTTTATCATCAGTCACGATGATGGTTACTTTGAGCATGCTGATCGGTTACTGCTCATGAAAGAAGGTCGCCTCACTGAGCTCAATGCTGAAGAAAGACAACGCGCTAGTAAGGACGCCATTGCTATGTTGTCATAAAGACCATCTCGGTACAGAGCCAACTCAAACAATAGAAAAAAGCGGGGCGTCTCTTAACAAGATGCCCCGCTTTTTCAAATAAGAATAACTTTTTGAGCCATTTATTTTAATAATCTGTGCAACAACCCAACACGAGAAATCACTAAAAAGTCTAATAGCACAATCACCACAATCGCAATAATAGCGGTTGGGAATATGATAGCCACTATTAATAAAGGAATGGCGAGCGGCCACCACACTGCAAAGTGCTGTCCACGTGCTGGCGGGTTTAACCCACTGCTCTGACTAGCATGACGCGGGCGACGTTGCCACCACATGACATAACCGCTGACACAAATAGCGATTACTGCAAGGCAAAATAGCACATTGGCAAGTACACTCCACCATCCAAGTGTGCCCATATGCAGCGCAATACCAGCCGCCATGAATTTACCAAAAGCATTATAATCATCAAAACGTATATCCGCCAAGATATTGCCCGAATAGCGGTCGATATGTACCGTACGGTCTGCTGTTGGACTTTTCATATCATAGCTCATTGAATCTTGGCTAATGGTCCAGACGCCTGTACTGCCTTGTGGTAGGTTTAGTTGATAGCGCCCTACAAACCCCGTCTCACGAGCGAACCGATCTACCGTATCTATCATAATCGGTATATCGGGAGCGATACCATTTTCACCCATAGTTGTGCCTGATGCTGGCATCGGCGTCAGCTCAAGCACCCAAGGCACTTCTTTAGTGCTTCCTAAGTTTAAGGCGCTACCATGTGTAGGCGCGGCTGCACCATGTACATGTGGTACTGCAGCAGATTCCTGCATGGTGCTATGTTGGCTATGATCAATAGATACTGGCACTGGTGCCACACCCCACTTACCCGCAGGAAACTGGCTCCATGCTTGCACGACTCTCTCGCCCCATACGCCTGCCCATGCCATTCCTGAAATACAAAAAAAACAGCAGTAGTATAGAGACCCAACTGCCGAGCGTGGCATGAATGGTACGCATAAAAGACCGTTTTTTCTTGTTGGTTGCCGTATCGTTAGGTATTAACATCGCTTTGACGGACTTGCGATTTTGCCACCAGAGGTACCAGCCAGACAATATCATCAATATAGTCAAGGACGCCGCGGTCTCTAGGAGGTAATCACCAACTTTTCCAACCAACAAATCACTGTGAATATCATTAAAGGTGCTATATAGCCCGCTATTAGACGGTGTACTTTGGACGATATCAGCCGTATAAGGATTGACCGCCACCATGTTGCTGTGTTCGTCTGATTTTATCTGAAACAAGGCGACCGTATCTGTATCGCGAGGCGCGATATACTTAACCAGTGTGCTATTGGGCAAAGTGCTCAGCGCGTTTTTGGCTTGGATAGAAACAGGTGCTTGGCTGGTCAACTCTGGTATAGCCACGGTGAGACGATCATCATCACGGCCTGCAGTGTTGGACATGAACAGCATACCAAGTGCAGTGATGGCCAAAACAATCAAAAAAGGCGCCGCGAACATCCCAGCATAAAAGTGCCAACGCCATACCGTGAAGTAGCGTTGGTTGTTCGTGGGTTTCGGCATAGGTTCGTTCATAAATATGGCCTTTAGCGCTTTTTAGTCACTGATAAACAAGAGCGCTCTATCAGTAGTTGCCCTTAACAATGCCTACTGGTTTACTTAAGCCCAAATAGACGCCTGCATCATACGAGAAAAGCCATATAAACGCTATTACTTGTAGCAGCAATTATCGATAAGTTACGCCTTTTAGCGGATAGGCGGTACCTACTAACGTTGATGATGATAACTACTGGTCATGCGCAGGCTATAGACACAGCACCATCTCGCTTAATATCCCTCTAAAACCTTTTTATTTGTAAATTTTAATGATAATGATTATCGTTAATGTTATTATTCCTTTTCTTCTATTTCTGGTACTCAATAACACCTTACAAGGAAACATGATGCGTTCTGTCTCAACGTCCAAATTCATTCGCCAAAAACGTTTAACCTTAGC
The DNA here is from genome assembly GCF_052258185.1 of Psychrobacter sp. T6-6. Taxonomy (NCBI): domain Bacteria; kingdom Pseudomonadati; phylum Pseudomonadota; class Gammaproteobacteria; order Moraxellales; family Moraxellaceae; genus Psychrobacter; species Psychrobacter sp. T6-6. The sequence continues at coordinate 8,773 of NZ_JBQQEX010000001.1, forward strand.
CGTCCAACTGGGACTAGCAATGGGTCTGAGCCATTCAGCCTATGCTGAGAACACCCCAAACAGTATCGAAAACAATACGGCTGACAGTATTGAAAATAACGTGATTGAGACAAGCGTAGAAAATTCTGTTGATATTAATAAAGTGGGCAATGACACAGCGCCATCGACTACCTTAGACGCTATTACCGTCTATTCAGATGGCTATCGCAGTACCGGTACCAAAACTGCATTGGACCCAGACGATGCCCCAATGAGCTATACCAGAATCGATCAAGACTTATTACAAAAACGACAAGCAGATAGCGTTAATGCGGCTCTACGTTATGAGCCAGGCGTGAGCACTGAAAGCCGTGGCACAGTATCGATATTTGATGAGTACAACATCCGCGGGTTCAAAACTTACTCTAATTTTTATGATGGACTGAGACTACCCTACGATGGCGCTTGGAACCTCATGCCGCAAGTCGACGTCTATGCAACAGAGGCAGTAGAAGTTATCAAAGGACCAGCATCCTCGCTTTATGGCTACGCAGCACCTGGAGGTATGGTCAACCAAATAGCCAAGACCCCCAAAAGCACACAAGAAAATGAAGTACAGCTGCGATTCGGTAATCAAAACCTAAAGGAAGTCGCAGTCGATAGTACAGGTCCTATCACAGACACGCTGAACTACCGCCTAGTGGCGCTAAAACGTCAAAAAGACGGTCAAATGCAAACCACAGAAGAAGAGCGATTGCTGATTAATCCGTCGCTTGAATGGCAAGCGACCGACGATGTCTCTGTACTTGCCAACTTGTTTTATCAAGATGATCCCGAAATGGTACCCTCTACCCCGCTCCCTGCTATCGGTACGGTCTACAAAGCAAGCTATGGCAAATTGGACAGTGACGCCTATGCAGGTGATGAATGGAATAAATTTAGCAAAGAAGTCTTTATGCCAAGTGTCACCGTGAACTGGGATATCAATGATAAGTTAACCTTTAAACACATCACGCGCTATACCGATGCTGAGGCGCAGCAGCGCAATATGTACAATAGAGGGTTTGTAGAAGGTAGTGACACGATTCTCAATCGCGTCGCCTATACCACTGATGAGAACATGAATAACTGGACCACAGACAATCAACTGGCCTATACATTTGATACTGGCAACACCTCACATAACTTATTGTTTGGTGCTGAATATCAAGAGACAGACAGCAGCGCGATTTACTATGATGCTGGTGCAAATGGCACGCCAAATCTTGACTTGTCTAATCCAGACTTTTCACAAATAAATACGGCTACGCTACCGCTGGATACCTATCGTCAGACACAAGATATCGAACAAAGCCAGCTTGGATTCTATGTGCAAGACGAAATGAAGTGGCAAGATTTAACCGTTGTCGCTGGACTACGTCACGACAACTTTGAGAGTACGACTAAGCAAACCGACGCCTCTCAAGGTGCAGTTTATAATAACGAGACGTTTGGTAATGACGCGTCCGAAACCAGCGGCCGTTTTGCTGCAATTTATGATTTTGACAATGGACTCTCCCCATTTGTCAGCTATTCAGAGTCGTTCCAGCCTGTGGTTGGTAGCAACTTTATTACCAATGAACCCTTTGACCCTAGCACTGCTGATCAGCTCGAAGCTGGGGTGAAGTACTTGTCTCCAGACCGTGCGACCAAAGGAACGCTAGCCGTATTCGATATCACACAGCAAAATGTCGTCGTCACCAATCCCGCTGACTATCGACAGAAAGTTCAAACGGGTGAGATTGAATCACAAGGGTTTGAAATATCAGGCAGTCGCATGCTTAATGACTGGGTAGATCTCGCGGCAAGCTACAGCTATACCGATGCTGAGATTACCGAAGATGAGTTCAATCCAGATGTGGTCGGCAACACTCCTGCCCAAACGGCAAAGCACAAAGCCACGCTATGGGCAGACTACTATGCGACAGACAAACTGACTCTAAATGCTGGCGTTCGCTATGAAGATGGCATGCAGATTGATAAGCAAAACTCAGACGAGCTCCCAAGCGTGACGTTGGTCGATATTGGTGGTAGTTATCAGATTAACCCTATGCTCGCGTTGGGTGCTAGTATCAATAATCTGTTTGACAAGACTTATGTCGGCGCTTGTTACGATACCGAGAACTGCTGGATGGGACCTGAACGCCAAATGTCCGTCAGTCTAAAAGCCAATTTTTAAACCTTATGAACTCAGTTATCGTTAGAATGGTGTTTGGCAGTCGACCATTCTAGCGATGTGTTTTTAAGACAGTATAGATTTTTAAGACAATAGACTATCAAAGCAGTGCTCTTGCCTTATAAACTATCAAACGAACGTACATAATAGTTTGAGCACCAATGTTATACGCGAAAAGCTACACGCACTAAAAGAAGGAAGATAATATATGGCAAAACCAACCCCTAGATTACTTGATGTTATTGGTAGCAGATACCTCACCCCAAACATGTGCCGTGTCACGCTTGGTGGCACAGGACTGACTGATTTTCCAGTGGATCAAGAAAGCGCTTATATCAAACTGATGTTTCCTCAAGGCGAGGATGCAAAGCCAGTGGTACGTACCTACACCGTCAGCATTCAGCGCGATGATGAGATAGACGTTGATTTTGCCTTACATGAGGCTGCAGGCCCTGCATCGACGTGGGCACGCAACACTCAAGCTGGTGATCAAGTATTAGTAGGCGGACCCGGACCCAAAAAACTCATCAACAATGACGCCGATTGGTTTTTGTTAGTCGGTGATATGACGGCGTTACCAGCAATCACGGTCAATCTGGCACAATTACCCGCTGATGCACGTGGCTATGCCGTGCTTGAAGTGACGACTGAGGCAGACCAGCAATCACTTAAAAAACCAGATAACGTCGAGATTCATTGGGTAATTAACGCGCATCCAAATGCAGATAGCAGCCCTTTGCTTGACTCGGTCAAATCATTGACTTGGCTTGAGGGACAGCCTGCAGCTTGGGCGGCTTGCGAGTTCCATAGCATGCGCGCACTGCGCCAGTATTTTAAAATGGAGCGCGACATACCAAAGACGCATTTATATATGTCTAGCTACTGGAAAGTCGACAGCACAGAGGATCAGCATAAAGTGGTGAAAAGTCAGGATGCCCAAACGGCAGATCAATAAATACAGATTTCACATTATAAAAAAGGCGTAGCTAATATGAGTCACGCCTTTTTTTATAAAACCTCACCTATCATGCCTCAACAGTCTTCCCCTTTTCCACCCGACTAATCGTCAGCCCCGTAAACCCAAACAACAGCGTCAGCAGCAATGACAAATAACAGAAGAACGCATACGGCAGATACTCTAATACTGGCACCCCTAATGCCTGACTGATAAACACCCCGCACACACTCCAAGGCACCAATGGATTGATCACCGTTCCTGCATCCTCAATCGTCCGAGACAAATTCTTTGGGTGCAGTTGCAGACGCTCAAACGTCGACCGAAATGCCGTACCAGATAATAGAATACTCAAATACTGCTCACCAATCAGCACATTGATACTGAGCGCCGACATTGCAGCCGCAAATATCGCTCGTCCTGACGTCGTCAGTGTATTCTTAATACCAGACAGTAATGCTGGCAGTATTCCTAGTGCCGTTAACAGTCCACCTAAACTCAATGCCAATATCACAATCGCCTGGGTAAAGAACATACTCTGTACACCGCCACGCGACAGCATACCACCGACTTCACCCAGCTCTAAGGACTCAGCGGGAGCATAGCCTGCAAATAGATACCCACCCAACTGACCAAAGCTTGGTGAGCTGTGTACATAAGTAATAATTAATGCTGCGGCAATGGTACAGATAATCGTATAGATCGCATTAACCCGAAACAGTGCCAATCCAACTAGTATTACAAAAGGCAGTACCGAATACCCATGTACCAAACCACTGTCTATCAGCTGTCCTTGTAGTATGGTCACTTGACTCAAATCAGAACTGACGGTCTGTCCTGAGAACATCCAGAACAATATCACTGTCAGTATCCATGCAGGTACAGTGGTATACATCATATTGCGAATGTGCTCAAACAGATCGATACCGACTACTGAGGACGCAATGGTACAGGTATCAGACAAGGGCGACATCTTATCACCGAAGAACGCGCCTGATACCACTGCCCCCGCTGCTATCGCGACATTGGCATCAAAGGCATTACTCATCCCAATAAAGGCAACGCCCAAAGTGGCAGCCGTCGTCAAACTACTACCCAAGGCAATACCAATAATCGAAGTTAAGACAAAGGCAGAGATATAGTAGTACTCAGGCGATATCAGCTGAAAACCTACATACATCAGTGTAGGAATCGCCCCTGACATCATCAAAGCCGCCACCATGAGTCCAATAAAGAAGAACAGATAGATGGCACCGATACCGCGCATGACGCCTGAGGCCATTTGCGCTTGCATGTCGTCAAAGCTAAGTCCTTTAGTCATACCGATAGCCAGCAGTACACAGATGGCCAAGATAAGAGACAAATGCGGTACCCAGCCAAAGCCGATCATGGTGATGCCCATGATACCGATGACGATGGCGGAGATGATAAAGGCAAGCTTGGCGCTGATCTCGGTGAGTGGTTTTGGTGGCATGACACATCCTTAAAATGCCAGTAGATACTGGCATTAGAGTGGGTTTGAATTTGGGAGTGTTAATTTTATAGCGTTAGAAAACGGGTTTGCTAGCGAATAACCGAATGGCTTATGCGTTACTTATCAAGTAGTTTATCGGTCTTAGCCGCCATGACGAAGTCATTACGATGCAACCCTTTAATACTATGTGACCACCATGTGACGGTCGCTTTGCCCCACTCTACCAAAATGCCTGGGTGATGCCCTTCTGCTTCAGCGATATCTGCCAGTTGATTGGCAAATGCCATCGCTGCGACGAAGTTTTTAAATTTGTACTGACGCTGCAATTGCTGGATGCCATCTATCTCAATCAATGACCAATCAGGAATTTGTGTTAATAGCTCACGTGCCTCAGCATCGTCGACTTTCGGTGCGCCAATGCGGCAGGCTTCGCAGCTGCTTTGTGATAGTGCTGTCATAATAAAATCCTTTTAAGTTGTTTGTTTTTAATAGCTGTTTCTCTAATACTCGTATATCCATATTGAAATAGCTTTAGCGCTACTTCAATACTCCGTACTGAAATGACTGCATTGATGTTTATGTTTATATTTGAATTTTAACGAGTTTTTTCTGGATAAGTCGGCTCAAACAACCCAAGTGACATCGCCTGCTTGACCGTCCCCATGATGTCACTATCGACGATATCAAATAGCATGTCTAATTCGTCAATCACATAGTAAATCGGCTGTATTTGATCGATACGATAAGGCGTACGCAATACATCAAGCAAATCAAATGCACGGTGCTCAGGTTGGGGGCTAGGCTGCTGTTTGGATGTATCTTGTACCGTCTGATCAAGCGCATAGATTGTTTCAGAAGGTGAGCTTAAGATACCGCCGCCATAGATTCTACGGTCCTCAAGCTGACTACCGACCAACCCAAACTCGATAGTAAACCAATAGAGCCGTGCTAAAAACCATCTTTCTTCTTTGGTCGCACTCAGACCCAACTTACCATAGGTTTCGTTAAACGTCGCAAATGCTGGATGGGTCAATAGCGGGCAATGCCCAACAATTTCATGAAAAATATCCGGTTCTTCGATATAGTCCATATCACAAGGCCGGCGAATAAACGTCGCCACAGGAAAAGACTTATTGGCGAGTAGTTTAAAGAACTTACCAAAGCTGATCAATGCAGGCACCGCTGCGGTTTGCCATCCTGTGGACGCTTGCAATACCTCATCGATGTCTTGTAGTTGCGGGATACGCGTCGCCGATAAATTTAACTTAGTCAAACCTTCTAGATATGCAGTACATGCGCGGTTGGGGATTTGCTCAGCTTGACGCGTCAGCAAATCTTGCCAAATGGCATGCTCATCTTCGCCGTACTGAATATGACCGTTGGCATCTGGCTGATGTGAGATATAGGGCTTTTTATCGGTCGTGTGATCAGTCGCAGTGTCAATTTGCTGACTGGTCGCAACATGATCGGTACCTATGACTGTATTCGGAGAGTCTGTATATGAGAGGCGTTCCATGCCTGTATTCCTTCTATCACAGTGAGTACATTACCTTTATACTTATACTTGTCAGTAACGTATCTATCAAAAAGTAGCTGTTGAAGCGTACCTATTAAGGACAAGCCAAATTCCCTTTGCCCTGTCCGTTCATCTTTGAGTACTTTCTAACCTTAGAGTCGCTTACGGCGTTTCTGTTTCTGATTGATCTGTCTCTGACTGACCAACCGTGCCACGACGCACTTGGTCGCGTTCTATCGATTCAAACAACGCTTTGAAATTACCTTCACCGAACCCATCTGCATAGTCACCTTTACGCTGGATAAATTCAAAGAACACTGGGCTACCTAAGATAGTTTCAGAGAAAATCTGTAGCAGTAGACGCGGTGCGCCGCCCTCTGTCGTGCCGTCTAGCAAGATACCACGCGTTTGTAGATCCGCGACGTTTTCACCGTGGTTTGGCAAGCGCTCACTGAGCATTTCATAATAAGAGGCAGTAGGTGCAGTCATAAGCGGAATACCAGCGGCTTTTAGCTTATCGATACTGGCAAACAAGTCATCACTAGCCAGCGCAATGTGCTGAATGCCTTCGCCATTGAAATGCATTAAGTACTCTTCGATCTGTCCACCGCCCTGCTTGGCTTCTTCATTGAGTGGAATACGGATTTTGCCATCTGGCGCGGTCATGGCTTTACTGGCCAATCCTGTATATTCACCCTTAATATCAAAATAGCGAATCTCACGGAAATTAAAGATGCGCTCATAGAATTTTGCCCAGTACGCCATGCGTCCACGGTAGACATTGTGTGTCAGATGATCGATGACTTTAAAACCATGTCCGACAGGCTTTCTGTCCACATCTGCAAAAAACTCAAAGTCAACATCATAGATAGACGCACCCTCTTCATAGCGGTCAATCAAATAGATTAATGAGCCGCCAATACCCTTAATCGCTGGTAGCCTGAGCTCCATTACGCCTGTTGGCACGTCTACAGGCTGCGCGCCCATCTCAATAGCACGCTCATAGGCTTTTTTGGCGTCTTTTACCCGAAATCCCATGCTGCAAGCGCCTGCGCCGTGCTCTTCAACGAAGTAACTGGCTTGACTCTTTGGCTCACGGTTTAGGATAAGGTTGATGTCCCCTTGACGATATAGCGCAACGTCTTTTGATCTGTGATTGGCCACATGAGAAAAGCCAAGCTGCTTAAATAATGCATCAACCGCATAAGGCTGCGGGGATGCAAACTCGACGAAATCAAACCCATTTAGTCCCATTGGGTTGTCAAATAAATCTGCCATTGCAATCATCCTTAATGTCAATTAGTAGTAAAGTCGATTAATGAGTAGTAAATAGTTAATCAATAATGAAAGTCGCTAAAACGGTTCGTAATGAATCTTTATTGTTGACGTTGTATTTATATTAGATTAGCTTTATTTATAAGACTAATTGTTTTTTATGATTTATTTATCAGGTTTACTTATGAATATCAGTATTCGCCAATTAAACGCCTTTATCAAAGTCGCTGACAACGGCAGCTTCACTCGTGCCAGCGAGCAGATGTATCTGACCCAGTCTGCCGTTAGTGGGTTGATCAAAGAGCTTGAGTCTGGTCTTGGTATCGTGCTGTTTGATCGCACTACCCGCCAGCTGTCTCTGTCGGCAGTGGGACGGCACCTACTGCCACAAGCACGGCGTATCTTAAATGAGATGCAGTTGTTCGAAAACGAAGCAAGCAGCTTGACCAGCTTGGCACAAGGTCAGGTACGCTTGGCAGTATCACAGTTTGCCGCGTCCTCCCTGCCGGCGGTCATCGCGCAGTTTGCCAAACAGCATCCCAATATCAGCGTATCATTATTGGATTGTTCAGCAGAAAATTTGCTCAAGCATGTTCAAGATATTGAGGTTGATTTGGGTGTGGGGACTGAGCTGGGTGTCTTTGAGGCAGAAGACGATATTGGCGCTGACTTGTTGTATCAGCTGCCCTTTTGTGTGGTCATGCCAGATAGTCATGTATTGGCCGAGCAAAATGAAATCACTTGGCAGGATTTATTAGATATTCCACTCATCACCCTGCAAGGTCCGTTTCTTGAGCAAGTGACCGCAGAGCTGGAGGACTCTATTGCAGCCCATATCCAGCAAGCGCGCTATAAGGTAAACTTTATGTCTACCGCGCTTGAGATGACGCGCCAAGGGTTTGGCATTACGTTGTGTCTCCCCTACATGCCTGAGGTCATTGACTGGGTCAGCGCTAATGGTCTACAAATGCGACCACTCACGCAGCCTGTCAAGATGCGGCAGTTCTTTATTTATCAACGGGCCTCACGGGCATTATCTCCCGCTACAGTTGCCTTCAAGCAGTTTCTGCAAACGTACTTTGCCACCCACTACAACGACTTACATCAGTCTGACACACTGGCGATTAAGTAATAAATCACGACTCAAACGCTTCTGCTAGATAGATGGGCAGATACGCAAAAAAGATATTTGGTGATTTATTTGGTTAATTATCCAAGATAGCGCACTCTCGTGTTGAGTTCATCGGCAATTTGCTCTATGATTTTCGGCTGCTTGGTTTATATTCTTATAAGGAAATGGCATGTTTGAACGTATCGATTATTACGCTGGTGATCCAATTTTGGGTCTGATGGAAAAATACTCAGCAGATAGCAATCCTAACAAGGTCAACTTAGGTATTGGCATCTATTATGATGAGAATGGCGTACTACCTGTGCTCGACTGTGTAAAAACAGCCGAAGCGCGTATTGCTGATCCTGTCTCTCCTCGTCCCTACTTACCAATGGCGGGTTTGCCTGGACACCGCAAAGGCTGTCAGGAATTATTGTTCGGTAAAGACGCCCAAATTTTAAAAGACGGTCTGGTCGCAACGATTGCCACTATCGGCGGTTCTGGCGCTCTAAAAGTAGGTGCCGAATTTATCAATCAATGGTTCCCGCAATCTAAATGCTATGTGAGCGATCCTACGTGGGGCAACCATATCGCTATTTTTGAAGGTTCTGACGTTGAAGTAGGCAAATACCCCTACTATGACAAAGCCAATAGCAGCATCAAATTTGATGAAATGATTGCGTTTTTTGAAACACTGAACAAAAACGATGTCGTCTTGCTGCACCCTTGCTGCCATAACCCAACGGGCTTGGATTTAACCCAAGCACAATGGGATACGGTACTTAATGTCATCAAAGCGCGTGAATTGATTCCATTCATGGATATCGCTTACCAAGGGTTTGGCGAAGACATGGACAGCGATGCTTACGCTATTCGTAAAGCCGTTGAAATGAAGCTGCCACTTTTTGTCAGTAACTCGTTCTCTAAGAATTTGTCGCTATACGGCGAGCGTGTTGGCGGTCTGTCAGTCGTCTGTCTCACCGTAGATGAATCTGAGCGCGTATTTGGTCAGCTAAACGCGATGGTACGTCGTATCTACTCAAGCCCGCCATCACATGGTGGTCGTGTGGTCGATATCGTTATGAACGATGAAGCCTTACATGAGCAATGGGTTGGTGAGGTCTATGCCATGCGTGATCGCATCAAAGCCATGCGTCTAAAACTAAAATCAGTCTTAGAAGCCAAAATTCCTAACCGTAACTTTGACTACATCACCCGTCAAAACGGTATGTTTAGCTTTACGGGTCTGACGCCTGAACAGGTCGAGCGCTTGCAAAGTGAGTTTGGTATTTACATGGTATCCAACTCACGTATGTGTGTTGCTGGCCTGAATACCAGCAACATCGATTATGTCGCCAACGCAATGGCAGACGTCCTAAAAGGCTAGCGTTATCAGCAAGCTATCGTAATAAGTAATAAAAAAAGCCGAGCGATTGCTCGGCTTTTTTGTGCTTACCTTTTGCTTTTCTAATCTAAGTGTCTGATCCCCAAAGTGTGTGACTAACCAAGATAAGGTGAGCGCTATAGGTAACACTCACTACACTTAGGCTATTTCTGCGATAGTGTAAGTGTAGTCCCTCGCAAGATAAGTCACAAAGCACGCTCCACAAAAAGCTTGCAATCAATATATCAATAAATTACATTATACGTAAGTAATTAACTATAACGTAATTAAATATGTTTTTAGCAAGGAGCAAATCATGTCAACGATTGACAGTACTCTCACCTCTTTTATCGATATCAAATCGGACTCTGACTTTTCTATTCACAATCTGCCTTATGGCATCTTTAGTGTCGCTAAAGATAGCGTTCGCCGTGCAGGCGTTGCCATTGGTGAGCATGTGCTTGATTTGTCCGTACTAGAGACAGAAGGGCTATTGAGTTTACAAGGTGGCCCTTATTTTGATCAGCCTACCCTAAACGCCTTTATTGACTCTGGCCCAGACAATTGGAAGCACGCACGTACAACTATTCAAAAGCTACTGTCTAGCGACAATGCCACCTTGCGTGACGATGCCGAATTGCAAAAAAAGGTGCTGCTCAAGCAAGCAGACGTCACTATGCACCTGCCAGTTCAAGTACCAGGATTTACTGACTTTTATTCGTCTAAAGAGCACGCCACCAACGTCGGTACCATGTTTCGCGACCCAAACAATGCCCTACTCCCCAACTGGACCGAAATGCCAGTCGGTTACAACGGGCGCGCCAGTACTGTCATCGTTAGCGGCATGGATATCGTGCGTCCATCAGGTCAGTTAAAGCCAAACCCTGATGAGCGTCCTGTTTTTTCTGCCTGTAAGCGCTTAGATTTTGAGTTAGAAACGGCGTTTGTCGTGGGCAAAGGCAATCGTATCGGTCAACCAATCGCTGTCGATGAGGCAGCTCGTCATATCTTTGGCATGGTACTACTCAATGACTGGTCTGCTCGAGATATCCAAAAGTGGGAATATGTACCGCTAGGACCATTCAATGCCAAAACGTTTGCCTCCCAAGTCTCCCCGTGGATTGTCACTATGGAGGCATTGGCGCCGTTTAGTACCGCGTGCCCAGCCCAAGAGCCCAAGCCGCTTGCTTATCTAAACGAAAAAGATAGCGATAGCAGTTTTGATATTACTCTATCCGTTGAACTACTGCCTGAAGAGGCAGAAACCGCAACAGTAATCTGCGAGACCAATTTCAAATATATGTACTGGTCAATGGCGCAGCAGTTGACGCACCACACTATAACGGGCTGCAAAGTAGAAGTTGGCGATATGATGGGTTCAGGTACTATTTCAGGGCCAACGCCTGATTCTTATGGCTCGATGCTAGAGATTGCATGGAATGCTACCAAACCCGTCACACTTGAAGGTGGGGCAACCCGTAGCTTCATCGAAGATGGTGACACAGTCATTATGAAGGGCTATAGCGAAAAATACGGCATTCGTATCGGCTTTGGTGAAGTACGCGGCACCGTGCTGCCTGCGCTTAGCTTTGACTTTAACAAATAGCATTTGATAAGTAGTAACTGATAATAGTATTCGAAAAATGACACTAATATAGAAATAGTAAAAAGGCGTGTAAAAGCTCATGTAGGCTGATAGGAAGACAAGCGCATTCACTTAATCATAGTTATGTGAATCAAGCCAAATGAGTGACACGCCTTATCAAAAGGAGTTTGATATGAGCTTTCAAATTGAAAAAATCCATCATGTGGCTTATCGCTGCAAAGATGCCAAAGAAACGGTCGAGTGGTACCAAAAAAACCTCAACATGGATTTTGTCTTAGCATTCGCAGAAGATCATGTGCCGTCAACCAAAGCCTTTGACCCTTATATGCATGTCTTTTTGAATGCTGGTAATGGTAATGTCTTGGCGTTTTTTGAAGTACCTAACCAACCTGAAATGGGCTTTGACCCAAATACCCCAGACTGGGTACAGCATCTGGCGCTAAAGGTAAAAGACCGTGACGAACTAATGATTGCCAGAGAACATCTCGAGGCTGCAGGTATTGACGTCATTGGTGTGACCAATCACGGTATCTTTCACTCCATCTATTTCTTTGACCCAAATGGCCATCGCCTTGAGTTGACCTATGATGATCCGACCTCAGAAGATAAGGTCTCGATGATTACAGATGCTATCAAACAAGACATGCTAGATGAATGGTCTCGTACCAAACGCGCGCCAGCACATACGCAGTTTTTGCACAGTGATGAGCTGGCCGAAGCACGCGACGTTGCACCCGTTGGTGAGTAGCACACCCTATTACCGTGTCTACTACTTTGTGCACATTGTCTAACAGCTGACGCTTTTGGTCCAAATGAGTACCCATCGACTCAAGATAATGTAGATTCAAACGAGCACAAACGATCTCTAACCATCATGAAAGGACTCTATGATGAAAATAACCACCCCTCTAGGAGTACTCTTGGCAGCCTCAATTGCAATGAATGGCTGCTCTAATAACGAACAAGCAGCGAGCTCTGATGTCAGTAAAGACCACGTCACCACTCTAAGATTTTCACATTTTATGACTGCCAACGACAATATCAACACCGAGGCATTAGAGCCATGGGCTAAAAAAATTGAAGCCGATTCAAAAGGTCGTTTAAAGGTTGAGATATACCCTTCTGCAACACTAAGCAAGCCAGGAGCTACCTACGATGCTACGGCTAAAGGTAGTGTTGATATTGGTATGCAAGCACAAGGCTATACAGCAGGGCGTTTTCCTTTGACCCAGATTGTAGAGCTACCAGGCATTACCAATACCGCACAGCAGCAAAGTTGTATCCTTCACAAATTATATGATGAAGGCGTCATTACCGATGAGTATGAAGATACTCACTTGCTCGCGTTAATTGGGACAGGACAAGGCGCGCTTCATACCGTTGACAAACCTATTCGCACACCAGCTGATATGAAAGGATTACGTATTCGTCAGCCATCTGCGGTTGCTAGCCACATTATCGAAGCGACTGGCGCAGCCCCCGTTGGCATGCCTGCCAGTGACACCTATACTTCGCTTCAGCGCGGCGTCATCGATGGACTCAGCTTTACGTGGCAACCCATTCAAGCATTTCGCCTTGACGAGCTGATTAATACACATACCAATATCCCTTTTTATAACTCGACCTTTGTCATTAGCATGAACAAAGACAAATACAATAGCTTGCCTGATGATCTCAAAAAGGTGATTGATGACAATTCAGGTGCAGAAATGGCAGCATATGTCTCCAAGGTATTTGACGTCAGTAATACCAAAGCAATGACTGCAGCCAGAGAAAAAGGTGACATCATGATCGATATCCCCGATCCACTCAATGACCCAAACTGGAAAGGACCATTGATGGAAGGCTCAAAGCATTACCTAGACGAAGTCAATGCCACTGGTCTAGATGCTGACAATGTGTACGAAAAAGCAAAAGCAGCAAGTAGCGCCTGCGTGGTCTAGAGAATGGAGTTAATGAGACACATGGGTGAATAAATCTCTCGACGCGATAACGCGATAGCCAATCAGCTTGTAGTTAACATTTTGGCTACGCTATTTGAGAACGCTGCGCAATCGTCAAGATCTGCTCAACCACATTGCTCTGCTCGCTTATCGGTAACTGCTCTGTGGTACCAATAATAGTAATGGCATACTCTATAGGTAGGTTGTCACTAGGCACCTCACTCTCAGTCGCGGACTGACTCTTAGTATGACTGGCAATCGTCGGCAGGATCACAGGAATGGTAATGGCGTTGATACCCATGAGCATATCACCCGTAACGGTCGCATAGCCCTGAGTACGTATCTTGGTTTGTAGATGAGTAAAGCGCTGCCATTTCTCTAGGCTATCGGCTGAGTTTTCATCCGCTTGCCATTCAGCCATGACCAGCGGCTGGATCACACTCTGAGGTTGATAGCTGGCAAACAGTTGCCCTGTGGCTGATGTCGTCAAGGGCATCCGTGAGCCGATACGCGTAATGATACTAATGGGACTATCAGGCTCAACGGACTGAATAATAATTGGGCCTTCGCTAAACCATTTAGCAATTTGTACACCGCAGTTTAGAGTGTCTTTGATTTCATTGGCAACCTGTGTGAGACGTGCCAAGATATTGTTTTGGCTCAGTCCAGTGTATCCCAATGCAGCCAATGCATGCACTCTATCGCCGAGCCCATAACGCCCATCATCAAGCTTACACGCGTAGTTTTTGCGGATGAGACTGACCAAGTAACGATGCGATTTTGCTGGATGCATGTTCATGGTTTCAGCGATGTCTTTTAGCATCATAGGCTCATTGTGATCAATGAGCACATCAAGTATCGATAGCCCAATCTCAAGCGACTGCACCCCGCTCTGGTTTTTACTGATACCTAGGTTATCTAAAGCATTTTTGGCTGCTGGCATGATGGGCTCAATTATGTTTATTTGATTATATGCGTGATGGTTGTTTGCTGATGGACTACTTAGCCAACCAACAATGAGAGATAAGTTTCATCTACATAGAGTTTTTGTATGACCATTCTATAGTAGTCATTTTTTACAGTACATACTCGTCACGCACTCATTTGATATACCAATAACCTATCACAATAAGGACATAAATCATGATGACACTTTATGGCTATTTTCGTAGTGGCACCGCTTATCGTACTCGTATCGCCCTGAATCTAAAGGGTTTGGATTACGAGAATATCGCCATCAATCTAGCTCAAGATGAGCAATTAGAAGCAGCCTTTAAAGCTATTAACCCTCAAGGATTGGTGCCTGTCCTGCAAGCTGATGACTTACTATTATACCAAAGTCCAGCTATCTTGGAGTGGTTAGAAGAGACCTATCCTGAGCACGCGTTATTGCCTAATGATGCTACTGGGCGTATGCACGTGCGGGCACTGAGCGCGATGATTGGCTGTGACATTCATCCGATCAATAACCGCCGTATCCTACAGTATTTACGCAACGAGCTGTCCATCGAGGATGAGGACGTCATCGCATGGTGCAATCGCTGGATTACGGATGGGTTCTTGGCATTAGAGACGCGACTGGCAGCAGACAAAAATCGCGGAAACTACTGCTACGGTGATAGACCGACTCTCGCAGACTGCTATTTGATTCCACAGGTTTCCTCTGCCCGACGTTTTAAGGTAGACCTCACTGCGTATCCCAACATTGTGGCTATTGATACGCATTGCCAAACCATGCAAGCCTTTATGGATGCCGCTCCTATGATGCAACCTGACGCACCAAAAAATTAAGAGATATCAAAAAGTTAAAACGGATAAAATCGTAGACACAATACAGCAAACAAGTGTATAGTTAAAACCAACTTAATAAGGACATTATTTCGTTAACTGGTAATTGCAAGTGAGACTCAATATCAACTGCCCCATCACTTAAAGCTTTTCTACAAGGATCCGTATGAAATATACTACCAAAGCGCTAATAGCTGCGATGACATTATGTATGAGTGCAAGCGCCTTTGCCTCCAGTCACCGCGAAGCCCCTTCCATCACCAAGACCCCAAAAGTCGATGCGTCTGACTTTTATATGTTCAATAGCTATGAGAATAATCGATCGGACTACGTGACGATTATTGCCAACTATCTGCCTCTACAAGATGCGTATGGTGGACCCAACTACTTTGCTTTAGATCCAGATGCCCTCTATGAAATTCATATCGACAATAACGGTGATGCGGTCGAAGACATTACCTTTCAGTTTGATTTTACGCAAAACCTAAACAGTATCGAACTTGATACGGATAACGATCCATCAACAGCAAAGGTCGCTATTCCTTTGTCTAATGCGGGTGATGCTTCAAACCCTGCCAATGTACAAACCAGCGAAAGCTATAATGTCACAATGGTCAAAGGCGATCGCCGTAGTGGCTCGCGCACCTCATTAGGTAATTTTGATAAGCCGTTCGATTATATTGGAACCAAATCATTTAAAGACTATCCTAACTATGCGCGTGGGTTTATCCAACCGCTCAATCTAGGCAGTTGCGGTGAAGGACGAGTATTCGTCGGGCAGCGCGCTGAAGGTTTTGCCATTGACTTGGGTAAAGTATTTGACTTAGTAAATCTCAGTCCACTGGGCGAGCGTGATGAAGGCACCAATATACTAGCGGACAAAAACGTTACCTCAATCGCGATGGAAGTGCCTAAATCTTGCCTCGTCAATAGCACCAGTAACGACCCTGTGATTGGCGCTTGGACGACGGCTAGTGTCCGTCAAGCGACCCTAGTCAATCCATCTCCTGAATCTGGTATTAGCACCACTGCCAAAAAAGGCGGCGCATGGACACAGGTCTCAAGATTGGGTATGCCGCTGGTCAATGAAGTGGTCATTGGTCTAAAAGACAAAGACAAGTTTAATGCCTCAGAGCCAAAAGATGATGTGGATAATTTTGCCCCTTATGTATTTTATCCAACGCTGCCAAAACTCATTGAAATTTTGTATGGCGATGTCGGTGCAGTAGCGCCAACGAACTTCCCACGTCAGGATTTAGTCACTGCATTTTTGACGGGTATACCTACTGTCAACAAGCCTGCTAATGCAAATCAAGTACCTGCAGATATGCTACGCTTGAATACCAATATCCCAGCTGTGGCGGCTGACAATCAAAATGACTTAGGCTTACTCAGTATTATTTCCGGTATCCAAACTGACGGTCGTCCCAACGCTGGTGCAGATACTGCCGGATTCCCGAACGGTCGACGCCCTGGTGATGATGTCACTGATATTGCCTTGCGAGTATCGATGGGCGCACTCTGCCATTCTGGTTTAGATGCCAAGGTTATTCCCTGCGCCCCTACTGATGCCAAAGCTGGTGAGGGTCTGTTCACAGATGGCGCACTCAAAACTGCTAAAGGGTTTGATTCAGTCTTTCCATATCTGAAAACCCCAACCCCAGGTGCCCGAACCTCTACCACAGATGACCAATAAGCTGAAATCCAACCAAGGAGAAATACTATGCGCTATGTAATGTTAGCCGTATTGATCACTGGATCAGCTGCGCTTTCTGGTTGTTTCAATGATAACGATAGTTCATCAAATATAGGTAAAAGTGACGTTGCAGTAGACCAAGCAAAAGCTGAGCTGGCTGCTAAAAGAACCTCTGATGTGATTGACGCCAGTAACCGTCCAGACACTGATGAGCCTCAGGATATCGATAGAATTGTTCTTCCTGAAGCCAATTTGGCTGAGCCTGTTGCTGTCACAGACGCCAACGCTTCACTATAGTGTGATATGAGATCGTTCCAGCACCTAATCAGCCTACTGATTAGGTGCTTCTTTATATATTGAGCCAAGGTAATTTTTATGCATTGGATTAAGACACTTGTCAAATTACTGTTTTTAGTATTTATCGGTAGCCAAGCAGTTTATGCTGCCCCATTTATTCCCACAGACGGTCAACAAATTCTCGCCACTCTACCAGAAAACTCACCGCCACCTCGCTACCTAAGCGTAGCTGACTTTGCCTCTGATAAACAAGAAAGTAACCTTGAGCAGACCAGTCAATTGCTCGAGCGTGCTTATTTACAAGGCGACCCAAGGGCACTCGGGCAAGCACGTGCGCAATTGGATCAGAGCACAGACAACAGTATAGATGCTTTGATGCTACAGGCGCGAGCATTCCAATCAGATCACAAATTCGCTGAAGCAACAGAACGCCTAAAACAAATATTGGATCAAGAACCCGCTCATCCAGATGCCCTGCTGACGCTTTCTTCGTTGCTGCTTGTACAAGGGCAATTCACAGAAGCGATGAGCTACTGTGAAAAACTTAACGATCCTGACCTGCGTGTCTATGAACTGGCATGTGCCGCTCAGATACAAACCATGACAGGAGAGCTTGACACTGCAAAAAAAACGCTCCGTGGTCTAGCTGCTATTGCACCTGGTCTGGACGCCTCGACAGCACGCTGGGTTTATCTAATTCAAGCTGACGCTGCATTGCGTAGCCACGATACAGCGCTTGCCACTCAAGTGTTTGATGAGATAGATGATCAGACCGTGCCTGCACTTATGGCTCGCGCTGATTGGCTACTCAGTATCGGTAAATACAAAAAAGTCCGTGAGCTGCTCAATACGCATACCGAAAAAGATGCCCTGCTATTACGTCTGATTACTGCTCAAATGGCGATCAATGACCCAAAAGCCAAACAAAATTTAGCATTAATGAAAGAGCGTATTAACGTCTGGCAAATACGTCAAGAAGATGCCCATATGCGCGAACAGGCCACCTATGCGCTACTTGCCAATCAAGTGGACTCAGCCCTACAACTGGCGCAAGAAAATTGGCAACAACAGCGCGAAACGGCAGACATCGTACTGTACGCTACCGCAGCGATAAAAGCTAACAGCCAAAAAGATATCGAACTGATACGCGAGTTTATAGCCGATACGCAGTTTGAATATCCTGCATTAGAGCATGCTCTACGTGAGGGTAAAATAAGCGATTGCCTACATTGTCAAGCTGCAAGTGAACGACAATCAAGCCTGCAAGCGGCAAACGCTTCTGTTCACAATGACCACGTTCACGGCAACCAAGTTCACAGTAACCAAGTGAGTACCAAAGCGTATATATGGACGCCAGTTAAGCATAAGGATGAGACTTTATGAGCGCACTTTCCAGACTTATATGGCATCATGCTTACCGCTACTTGACTGTATTATTGCTCATGCTGACCTGCACGCTAGCACAAGCGCATGAGTCTAGTACCGCCTACCTCAATCTCGCACTTGAGGAGTCTGACAGCACGACTGATACTATATACGATGCTACCTACGAGCTATCACTACGCGATTTGGCATTATTAATAGATATCGATGCAAACTCTGATAATCAAGTGAGCTGGGCAGAAGTGACGTCACAGACGCCGCTCATAGAGCAGCTTATAATCTCTAAAGTAACATTGGCTCACGCAGCGCAAGCATGTCAAGTAGCACGTTTTGCACCATTAGCTATCAATACTCGTGGCGGTTTTAATTACTTATATACTCGTTTTTCATTGAACTGTGATCAGCCAATCGATAGTCTTGATTATCAGATATTGGCAGGTATTGATGCCAATCATCGCTTAATATTGACACAAGCGAACACTGACACACCCTTGCAAGTACTGACAGTCGGACAGAACCCATTGGGTACAGAAGCAGACTCCGGCTGGATGGCAATAGCCACAAACTTCCTAAAAAGTGGCATACACCATTTGCTAATCGGTTTGGACCATTTGCTATTTTTGTTCGTACTACTCATCCCTGCCGTATACATACGTCAGCAAAAACAGTTGGTAGCTGTTTCTAACCCAAAAGCGGCGTTAATCGAAGTTTTCTGGATTGCCACATCTTTTACGCTTGCCCACTCAATCACATTGAGCTTAGCAGCATTACAAATCGTTAGTATTCCTGCGCGCTTTATTGAATCTGTCATTGCACTGTCTATTGCGTTTGCTGCACTAAACAATTTGGTGCCGATGCTACGCGTTCGAGCTGTTTATTTGGCTTTCTTTTTTGGACTCATTCACGGTTTTGGTTTTGCCAATGTACTGGTCGATTTGCCACTTGCCACAAGTGCACGCGTATTGGCGCTATTGAGCTTCAATATCGGTATCGAATTGGGACAGCTGGTATTTATCGCTGTGGTCTTTCCGATAGCACTATTACTACGTCACACGCAGTTCTATAAATGGGGTGTGTTTTATATAGGATCATTGATTGGTATTCTAGTGGCGCTATGGTGGTTCTTTGAGCGGGCCTTTTAGCGCTTCGCTCGCTCATAGACCAATGACATCGGTACGATAGCATCGACTGCTACGTCATTTTGTTGTATTGGATTGAGTTGCCCCGCTCTTACTTGGGTCGTTGCTATGGCATCGATGATAGGACTGCCCGACGATTCAAGTAACTGCACTTCGGTAATACTGCCCGCTGTGTCGACGCGTAGCTCAAGCATCACGATGAAGACATCACCCAACTCACCATCAACACTACGCCATACTAGCGATGGAATACTAGTAATAGGTTCCTGTCCCTCAATCCAGCTGCCATACTCTGCCAAAAAAACAGTCTCGTCAATTGCCTGACTAGCATCATTGTCTGATGCCGATCGATCCATCGTTTGTTCTTCAGCTTGAGCAGCAGCCAGCGCTAGCATTTTTCTGACCGTTTCGTTAGCGGCTTGTTCTTGCCACTGCGCCTGTTCGTTGCGTCTTCTATTGGCTTGTTTGGCTGCTGCCTGCTTCTGTACGGCTTGTTCCCTATTGTATTTCTCTGTCACAGCACGAATCATATAGGACAGATAGTCCTCTTCTTTAGCTTCTGCTTGGTTTGCTTGCTTAGAGGTCTTCGCTACTTTTTTGGACTCTACTATTGTGAGATTTGGTACCGATGATGATGTATCAGGCGGCATGTTTTTTTTGGCTGGTTCTTCTGATGACAGTATATCTTTGTTTTGTTGCTGTTGCTGTTGCTGTTGCTGTTGCTGTTGCTGTTGCTGTTGCTGTTGCTGTTGCTGTATATGATGTATGAAAGGCTCAGGTGTAGAGGATTTAGGTATAGAGGACTCAACCTCTAAAGTTTCAGTCTCAGAGGTTTCAGGTGTTTTTGCAACTGACAATGGCTGAGTAGGCGCTAGCCCTTCTGTTGATAGGGTTTCAATAGGTTGGCGCTCTATTGAAGGCGACTGCATAGTAGGCGCATTAGACTGTGCAGGCTTTGTCGGCGCTATTTTGGGCTGCATGTCCGTACTGATTGATTCTTTGGGCTGTGGCGGTTTTTTGGGCTGTGAAGACAGTGTAATAAACTCCACCTCTATAGCGTTGGCGCTGCTCGTCTCTATCAGCGGTGGTGGACTGTCCATAGATACCATCGCCCACACCGTAACCCCGTGCAGTAAAATAACGAACACAGTGATCCAAGCAGTGATAGGACGGGTAAATGGGTTTGGTATCATCATAGCTAATAGAATACGCATTAAAAACAACCCTGTATATGGATTTGTTTGATGATTTGATAAATAAAAAAGCGTGCGAGATCTACTACCCACCCTCTTGCTCTTTCAATAAATCCAGCTGACAAGACGTAGCAAATTGAGCAAAAAACACCAATATAACAACCAATAACAGCTAATAGCAGAATCGTTATGCCATCATTGGTTGAGATGCTTATTGTTCAGCCACAAAAAAAAGCAAGATATCTAATATCTTGCTTTTTATAGGTTACTAAGCATCATAATCCAAAACCTTTTAGTCAAAATGGAAACCTGCACCCACTGCGCCACCTACGTTGCCTTGAGTATCTGCTGTACCGTTCACTTTGATAACCCAGCGACCATCGTTAGATAGCTTAGAGAAACCAATCGCTACGGCACTTTCTCCATTGTACGTACCGATACCGCCGCCGATCAGTGACTTACCTGAGATATAGGCTTGAGGTAGTGAAGACATGGCCATCGCAGCCGATATACCTGCATTGGCATCATCTTCTACTTCATCGATCTTATAGCCAAGATCGCTCATATTGCGACCTAGTCTACTATCGAGCGCACTCAGCTGACTATAGTTGACAGCATCGGTTGCTTCGACACCATCAGCGACTCCAGTCATGCGCTGATTACCAGCATATAGACCTTGGGCTGTCATACTCGGTCCATCTTGCATACTGATACCATTACTATTGATGACCGTCGTCCCAGCTGTGACACTATCAACACTGATGTTACCGTTCAGATCAAACTTAATGCTACTGCCTTCTGCTGTGGTGGTGATGTTACTGCCACCTGTGAAGCTTAAGACACTGCTGTCTCCGACTGGTTTATTGATATCGTCGCCATTATCTGCACCAAAGTTGAGTCCTGCATCGAGCCTATTTGTATTGGTCTCAATATTGGTGGTATTGGTTGCGATACTGCTGGTGTTATTAGCAATATTCGTCGTATTGGTGGCGATACTGGTCGAGTTAGTAGCTATGCTTGTGGTATTCACTTGCACACTTTCGTTGATCTCAATCGTTCCTTGTCTAATAGAAGCAATGGCACCGTCTATATTGCTCTGACCTGTTCCACCGATATCGCTATTAGTGAAGGTGCCACTCTCAGCATTGTAGACAGTATCGCCGCCAATGATGCTACTGATACCCACTCCTTGGGTATAGAGCTGGCTGCCGTTGATCGCATCCTGACTGGTCGCTGACACCTCACCGTTTTGAACGTTGGTGACTTTATTATCAGCAGCATCAATACCACTTTTTGTGATGCTTGGACCACCGGTTATGGTCAGTCCATTATCACTGATAGTGGTATCACCAGTAGTGACACTGTCCAAGGTAATATCTGGGTTTAGATCAAAACTGATGTCATTAGGATTACCAGGCACAGCTGCTGCACGTAAACCTGTGCTAGCATCCAAGGTGGCCGTATCATTGACTAACGTTCTAGATACTTTGATATTACCATCTCTACTATTTAGGTCGATTGCATCTCCTTGTCTTACCTGAGTCGCAATATCACCTTGAGCGGTGATATCCCAACCTCGATCCAAGGCAATGGTCACTTCTCTCAATTGCCCAACGTTTACAGCATCAGAGTTTAGCTCGCCTCTACCAACGTTGCTGATAGGGTTACCGCCATTATCCAGACCACGACTGCTGAGTGTGACCGTTCTGCCCAGCCCACTATCAATGAAAGTAAAGCCTGTGTTATTCATAATGCTATTGCCTATCTGCACACTACCCTCATTACCAAGATCTAACTGGTTGTTGAGCTGGACTGCTACCCCAGTCGCAGAAGCAGTGGTGGTTATATTGCTATCACCTGTGACATTGATCGTATCGCCTAATGCAAACTGCTGATCATTATCGCTATTGCCATCGCCAACCCTAATACCTTTGGCGATTTCATCATTGGTCATAGTGAGCTGTGCAAAGTTTACGGCATCAGTTGGTGCAATCCCCTTATCAACTTTGATGATTCTATTATTACCGTTATCAAGACCCTCGTTGCTTAAAGTGATGGTCTCGTTAGGACCGTCAGTGATGGTAACACCTGCATTGTTAAGTACAGTGCTTTCCATTCTCACACTGCCGTTTCGACCAAGCCTCACATCTTCAGCCAACCTAACGTTTAGGTTGCCATCTTCGTCAGCGACCACACCGATGTTGTTATCAGTCAGCTCTGTTGCACCCCCTTGAATCGTTAAGGTTTGTCCTAATTTACGATTGATAACAGCTGAGGTGTCATCTCCTGTGAAGTTCAGTCCCAAGTCGACTGTACTATTGGTTGCATTTAACTGCCTAACATTGACAGCGTCCGTATCTTCATCACCATCGGCTACCTCTGTGATTCTGTTGCCGCCATTATCCAGTCCTTCATTACTCAAACGGACTGTACTGTCAGTGAAACTGACACTAGTGAAGGTGACGTCGTCTTTTGTAGCGACTCTAATACCACCATCATCAGCACTCAGAACGATGTTGTCGCCTGTGAGGAAGTTGGCAGTATTGTCCGCTTGGTTCAGGGTTTTGACCTCGTCACCATCGATTTGGGTAACTACCGTTTGTAACGCACTATCCGCTTTACCCAAACTGGCTTTACTGTCATCGCTTAGGTCAACGGCGTAGTCAGTTATGTTGGTCATCTCATCTGTTTCACCCGCTGTGACGGTGACTGCAGCAGATCCAGCTGAAGCGCTGACACCATTAGCATTGACGGTGTAGACGTCTTGACCTGTATTACTGTCAGTTGAAAATTCCACACTGGCGACATTGGTGCCTTTCACCACTTTGGTTCTAGCAGCGCTCGATGCACGATTCACATCACCGATGTTTGCGGCATTGAACTCATCACCTACTCCACTTGCGACGTTGGTGATTCTGTTACCACCATTATCAAGACCGCTACTGCTCAGTCTGACGCTGCTACCACCTAAGAAGCTAACACCACCTGTATTGAGTAAGGTGTCTCCTGTTGTGACGCTAGTGAAGTCAACTACAGCGGCTGTTGCGACTTCGATATCACCATTCTTATCGGTGAGAACGATGTTCTTACCGGTTAAGAAGTTGGCAGTATTGTCCGCTTGGTCCAGGGTTTTAACCTCGTCACCATCGATTTGGGTGACGACAGTTTGTAACGCTCTATCCGCTTTACCCAAACTGGCTTTACTGTCATCGCTTAAGTCAACGGCGTAGTCAGTCAAGTTATTGCCATCAGTAGTATTGCTTACTTTTACTGCTGACGATCCTTCTGATACTTTGGTATCATTAGCATTGACGGTGTAGACGTCTTGGCCTGTATTACTGTCAGTTGAAAAGTCCACACTGGCCACATTAGTGCCTTTGACCACTTTGGTTCTGGCAGCAGCAGATGAGCTGTTTAGCTGGCTGACGTTGACGGCGTCGTTTGGATTCTCACCATCATCAACATTGACAATCTTTTTATTTCCGGCGTTGATACCATTAGATTTAGTAATACTTGGGCCATTGAACATGCTTAGACCATCACTGGTCAACGTTGCCTTAGATAGTGGATTTGTACCTATTACTTTCACGCCAAGCCCGCTAACCGTTGTCACCCCGCCCATAGCTAGGCCACCTGTGACCAGACCCAAACGATTAACTTTAGTACCACCAAAGATATCACCTGTACTAACGCTACCGTTGTTGCCTAGATCAAGATTGTCATTAAGCTCGAATGAGACATCATTGCTGTTTGCTGTTTTGGAGACAGTGATGTTGCTATTCTTACTATTGAAGTCCACTGCATCGCCAGGCTCTACCGTACTTGCGGTAGTACTGTTACCTTGTGCACTAATGTCCCAGCCTCTATTGGCTGTTTCTGTGACACTGTTTAGCTGACTGAGGTTGACTGCGTCATCTAACTCAATAGCATCATCCACCTCAGTGATTCTGTTACCACCATTATTAAGACCGGTATTACTGAGTCTGACGCTGCTACCGCCTAAGAAGCTCACACCACCTGTATTGAGTAAGGTGTCTCCTGTAGTGACGCTAGTGAAGTCAACTATAGCGGCTGTTGCAACTTCGATATCACCATTCTTATCGGTGAGAGCGATGTTCTTACCGGCTAAGAAGTTGGCAGTATTGTCCGCTTGGTTCAGGGTTTTAACCTCGTTACCATCGATTTGGGTGACGACAGTTTGCATCGCACTATCCGCTTTACCCAAACTGGCTTTACTGTCATCGCTTAAGTCAACGGCGTAGTCAGTCAAGCTGTTGCCATCAGTAGTATTGCTTACTTTTACTGCTAACGATCCTTCTGATACTTTGGTGCCATTAGCATTAACGGTGTAGACGTCTTGACCTGTATTACTGTCAGTTGAAAAGTCCACACTGGCCACATTAGTGCCTTTGACCACTTTGGTTCTGGCAGCAGCAGATGAGCTATTGAGCTGACTGACATTGACGGCGTCGTTTGGATTCTCACCATCATCAACATTGACAATTTTTTTATTTCCGGCGTTAATACCACCAGACCTTGTTACGCTTGGGCCGCCGATAATGGTTAACCCATTCACAGTTAAAGCAGTACTAGGAATACCCAATGGACCATTTACAAATACTCCTGCACCATTGACTGTCGTACTAGCCAATGCATTGCCTGTTCTGACCCCTAAGCCATCTACCGTTGTACTAAAGTACGAGTTGCCTGTTGTTAGACCAGCGCGATCAAGTGTCGTTGTGCTACCCAGTCCAAAAGGAGAGCTCGAACCCATTTCCACGCTACCGTTATTGCCTAGGTCTAGGTTGTCATTAAGCTCGAATGAGACATCATTGCTGTTTGCGGTTTTGGAGACGGTGATGTTGCTATTCTTACTATTGAAGTCTACTGAGTCGCCAGGCTCTACCGTACTTGCGGTAGTACTGTCGCCTTGTGCGCTGATGTCCCAGCCTTCATTTGCAATGTTTGCAACCGCTTTTAACTGAGATACATTCACTGCATCAGTGTCTGCTGAGCCACCTGCCACATTGATGATACGACGTTCGCTTCCAACAGCGCCCACTGAGACTGTACCGTTATTGGCATCAGCAGCAACGTTGGTTAAAAATGAAGCACCACTTTGTAACGCAGCAACAGAGTTTTGACCTAAAGACACGCTGTTTAGAGCATTGGCACTAGCACCTTTACCAAGTGCCACACTGCCTTGCGCTTTGGCTTGCGCACCAAGACCAAGTGCAACGGTGTCTTGGGCAGTTGCTTTTGCTTCATAGCCTATTGCAACTGCACGACTTGCATTGCCGTTTGTGGCTCTTTGACCTATCGCAACTGAATTAACACCTGCTTTTGCATCTTGACCACCCGCGAAGCCATTGAATGAAGATCGTGCACCTTCACCAATGACGGTCGCATTTCCTTTTCCAAACGCATTTTCTCCAATAACGGTTGAGCTACTACCGTCTGCATTGGCATTAGAGCCAACGGCCAGAGCATCAGTACCTGTTACTGATGTGGTGTATGGCTGTGCATTGCTAGAGCGGATAGGAAAATCAATGTCAGCAACGACAGCATCTAACGCTTTTAGCTGAGACACGTTCACTGCATCGCTATCATTGGTACCAGCAGCGACATTTACAATCTGACGAGTACCACCTGCTTCTCCGGTCCCGATTGAAACAGCACCATAACTTGCGCCACTTTGGGTTGCTATGATTGCAGCATTGTCATTACCTGTTGGATCATAACCTATAGCGCCACCTGCAACATTGGCCACTGACCCTGCACCAAGTGCGACTGATCCTTTTTCGCTTGCTGAAGCACCGATACCAAAGGCAGAAGACGCAACACCAGATGAAGAGGACTGTACGCCAACAGCGGTAGATAGTGCACCTTCAGATAACGACTTTGCCCCAATAGCTATGGAGGCGGCACCACCTGACTCGGTGTTTACCTTATAGCGCGGCGTCTCAACCAAATCACGACCTGTATAGGAGAAGAAAGTAGTATTGACATCACCACCATTGAGTGTGGATACAGAGGTTCCATCGATATTGGCTTTTGAGGCATCATCTAGATCATCGCCGCCAATTGCGATAGAAGAATGCCCTGTTGACACGACGTTTGCACCGATGGCGATAGACTGTTGTCCACTCGCTACGGTGTTCTGACCACTCTCTCCGCTACCAATAGCAATAGCTTGCCCGCCAGTAGCACTAGCATTACCACCCATTGCCATAGCATTGGGTCCGGTTGCGCCATCGTTATTGGCATTGCCAGAGGCAGTTGAATTGACACTATAGTACTTGGTTTTGTTAGCGGCGACGGTATTGGTTAAACTATGCAGTTGTGAGCCATTGACCGCCTCTTTACTACTAGCACTAACCAGCCCATTATCTACATTGGTTATTTTCTTATTACCAGCATTGATACCAGTGGATGAAATAACAATACCGCTGTTAAAGGTAGTACTTTCCAAACCCGTCAAATCTTCTGCTAGTTTAACGGTCAAAGTATCACCTATACCAAAGACCCCGATGTTGCCATTCGTTAGCGCTCCTGTTGCACCGCCCAAAATATTGAGCGTCTCACCATTACTGCGTGTAATAGTTGTAGCATTATCGCCTTCAAATTTTAGTGCTATTGAACTTCCGGGGTTGCCTTGACCTGAATTGTTATGGCTGTTGTTACCAGCGGTGTGGCTATGGACACCATGACTACCATGACTGTGACTATAGTTACCATTATGGTGATTTTCTGTGCCTACAGCGCTTGCCTGCATGCCGAATCCAGCCGTTATGAGCCCAAGTGCTATGGCACTCAGGCATAGTGTATTGATAGTAGATGAACGAGATGTCGTGCTGATGGTTGTGTTAGCACTGACACTAGATTTGGAAGATTTGCCATGCCCTTTTGCATACTCACCGACTGCGGTAAAGCAATTTAGGGCTTCATTCCAGATGACTTTATAGATGCGGTTCATGATATGTACTCCCTTACAGATTTGTCAGATTTAAAAAATCAGAGATAAAATCCATCTTGCAAGAGAGTCGATATGACAAAATAAGACGAGTTATGTGTGCGGTAGTAAAGCCTTTTTAAGTATTACTGATATTAAGGTTTAAGAAGTAAGACGTTTCGTTTTGTAAGTTATGTATCACTCTCTTATATATTAGTATTGCCGAATATATAGAGAGAGACAATACCGTTCGTCCGTGATTTAATACCGTTTGTCTATTATATTCATATTAGCGAATATAAAAGATTTTTATTATTGAGTGCATTTGTCAAGACGATGCTTCTTTATAAACATAAGTCCATAATCTCATACAGGTTATGGACTTATGTACACTACATATATGCATGAGCGAAAACGATTCATTTAAGCTGCTTTTTAATACTTTATTTTCTCTTTCATAGGCAAAACGATTTGTACTATCAATCCTTTGATACCATCCTGTCGGTTGTAGGCAGTAATAGAGCCTTTGTGCGCCATCACCACAGCGTGAACGATAGCCAATCCCAACCCATACCCTCCAGTATCACGATGACGCGCAGAGTCTAACCGCACAAAGGGCTGAAAGATACGTTCTAGGTCCTTATCCGCTATACCGCCGCCTTCATCTTTTACGCTAATTTGAATAGCAGATCGGCCATCATCTGTCTGAACTGCCTTCATTTCAGCAATGACTGCAGAGCCTGCAGCCGTATGCATAAAAGCATTGCGAATGATGTTTTCGAGCGCGCTATGCAATTGCTCCTGATTGCCCTGTATCCTCCAAGCATCTTTTACGTTTTTTGTCTTAGTGGACATCAAATCTTCAGGTGGTTGCCACTGCCAGTGAACTTCTTTATGCTGAAACTCAAAGCACACATCCTGTCCGATATCACTGATGATTTCAGTCAAATCGACGGCGTCACTTTCTAGATTATCGATTGTATATTGCTGCATTTGTAGTGATTGAATATGAATGATTTGTTCAATCAGCTCATTCATCCGCGTAGACTCTTTGTCAATACGGTCTAGATAGCGACTGGCATTGGGTGCAAAGTCTCGGGTCAGCTCAGTTGCCACATCAAGTCGTGCAAGCGGTGAGCGTAGCTCATGCGAGATGTCGCTTAGCATTTGTTTGCGTGCCAGCTCACTGTCGGCCAGTCTCGTCGACAAATGCGCCACGTCTTTGGCCAGTAACCCAAGCTCATCATCACCCATTTTTAACAATGCTGGATTGGCTTGATAATCCCCATCAATCATACGGTGAACCGTGCTTTGTACACGCCCGATACGCTGGGTCAATGTACGGCTAAGCCATACACAGATCAACACACTAAAAACGATAATCAAGAGCAGACGTATAGGAAAATTACCGTGTTGCAACGCAACGACATCTGAGAAACGCAAGTGCGGGCGCAGCTGTATGATAACTGACTGTCCATCGGGCAGCTCAACCGAGATGTCGGCCAGCTCAGGACGAGCATCTATCTCTGCAATTGCAGCACTACTCGAGGTCAATGGCTTCAAAATCTCATGCAAGACCGTCGGCGGTTTTTTTGGTACCTCGTCATTATAATTTCTTGGTCTATCGTTGTTGTCCATTCTGGGCTGCGGCATCGGTGGTATAGCACGCTCAACTGACTGCTGACCGTTCTGTAGCCGCTCTTGTGCTCGATCCTCTCGGTCTCGATATCGTGGAAATATAATAGCGCCCTGCTCGTCGTAGACTCTGATTTGATTCATCAGCCGTCTATCCTGACGATACATCTGCGTGACCGTGGTCAAGTCGCCTACTCGTAGCGCTGCAGCCATATCTTGACGTTTGATTAATAGGCTCTCAATTTGGACATCCATCCGAGCAGTCAACTCCTTTTCGGCCAACCAGCGCTCGACCACAATGGATAAAATAGAGGTAATCAGGATCGTCAGCAATAAGCTCAAAAACAAACGCCAAAACAGCGTCACACGCACCTTTAGCTTGGGTGATTTTTGAGCGTTTTTGTTAGTGTCCTGCTGGGGCGCTTTTATTGATGAGTTTGTCATTAGAGCACCAGTTGATAGCCTTTTCCACGCACCGCTTTAATTGGTTCGTCATGAAAAGGCTGTAATTTTTTGCGCAAGCGAGACACATGCACATCGAGGCTACGGTCAAAAGGCTGCAACTCACGTTGCAAGACATTCTCTGATAACCATGCCTTACTCACCACTTCTCCTTTTTGCTTAAGTAGTGCCACAAGCAAGTCAAACTCTGTCCCAGTCACTTGTAACGCCACGCCGTCTATCTCGCAGACACGCTGGTTTTGGTCAAGATATAAGCGACTCTCTGGTAGCGGTGTATGCTCAGATGTGGTGGTATTGGTTCGTTTGATCACCGCATTGATACGTGCCAGCAGTTCGCGCGGGTTACAGGGCTTGGTGATATAATCATCAGCGCCTAACTCTAAGCCGATGATACGATCGATCTCCTCCCCCTTTGCTGTCAGCATAATCACAGGAATATCACTGATACTTGGCAGTTGACGCAGTACGCTCAGCCCATCTATTTTGGGCATCATGATATCGAGCACGAGTAAATCGTAGGCAGCATCGTCGTGCGCCACCGCTTTTAATCGCTGTATAACCGCAGCGCCATCGTGAACACAGTCACAATGGATGCCATGATTGTACAAATACTCTTGTAATAACTGAGTTAACTCTTCGTCATCATCACCTATCAGTATATTTGGCATACGCCTCTCCTTTTACTTTTGATGATTTCAATTGGCTTTCATTGGTCCGGTTACCCATATTATCAGGCATGCGCGTATCAGTTCGCTATAAACGTTACCTTTCTTAATACTTCATAAATGTTCGTAACCTTTAACTGTCGTAATATAGCTCCTATCAGCAGCGAGTGCCGCAGTCTGGAAAAGGATGCTCGCAAGATAAGATTTTAGTGTCTACTTAACCACACTCAACTTCATAAAGGATCTCATCATGAAAAAATTATTATTAGGTTCAGTATTAGCAGCTTCTAGCGTGTTTACCGTGACCGCCTGTACTAGTGTTAATGCAACCACCGATACAACACCCGCGACTCAAATGCAACAAAAACATAAAAATGGCGCTATGAAAGGTCCAATGTCAAAGCTGGATCTAACGGCCACACAGCAAGCCCAAATCAAAGCCATCATGCAAGAAAAGCGTGGCGATCGTACTGCTGATCGTGCACAGCATCAAGCAGAGCGTGCGCAGATGGATCAGCAAATACAAGCTTTGACCAACGCAAGTACGCTAAATAACGCTGCTCTAAACCGCTTGGCTGATCAACAAGCGGCCAAAACCAAACAACGCTTTATCGAGCGTGTACAAACTCAGCATGCTATCTCTCAAGTCCTAACGGCTGAACAGCGTGCAAAAATGGAACAAATGAAATCAGAAAGACAAGAAAAAGGACGCAAGCACTCAAAAGACCGTAAAGGTCATGATGAGCAACGTCCAGGTATGTAAGCGGACACCACTGTACTGATCGGTACTAATTTGTCTTTGTATTGCTTATCGATATCGTACCCATCGCTACAGTGTCTGTCACTGTATGAACAAAAAAGCGCATCGTATAAACGGTGCGCTTTTTTATTGAAAATCTTTCTGCTCATCAACGACTGGTCTTACGCATTAATCAATCGAACTAAGACGCTCTTTGGCCATCGGTAGCATATTAAATATCATCTTACCTACTACCGTGCCATTACCATCACGGTAATATTGCAGCAACTCTGGCGCGTATTCTCTGAGATCGATACTATTGCTCTTATTCGGTGACTGAACATCACGTGGTAGATTTGGGAACGCCATATTTTTGGTATTGATAGCAGCGTACTGCTGCAACACGTCTATCATCATATGATTGCTTTTATCAGAGGCGTTGTCGATATCAAGCTTGCGATGGACATGCTGCCATTTGAGCTGACCCTTTTTATCAAAACCATATAGCTCTTGTACCTCTGTGTTGGCAGCTGCTTGCGTCCCTGATACGTTATCGTTCATTTGTTCTTTTATCATCGCTAGTATTTTTTGTACCATCGCTTTGCTAGTGAATGCCTGTGGGTTTTGAATCGTCTCAAAGGCTGTCATAGGCGCCGTTTCTTCAATGAGTTCTGGATATTGCTTGCTGATACGATCATAGAAAATCTGCATATAACTCTTATAATCGTCACGATAATCATCAAAACTCTGTACTCGGCGAATAATAGATTCGCTTGGCAACATTGCTGATAGCTGATGGGCAGGTAGCTTCGGGGACACTGACGTAAGTGTGTTGGGCGCGACATAATCAAACTGACCAACTGGGGCTGCATCATAAGTCATATCTAACGCGGCAAAGTGGCTTTTTATTACCGCACGACCAAACCCTTTGGGCAATGTGCCATCATCGATGGCTATTTTTAGCCATTTGTTACGCCATTTTTCTCCAAGCTTATCGTCTAATAGCTCAGAGTTGATCAGCGCAAAGTTATCTGCCCATAGATAGATATCACCGTTCTTTAAATCAACGTAAATAGGCTGATTGATACTGCTATGGTGGTTGCGCGCTTGATACTGGGCACTGGCGAGCATCGTCGTCTTACCCGCTAGTGGTTGGTAGATTCCTTGCGCATCGATAGATAATGGTTTTAGCAAATACTCATCAAGCAATTGCGCTTTTTTGCCATCTAGTGGTTTTGGTTGGTCCTCATAATCATCGAATAGCGCCTGATACTCTGGTGTGACTTTGATAGTGTTGTCATACTGATTGTCTCTCCAAGCATTGTAAGCCTCTACGCATTCGGCGTACGTCTGCTTGATAGTGTTCCGCTCAGCATCGTAATCAGCCGCTAGAACTTCTTTGTTTTGGTTCTCTGCCTGCAGTATTAGCGCTGCATACGCCTGGTCATGCGCCTCATCACAGTGTTGATCGACATAGTCTGATACAGCTATTTGTCGGTTAGCTGTAGCCGTAAGCGGTCGGTTATTGCTTATGTCATTACTCGTAACATTGCTTATTTCAAGGTTGCTATGGTAACTAAACGATTGACGGCGCTGTTTTTGCAACGCACTTGCCAATGTTTTTTTGGCAGTGCTAGGTAATGGCTTAGCTGCCGTACTTGCCTGACTGCCATTAGTGGCTTGGCAACCTGTTAATAATAGTGCCCCTGATAGACAGGCACTGGTCAATAATTGATTGGCTTTTATCATAGGTGGCACGCGTAGAGCGATGGTTTTATATATTGTTTTCATTATTTATTCCTAATAGGTATGAGCGTAAATGCAATGAGATGATGCAACTGAGTTGTTATTTATTATCAGTATCATCTTCGCCGTTGTTAGTACGACTCTGCTCGACGGCCTCTTCGCCATAGTTACGCTCATAGTTACCACTGTTATAGTCATCACTATTATAATAATTCTCTAGCTCACCATCCTGATAGTCGTAACGGGCGTAACGTGCCAACTGTAGTCTGTCTTTTTTCTCACGCTGTGCGGCAATCCATGCATTACCATCGATAGGAGCGGCGGCTTTTGGACCAAACGACTCTGCCAATAATGGCGTTAATGCATGACGATTAAAGCTGGTTCTGTCATAACGTATTTGATTGAGCATAGTCGTCGTAGAGCCCATTAAATCGCCACCAATATTGACACGCTGCTGCTTGGCAAGTAGGCGATTTGAGCTGTCTAAATAGTAGTAATTAATTTGATTAAATGAAATGGGTCCAATAGCTTCAATGAGCTGCAACAGCGAGCCCACATCAGCACTTTGATAGCCTTTATTGTATAGCTGCAATTTGGCAAGTGCAGCCTTTAGCGTAGCGCCATCAGGGTATTGTTTTGGATTGGCATCGACATGTTCTTGTAGCGACTGCGTCACATATTTTAGCGTTTTGCCAATCATCTCACCGCTTTGCTGACTACCAAAATAGACTTTTACTGCGCGAGTCGCACCGACTTCTTTGGCAAATGCATCACCATCAATATCTACCGCACTAAAATGCTCAGGCGCTAATTCTGCCATGCTTTGCTGTATGGCGTTGAGCACAGCGTCATACAGTACTGCTGGTGGCAACTGAGCGGTAACACTTTCAGGTAAACCAAAACTTACCGTATGTGCAGCCATTTGCTCAGGTAAGAGGGTGTTTTCAGGATTGACCATGGCGACAAGTGGCATAATAGCCGATGGATCGACTGTGACTTTACTGTTATTAAAATCAAAAGCGAGAGGAACCTGTATAGACGAGCTGATCGTTGGTGTGGCGTAATCGTAGCTGTAGACACTTTGTAATTGTCGCTGCTTGGGGTTATATTGGCTGACACTATTGAACGTCAAGTTCTGATACTGATAGGCGTTAGTTGCAGCGATTTGCTCTGGCGTACGGTGGAACATGGTCAGTATATTACCAATCAACCCAGTAGGAGACATCGAGGGCTTATCATCAGCTGATGCCTCTGTCTTAGCCTGCTGTTTTGCCAATTGCATGGCTTCATATTTTGCAGCCATTGTCTTTGGGTTTAACCTTGACATACCTGAGAGCGCACCCCCTGTACCACTGCCATAGTCGTCATAGTCCTCATAGTCGTCACTGCTATAGTAGTCATCGCTGCCATAACCGTCTTTATCATAGCCATACTCATTGTCAGCGTTGGGATCACCTACTGGTTCATTTTCACCGGCTTCGGCCAGTATCGCGGCAATGGCTTTTCTTTCTACCTCGGCAGGATCACTCTCACCGTATTTGTCTTTGTAATAGTCAGACTGCAATGAATCATCATAATCATCGATATAAGGCTGATATTCATCGGCCATCCCTTCAGGCTGATAGGCATACGTTTCTATGATCGTTCTGAGCAAGCTGGTTGATCCTGCATCGATACTGTCTGCATCGATGAACGGTACTGACTGATAGTTCGCTTGGGCGACAGCCACATGCTCTGTCGCTAAGTGCTGACGAATCGCAGCTAGTAAATGCGTCTTAGCTCGATTCTCAGTACTAGGGTATTTTTCTTGATCAAACAATTGCGCGTAACGCTCGGCCTGAGCATCTTGACTGGCTGTAAAGGCGCGTCCTTGGCGTTGACTCTTCGCGGTATCTACACTGCTAAAGTCTATCAGTGTGCTGGTCGACCCTGTATTCGATGATATAGGAGATGCAGATTGACAACCTGCGAGCACAAGCGATGCACTACTCACTAACAGTGCGATAGAAGTCAATTTGCAGGTTTGATATAAACGATCATTATGGCGCTTATTATTAGAAAAACAGGCAGGCGTAGTCTCAGTAAAACGTTGTTGATTGCAGGTGTTCAAATGACGTAATGGCATAGCAGTCTCTTTTTATAGATAGACTCATCGATAATGAGTGTACAGTAGTACTGTTATTTATATCACAAGACGTTACAGTTTAGTAAGCGTAGCGTATGTTTTTTAAAGGAAAACTTCAATGAAAAGTAATTTCCTCTATACAACGAGGCAATTATGCTAGGTCGTGCTTGAATGAAAACAACTGAAATTACTGACAGAGTTGCTCATCTTGTATCAACACCTCATTGTAGAAGTTAATAAACAACTTTCTACTATTCGTTATTTTCGCTATCATTCAGACATCTCTCTAATGGTTTATCTTTACTCGCCCAAAAAGGACTTTGCGATGTCACGACTCCCTTTTCATGCTGATCAGACTGCTCAACAGATTCATTCAAAAACCAAAAACCAGCTAAAAACTAATATATTGCTGATCACAAGCGCCTTGCTACTGTCTGTCTCAGCCCATGCACTTGAGCCAACCGTTCCGGCAAACAGCGCGACGCTTAATAATACCTCTATCAATACCAGTGCAATCAATTTAGCCATCATGACGGACAATCCAACCGTCCTCTCTGAAACCAAACGCATCACACGAGCCAAAACCAGCACTCTCAAAACCACGTCCAATAATGCCAATAGCGATCAGGCAATCTACTCTGAAGATGCTATTCACCATCCGCTATGGGCAAAAAATGGCATGGTTGCCACCCAAGAAGCGCTTGCTTCTGATATTGGCTTGCAGATTTTAAAAGACGGTGGCAATGCCGTCGATGCTGGGGTCGCAGTGGGCTTTGCCTTAGCAGTGACCTTACCGCGCGCGGGCAACCTTGGCGGTGGTGGTTTTATGATGATTTATGATGCCAAGCAAGGCAAAACAGTCGCCCTTGATTACCGTGAAAAGGCACCAAGTAGCGCCTCTCGTGATATGTATCTCGACGATGAGGGCAACGCAGTTAGTGACTTATCTCGTTATCATGGCTTAGCCATTGGGGTGCCGGGGACGGTAGCGGGACTGTTAAAAGCCCTAGAAGAGCATGGTACGATGAGCCGCGAGCAAGTCATGGCACCAGCGATTGCATTGGCAGAAGATGGTATAGAGGTCACCGCAGGTTTGTCCGAGTCGCTCACCGCCTTGAGTGATCGCTTACAGAAATGGCCAAGTACCAAAAAAGTGTTTTTTAAGCCTGATGGCAGCGCTTATCAGCCAGGTGAACGTTTAAAACAGCCTGAGCTTGCGCAATCATTAAAACGGATTGCAGTACAGGGTACCGATGGGTTTTATAAGGGTGAGACCGCTCAAAAACTGGTCAAAGCAGTTAACGAAGCAGGCGGTAGCATGAGCTTACAAGACTTAGCCGACTACGATGCCATCGCTCGCGAACCTGTCAAAGGCGACTACCGTGGTTATGAGATTGTCTCGATGCCACCGCCCTCCTCTGGCGGCATTCATATCGTGCAGATTTTAAATATTCTAGAAGGCTATCCACTGGGTGACTACGGTCAAAACAGCGCAAAAACCATTCACTTGATGAGCGAGGCCATGCAACTGGCGTATGCAGATCGCGCTGAGTACCTCGGGGATTCTGACTTTATTGACGTACCTGCCAGCGGCCTCACTTCACAAGCTTATGCTGATAAACTGCGTACATTAATTGACCCGAACAAGGCCACGCCAGCAGCTACCATCAAAGCCAATAACCCGCTACCTTATGAGAGCGATCAGACCACGCACTTCTCTATCGTTGATAAAGACGGCAATGCCATCGCCAACACCTATACGTTGAACTTCTCTTATGGCACTGGTCTGGTGGCTGAGGGCACAGGAATCTTGTTAAATAATGAAATGGATGACTTTTCTGCCAAGCCTGGTGTACCCAATGGTTACGGACTGCTAGGCGGCGAAGCAAATGCCGTTGAGGCTAATAAACGTCCGCTATCCTCGATGAGTCCGACACTGGTATTCAAAGACAGCAAACCTTATATCGTCACGGGCAGTCCAGGTGGCAGCCGTATCATTACCACGGTCACCCAAATCATCTCCAACGTCATCGACCACGACATGAATATCGCGGAAGCAACGCACGCGCCGCGCATTCATGACCAGTGGTTGCCTGACGAGATTCGAGTCGAAAAGGCACTGAATATCGATACGATCAAAAAATTGGAATCTATGGGTCACACGGTCAGTCCAAAATCAGCCATGGGCTCCACGCAGTCGATTATGCTCACACCAAACGGCGTTTATGGCTCTTCTGATCCCCGTATAGTTGATGCAGCGGTGGTTGGGTACTAGATCAAACTGTTTTTAATTATCAATAACATAGCCCTCTATACATTATGTATAGAGGGCTTTTTAATATGTCTTTTGACCTATTGGAAGTCGTATAGTGACTTATTTCACTCAGATTAAACCCTTGCAATCAGTGGCTGTCTGCCGCAAATAATGATATTATTAACGACCCCATTTAAAACGTATCAATATGGCTATCGAGGTCTTATCGGCCTCTAGGTATCAGTATAATTGATTGATAATAATCAATTATTTTATCGGTAGCTTATTTCTTTGATCGTACCAGTAAGAGTCTTCTATGGCATTTGTACACCTTGGCATCCACAGCGAATACTCCATCACCGATTCTATCGTGCGTATCAAACCGCTCGTAAAAGCGGCCGCAGCCGATAATCAGCGCGCGCTGGCACTGACTGATTTGTCTAACCTGTACGCCACAGTGAAGTTTTATCGTGCCTGCCTAGGCGCGGGTATCAAGCCCATTATCGGTAGTGACGTCATCATGGACAATGAAGACACACGCCTTACCCTACTTGCGATGAACAACGAGGGCTATCAAAACATTACTCGTATCGTGTCGCTTGGGTTTACCGAAGGTCGCGCTGATCCTGTCAACCATGGCACACCTGTGATTAAGCGTAGTCATATTCTGGAGCATGCGGCAGGCGTCATTGTACTACTGACCGAAAAATCAGACGTGGGTCAAGCACTGGTTGGTTCTATGCCAGAAAAAGCCGATGAGCTGCTCACTGAATGGCAAGCAAAATTTGACGATCGTTTGTACTTTGCCATCAAGCGTACCAACCGCTCAGGCGAAGATGCCTTTATTAGGGCGGCCATTCACTCAGGTGCCAAGCACAACATTCCTATCATTGCTCATAACGATGTGCGTTTTTTAGCGCAAGAAGATTTTGATGCGCATGAGGCTCGCGTGTGTATTGCAGGCTCTTATGTCTTAGCAGACCCCAGCCGCCCTCAGACCTATTCAGATGAGCAGTATCTAAAAACCCAAGACCAAATGGCGCAGCTGTTTGCTGATATCCCGCAAGTGGTTGATAACACTTTAAGTTTGGCTACCCGCTGCAATGTAACCTTGACGCTAGGCATTAATGTATTGCCCGATTTTCCTGTCCCTGAAGGCGAGACGATTGAGTCGTTTTTCCGTGCAGAGTCCCAGCGCGGTCTTGAGCGGCGCTTAGATAAGCTCTTTCCAGTCGAGGCACGTACAGACAATTGGAGCGACTTTCGTCAAAGATACGACGAGCGCCTAGTATATGAGCTGGATATTATTCTATCGATGGGCTTTCCCGGTTACTTCCTTATCGTAATGGACTTTATCCGCTGGGCAAAAGCCAATGGCGTGCCTGTTGGACCTGGACGTGGTTCTGGTGCAGGGTCTCTGGTCGCCTACGCGCTCAATATTACCGATCTCGACCCCATTCATTACGATCTATTGTTCGAGCGCTTCTTGAACCCTGAGCGGGTATCCATGCCCGATTTCGATATCGACTTTTGTATCGAGGGTCGCGATCGCGTGATTGATTACGTGGCGCAGACC
Organism: Psychrobacter sp. T6-6; assembly: GCF_052258185.1. Taxonomy (NCBI): domain Bacteria; kingdom Pseudomonadati; phylum Pseudomonadota; class Gammaproteobacteria; order Moraxellales; family Moraxellaceae; genus Psychrobacter; species Psychrobacter sp. T6-6. Next base: position 47,881 of record NZ_JBQQEX010000001.1, read on the forward strand.
TATGGTCGTGATGCGGTATCACAAATTATTACCTTTGGTACCATGGCTGCAAAAGCGGTAGTGCGTGATGTGGCGCGCGTCCAAAGTAAATCATACTTTTTGGCCAATAAAATATCCAAACTGATTCCCAAAACACCCGGCATCACCCTCAGCCAAGCGCTTGAGCAAGAGCCGCAGCTTAAAGACTTAATCTCTAACCCTGACAATATGGACTATGAAGATGCCATTGAGATCTGGGAGATGGCGATTAAACTTGAAGGCGTTTGCCGAAACGTCGGCAAACATGCTGGTGGTGTACTGATTGCGCCGCATAAAATCACCGACTTTAGCGCCATTTATTGTGATGATGAAGGTCACCGTGTCAGCCAGTTTGATAAAGACGATGTAGAAGCCGTCGGTTTGGTAAAGTTTGACTTTTTGGGTCTACGTAACTTAACGGTCATCAACGCGGCAGTCGAAAACATCAATTTGCGCCGTGCCAAAGAAAACGTGCCCGCATTGGTATTGGAAGATTTGCCTTTAGATGACGTTAAAGCCTATAAGCTGCTGCAAGATGCCAAAACCACCGCCGTCTTTCAGCTAGAAAGTATGGGCATGAAAAAGTATCTGGCCAAACTGCAGCCGACCAATATCGAAGATGTGATCGCCATGTGTGCGCTCTATCGTCCCGGCCCGCTTGATGCAGGTATGGTAGAGATGTATATCGACCGTAAGCACGGCCGTGAGGAAGTCATTTATGACCATCCCAATCTCGAACCAATTTTAGAAAATACTAACGGCGTTATTGTCTATCAAGAACAGGTCATGCAGATCTCACAGGTGATGGCAGGTTATAGTTTAGGCGGTGCTGATATGCTGCGCCGTGCGATGGGTAAGAAAAAACCTGAAGAGATGGCAAAGCAGCGCGATATCTTTGTGACTGGTGCAACCTCACAAGGCATCGACGAGGTCACATCAGGCGGCGTGTTTGACCTAATGGAAAAATTCGCAGGTTATGGCTTTAACCGCTCGCATTCTGCTGCTTATGGAGTGCTCGCCTACCAAACGGCTTATCTCAAACAGTACTACCCTGCCGAATTTATGGCGGCAGTATTAACATCCGATATGAACAACACCGACAATGTGGTGTTCTTTATCAATGATTGCCGTGAAAACTTTGAGTTGACCGTGGTCAATCCGTCAGTCAATCGCAGTGAATGGCACTTTGTCGCAGATACACCGACCAATATCATTTATGGATTGGGTGCGATTAAAGGCGTGGGTGAAGGGGCTGTCGAGTCCATTGTTAATGCCCGTCGCACGGATGGACCTTTTAAAGACTTATATGATTTCTGCCGCCGTGTGGACATCAAAAAGGTCAATAAGCGTACGCTCGAAGCATTGGTCAGCGCAGGCTGTTTTGATGACTTTGCAGCGACGCTACGACCCGACTTACCAGCCGACGAAGCTTTCGAGATTCGCGGTGCATTGATGAGCCAGCTACCAAGCGCAGTACAAGCGGCTGAACAAGACCGTCAAAACAATGAGCTTGGCATGATGGACTTGTTTGGTGAGATGGATGGGGTCGTTGCCGCGCCGCCGCTCGTGATGACGCCAGAGCTGATTTGGGGTGACAAGCATCGCCTAAAAGCGGAAAAAAATACGCTGGGGCTATACTTAACCGGTCATCCAATTAATGAATACTTAGATGAGTTAAAACGCTATACCTCAGGCGCTCGCCTCAATAAACTGGCAGATACTGGCTACAACGGCAGCTGCTATTTTGCAGGCCTCATTATAGATATCGCAAACTTCGGTAATCGTAATGTGATTACGTTAGATGACGGTACATCGAGGCTAGAAGTCAGCTGCTACGCTGAGCGATTCAACCGTGTCAAAGAACAATTGAAAATCGATGAAGTCGTCATCATCAAAGGCAGCATCCGCGAGCGTGACGGGCGCTTGTTTGCGCGCCTTGATAGTGCCATGAGTATGGTCGATGCCCGCTTGCGTTGGCTCAAAAAAATCAGTATCAAAGTTCATGGCAATGACATTGACCTGCTCACGCGCTTGCAGCCATTACTCAAGTCCGCCCAAGCTGACATCATACCTGAACCGCGATTAACTTATAATCAAGAACAAGACGAACAAGGCGGTGCTAGCAGTAACGCCTACGATCCTGCCATGAGCGGCAGCTTATATGATGAAAATGGCAATGATCTGTTGGCGCTAGAGAACGATATGAACCATGATGCAATGAACCAAAACGGCATGCTCCAAAGTTATGCAAACAATGCATTAAGTAATACGGATGCCTCTATCAATGACAACTGCCTACCACTTGGACTAAGCATCTATGACGTATATGGTATTGCCAATGTAGGACTATCCGAGCACTGGCGCGTCTACCCAAATGATGACAACTTGCAACAATTGAAGACTTTAGTTAGTGAAGATAATTTACACTTTCATTACAGCTAAAATGCACAATACCCTCGAAAATTTACTATAGTAATCTTATAGCTTTAACTTTTAATAATCGGACAAAAACAATGACTGACATGACAAATAATAATACAACTGGTCAGACTGATGAAGAGATTGTCAATCATGAACAGTTTGAAGACATGCGTGACTTACTAGAAGAAGACTTTGTCGATTTGATACATGTATATTTTACGGACAGTCGTCAAAGAATCGAGACATTACGCACTGCCCAGCAAGAGAATGATAACGCTACCGGCTTTGAGGCAGCTCACGCCCTAAAAGGGGCGAGTGCAAACTTAGGTACTACTCAATTAGTCCGCCTGAGCAGCGAGCTACAAGAACACTGCCGTGAGCGCCATATCAGTGAGCACGCAGACTTGATTGAAGAAATCGCTGGCGCATTACAACACGCTGAACAAGAAATCAATCAAAGATTGGGGCAATAATGAGTAACGACACTTTATCATCTATTGAGCACGCCCGTACAGTGAATGATTATCTTAACTGTCTACAAGTCGTGATGGTCAATACGACTCTACCTGCTAATATTGGCTCGGCGGCCCGTGCAATGCATACAATGGGTTTGTCTCGCTTGACAGTCGTCGATCCCAAACTACCGATTGATGACACCAGTGTCTCACATGCAGCAGGTGGCAGTGATCTGTTGTCCGCTGCTATCATCGCGCCTACCCTAGAGGCGTCTATCTCTGATTGTCAGTTGGTATTTGCTGCCAGCAGTCGCAGTCGTCATCTGCCTCGCCCTGTCGTGACACCCACACAGGCCGCCAAAATCACGTTTGACTTTATTGATGCACAAGCAGCTTTAAGTACAGATGATAGTGATACTTTATCTGCTGCGCCTTCTCGCAAGCCAAATATCGCTATACTATTTGGACGTGAAGACCGCGGATTGACCAATGAAGAATTGGCTTATGCAGACTATCACATTCAAATCGATGCCAATCCTGCCTATCCAGTACTAAATGTCGCCTCCGCAGTGCAAGTCATTGCTAGCTTTATTTTTGCTTATGCTCAGACACACGTTCAGGCAGCAGATGATTTGGATACAGAGTCAGATAACACGACTCAGCCGACACTTGATGTGCATTTACGTCAGCAATGGGACGAGCCTGCTATCACTCAGCAGCAGCTGCAACAGCTCACTCAGCGCGCTACGGATCTTATGATCAATCGTGGTCTGGCAAATAGCGAACATCTAAAATCATTGCCGTCCCGTTTATCTAGGCTTGGCTCACGTCTGCAGCTTGATCAAAAAGAGTATCAACTATTAAGTGCTTTGATTGCAAAACTCTCAAAAGATTAAGGTAAGTTATTGCTCATCACCTCTATTTTATTTGATAGCGCCTTACTATATTTTAGGGCATAAAGCTGTTATAACTTGAGAGAGACTAGCGGCTATACGTTTCCATTGTTATCCGAATATCATGACCACAGATAAGAGACCCTGCCATGTTAGCAGTGGTACTCTATAGACAAATAGATAGGACCCTTTATGTCAGTGCCAGCCAAATTGTTCAAAACACTTGCCAGCATCAAAAAAGATCTAAAAGAAGATGTTGAAGCAGTATTTACCCGTGATCCTGCAGCACGTAATAGCTTGGAGGTTGTTTTGACCTACCCTGGTATTCATGCGCTGATATTGCATCGCGGTGCGCACTGTCTGTGGAATAATGAACAGAAACTGGCGGCTCGTGTTATCTCTTATGGCTCACGTATTATTACCGGTATCGAGATTCACCCTGCTGCCAAGATTGGTAAGCGCTTTTTTATCGATCACGGTGTCGGTGTCGTTATCGGTGAGACCGCTGAGATTGGGAACGATGTGACCTTATACCACGGTGTCACTCTAGGCGGGGTGTCTTGGAACAATGGCAAGCGACATCCAACGCTAGAAGATGGCGTGACCGTTGGTGCTGGTGCCAAAGTATTGGGGCCATTTACTGTCGGTAAAAATGCCAAAATTGGCTCAAATGCAGTGGTAGTTAAACCGGTGCCAGCAGGTGCAACGATGGTCGGCAGTGCGGCTCGTATGATCTCAGATTATCACGATGAAAAAGGCAATCCGCTCACGACTAAGGTACAAGATGCCAAGCAGCAAGAAAAAGTTGCGAAAGCAGGTGACAGCAGCGAAGATCAAACAACTAACACTACCCCTACCGCAAAACGTACCAATACGTTTCGTGCTTATGGTATTGACCCCTATTCACAAGACCCTGTTGCAGAAGCTTTTGCTAAAATGCTTGAACACATCCAACAGTCAGAAAATCGCCTCGATCAACTACAGTCAGCGATGTGCGATATCGATCCCAATTTTTGCAAAAAAGAGTATGACAAGCTGTGTCTAGAAGACTTAGATGTGATTGGTCGTGTTGATGTAGAAGATATCAATGATGAGAAAAATCGCTAAGACAGTCGTTAAATGTAGGCAGTACTATTGCCGTATAGACTGATAAAAAATGCTTATATAGGTTTTAGTAAAGAACCAATGAAATCAAAGCGGGATTGGATAAAATCTACCATGTCTGCATACATGGCGGATTAACCTTCTTAATTCTCAAGTAAATTCCAATCTTGCAAATCGTTGCTTTTCATCTCAGAGTAAGACGCACGAGCTAGTAGCGCGTGATAAAAGATATCTTTTATTGACTGTGACATAGTGAGCCTTCTTAATTTTAAAGTTAGTTACTTGTTAGCGTGAATATTGAAGAGTGATTTTCTTGGAATTAGGGTTTTGTCTTTTGAAACATATCTTTTTGTTTGAATGTCGCCAGTACCAAATTGTGCTAAGTAATTTGACCCCCAAAACCAAGTATCACCTAGAGTTGATATAAACTCGTTACCATTGCCTGCAACATACTGAGAAACCCTAATATTACTCATCACTTTAATAGGTCTAGAAATATTGCTTCGATTTGAGGACATCTTTCCTTCAAAAGTATACATACCCCAAATATATAAATCTCCATTATCCGTATTGGCAGAGTATGAATTCATTTTTACCACTTTACTAAGTCCATCCACCTTTTTAGGCTTGAGGCTATTTTGAAGCGTTCCTTGAGCTGTCCATCCACCACTACCATCACCCCAACTCCATAAAGAACCATCTTCTAGAAGTGCAAAATTTCCGAACCCATATGAGAAATCAACTACTTTTCTAGGAACATGTACCTTCTCAAGTCCAAATAGATCTTTTTTGTGTTTGAAATTTTGATACCCTGAATTATCTTCAAACCGTCCTAAATCTTTTGGATAAAAACCTGTCGTATACATTTCACCTTTGTCATTAAGTGCGAAAATTGTACTAATGCTACCTTGTACTTTCACTATGTTCATATCATTGAACATAGTGATTTTACATATCCTAAACTCGTTACATTCGCTAGGATAATCATTCTTATTTCCTAAAATATAAACGCTTCCATCTTGTGTTAAAAATATCGAAGCAAACTCACTAGCATCTATGTCTACAACATTCTCAATTCCTTGAATCTGTCGTAACTCTTCAATAAATGTATCATCATCACTAGGATCTATCTTTCCATGATAGTTACTACCCCAACCCCATACTGTGCCATCTTTTCGTAGTAGTAACATATGACCAGCACCTGACACAGCTACCGCATCTTTAACACCCTCGACTTGCCTAGGCGTTGGGTCTTGTCCTGTCTTAGTCTCGCGCAGTAGACCATCTGTACCCCATGTCCAAAGCGTCCCATCGTTTTTTACCCCTGCGCTCCATGAGCTGGTCATGGCTAAGCGCTTGGGTTCGACGTTAATCTCAAGTGGGGTTTCTAACGGCTCATCTAGCATATTTGCCACAGGGTATTTGTCTTCGATAAAAGATTTAAGGTGCTCGGAAGGGGATTTATCGCAGGCAGGTAAAGTAGATATAATGATTATTGCTACTAAACTCTTGATTATTTTTTTCTTCGAAAGGTTCATTGGTTTTTGCATAGGTAGTAGTATCTTGAGGATTACATCGTCACTTATACTAACAATTGCCTAGATAATCGCATAGTTTTTATTAGATTTTTGTCTAGGAAACTGATGGGTTAAGGCAGAGTGAATACTGAACAGCGATAGTTTTAGATGAAAAGATATAATTGTGATTAAGATACGGCCACTTACTAGCCAAATTAGAGCTTGGTTAAAATTAATTCCCTGACTCCCGCTTCCTCGTGCGCTTTAAATGGATAACGATCGGCCATCACAATCCAATCAGACATTGATTTAGATATCGACTCTTCGCTTAGGCTATTTTCTTTATCAGCCAATTTAATCATCAAAATATCAATGTCCATTGTCACTCGCCGTACTTGATTCGGTTCAGTCTGTCGACATCTATGACAATCGCCTTCAAGCGTTCTAAAGGTTTGCTGTAGCTGCTGCAGGCTCATTGGCGTTGTGAGTACTAGATAGACACATTGATTGGTATAGTCAGGCTTTGGTTGTTCCAAACTTGCGGTGAAATCAGGATTTTGAAAAGCCGTAGATAAGCGAATGTTACCTAGCGCAGCTAAGCTATTTCGAACGAGCGGAAGATACTTGTCAGCTTGATAGTTACTCCCAAGCGCTAACACTACCTCCAACACAAGCTGTGCTTGCAGAGTCTCAGATGCGCCTTGTTTTAACGTTTCTAAGTCCAAATCTATCGACGTTTTATGCATCATCGGCTTGGCTGTCATCAGCGTCTGTAGTAGCTGGCTCGTTGGTTGACGCTGGTGCATAGCGTGTTATTTGCACCCCGACTGCGTCGGCTTGAGTGATAGCCGTCGGTTTAGCAATGCTCAATGTTATCTTTTGACAGTCATATTTTGCAAATATTTTATCAGAGATCTGTCCCGCTAAATGCTCAAGCAGCTTTGCTTTTATCTCTTTGCACCACTCGCTCACATCATCGCAAACTTCTTTATAGCTGAGTGCATCACTCACATCATCTGACAGTGCAGCAGCGCTAATATCAGTCTCAAGTGCGATATCAATGAGCAAAGGCTGAGTAATGGCTCGCTCCCAGTCAAAAACGCCAATCACGGCTTCAACTTTTAGACCCTTTATAAATACGACATCAGACTGGGTATGGAACATACGTCTATCCTTATTTACGAATTTTTATTTGAGTGATGAATCTTTTATCCAAAACTATTGCAAAGCTTCTTCTCGTAAGCGCGCCGCCTTTAACACTTTACTTGGACGATGTCGCCATAGGTCGATGCTAAATAATAGCAGACCTAACCAAATTAGCCCAAATACTGCTAAACGATTTAAATCAAACGGTTCTTTATAATAAAATACCGCCAAGAAGAAGATAAACGTCGGCGTCAGATAATTCATAAAGCTCAAGATACTATAAGCGACAAGCTTGGTAGACTTATTAAACAATAGCAACGGTATCAGGGTGATCGGACCTGCAATCATAAGCAGCCAAATGTTTGAGCTGAACCAAAAGCTTAGCTGGTGACTAACCACGTCAGACTGCCAAAACCACCACAGGCATAACGGTACCAACATCGCCGTTTCAACAAACATAGCATCCACAGCAGTTAATGGCGTTTGTCGCTGGATGGTACCATAAGTGCTAAAGCTAAACGCCAAAATCAACGATATCCATGGCAGGCTGCCAATCATCACCACTTGAATGACGACAGACAGCAGTGCAAACCCAATAGCAACCCACTGCAAAGGACGCAAGCGCTCTTTGAATAATATCATTGATAATGCGACGCCTACCAACGGTCCAATAAAATATCCCAAACTGGCCTCAAGGATACGGTCATGATTGACCGCCCAGACATAGGTGAGCCAGTTGGTGGCGATAATCAAACCAGATACTAACGATAGTGCAATCCATCTTGGGTTCTTTTTGAGTGTCTCTATCCACCCCCAGCGTTTGGTAGCCACTAACACAATCAGTAGGCAGCAAAACGTCCAGACAATACGATGCCCAATGATCTCAGTCGCATCATAATCAGATAGTTTTTTGAAGTATAACGGAAATCCGCCCCAGATAAAAAATGCAATAAGCGCTGTAATGATACCGCGCCTGGTAGTAGTAATGGGAGCAACAGGTTTTTTGATGACATTTTGGGTAGTCATAATATAGGACAACTTTTTAGAGCAAAGCGCGCCCTCACCTAGTTTTGATTGTTATTATCGACATCATGGTGGAAGCGCAGGGTTACTACAGTGAGATTATAAGGTAAAAAGCAATGTACTCATGCCAGTAGTGACATGAGTACATTGCTAACGATGTAATACTAAATTTTTATTGATGCGCTGTGTTGTCAATCAAGAAGATGACACTAACTGGCATTTGATGATCTATTGGGCACCAGTATCCACTTGATCAACGTCAATAGACATACCGATTTGGTTGGCAAGCGTCGCAAATCCTGGGAAGCTGGTATTAACTGTCTCAACCCCTTCGATAGTAATTTGCTTGGATGCACGTAAACTGGCAACAGAGAAACTCATCGCAATACGATGATCATGATGCGAGACAATGTGACCACCACCAAAGACAGGCTGGCTGTTGTTTATATCGCCGTTCTCAGTAGCAGTGCCTTTGCCTTCGATAATCAGCCCATCATCAGTCACGGTACAATCGATACCAAGTGTGTGTAGCCCTTCTGCCATTACGGCAATACGGTCTGACTCTTTGACGCGTAGCTCTTTAGCTCCAGTCAATACGGTACGGCCTTGCGCACAACTGGCTGCAATAAATAGTACAGGGAACTCATCAATTGCTAGTGGCACAAGATGCTCTGGTATCTCAATACCGACCAAGTTTGAGCTGCGAATGGTAATATCAGCCACTGGCTCGCCGCCAACGTGGGTCTCATTGCTTAGGCTAATATCTGCATTCATCAACTTGAGAATATCAATGACACCCGTACGTGTCGGATTAATACCGACTTGTGTCAGTGTCAGTTCGCTATTTTGACTGATAGCAGCAGCTACCATAAAGAATGCAGCAGAAGAAATATCAGCAGGAACCGCAATATCACCACCTGTTAACTCACCGCCGCCAGTGACACTGATACGATTGCCTTCTACAGTCACAGGATAACCAAAAGCCGATAACATACGCTCGGTATGGTCGCGGCTGACCTCAGGCTGTGTGACGGTTGTCGTACCCTCTGCCCACAGTCCTGCTAGGAGCAAGCAAGACTTGACCTGCGCTGACGCAACTGGCATATCATACTCAGCACCTTGCAATGGCTTACCGACCGTGTCACGACCAGTGATACTGAGCGGCGCGGTGCCACTATGACCCGTACTCTGAATCATTGCCCCCATTGACCGTAGCGGTGCCGCCACACGCTCCATCGGGCGTTTGTTTAGACTGGTATCGCCAGTAAGCACACTATCAAACGATTGCGCCGCTAAAATACCAGATAGCAGACGCATACTGGTGCCTGAATTGCCCATATATAGTGGGATCTTGCTTGGCTTTAGACCATTCATACCAACACCATGGATGATCAAGTTTCCATTGTCAGGACCTTCGATAGTGACGCCCATATCACGAAATGCTTGTAGCGTTGCAAGGGCATCCTCCCCTTCCAAAAATCCGGTCACATTGGTCACGCCTGTGGCAAGACTGCCAAGCATGATGCTGCGATGCGAGATGGATTTATCACCAGGGATCGCAATGGTGCCAGAGACAGTGTTGCTAGGGGTAATATTATAAGAAGCTGACATGGCAGAAGTATCCGTATAAGGGGTGCTGGCTAACATATGGCCAAAATGTCGCCGTGCGGCTTGCGCACGGCCCAAAAGTCCCATCAGGGCGGTTGAATCTTGATCGATGATGAGCTGGCGCATGGTTTGTAGATAGACACCATACTCATCAAGAGCGCTCACAATGGCGCTTTGATTGGCAAAAAATATATCGTGCCACATTTTAGGGTCGCTGGCGGCAATACGGCTAAAATCGCGAAACCCGCCAGCGGCATATCGAAACATATCTAAATTATCATCATGGCTAGCCAACTGTTCAACCAAGTTAAAGGCAAGTAAATGCGGTAAGTGACTGGTATGCGCCAGTATACGATCATGATGATCGGCTGGCATAGACATCACGTTTGCGCCTACGGCTTCCCACAATAGACGCAACCTTGCGATTGACCTTGTGTTGGTAGTCGGTAGTTCGCAAACAATGACGCTATGGTTGACAAACAAGTTGGCGCATCTGGCATGATACCCTGAATTTTCAGCCCCAGCAATCGGATGCGCGGGCACCAGTCCTACTGGCAACGCACCAAACACAACTCTTGCAGCATCAATGATATTGACTTTGGTACTACAGACATCCGTAATGATGCAATCGGTAGCAAGCTGTCCATCATCCATTGCTTGCTTGATATCGACAAACACTGCTTGTACTGCCTGTACTGGCACGGCAATGATAATCAAGTCACTGCCGCCAGCAACGTCTAGAAGGGTGGCGCTGCCCGCATCCAGTAAGCCGTGCTCAATAGCCTCAGCAATACTTGGTGCATGTCTGTCCACTGCTACCAGACGCTCACTGAGACCATTATCTTTGATGGCCTGCGCAAAGCTGGCACCAATCAGCCCAAGTCCGATCGCACAGACTTGTTTAAACATAGGTTGGGGTATATTCAAAGACGGTCGAATGTTGTTTTTTTTCTGATGACTCACGGCTTTTCTCGTTGAACACGCTAAGATAAACTTAGATAAAGCATACCCTAGCGTTATAAAATTTAATGACTCATTATCATATTATTTGGTTAAAACCATCTATCAAGCCGCTCAATCTTCGGTCAAAATAGAGCGCAACGTATCAATCAAACGCAGATTTTCTTCGGCCAAACCTACTGTAATACGTAGCCAGTTAGGTAAACCATAAGCTGCCAGTGGACGGACGATGACACCTTGCTTAAGTAGCGCTTGGTGAATGGAGTCAGCGGTTATATCTTCCATCTCAACTTGTATCTCAACCATAATAAAGTTGGCATGCGACTTCACAAAACCCAGACCTAACGCATCAAACTGCTTTTCTAACCAACGCATTTGCTCGTCGTTCATCACACGAGTCTCTTTGATAAAGTCTTGATCGGCAAGTGCCGCTGCTGCTGCTGCTAGACCTATACGGCTGACATTGAACGGTTGACGAATACGGTTTAATAAGTGCGCAACAGCGACTGAGCTTAGGGCATAACCCACGCGCAACCCTGCTAGTCCATAAGCTTTAGAAAACGTACGGACGATAACCACATTATCAAACTCATCTAATAGTGCGCGGTTATTACTCTCAGGACTGTATTCGATATAGGCTTCATCCAATACGATCAGTACTGAGGGTGGCACACTGGCAACAAATTGACGCAGCGCCTTTTGCTCTAGCTGAGTACCCGTTGGATTATTAGGGTTGGCAATAAAGACAATTTTGGTATTAGGATTATCCTGAACCGCTTGGCTCATGGCTTTTAAATCATGACCAAAACGCTGGGCAGGCACTTCAATATCTACAGCGCCTTGCATTTTCGCTAACATCGAATACACCACAAAAGCGTATTGGCTATAGACGATAGCATCATCAGTGCCAACAAAACTACGCGCCAAGATATCAAGCAAATCATCAGAGCCATTACCAAGCGTAATCTGATCAGCACTGACATCATTAAAGTCAGCCAAAGCTTGCTTTAGGTAATAGCCATTGCCATCAGGGTATCGTGCCAGTTGACCCAATTGCTTGGTCATTGCTAGGGTCACACGCGGTGAGCACCCCATTGGATTCTCATTGCTAGCCAGCTTGACCACATCTGAAACACCATACTCGCGGGTCAACTCCTCAATCGGCTTACCTATTTGATAGGGTGTTAATGCCAGAATACTGTCATAAGCAGGCACAAGTGGTAATAGTTCTGATGATGTCAATTGAGAATCTTGCATGGTTCATCCCTAGATGTTGTCTCTAAATACTACCTTTAAAATCCAAGACCCACTTATTGTATGTTTATACCAATAAGTGCTGCCTAAATATTTTATAGGACGGCTTTTGGATACGAGCCTAATATGCGCAAATCTTTCACCAATGGGCGAATATCATTGATAGCCGCACTGACATTTGGATCATTGATATGACCATTCATATCAATAAAGAACACATACGCCCATTTGTTAGGACGCTCAGGACGAGTCTCAATACTGGTCATCGATACGCCATGATAGGACAAAGGCTTTAGTATCTCGATAAGCGCACCCGCTTTGTCGTGCGCTGACACAACAATAGAGGTTTTATCTTGACCAGATGGCGCGATGGCTTCATGACCGATGATTAGGAAGCGCGTGGTATTGCTTGGGTTGTCTTCGATGTTTGAGTAAAGCTTGTGCAGGTCATACTCTGCCGCTGCCACATCACCTGCAATCGCTGCTGAATGCCACTCGTTTTTTAGACGGCGGGCGGCTTCACCATTGCTCGATACGGCAACGCGCTCAACATTGGGAAAGTTCACATCTAGCCAATGGCGACACTGAGCAAGCGATTGCTGATGTGAGTAAATGCGGCTCAAGCCATCAATTTTGGTGTGTTCAGCAACTAAGAAGTTTTGATGAATCGGTAGCTCAACTTCACCAATGATCTTTAGGGTAGAAGATAAGAATCCATCCAAGGTATGATTGACCACCCCTTCTGAAGAGTTTTCGACAGGGACCACGCCATACATCGCGGTACCCGCTTCAACTTCACGGAACACATCCGTAATCGTCGTCATAGGCACGGTATCTGCGGCCTTACCAAAATGCTTGAGCGCGGCGGCATGCGTAAAGGTACCGACTGGTCCCAAGAAAGCAATACGCTGCGGCGCTTCTAAATCCAAGCATACTGACATGATTTCACGGAACAAACGCGCCATTTTTTCGTCAGCGATAGGACCGGTATTACGCTCCATTACTGCTTTTAGTACTTGTGCTTCGCGCTCAGGACGATAAAAGATAGGGTTACTGGTATCATCAGTGGCAATATGGTTTTTCTTTACTGTAGCGACTTGCTGAGCCAGCTTGGCGCGGTTATTGATGAGTGTTTGGATCTCGCAGTCGACTGCGTCAATATTTTGACGAATATTGTCTAAAAACTCTTTTTCAGTTGCGGTATCGCTAGCGCCTGCGGTGGTTTGATTTAGATTGTCCATATTTTGATCTGGTGACTGCTCGCTCATTACCGCCCATCCTTTTTAGATTTTATCACTGTTAGGTATTGCTATTGTTTAGGTGTTAATACTGCTTAATCTTACTGTCTTTTATATACTTTAATTACTAGGTGCTTTAATTGCTAGGCACCTCAATTATTAGGTGCCTCAATCATTAAATGTTTTAACTGTCAGGTGCTTTAACTATTAGGCGCTTTGATTGTCTTTACATATCAATGATTATATACAATGTTATTTGTGTATAGCCCCATGATGGAGTCATTCGAAAGTCAGTTACGCATTAGCGTCATTTACTGCTGATACTATATGCATCATCAAATACAGCTGCTCGACATATAGCCGGCTCTACTATAACAAAAACTTGAGTCAGTGCCCATTCGTAAATGCGCATAAATACACCAATAGCCATTAATATTAGCACAGTTAAGGCACATAACAGCGTCGCACAGCACAACTCTGGGCAAACACATGCTCAAAACTGTGTTACAGTCTCAGTTCAGCTCCCTACCCTGCTATATATAAGAGGAGCATCATATCATTACTAAAAAAAAGGATACCTGATGAGCGCATTACAACAGCTACGCACCATGACTACCATTGTTGCTGATACTGGTGACCTTTCGGCCATTGCACGTTTAAAACCTATCGATGCGACTACCAATCCAAGTCTAATTACCAAGGCTATGGTTCACCCTGACAATCAAGGCATGCTATCAGAGACGATGAGCCGTCATAATGGTGACGTTGATGCCGTGATTGATGCACTGACCATTCAAGTGGGCTGTGATATTTTAGAGCTGATTGAAGGACGGGTTTCAACCGAAGTTGATGCGCGTTTGTCTTACGATACTGGGGCAACTATAGATAAAGCACTCGCCTTTATGGACGCGTATCAAAAAGCTGGTGTCAACTCAGAGCGAGTCTTGATAAAAATGGCAGCGACGTGGCAAGGCATTGAAGCAGCACGCTATCTTGAGACCCAAGGTATTCACTGTAATTTGACTCTGTTATTTGGACAACATCAGGCTATCGCTTGTGCAGATGCTGGCGTAACTCTAATCTCGCCTTTTGTGGGACGTATCTTAGACTGGCAAAAACGCCAACAGAACCGTCAAAACGTACCCGCTTCTGATGACATGGGCGTACAATCAGTCAAGCTCATCTATCAATACTACAAACAGCATGGTTACCAGACGCAAGTAATGGGTGCCAGCTTCCGTTCGACTGAGCAAATTTTGGCATTAGCAGGCTGTGATTTGTTAACCATTGCGCCCAATCTCATTGATGAGCTAGCAACCATGGACACTGAGGTGACACGCCAGCTATCGCCTAGTATGTCAATGGACGTACAAGCAATGACCCAAGTCAGCTTAACCCATGAGGAATTTAGCGCCGCCTACCAAAAAGATAAAGTCACACAAGACTTATTACCTAAAGGTATCGATGGCTTTATTGGTGCACGTGATGAACTTGCCAAAGCACTAACTGCAATCCGTGGGTAATAAAAGAGACAAGATTCACACTGGTGTCATACAAAAGATATTTGCCTGCCCACAGTAAGTTGGCTATCATGAGCGACTTCAGATAACAAGAAGCAAGGCTTAAGTATGAAACGGCTATCAATGTTATTGGCAGGCAGTGCTTTGGCGTTTAGCGCCCATGCAGCCAATTGGGTAGAAGTGTCCAAGAGCGGCTCTGGATCGGTTTTTAGTTTAGATTTGGACTCTATTGAGAGCTCTGACATCAAGATCATTGATGAAAAAGAGGTCGAAAATATCACTGTCTCTATGCTAAGAACCTATCCTAAGCAAAAAGAAAAAGATACAGTGAAAGAAAAAACTATTCACCATAGTGACCAGCAGCTCCTGATTTCTTGCAAAGACGCCAGTTACTACAAAAGAGCTTATGTCAATTATGGCGCTGACAATAAGGTCATCAAGTCATGGCAATCAGAAAAACCCATACTGACCACCAAAGACTTTAAAGTCACGACACCAAAGACAGTCGGACGCACACTGGTTGAACGCGCTTGCAAAAGCTACGAACAAGATGAAGCATAATACATTAGACCAATCATAAAAAAAGCGCCCTGATTATTTTCAGGGCGCTTTTTTGTGGCTGACAGCAACGACTTGCGATTGATCTTAGTCTTTTAGTATTGGTTTTAGGCTTTTAGTACCGTATAGACGGGGACTGGAAACGCGCCATGCAGATCTACTAAATCTAATAATACCAATGCACCTACTACCGTATGCTCCGCTGATTGACACAGCTCATACGCTGTCGTCAGCGTACCACCAGTCGCCAAAATATCATCGACCAATAGTACACGCTCAGGTGGCAGATTGTTTTGCATCTCAAGCGTATCTTTACCGTACTCAAGCGCGTATGCCTTATTGGCAACAGGTGGTGGCAGCTTGCCTGGTTTACGGAGCAAGATCATACCTTTACCCAAACGGCCTGCCAACATACTGGCAAATACAAAACCGCGTGCCTCAACAGCGCCTAAACAGTCCACTTCATCCATCAAACCTTCTGGTAACGCATCAAGTAGTGCATCGATGACAGCATCAACATGACTGCGCAGTAACGGGGTAATATCATAAAAATCAATGCCAGGTTTTGGAAAGTCTGGTACTGTGCGAATAATCTGCCAAAACGGATGGTCAGTGTTGAGCATGGTAGTCGTCTCATTTTCGGTAGTGGCAGATGCGGCGGCGGCATTAATACTCATGTTAACCCTTAACTTATATGTTTATCTGGTTTGAATGATGAATGGGTATGGCTTCTATACTAATTGGTTAATCGTATATCAGCGTTAAATAACGGGTAATTCTGTGAATTTAGCGGCGATTATTATAGCATAACTGGCTTTCGTATTGCGGACTGGCGCCTTAGATTGTATTACATTACAGCAAAATAGAGCATATGCTAGCCTTGATAAAAGGCAAGTCATCTCAATATACAAGTGTAAACTTAACTATGAAAATAACGGTTATATGCTAAACTACGTGCGTTTTTGCAGTCTAATATGATGACTGTGATGCTACACATGAGTGTTTATGACGCACTATAACACTAGCAATGATCGATAGGACTATTTATGAAACGTTATGAATGTATTGTCTGCGGCTGGATATATGATGAAGCACTTGGCTGCCCTGAAGAAGGTATTGCACCTGGTACCAAATGGGAAGATATCCCTGATGACTGGACGTGTCCTGAGTGCGGTGTCGGCAAGCTTGATTTTGAGATGCTTGAGCTGTAATAGACGACCCTCTAATTAGGACACTTCATGACAAAATCAGATGACATCAATAGTGCCAAATTGCGTGAAACTTCAGACACAGATCTAGATAATACGCCAGATTTTTATCCAGCGCCTGAATGGCAAAAGTTTGGGGATCACCAATGGCGAGACTCCGATCTTAGCAAACACCTCTACCAAGCGATGATTGATATTGGTGATGGTATTGAGCTATGTATCGAAGCTGGCGGCAACCCCAACAATCCACCTTTGTTAATGATTATGGGGTTGGGGTCGCAAATGGTATTTTGGCCGGATAATTTTATCAAACGCTTTATTGATGCTGGTTTTTTTGTGATTCGTTTTGATAATCGTGATATCGGCCTGTCCTCTAAAGTTCAGATCGATGGTCTGCCCCGTATTAGCCAGCTCAAAATGATGATGCGTCTACAAACGGGGCTGTCAAATAAGAGCACTCAGGTTGCCTATAACCTGACTGATATGGCAGAGGACACCGCACGTCTGATTAAAGTTCTAAAACTCGGTAGAACGCACCTGCTTGGGGCCTCTATGGGCGGTATGATTGCACAAATCGTGGCCGCGCGTTACCCAAGTTTGGTTCAGCGTATGGCACTGATGTTCACCACAACCAATCGTGCTTTTTTAAAACCGCCAAAGCCCAAGCAGCTATATACCCTCATCAATCGCCCAGAGAGTCACTCTGAGCGTGATATCGTACGCCATAGCGTTTGGTTTATGAAGACAGTTGGTACGCCAGGTCATGTCAATGTACGTATGGTGCGCGAAATTGCCAAAATCCGTTATCAACGCAACTTCCATCCCCTTGGTACTGTACAGCAGCTCAATGCGATCTTGGCATCAGGCTCTATCAGTCGCTTCAGTAAGCAAGTCAAGGCACCGACTATCGTACTGCACGGCAGCGCTGATGGGCTACTACCTGCATCACAAGGCCGAGTAGTTGCCAAGACCATTCCCAATGCTACGTTTCATCTGATCGAAGGCATGGCGCATGATATTCCAGAGTACTATCAGCCTTATATGGTCGATTTGATCAGCAATCACTTGTCAGATAAATAACCATTTGTCTATGATAAAGAGCTGACGAATAGCTGTTGTGAAAAAGAGTGTAAACCTTATCAATCACTGATAGGGTTTACACTCTTTTTTTGGCTATCTATGTAAGCTAAGCGTGACGCTGCTCTACTCACAGCTAATAGCAGTACCCTCTTTATCAATGCACATCTTATTGCCATTTTTTAGGTTACCAATCCATGCTTTGCCATCCGTGAATAAAAATGACGGCTTGCCTTTGTAGCTATCATTGGCCAATACCCCATCATTGGTAAAGCGAAAAGGAATCACCAGCTCACCGCCAAGATTCACAAACCCCCACTCATTACCAATACGTACACCAGCTAATTGCTCAGAAAATGCTCGGGCTTCATCGAATGAATAGGTAATCATCGTAACGCCACTATCATCTACAAAACCCCACTTTCCATCTTGCTGTCGGGGTTGCAACGTCGTAAAGGGTCTAGGTGTGGGTCGCTCCGATTGTGATGATGATACATTGGTATTGCTAGACGTGGTCGGTTGTTCAGTTGTCTGACTGCTACTCCGAGCGTTTGGATCGTTAGTCGCATTGCCGTTTTTGTCCAACCAGCTGGTTGTGCTGTTTTTGCGGACGCGCGTCACACCATTACGATAGTCATCAATCTCATCGATTGTCGCTGAAAACGAGACAACGGTACTGTTGGACGTGTCAATAACGCCATAGTTGCCGTCCTTTTTTACCACGATACGCCCATCGGATACTGGGCGCGCCCATCCTTGGTTTCCTGTGATCATATCGTACATTACCGGTATAACCTCACGGCCCTGCATATTGAGATAACCGACATGGCTGTTGCGTAGCACAGGTAGTAGACCGCCTGATATCTTATTGGCATCAACTTTTTGATAGCGTGATAAGTCGACAACTCTTTTACCCTTGCTATCAATCAAAGCCACTGGTGCACCAAAGTCTTTCTCTGCTAAAAAGTAACGACTACTAGCCGTACAGGAGACATTTTTGTAGTAGCTTTTGGGAAGCTTACAGCTGGCTGCTTGTGCGCTTGGTATCAAAAGTACAGCACTAGAGAGAACACCAATAGCAACGCTAAACTGCGATATTCTTAGGGAAGATTTAGAAATTACATTTGACGGTATATTTGACAAAAAATGTCGGAGCATGAGCAAACCTAGGCAAATAGTATAGAGTGTTTGGTATAGCACATTGAGCGCTAGCCACATCATAAGGCATTAGACTAACAAATAGTCATGTGCACGCCAACGCCATTCCTGTAAGGATGTGACTCGATTATATAAGCGCTGTTGTATAAATATCAACACCGCCACATAGCGCATAAACTCTCAAATAGTTTATAAATTCTTAAAAACTTGAACTTTTGGAAATTAATGCTCGTGAATGTCTGACTTTGTATCTGCCCTTTATTTAAGCACTTTCACTACCTATCGTAGTAATCTTTCTAAAACTAAAATAAATTTTGGTTTTACCATTTCATTTCTCG
Source organism: Psychrobacter sp. T6-6 (assembly GCF_052258185.1). Classification (NCBI taxonomy): domain Bacteria; kingdom Pseudomonadati; phylum Pseudomonadota; class Gammaproteobacteria; order Moraxellales; family Moraxellaceae; genus Psychrobacter; species Psychrobacter sp. T6-6. The sequence continues at coordinate 67,377 of NZ_JBQQEX010000001.1, forward strand.
CCTAAAACCACGACAATATGCCTTTGGTCAACCGACATATGTGCCGACTGAAATAATAATATAAGGACGATTTATGGCAATTGCTTCTTCACGCGCCGCCCCTATTGGCTTGGTTATTGGTTGTATTATTTTTGGCTTGGGCAGTCTGATTGTCGCTCATGTCGATATCGGTGGCTGGGCGATGTCGTTTTGGCGACTGGCCATATCAGGCGTCGTATTTGCCTTTTTAGCCAAAATAATGGGACAACGAATACCTCAGTCAAGGCGTGCTATTTTTTATGGTTTGTTATCAGGTGCCTTTTTGGGATTAGATTTGGCACTTTGGCACGAGAGTATCTATGCCGTTGGTCCTGGTATCTCGACCCTACTCAACAGCTTACAGATCTTTTTCTTGGCGGCAATCGGGTTTTTATATTTCAATGAACGCCAATCTATCGTACAGATCATCAGTTTGTTTTTGGCGATGTTGGGCGTGGCCATGATTGGCAGTCCTGAGTTTGCGCATAATACAGCTGCTACTTGGGGCTTTGTCACCGGTATTGTCTCAGGCGCGATGCTGGCCGCATCAATGACCTTTATTCGTAAGACACACGATACCGAGCCTGTACCGATCTTTATGCTGATGCAACTGATCAGTATTGGCGGTGTTTTAGCGATGATTATACCGATGTTTGTCTTTGATACCGGTCATATATTGCCCAATACATGGTCTGAGATTGGCTGGGTACTTGTCTACGGCACAGTGATGCAGTGCTTGGCATGGGGTCTGATTGCCTACTCGATTCCTAAGCTATCTCTGGCACTGACTGGATTATTACTATTGACTGAACCTATCGCTGCTCTCGTGATTGATTACAGTTGGCTGGACAAACCTATCAATAGCTTACAATGGGGCGGCGCCTTATTGACTATGTTTGCCATTTATTTAGGATCACTGAAACCCAAGCCTCGTGCACTACGTCGTTATGGGTTTTTCTCAAAATTTTATAAGCGGGACTATAAGTAAAACTGCGTTTTTGACTGAATGCGGTCAGCCAATAAAAAGCGCCCACACTATCAATAGTATGGGCGCTTTTTATTGGCATAATAGACTGTATTACTTATTTAAGCATTTCAGATTGACTTATTATATAGTCTAATTATTTAGCCAATGATTGCTTAGTTGCTTTAGTCTCAGCGCTTTGGTTAAACAATGCATTTAATACGATAGCAGCCAAGGTAGCCGTACCAATACCGCCCAAATCAAAACCACCTAAGTGCAAGCTAAAGTTTCCCGTACCCATGATTATGGTCACTGCCGCGATAATGAGGTTGCTGTTTTTACTGAAGTCGATCTTGCTGTCTATCCAGATTTTTATCCCCGCCACCGTGATAAGACCAAATACCACAATAGACGCACCGCCCAACAACGCGGCTGGTATCGTTTGGATAATCGCCCCAAACTTCGGTGATAGACCCAGTATAATTGCAACGATACCTGCAACGACAAATATTGTTGTGCTATATACTTTGGTAACTGCCATCACACCAATATTTTCCGCATAAGTGGTTACCCCTGTACCACCAAATCCAGCCGAAAAAGTCGTGGCCAAACCATCCGCCAAAAACGCTCGACCCATATAAGGGGTGACACGAGCTTTAGTCATACCTTCTACTGCCTTAAAATGTCCTAAATTTTCAGCTACCAAAATAAAGGCAACAGGAGCAATTAAAATAATAGCACTCATCTCAAAACTTGGGGTATGAATACTGGGTAACCCCAACCATGAGGCAGCGGCGACCGTACTAAAATCAATTGGCGTACCAAACCCTAAAACATTGGTCATGACAAAATAAGCAAAATAGGACAGCACCAAACCTACCAGTAATAACAGACGGCGTAACATGCCGCGCGTAAATATCGCTACACTGCTAATGAGTAATACCGTCAACGTGGCCATCCAAGCATCAAACTGATTGGCAGAGACACCCTGAATGGTCACTGGTGCCAAATTCAGACCAATAATCATAACGATGGCACCAGTAACAATGGGCGGCATCAAACGCTCAATCCAGCCTGTACCCGTTTTCATCACCAGCAAACCAATTAACGCATAAATAATACCGCAAGCCATGATGCCGCCTAGCGCGACATTCAAATTATCATTGAACCCTGCCCCTGCATAAGCGGTCACCGCAATGACGGGCCCAATAAACGCAAAGCTCGATCCCAAGTAACTTGGCATACGTCCACCAGTGATCATAAAGAACATCACCGTACAGATACCAGACATCAAGATAGCTAGGTTAGGATCAAACCCCATCAATAATGGCGCAAGTACGGTCGCACCAAACATTGCAAACGTATGCTGTATCCCTAGCAAGACACTCTTTGATGGTGGCAGATATTCATTAATACCAACTGGATCACGGTCTAAGTTACCTTTGTAGGCTCGCCATGTCGGAAACCAGCGACCATTTTCAAAATCTGGATTGTGTGGGTAGTTTATGGCTGCGGAATCAATACCTGCAGCCTCTAATGCATTGTGAGCTGACTGATCTTGAGCGCTGTTCTCTGGAGCTGATGATGGGTCTTTTTGTGATGGCATGCGCGCTTGTCCTATGTGAGCTGAGCTAAAGTAATAGGCTAAAATAACTAATGAGCTAAAAACTGAATGAGGTTGATAGACTGACCAACAAAACCGCGTAAGTTACAGATGATTTAAATCGAAGAAACCTAACGTTCCCTATCAATAATATGTCATCTTAATTCATTCATTTATGTTGTAATATGACAAACCAAAAGTATTATTTGGTATGATAGCCAAGTCTTGATAGCTGCATAAGGCTGAAAAGTATTATCAAAAACACACTTGCCCTTTTGCACGCTAGCATACTCAGTAGCGATATTTACTTACAGGATGTTACATAGTCGTTGACTCCGAGCATGATAGCGGAGTTTCAAAATAAATAAAAGTTATTATTCAGTCATCACTTGTACTCTTTCGTGTTAAACCTTTTATAGACAGTGTCTCGCATGCCCCTGTTAATGGTGGCTGCGGGCGATAACCGTCTGTTATATTCTCAATAAAAGCGCTCAATGTAATCGTGAGGATTGCTAAGGCTCTTAAACTTTTCGGTAACTTATTATGATTAGTGTTTTTGATTTATTTAAAATCGGAATTGGTCCATCAAGCTCACATACTGTCGGGCCAATGGTAGCCGCCAACCTGTTTTTGGACTCATTAACCAAACAGATAGCATTGACTGCCGTTGCTAAGATAGAAATTGAGCTGTATGGCTCGCTGGCGGCAACAGGAAAAGGACATGCCACAGATACGGCTATATTGCTAGGATTACTAGGTCATACGCCAAGCACTATTGATACGCGTATGAGTAGCAGCTACTTGTCCCCTATTTTTTCTGACAAAATATTGAACATATCAGGTACTCACACCATTGCCTTTGATACAGAGCAAGATATTCATTGGTACGATGATACTGTATTGCCCTACCATCCCAACGCACTGACACTACGTGCCATATCAAACGATGGCACTCGCTATCAACAGACCTACTATTCGATTGGGGGCGGCTTTGTTATCAATGAAGAAGATGCTACCGACCCAGACGAAGATCACGCCAGCCCAACCATCGATAGCGTGCCTTACCCGTTCAACAATGCAGCAGAACTTCTAGAGCAATGTCGTCAGCATGACTTGAGTATTAGCGAATTGGTACTGGCAAATGAGTGCCACTTCCATGATAAAGCAGAGATATTTGCTTACTTAGATAGTATTTGGGAGGTCATGCAAGACTGTGTAAAGCAAGGCTGTGAAAATGGTGGTATCTTGCCAGGTGGCTTAGATGTCAAGCGCCGTGCACAAGATTTGCACGTACAACTGTGCGCTGAAAAAGATCAGCCTATCACCAAAACGGATAAACTCGCCGCTATGGATTGGGTAGACTTATACGCACTTGCCGTCAATGAAGAAAACGCCAATGGCGGTAAGGTCGTGACAGCACCAACCAACGGCGCCGCAGGTATTATTCCTGCCGTACTGCACTACTACCGTGACTTTTTGCCCAACTATAGCCAAGACGGCGTTCGTAAGTTCTTGCTGAACGCCACTGCTATCGGTAGTCTAATCAAACAAAATGCATCTATATCTGGTGCCGAGGTCGGCTGTCAAGGTGAAGTGGGCTCTGCTTGTGCGATGGCAGGATCAGCATTAGCAGAGATCATGGACGGCACACCAGCCAAATGCTTAAACGCCGCCGAAATCGGTATTGAACACAACCTAGGCCTAACCTGTGATCCTATTGGTGGTCTGGTACAAGTACCTTGTATCGAGCGTAATGCGATGGGTGCGGTCAAGGCGATTAATGCTGCACGCCTAGCTTGTAGAGGAAATGGTCAGCACTTTGTCTCTTTGGACAAGGCCATAGAAACCATGAAGCAGACAGGCGCAGATATGTCTGATAAATATAAAGAGACTGCACGTGGTGGGCTTGCTGTTTACGCTGATAACAGAATTCCTACTGCTACTCGCGGTGTTAGTGTTAACTACAGTCAATGCTAATCTAAGTTATTGGTTGTGCTAATAGTAGATAATAACTAAAAAAAGATACCGTACTAACAACAAAAAAGACCTCTAAAAAATTAGAGGTCTTTTTTATGAATAGCATCATGACATCAAGTTCATAAAACTAAATCATGACGTTAAGTATTAGGATTACTCAGCAGTTTTTGAAACCACTTCGTTTAGAATCCAAACAGGCTGCACCATGTTCGATCCTTCAGCAGCGACTGCTTCTTGGCGTACATCTAGAACATAACGATAGTTTGGCTCATAAGTAAAGCCTTGGATGTTACCATTTAGAGTCGTGTAGTTTTTCTGATAGGTTTGACGATACTGTAAGCACTGTGACTCTACCATGCTGCCATCTGTTGCAGTCAGATCACAAACTGCTTTGCGCGGTGCGATCTCAACTTCGAAACTTGGGATATTAACCACTTTTACATTCATAGGCTGCCCTTCAACAACCATTGTGCGCTCGTCATCCATGCTCATAGTAGAGCAACCAGAAAGGGCGAAAGTTGTCATCAATGCTGCGAGTGCTAGTTTTTTCATTGTATGTTCCTCAAGTGAGTGGTAATAATTATTTATTGTGTGTCTAATATTATGTATCTAGATTTATTATTGAAACTGTTTTTCTATGGCAGTTATATTGCTAATTAAGCGATAACGATCCAAGTATACTTTTTCAAAAAGTCTCTTTTTATTATCGATATTATAAGTATCTTATAAACAGTGCCATTTATTTACTTAGGCAAGTATATGCTGCAAACCGACCTACTCTCTATGACTGCTTTGTAAACTAACGTCAGCTTTTGCAACTCATGTTAATAGTACGTATTAAATAACAGAGTGTTTTGATACTCGGCCTACATTAGAATGCAAAAAGGATTAAAAACTAAAAAGGCCAAAGCAAGTCCTGCTTTGGCCTTCTTTTAACGTATTCGAGAATTATTTTAGGTTAGAGTTGTTAGCTACGATAATCAGCATTGATCTTGACATAGTCGTAAGACAAATCACAGGTATAGACTGTGTCGCTAGCTTCACCACGAGCAAGATCAATATGAATAGTAATCTCAGCGCGGCTCATGACAGCTTTACCCGCCTCTTCCGTATAGCTCGGCGCAACACCACCATTTTGGCAAATCATGACCTCATCTAAATACACATCAACTTGCTCAGTGTCTAGGTCGTCGATACCCGCATAGCCAACTGCTGCTAGGATACGCCCCCAGTTTGCATCACTTGCAAAAAAGGCGGTTTTTACTAGCGGCGAATGCGCCACTGCGTAAGCCACATCGCAGCACTCTTGTGTGATCTGACCGCCAGTAACCTTGACCGTCATGAACTTAGTCGCGCCCTCACCATCACGTACAATTAACTGTGCCAGACGCACAAAGACTTGGGTCAATGCGTCAAAGATGGGCTGATAATGCGGATGTGCTGGACTATCAATAACATCTGAGCTGGCAGCCCCTGTTGCAATCAATACACAGCAGTCATTGGTTGAGGTATCGCCATCGACGGTAATGCGATTAAAAGACTGCTCATTAATAGCGCTCAACATCTCTTGCAATAAGTCAGCGGCAATATTGGCATCCGTTGCTACGTAGCCGAGCATGGTTGCCATATTTGGGCGTATCATGCCTGAGCCTTTTGACATACCAGTGATATGATAACTGGTACCTGACACCTCAATATTTTGGCTAGTAAGTTTAGGAATAGTATCTGTCGTTCGAATACCATTAGCGGCAGCCAGCCAGCTATCATCAGCTAAAGTTGCCAACGCATCATCTAGACCTGCAATGACTGCATCACTATTTAACGGCTCGCCAATCACACCAGTAGAAAACGGCAATATCGCATGAGTATCTACGCCTGCTTTATCAGCTAAGGCTGTACAGATGTCAACGGCGCGGCGTTTGCCATCAGCGCCTGTACCTGCATTCGCATTACCAGTATTAGTGACTAAATAACGAGGACTGGTCTTGGCAAAGTGCTCACGTAATATGCGTACAGGTGCAGCACAGAATGTATTTTTGGTCGTGACAACTGCCGTGGTCGCTTGTTCCGCAATTTCTATGACAACCAAATCATCACGGTTTTTGTAGCGCACGCCTGCTGCGGTCGCACTGAGTCTAATGCCGTCAATCGGGTAGATGGTATCAGGTACTGCTACGTTTCCAACAGCCATAATAAAATCCTTACTTTTTAATTGTTGTCGTTGTTTTTGAGGGTAATATAATAAACACCATAGGGATATTACGGTTTTTTCAGATCAAATGCTGACCAAATTGGTGCATGGTCAGAGGGCTTTTCCATAGCGCGTAGCTCATAGCTGATTCCAGCATCGATACATTCACTGATAAGATCAGATGTGCATAAAATATGGTCGATACGTAACCCGCGCTTAGGCTCATCATTGAAGCCGCGACTGCGATAGTCAAACCAGCTATATAACTCTGTGCTTTCGGGATAATGCAAACGATACGTATCAGTCAATTCACGTGACATCAATGCTGAATACCACTCACGCTCTTCTGGCAAGAACGAGGTCTTTCTATTTTTCAGCCAGCGCTTTGCATTAACCTCACCGATACCAATATCGGTGTCTTCTGGTGCAATGTTCATATCACCCATCACAATGAGTGAGCGACCTTCTGCCTTTAGCGTATCAATATAAGCCATCAAATTGGTATAATAAGCGCGCTTCATTGGAAACTTGGTCGGATGATCTTGACTCTCTCCTTGTGGAAAATAGCCATTGAGCACATCTATCTCACGTCCTTCGATCTCATAGCGCGCATGGATAAAACGCTTTTGCGCCTCTACATCTTCACCAGGAAAACCTTTTTGTACAAATATAGGGGCAGTTTTCGATAGTAGTGCCACACCATAATGTCCTTTTTGCCCAAAATACTCTACGTGATAGCCCAAGCCTTCTATATTATCAAGTGGAAACTGATCATCATGGACTTTGGTCTCTTGTAGACCCATGACATCAGGATCGATTACTTCACGCACCGCCTCAAGCTGATGCTGGCGAGCACGGATACCATTGATATTAAAACTGACAAAACGGGTCATAAAATGTCCTATACTGATTGGTTAAAATACGATGCTAATAAAAACGAATGCGCTATAAATGTCTATGATAACAGACCTCGTCTGCTCGAGCAGTTGCATGGCCTTATATCTTGAGCTAGAGTAGCTCTTATTATAAATATAATAGACGTTTCTTTATCGGCACAAGCATATATAGCGTCTTCATCAAACAATACTTATTAGAATACTGAGCACTATTATGACAATGACTGATCAAAAAAATAAAAATGCCGCCCTTAATAACACAGCCCCTAATAACAATATCGAACCACTATTTGCTAAAGACTATAACGTCTACATCAACCACACTGATGCTGGCGGTATAGTTTATCACGCCAACCACCTAGTATTTTTTGAAAACTGTCGCCGCGATTGGTTTACCAAGCTGGGTCTTAATGGTTATTTTTTGCAGACTGACGATGGCGATGTACAGCATTTTGTTGTGAGTCAGGCAGATTTACAATACAAAAGAGCCATTCTCTTAGATGAAATCATCAGTGTCCGCATCGATAAAGTAGAGCTAAAACCTGCCAGCATGATATTTTATCAAAGCATTCATCGAACCCTATCTGATGATGACACTGCCAAAACAACCAGTAGTCAGCTATTAAGCAGCACCAAGATCGTCATCGCCTGTGTACAGAATCTTGTCAAACCAGAGCCAATGGCCAATGAGCAAACAGACAATGACAAAACTAACACGACAGTGAATACAACCCCAATGCGCCCTATTCGTGTACCAAAACAACTGCGCGATAGTATTGGGCAAGCGATTAGCGCGCAAACGGGTGGATACCAATAGCACTTTATGAGTATAGATACTAGTAAGCCCTTACTTACATTTGAACATCTCTGGGTATATGGCAGACGAGCAGTCAGCATGTCTGACAATAAAGCTATAACAGACACACGAGCAAATGCTTCTGCTCTGCAAAAAATATATCAGAACTGGTCAGATAAGCTAAAGAACAATACGACGCCCGATGACCGGTCGACTCATAACAGCGCACTAATCAGTTGCGCAAGTGGCGAGCTACATTCAGGTCAAATAACTGTTTTGACAGGGGCTTCTGGTAGTGGGAAATCCGTATTGTTACGTGTGCTTGCAGGGTTACTGCCAATGAGTGCTGGTGATATTCTCTTACAGAGTAGCAGCGCGTCTTGTAACAGTGACAGTATTGAAGTCATTGAGCCTACAGAATGGCGCAAACAAGTTGCTTTACTTGCTCAGCACCCGCAACTGATGGAAGGCCGTGTCCTTGATAACCTAAAGATGCCTTATCAACTACAAGCACATCAGTCTCAAAGCTTTGATATCGACTGGCATGTTGCCCAGCTTGAGACGCTCAATAAAAATGCAGAGTTTTTGCAGCAAGAGGCCTATCATCTATCTGGTGGTGAGCGTCAACTCGTCAATACGTTGCGTCTATTACAACTGAATCCAAGAGTGTTATTACTAGATGAACCAACAGCTGCACTGGATATTGATACATCAGCACAATTGGTAACTCTGCTGATGAGCTGGTTACAGGTTAATAAACAGCGCACATTATTGTGGGTTACTCACGATACTAAAGACATCATGCCGCTGGCCAATAGACATTGGCAAATGCAGGCGGGTGTCTTAACTGAGATATCTTGAGACAATTATCCAACGCTAGATAAGCAGTTTAATCCCCCTTGCCCCCACTTTTTTACTCGTTTATTTTTTCATATCTAGAGTTGATCCAATTTAAGAGTGCTACAAGACAACCGAGTACAGATATATATGTCATACTTCAAGCGAGGTTAACGCTGTAACGCTTTTATAGTGGATTGACAATATAATGAGCACCTATGATTGGTACAGATGACATGCAAGTATTACTAACTTATGGTGATATCGCTCTTGCCAGCGGTCTAATTATTATCGTGCTTTTGGTGTCATGGCAGCTGCGCTTAAAACTGACAAAGACACTCTTAATCGCGGCTGTCCGTACCATCGTACAGTTGAGCTTTATTGGTCTGATCCTGGCGTGGATTTTTGCACGTGAACAATGGTATGAAGTTTTGCTGATTTTGACCATCATGACGCTTATTGCAGGCAGTGCTGCAACAAATCGTGTTAAACGCAGCTATAAGGGTTTGCTAACTGACACCTTATTAGCAGTGAGCACCTCGGCTGTACTCGTTACAGCGATAGCTATTGTGGTTATTTTAGGGGTTCAGCCTTGGTATACACCGCAATTCATCATTCCTGTACTAGGTTTGATACTGGGCAATTCTTTGACGGCTATCTCGTTGACCAGCAACCAGTTGATTGAAGCTTTTCACGAGCAGCAAGGGCGTATTGAGATGATGCTCAGTCTTTCTGCGAAGCCATTTGAGGCGGTACATGAACAGATACGCGCAGCAATAACCAATGGTATGACCCCAACACTGAACTCTATGCTAGTCGTCGGTATTGTCAGCTTGCCAGGTATGATGACCGGTCAGATACTGGCAGGTGCTGATCCTACACAGGCTGTTCGCTATCAGATTGTCACTATGTTTTTGATCTGTGCAAGTAGCACGCTTGGTTGTACTATCAGTGCTTTATTGATTTATCGACGCTTTTTTAATAAGCGCAAGCAATTTATGCTCCCCCAGTAGCTTCCTCTTTCTCTCCTCTCTATGAATTAACGATCAGACTTCACCGCTCTAAAGCGTTTATGATATCGTCGAGTAGTACTGGCTCCATGACAAATCTCATCGTGAGGCCGATTTATAGAGTAGTCATTTCCTATTCACACATCCATTGTGATAAAAAAAGCACCTCTCATATCTACCAAATACTTGTACGTCACATATTTTTCAGTTTTTTAGCTTTATGTATAGACTGCTCAGTTTTGCTTTCTGTTGTTGTTTTCAACGCTATTCATGCTAATGTATTGCTTAAATGTATCGTTTTTTTGATACCTGAGTTGCAAAGAGCAGATAATACTTATCTGAAATATCTATAATTTCTCTTAGGTGGTTATCTACTCGTTCAACGTTACTTAATTAATTAACCAATTGCTTTGGTAATTAAGAAGCATCGAACAACAGCAACACAAGTGAGCAGCCAGTCGATAGACAAGGACGTTGTCGAACACAGCAGAAGATAAAGTAGGTTACTGCTGTTTTGTTATATTTACGTGCAGATGGCTGCTTTCTTACAACACTTTAACCCATCCTAAATTGCAAGGACGCTGACCATGATGCCGAACAAACCTTGGCTTTCTCAATATCCCGCAGGTGTACCAAAAACTATTGATCCTGATAGATACAGTAGCATTATGGAGCTGTACGAAGAATGTTTTGACCGGTTTCGCGGTCATCCGATGAGCATCTGCATGGGTGTGACCCATACCTATAATGACGTCGACAAAGCATCACTGGCAGTAGCAGCATGGCTACAAGAGCAAGGTTTACCTAAAGGTAGTGTCGTGGCACTTATGATGCCAAACGTACCCCAATACTTACCAACCATGATCGGAATTTTGCGTGCAGGTTACATTTGTACCCCTGTCAACCCGCTATATACTGGAAGAGAGCTACGACATCAGCTTAATGACTCTGGTGCACAAGCAATATTTGTGGTCGATAATTTTGCACAAGCGCTTGAGCAAGTCATCGAAGAGACCTCTATCAAACGTATTATCTTATCGAAAATGGGCGATATGATGGGTTTAAAAGGTATTTTAGTGAATACCATTATCCGTCAGGTCAAACGCTTAGTTCCTAAGTACAACCTCAACGACCCTAAATATCATGTCACCAAATTTCCTGACGTATTGAAGAAAGGTAAAAACCTACCTTTCCAGCAGCCAAAAATGTCTTTAGACCAAAAAGCATTCTTACAATATACAGGTGGTACCACAGGGCTCTCTAAAGGTGCTATTTTATCGCAGCGCAATGTTGTGGCAGCGGCAATGCAATCAGAAGCATGGACACGACCTATCACCTCGGAGATCAATGAGGTATATATTAATATGGTTATGGCGCTACCGCTGTATCATATTTTTGCTTTTATGCTTAGTCTACTGGGTATGCGCTCAGGTTATACTTTCGTATTGGTACCCAATCCGCGTGATATTCCTGGGTTCGTCAAAACCTTATCAAAACAACCGTTCCATATCTTCCCCGCCGTCAACACTCTCTTTAAAGGGCTATTAGATAATCCAAACTTTAAAGACTTAAACTTTAGCTCGCTTCGTATTTCACAGGCTGGCGGCATGGCTGCAACCGAGCAAACTGCCAAACGTTGGCTAGAGGTGACTGGCTGCGCAATGATTGAAGGTTGGGGTATGACGGAAGGTGTTGCTGTCGGCACAGCGAACGTGATTACAAACCGTGAGTTTAATGGCACCATTGGCGTGCCTGCCCCTGGCGTAGATGTCATCATTATCGACGAAGAAGGCAATCAGGTAAAACTGAACGAAGGCGGCGAATTATGTATCAAAGGACCTAATGTAACTTCTGGATATCTAAACCGAGATAGTAGTGGTGATTTTACTAGTGACGGTTACTTCCGTACTGGAGACATCGTTAGTATGGATGATAAGGGCTATATCAAACTATTAGATCGTAAAAAGGACATGATCTTGGTATCAGGATTTAATGTGTTCCCAAATGAGATCGAATCTGTCATGCTCGACTGTGATGGTATCCTTGACTGTGCAGTAATCGGTATTCCTGATAGCCATCAGGGTGAGGCTGTCAAAATATACGTGGTTCCTGAAGACAACAATGTGACTAAAGAAATTATCAAAGATTTTGCACTAGACAACCTAACTGGCTATAAATGTCCGCGTCATATTGAGTTTGTCAGCGAATTGCCGAAAAGTAATGTCGGTAAAGTACTACGTCAAAAACTACGTGAAAAACATAATGCTGAGCACCCTCAGCTATAAGTGGTCTATATTGATCCCGAACATCATTTTATATTAATTCATGATTTCAGAAAAAAAGCCCCACATTAAATACGGGGCTTTTTTGTAGTGATTTTTTATATACAAGAATTTATAATGCTGTAACTGCTCTGTTAGTTTTACGATGCTGTTGATTTTTGACTCGTATCAATTTTTAGGCTTTCAGATCTCATCAATAATTTTATCCATTTAAAATAACCACTTATCTTTTTTAGCTTGCAACATATTTTTTTTGTTATATCAAACTTAAATATAAACTATTAAGTTCTTGTATAGCAATAACAAAATTAGTTGTAGTTGTGTTAATGTAATGCCGCAATGTGTCACTATGCTTTCTATCGATTCAATTTGTTTCTAAGCTAAATATAAGACACATTATTGCTACTGCTCTAAATGAATGTTTTGATTGTAGAATCAGTAACCAGTCGTTTAATCTACTCAGATGTCTGCTATTCGAACGGCTTACTCTTAGTAGTTAAATAAAACTTTATAAAGGCCTCTGTATTTTAGCTGTATGTGAAAAATAGGATAGCACTCGACAATGCACTGCTTATAAGGCAGTGACTTATATTGTTGACATGGATGTGACTACTTCTCTATAGAACCTTAGCTTATCTTAATTTAAGGACGCTAGGCATGACAGTAGATAAACCTTGGCTTGCTCAATACCCAGACAATGTACCCAAGACTATTAATCCTGACCAATATGAAAGCCTCATAGAGCTATATGAAGAGTGCTTTAACCGTTTTCGTATGCATCCTATGACTATTTGTATGGGTGTTACTCATACTTATGGTGACGTTGATAAGGCATCACTTGCAGTGGCGGCATGGTTACAAGCTCAAGGCCTACCTAAAGGCAGCGTTGTGGCACTTATGATGCCAAACGTACCACAGTATCTACCAACTATGATTGGCATCTTACGCGCAGGTTACGTTTGCACCCCTGTCAACCCCTTATATACTGGCCGTGAGCTGCGTCATCAATTAAACGACTCTGGTGCTCAGGTTATTTTTGTCGTCGACAACTTCGCTCAAGCGCTAGAGCAAGTCATTGAAGAGACTAATATCAAGCGTATTGTCCTCTCAAAAATGGGCGATATGATGGGCTTGAAAGGTATTTTGGTAAATACCGTTATCCGTCAGGTGAAACGCTTAGTACCTAAATACAACCTTAACGATCCTAAGTACCATGTTACCAAATTTCCTGAAGTGCTTAAGAAAGGTAAGAACCTCCCTATTCAAGCACCTAAAGCCACCATGCAGCAGAAAGCTATTTTGCAATATACTGGTGGAACAACAGGGTTATCTAAAGGTGCCGTGCTGACTCAGCGTAACGTCGTCGCTGCTGCTATGCAATCAGAAGCATGGTATCGTCCTGTTACCTCGGATATCAACGAGGTATATATCAATATGGTAATGGCATTGCCGCTATATCATATTTTTGCATTCATGCTTAGCCTGCTTGGTATGCGTTCAGGTTATACCTTTGTGCTGATACCTAACCCACGTGATATGCCAGGGTTTATCAAAACGTTATCAAAACAACCGTTCCATATTTTCCCTGCTGTAAACACCTTGTTTAAAGGTTTGCTTGATCAGCCAAATTTCAAAGATTTGGACTTTAGCTCATTGCGTATCACGCAAGCCGGTGGTATGGCAGCAACAGAACAAACGGCAGCACGCTGGTTAGAAGTGACTGGCTGCCCGATGGTTGAAGGTTGGGGTATGACTGAAGGTGTTGCAGCTGGTACCGCCAATGTCATTACTGATCGCAAGTTCAACGGTACAATCGGTATACCAGTTCCGAGCGTTGACATCATCGTAGTTGATGATAACGGCAAACGTGTTGGATTGAATCAAGCTGGTGAGATGTGCATCAAAGGTCCTAACATTACTTCCGGTTATTTCAACAAAGACAATACGAACGACTTCACCAGCGATGGTTATTTCCGTACTGGCGATATCATTAGCATGGACGAAAAAGGCTATATCACCTTGCTGGATCGCAAAAAAGACATGATTCTAGTATCAGGGTTCAACGTGTTCCCTAATGAGATTGAAGCGGTCATGCTTGATTGCGACGGTATTGTCGACTGTGCTGTCATTGGCATTCCTGATGATCATCAAGGTGAAGCCGTCAAAATCTATATCGTACCTGCAGACAACAATGTCACTAAAGAGGACATTAAAGAGTTTGCGTTGGATAATTTGACCGGTTACAAATGCCCGCGTCATATTGAGTTTGTCAGTGAACTACCAAAAAGCAATGTGGGTAAAGTACTACGTCAAAAGCTGCGTGAGCAGCATATTGCAGACAACCCACAAACACTATAGTACTCATACTATGATTTTTGGATAAACACAAAACAGCCCACTATTATGATAGTGGGCTGTTTTGTGTCTCATATCTAATATTTTGCCATTTTACTCTATTAGCTTAATTTACTCATTACTTGCAACGGCAAATGTTTCATCGCATGACTGACCATTGACCACGGTAGACTTGGTACACAGGCTTCATCTACTTCCGCTTCAATCGCTGCCACAATCGCTTTGGTACCAGTATCTGCATCGACCTCGAATGGCAATGGCTTGGAGCCCTCGTTGATCTCTGTACGGATATACCCTGGATAGATAGTAGATACTTTGATGGGCAATTTAGTCAATAGCATATCCGCGCGAATACCTTCTGCTAAGTGAGCCAAGCCAGCCTTGCTCGCGCCATAGGTAGTTAGATGTCTAGGCAGTCCGCGCATGGCTGACATACTTGATATCACTACTAATTGTCCACTGTTTTGGGCACGAAAGATGCTCATTGCCGCTTCACACTGTGCCAATGCTGCTACAAAGTTGATATCTGCAGTACGGCGATTGGTCTCGAAATGCCCTTGACCAATTCGGCGACTGTCACCAATACCAGCATTGACTACTACGCGCTCAATACTACCGAAGTCCTCTGTAAAAGCCGCAAATACTTGGAAAATCGCATCGTAGTCACTGACATCTAAAGCACGATACTCAATACGGATATCAGGGTATTGCGCCGTTAGCTCTGACTTTAGCTGCTCTAAACGATCCGTACGGCGCGCACATATTGCCAGGTTATACCCTAATTTGGCAAAAAGTCTCGCCATCCCCTCGCCTAAACCTGAGCTTGCCCCTGTGATAAGTACCGTTTTACCCTTGCCTACTTGCTGCCTGTTCAGACCTTTTAAGTAACGTGCAGGTTGAACCGCACCGACTAACTGGTTTTTACTATTGCGGGCACTTTTGGCAACCAAATTTATCAATTTATTTTGCATATACAGTCCTTTGAATATCAGTAATGAATAGCGTTAACGTCATGTCCGCTTGTATCAGTGCATCTTATCAGTACAGACGGTGTACTTCACGCACAAACAATGTACTTCCTTTAGATATACACAACGCCGTATCACTAACAAGTTTATCGCCATGTCACAAACGGCTTGCCTTCAGAGAATAAATGGCTATATTCATTTAAAGACAGCAAGCGAGTACTCTGTTTTTTTAGAGTGATCGAGGTCACACCTGTATTAACCAAGCTTTTATTTAACTGGTAGGCTGTCTGGCTACCTTGACGTAACAACTGCGCAGTGATTGCAGCAATAACACCGCCTGACGTAAATACAAGTACTGTGCTGTCCTGATCTAAGCTCATATTTGCTATTTTTGCACGTACTTGCTCAAGCGCTTGCTGTGCACGCTCATTAAACTGTGGCCAACTTTCAACATAATCTTGATCATTGTTACCACCGTGCCAGCGCTGCATTGCCTGATCGAATAATTCTGCCAGTCGCGTGGCTGGTGATTCCGCTTTAGCAATTTCAGCTGAGATATCGGCTCGATTACTGAGTCCGTCAGTTGACTTAATAAAGACGTCCTTGTGATTAAACTCATCGAATTGTGGCACGATATAGCTATTGGGCTGATCAAAATCGATTGCTGGCATCGTAGGTTTTCCATCGCCATTATTGGTACAAACAAAGGGCTGATAGCCCTCCCAAAAATGGCGTGCTGAATCTTGCTGGCGAACCAAATTACCAGTGAATATTGCATCTATACGGCGCTGCGTTGCGGCGTAGTGCTGACCTAGCATTTTTGCTTGAATACTACCTAACTCTGAGAGTTGAT
Source organism: Psychrobacter sp. T6-6 (assembly GCF_052258185.1). NCBI lineage: Bacteria > Pseudomonadati > Pseudomonadota > Gammaproteobacteria > Moraxellales > Moraxellaceae > Psychrobacter > Psychrobacter sp. T6-6. Next base: position 84,127 of record NZ_JBQQEX010000001.1, read on the forward strand.
CGTAGTTTTCTTGACCAAAAGAAGCCTGGCCGTGACGGGCTAAAAGTATGGTTGTCATAACTTACTACCTTTTATCATATTTACCAAAGTACAGTTTATTCAGGAGTGTGAGATGATTTTGCAAAATACCCCTTTGGTAAAATACTTTTAACAACCTTCTGTACAGGGCTTGGCAGCTGCTCGATGGTAGCAGCGTCTACCCCTCTGTCTTCTAAATGCGGCTGAACGTGTGTATTGAACAGCGCTTCGCCTTCATATTGCGCAATCAGTTTGAGACATTTGGCGTGCATGACGTGTATAGCAAGCCATGCATTTTTGAATGCTGGATTGGTGGTTTGTTTGTGATAGTAGCGATAGTAGATTTGCTGAATAATACCTGATAGACGGAATAGACCGAATACTTCATAAAAGGTCCAGTTATCTATCTTGAGTCCAGATTTTTCTAGATAATAAGCAACCACTTCATCACGCGTCATCATGCCTTCTAAGTGAGTTGGCTGGCGACGGAACTGCTGCATAACAATATTGTCATCTTCTTCAATCCAGTAGGCCAATGCACTACCCAAATCCATTAATGGGTCACCAAGGGTTGCCATCTCCCAATCGAGTACACCAATCACCTTGGTCGGCTCATCCGCATCGAGTATGACATTGTCAAAACGCCAGTCATTGTGAATAATGCACGTTTTGCTATCCGCAGGTGTGTGTTTTTTAAGCCACTGTCTGACCAATGCAAAGCTCGGTACGTTAGGTGTTTTTGCTTTGACGTAACGTTTATCCCAGCCACTAATTTGGCGCTCGCAATAACCATCACCGCGTCCTAAATCGACCAAATCAGGATGCTCTGTATAGTCTATCTGGTGTAGCTCTACCAACGCATCTAAAACATTGGTACAAAGCAGACGAGTTTGGGCAGGGTCCAGCTCAACGCCTTTTGGTAAGTTGGCTCGAGGAATGATACCTTCCATACGCTCCATCACATAGAAATCAGCACCAATGACAGCTTCATCAGTGCATAATGCAACCATTTCAGGTACATAAGGATAAGCGTCTTTCAATGCCTTTTGAACTGTATGCTCACGTACCATGTCATGAGCAGATTTTGCTTTGGTACCTTTTGGTGGACGGCGTAAGATAAGATCCTGGTTTTTACCTTCACCTTCATATTGTAATCGATACGTCCAGTTTGACGCTCCGCCAGAGAACTGAGTAACTTTAGGCTCGCCTACGACATCGACACCCTGACTGCGAAGCCATTCGCTCACTGCTGTAGCATCAAGCTCTTCACCTTCACGTACGGCACCGCCTTTATCAAGTACTTTATTATCAGTTGCCATGAGACATTCCTTATCGTGTGATCATGTATTTTTATAGCCAGTAGTCAACTATTTAATAGCAATGAGCTACTGTTAGTGATGAAAAATTCACTACTAAATCGTTAATAGTGAATTTTCAATTTTTTTATTTTCGGCAATAGTGGTATGAGCAACTTCAGGTTTACTCACACCTATTGATGAGTCTTAAGCTTTGTCAGATTTAGAACGACTAAAACCTTGACGTTTTAGCTCTAGCTTGGCGATCATCGTTTGGTGTACTTCATCAGGGCCATCTGCGAGGCGTAGTACACGGGCTTGGGCATAGAACCCTGGTAGCATCGTGTCTTGACATACACCCATGCCGCCATGAATTTGAATCGCCATGTCGACCACTTCTTGTAGTACAGTTGGCGCGACTACTTTAATAGCAGAGATTTCAGTCAATGCCGCTTTGGTACCTTGGGCGTCCATTTTTTGCGCCGCGTAAAGGGTTAGTAAGCGTGCTTGATCAATCTTGATACGGGCATCGCTGATACGCTCAAAGTTGCCGCCCAATTGTAGTAATGGCTTACCAAAAGCGGTACGTGACATGCCGCGCTTAACAGCCAATTCTAGTGATTTTTCAGCCGCACCGATACAACGCATGCAATGGTGAATACGACCTGGTCCTAGGCGGCCTTGTGCAATCTCAAAACCTTTGCCTGGTCCACCGATAAAATGACTGACTGGCACACGTACATTCTCAAAGCTGATCTCGCCATGACCATGCGGCGCATCATAATCACCGAATACTTTGAGCATGCGCTTGATCTTAACACCCGCAGTATTGACTGGAACTAATACCATCGAATGCTGATGATGACGTCCGGCAGTTTCGTCAGCGGTATAAGCCATAACAATTAGAATATCAACTGCAGGATCACCAAGACCCGATGACCACCATTTGCTACCGTTGATGACGATTTCATCACCATCGACCACAGCAGTTGCTTGCATATTGGTGGCATCACTTGATGCCACATCAGGCTCAGTCATACAAAAGACAGAACGTGTCTCACCTTCTAACAACGGCGTGAGCCATTTGTCTTGCTGCTCTTGTGTACCATAACGCCATAGTAGCTCCATGTTACCGCTATCAGGCGCATTGCAGTTAAATACATGTGGCGCAAGCAAACTACGACCAGTCAGCTCTGCAATAGGCGCATAATCAGTGACCGAAAGCCCTGCACCTAAAGTATCATCTGGCAAAAATAGGTTCCACAATCCTTCCTCGCGCGCTTGTTTGCGTAGGTTGTCATAGGCTTCTGGCCATTCCCAGTTCTCCCAGTTACCGTCAGGGTTTTTCTTATGACACTCTTCCCAGAACTGGGCTTCGATGGGTTCAATATGCGTTTCAATGAACGCTTTGACTTTGGCATGCATGGCTTGACCATGTTCTGTTGCGGTAAACATTAAATTGTCGTTAGACATAAATGACTTCCTTTTCTTTATTGATTGTCTAAATCGAGTTTTGATAAAAAGCGCTGTTAGACCTTTAGCGCAAGCTTTAGTGTACGGACGTATACTGTTTTTAGTATGCTACATTTATAACACAGCAATTATGAATAAACAGCAAAAAGGCGCGACCAGCTAGGGCACGCCTTTTACAAAATACAAACAATGCACAGCTAAGAGTAGAGCGACTAAAACACTAACTATTAGACATCATAATGATATCTAACGCTATTTTAAAATATTTAGACGACTATTTAACTCAAAACGTGCTAATGCATCCGGTAATTTATCCACTGCAATGCTAAGGGTTGCTTCGGCAGCTTGTGCCAGACCCAGCTTCTCTGCAAGTGTTGGCTTTTGGCGTGAATGCAATGCATACACTTCACTGTTTTCCATACGCTCCAAAATATAGCTATCAGAGGTCTGCAAGCTATCAACTAGGTTGAGCTTCAACGCGTCTTCGCCATACCAGTGCTCACCTGTGGCTACTTTGGCAACATCCAACTCTGGGCGGTAAGCATTAACGAAATGCTTAAATAGCTCGTGCGTCTGCTCTAGCTCTTCTTGATACTTAGCACGATCTTCGGCGTCATTTTCCCCAAACACAGTCACCGTACGTTTGTAGTCGCCAGCGGTAAACATTTCATAATCGACGTCGTGATTTTTGAGCCATTTGTGGAAATTTGGCAATTGTGATACCACGCCAATTGAGCCAATAATCGCAAATGGTGCGGCCACAACATTGTCTGCCACACACGCCATCATATAGCCACCGCTCGCTGCCACTTTATCAACACATACTGTCAGCTTTAGACCGGCGTCCTTTAAGCGCACCAATTGCGCGGCTGCCAGACCATAACCATGCACTAAACCGCCGCCTGACTCAAGACGTACGATCACTTCATCGCCTTTATTCGCTGTACTGATAAGGGTACTAATTTCTTCACGTAAATGATTGACGGCAGTGGCTTTGATGTCACCGTCAAAGTCGAGTACAAAAACTTGTGACGCAGTGTCAGTATTTTTTTTCTGCTTTTTGCTTTTTGTCTTTAGGGCTTGCTTGGCTTTTTTTGCCATTGCTTTTTTAAATGCTTTAAGCGCGGCTTTGCCCTGGGTCGCTTCCATCAAATCTTCGCGACGCTGTTTTTGGGCTTCATTTAGATGTCTTACTTTTAGCTCAACCGGGTTTTTAGGGGGATGAAATAGCATGATTACAAATCCTCAAGTCAGTAGATATATCAATATAGATGTTTTTATTCAGGTGCGGTTGATATGCGCACGCTTGTTGGTGTTTTCAAGCAAAATGACAATATTTAACCTAATCTAGATATCGCTCAATGAATACAGCCGATACCAGTGCATGGCTGCACTTTGATTGAACTCAGCCGGTTGTATAACAAGGGCATATTAGGCATAATATGCGTTTATATCAAATTTTCTGCAGCCAACGTGATGACCCTTTGTCTTGATCGCGTTGTTTGTGTGTTTTTTTTGCAAATCGCTTGAAACGCACAGCAATGGCTGCATTACTGTATTTCGAATTGGGCTGATAACTGGATAACTATATTATGACGCAAAGCACTATGACGCATAGCGAATACCGAGACGAATATTGCGGAGCCGTAACCGAGAGCTTACTTGAGCAAACCATTAGCATCGTAGGTTGGGTACATCGTCGTCGCGATCACGGTGGTGTGATTTTCTTAGACATGCGTGACCGCGCTGGTATCTTGCAGGTCGTGGTCGACCCTGACACACCAGAAGCTTTCGCAACCGCTGATGCGGTACGTCCTGAATACGTACTAAAAATCACTGGCCGCGTACGTCGTCGTTATGAAGGTACTGAAAATAATAATATGACCAGTGGCCAGATCGAGCTATTGGGCAAAGAAATTGAAGTATTGGCTAAATCTGAAACACCGCCATTCCCATTGAATGACGAAAAAACCACGGTATCAGAAGACTTGCGTCTAAAGTATCGCTATCTTGATATGCGTCGTCCGCAAATGCAAGAGCGTATGGTGTTCCGTGCCAAGGCAACTTCAGCAATTCGTCGCTATTTAGACGATCATGGTTTCTTGGATGTCGAGACGCCTATTTTGACTCGTGCAACGCCTGAAGGTGCGCGTGATTATCTCGTACCATCACGTACGCGTCCTGGTAACTTCTTTGCCCTGCCGCAGTCACCACAGCTATTTAAGCAATTATTAATGGTGTCAGGTTTTGACCGTTATTATCAAATCGCTAAATGCTTCCGTGATGAAGATTTACGTGCTGATCGTCAGCCTGAATTTACTCAGGTCGATATCGAGACGTCTTTCTTAAACGAAGAAGAGATCATGAACATCAACGAAGGTCTGATCAAGCATTTGTTCAAGACCATGATGGACGTTGAGTTTGAGCAGTTCCCTCGCATGACTTATGCTGAAGCAATGCGCGACTATGCATCAGACAAGCCTGATTTACGTATTCCATTGAAACTGGTCGACGTTGCAGACTTGATGAAAGATGTTGATTTCAAAGTATTTGCTGGCCCTGCTAACGATCCTAAAGGTCGCGTTGCTGCCCTACGTATACCTGGCGGTGCTTCATTGAGCCGTAAGCAAATCGATGCTTATACTAAGTTTGTTGGTATCTATGGCGCACGCGGTTTGGCTTATATCAAAGTCAATGATGCAAGTAGCATCAACAATGGCGTAGATAAAGAGTCTGGCCTACAGTCTCCGATCATCAAAAACATGACTGATGATGTGCTTGTTAGCTTAATTGAGCGTACTGCTGCAGAAGATGGTGATATTATCTTCTTTGGTGCAGATAAAGCCAGTGTCGTGAACGACGCAATCGGCGCATTACGCCAAAAAATCGGTCTAGACCTTGAGATGGTAACTTGTGAGTGGGCGCCGCTTTGGGTGACTGACTTCCCAATGTTTGAAGAGACTGACAACGGTCAATGGACGTCAATGCATCATCCATTTACTAAGCCTAAAGGCTCAGTTGAAGAGTTGAAAAACAACCCAGAAGCTGCGCTTTCTATCGCTTATGACATGGTACTGAATGGTACGGAAGTTGGCGGTGGTAGCTTGCGTATCAATACTTACGATATGCAGCAAGCTGTCCTTGATGCTCTAGGTATCGGCGAGCAAGAGGCAGAAGACAAGTTTGGTTTCTTACTTGATGCATTGAAATTTGGTGCACCGCCGCATGGTGGCTTGGCATTTGGTTTGGATCGCTTAATTATGCTTATGGTAGGTGCAGACTCTATCCGTGACGTGATTGCCTTCCCAAAAACCAAAACTGCTGAATGCCCATTGACTCAAGCACCTGCTGAAGTTGATAGCAAACAGTTACGTGACCTTGGTATCCGTGTGCGTGAAAAAGCACAGGCTGATGCCAACAAACCTGCTCAATAAAACCTTTGATGATGCGTAGTTGCTACCTACTGTGCTTGTTGCGTGATTCATTGCCATGTGAGTGGCTATGAATCCGTATCATATTTTCAAATTCGTGCCACTGTCTGTACTGCAGATGCTGGCACGTTTTGCCGCTTGGGTTATCGTCAAGATACCCAGTCTGAGTATTATGCGCACCATTCAGATCAATATGGCATTGATTACTAACACATTGTCTGAGCCGCAAAAACGCGCACTAACTAAAGACATCATCTATCATCAATGTTTGACCAGTATCGAATCTATCAAAAGCTGGGCAATGCCACCTGAATGGAGCATTGCTCAAATTCGTGATGTCCATAATAAAGACATTCTATTAGAAGGTCTTGCCAATCCTAATGGGATGCTTGCTATCGTACCCCATCTTGGTACATGGGAGATGATGAATGCCTGGCTCAATCAGTTTGGTTCGCCAACCATTATGTATAAGCCCGTAGACGGCAGATTCGCTAACGATTTTATCTTGCAAGGTCGTGCGCGCCTTAATGCTACGTTGGTCCCTACCGATGGTAGCGGTGTCAAAGCTGTGTTTAAGACGCTTAAGCAAGGGGGCTTTAGCATTGTACTGCCAGACCATGTCCCAGATCCGTCAGGCGGCGTTGTGGTACCCTTCTTTGGTATCAAGACATTAACCAGCACCCTCGCCTCCAAACTTGCTAGCAAAACCAAATGTGCATTGGTCGGCCTCTCATGTATTCGCCGTACTGATGGACAAGGTTTCGATATCTATTGCTATAATCTTGATAATCCAGCACTGTATGATCGTGATGTCGAAACGGCAACTTACGCACTCAATCAGGCTATGGAGCATATGATTGACGATCATTTCAGCCATTATATGTGGGGCTACCGACGATTTAAACGTATACCGAATCTAGGCAACCCTTACCGAAAGGATAAAGCAAAGCTAGCAGCCTTTATTCAAGCACATCATACTACTATTGATCGTTCCAACAATGATCTTAACGATTCTCAGCGATAGCACCGAGTTCAATAATCGTAAGTCATAACCGTGCTATCACTCAATGATTTAGACATATCATCAATCACAGTTATGCTAATATTGGCTAGCTTTCAAATTCTTTTCTTGTTTATTTATCCTATATTCACTTTATCATTATCTCATCACGAGTGTATTATGACATCTGACGTAACCAAAGCCGTACCTACAGACCCAGCGCAGCGCAGTAGCAACAATACTGAACAGCGTTATATTATTTGTATGAAATGGGGTGATAAATATGGTCCCGAATACGTCAATCGTCTTTACAACATGGTAAGCCGTCATTTGACACTAGATTTTCAAATGGTTTGTTTGACCGATGACAGTACAGGTATCGATCCTGCGATTGCTTGTTACCCCATACCTGAGATGGATTTGCCCGCAGGTCCTGAACGGGGCTGGAAAAAGCTCACAACCTTTAAGCCTGAGCTGTATGATTTAAAAGGTGTGGCACTATTTTTGGATATTGATATTGTGATTGTCGATAATATCGATGCATTTTTTATGTATCAAGCAAAGCATGAAGACAGCGTGGTCATCATTCGCGACTGGAAAAAACCATGGCGCATGATTGGTAACAGCTCTGTCTATCGTTTTAATATTGGTATGAACACCTACCCTGATCTATTGGCAAACTTTGAGCGCAACTTTGAGACCATTCGTACGCAAGTGCGTCATGAACAAGCCTACCTGTCTAACTACTTGCGTGAGCACCATCACTTGGAGTACTGGGACAAAACATGGTGCGTGAGTTTCAAATACCAATGTATCGCGCCCATTCCATTTAATTTTGTACGGACGCCTACGCTACCTGATAATGCAAAGATTGTTATATTCCATGGTGAGATTAATCCACCAGACGCCATTGCTGGTAGTGGCGGTAAATGGTATCGGCATGTGAAGCCAAGTCCTTGGTTAAAAGAACACTGGCAGTAAACGTTTAGTCATTAAAATATCAAATAATTGAGGTCAACTACTGGAAAATAGTATGGCGTTGTATCTAAGGTTACCGACTACTGCTAGTTTCAATATCGATAACGAGCTCGTCATTATCAGTGCTTTTAATGCTAATGAAGCAGAGCAAAGTTTGCTTGGAAAAGACGTCAATATTATCGCCTCAGGCCCATCAATACAGCAGCTGGTATTATCAGATTTATCAGACACGCCAACTATCTTTGTAAACGGCAGTATCAGCCTTACCGCAGAGCATGACTTTAATGATATTGTCGGCTATGTTATCAGTGATGCCCGCTTTATCAATCATCAACCTGAAATTTTACGGCAGCATTATACGGGTCAACCTTTGTACGCGACATTGGCTGTCTTTGAAGCAATGGCAACCACTCACCCGGACATCATGCGCACTTACCATCATGCCATGCGGGTATTGTACCCAGTAGATAGACCGTGGGGAGTTAAGTCAAATAAGCTATCATTCAATAAGCTTATATTTAAGAAAAAACGACTGAACAAAAAAATGCCGTTGTCTTACTTTATAAATCATCCAAACTTTGTTATTGCGAGCACTCATAGCGCTGCTGAAATTGGCGTTTCTCTTAATGTCACTCATGGATTTGTCGAGGCAGGTACCGTTGCTTATGTCGCCACCCAACTGGCTTTTTCTCGTCTTGCAGCTACTATTCATCTATACGGTATTGACTTACTCAATAGTGATCAACCGCGTTTTTATGAAAATGATGGCAACAGTGCGCCAAGTACATTGAGTAAAGTTATGAGCGAGCGCATTGTACCCTCGTTTAATTTACTGGGTAGAGCGTACAGAGCACATGGGGTTGCTGTTATCAATCATTCACCCGTCTCCAAAGATTTGTTTGATGGTCTATAATCTTTTTTCTAACTTTCATTACCTAGTACATTCGACATGAGACCAAATTCCAAATATTGCTGCGCGATATGTTTTGGCAATAGTTGCTCATTTAACGGCACGATATAACGTATAAGATTGTCTACCGCTTGATCGATAAGTATGGCTAATCCTTCAATGTCTCCGACAGCTATCAAGTTTTTAGTTGGTAACAACTCCCTTGGACCAAAAGGACAGTCGGTACTGATCACGGGTACACCAAGTGCTTGCGCTTCGACAATAACATAGCCAAAACCTTCGAACTTAGAGGTGACCACCATCAATGCCGCTGACGCAATCAGAGGATAAGGATTGGTCTGAAAACCCAAAAACCTAACATGGTTATTAATATTAAGCTCAACTGCTAACGCCTTAATCTCTGTTTCAAGCGTGCCTTTACCCACCAGTACTAGCGGCAGCTTCTGCGCCGTCTGTGCATAGGCCTGTAATAGCTCGCGATGCCCCTTCATAGTGTCAAATGAGGCAACATGAATCATATACTGTTTATGCGTTAAACCAAATGCTTCAATATGTGATGTTTGCGATGATTTGCTTTTGATCCAAGCAGCGTCGCAAGGATTATAGATTGTTGTGGTAGCAGTCATTTCTCCTAAAAGCGAGACTAAGTCTTTACGTGCACCTTCACTGACGCAGCTACAAGGGTGTGCACCATACACCATTTTTAAATGATTAAGAGTCTGTACTGGTGTGTCTAATAACTGATGCTCGAACTGTTTAGATAGCGCTGTATGTAGCACGTTTACGACATTCGGCAATCGGCTATACGTCATGATCCAGTTCAATTTATAAATGTTAACCAAGGTTAGATTTGGTGTTCCTATTTGACTAAGCACATAATTGTCAATACGCGTCGCAACTTTCTTATAAGCCTGTGCCTGTTTGGAACCTGGATCAAGATTTTGCTCAATAAACACTTCATCGTATGGTACGACATGATAGTGAATACCAGCATCCAACGGCATATCCTGCGTCCCTTCCAGACATAGTATATGTACGTTATAGCCCATCTGTACATAAGTACTCGCTAGCGTAGTAACCATACGCTCAGCACCGCGACCTTCAAGCGCTTTTAGAATAAATAAAATAACGGGTGGCATGCGTGTCTCAGCTTAGCTTGGTAAGCGTATTAGTATGGTTGATTGCCCAAATAAGTGTATCAATAGCCATATTTATTGCAGCATTCTGGCTTTATATGCTAGTCTCATCTACCTTTGCCCTCCTAATTTTACTGAATTAAGTATAGGCGTAACTGGTCTGCCTGCCCATAGCAAACTTGTGATAAACATTGTTGTTATAAATTGATGAAGCCTTGGTAACACTGATATCAGTAAATATCGTAGCTGAGCTAACGTCACTACTAAAAATAATAGCATTTTGATAAAATGTATTCCCAAAAGGTAGGATCTATTATGAAGCCGCTTAATGAAAAAGTAGTAGACGTTGTCATCGCTTGGGTGGATGGCGCAGATCCTATCCTCAAACAAAAAAGAGAGCATTATAAGTCAGGTAAGGCAGTAGCGTCAGATGCGACATCTGCGACGCGTTTCGCAAGCGATGATGAGATATATTATAATATTGCCTCTGTCATCAAATACGTGCCTTTTGTTCGTCATATCTATATTGTCACAGACCAACAGAAACCTGCATTCATCGACGAGTTTGCCAAGCAAAATATCTGTTCAGCAGATAAAATACGTATCGTCGATCATAAAGAAATATTTTCAGGTTATGAGCAGTTTTTGCCTACGTTTAATACTCGGTCAATTGAGACAATGATATGGAATATCGAAGGGCTATCCGACTATTTTGTTTATATGAATGATGATTTCTTTTTTAACCAGCCTGTGACGATAGATGACTTCTTAGATGGTAACAACCTGATCATTCACGGTCAGTGGCGCAATAATGCTGTTTTGAGCGCTAAGCTTAATTTCCGAAAATCTCGCTTGAAATTATTTGGTACCCCCGTTCAACCACGCCATACTATAGCCCAAATGTTAAGTGCTAAAATATTAGGTATGGATCAATTTTTTGAGATACACCACTACCCTCATATTGTTGATAGAAATATTTTAAAAGCTCACCTGTTAAATAACCCTAAACTGCTAGAAGAGCAGATAAAATATAAATTTAGGGATGTTGCACAGGTCAATCCTATAACACTGATGAATCATCTGAAAATTCAAAAGAGTGAAGTACATTTAAAATCTGATACCTCTGTCAATTATCTGAAAAATGAGAGTAGTGTCGATGATTTTATTACTGCTTTAGAAGATAAATCTATTAAGTACGGTTGTATCCAAAGCCTAGATCTTCTTGAGACAGATTTGTACAAGAAAATCAGCCAAGCCATGACACACAAACTCGCAGCTTATCTACCTACCTCTGTGGTAGCAAGCATTAATGAATAAGCCTAAGGCAGGTTAGCTCAAGCTTGAGTAGCTACCAATCTTAAACAACTATAAGAACTAGCCAATTTTGGTTTGAACCAATAAAAGCATAAACATTACTTGGATATATTATGAAAATAACAGTCGTAGGTACAGGCTACGTAGGTTTATCAAATGCAATGCTACTAGCACAGCACAATGAAGTTATCGCTGTCGATGTGGTTGCTGAAAAGATAGAGATGTTAAATACCAAGCAATCTCCTATTGAAGATGAAGATATTGAAGACTTTTTATCGCATAAAAACCTCAATTTTTCTGCGACGCTGGATGCCAGTACAGCTTACAAAGATGCTGACTTTATCATCGTTGCCACACCAACTGATTATGATACTAAGACCAACTATTTCAATACCTCCACAGTAGAAGCGGTCATTGAACAAGTGCTCTTAGTCAACCAGCAAGCGACTATTATCATAAAGTCCACAGTACCAGTGGGTTATACAGCAAGTATCAGAGAACGTTACGCGACTGATCGCATTATTTTTTCACCTGAGTTTTTGCGCGAAGGTAAAGCACTACATGACAACCTCTACCCTTCTCGAATCATTGTAGGTGCACAGTCTGAGCAGGCTCACGTGTTTGCCAACTTATTACTTGAAGGTGCAATCAAAAAGGACGTACCGCTATTATTTGTAGAATCTACCGAAGCTGAAGCGATTAAGTTATTTTCTAATACCTATCTAGCGATGCGCGTGGCTTATTTTAATGAGCTTGACACTTATGCTCAAACCTTTGGACTTGACACCAAACAAATCATCGAAGGTATCGGCTTAGACCCACGCATTGGTGATCATTATAATAATCCTTCATTTGGCTATGGCGGTTACTGTCTCCCCAAAGATACCAAGCAGCTACTGGCAAATTACGATGAAGTACCAAGCAACCTGATCAAGGCTATTGTCGATTCTAATAGAACTCGCAAAGATTTTATTGCTGATAAAGTTATCGAAAGACAGCCAAAGATCGTAGGCATACATCGCTTAGTAATGAAAAGCGGGTCAGATAATTTTAGAGCGTCTGCGATCCAAGGTATCATGAAGCGTATCAAAGCAAAGGGGATTGAAGTCGTTGTCTATGAACCTGTGTTGAAAGAAGATAATTTCTTTAACTCGCAGGTTATTCAGGATTTAGATAGCTTCAAGTCAATGAGTGATGTGATTGTCGCCAACCGCTTATCTGATGAGATAAAAGATGTGGCGGACAAAGTATTTACTAGAGATCTATTTGGGAACGATTAATGAAAATTTTAGTCACTGGTGCGGCAGGCTTTATTGGTTTCCACTTAATCAAAGCATTATTGGAAACGGGCGTATCTGATAGCGAATATTGTATTATTGGTATCGATAATATCAATGACTATTATGATGTAGATTTAAAAAAAGAGCGTTTAAGAATATTAGGTGAGATAGCATCGCCAGACACATTTACGTTCATCAAGTTAGACCTTGCTGATCGCGAAGCCATGTCTGAGCTTTTTGCCACCCATCAATTCGATACCGTTGTTAATCTGGGCGCTCAAGCAGGCGTACGCTACTCTATCGAAAACCCAAATGCCTATATCGACTCAAACGTGGTTGGATTCGTCAATATATTAGAAGGGTGCCGTCACCACGATATCAAGCACTTGATTTATGCAAGCTCGAGCTCTGTTTATGGTATGAATATCAAACAACCATTTACCACCGCTGACTGCGTTGACTTTCCTATCAGCTTGTATGCGGCTACGAAGAAATCAAACGAGCTAATGGCACATAGCTATAGTCATTTATACAATATCCCTACCACAGGTCTGCGCTTTTTTACGGTTTACGGCCCTTATGGTCGTCCTGATATGGCATATTTTTCATTTACTAAGAAGATTTTGGCGGGCGAACCCATCAACGTCTTCAATAATGGTGTTATGCAGCGTGACTTTACGTATATTGATGATATCGTCAACGGCATTATTCGTACAATCGACAAAGCGCCCTCTCCTCAGTGTTCTACTGTCACAACAGCAACAGCCCCCTACAAGATTTATAATATTGGTAACAATCAGCCAGTTACACTGCGGCGTTTCATTACTGCTATCGAAGACGCATGTGGCAAAAAAGCGCAGGAAAACTTATTACCCATGCAAGCAGGTGATGTGCCTATTACCTATGCTGATATAGATGAGTTAGTAGAGGATATCGGCTTTAAACCTGAGACTAGTATCGAAGAGGGTATTAAACAATTTGTCGATTGGTATCAAAAATATTATATCTAATATTTATATCAGTTTAGACAAGCTTTACAATTATTTTGAGTACCCGCTACTGAGGAGCAGTACATGGTTTTATTTTTGATTTCAAACTACTCAGGTTTTAATACTGGACGTGGCGGGCACTATTACTCATTGAGACAAATGGCCGAAACTATAGCTAAAAACAGACAAATCGTAACCGTTGTAATGGGAGATAGCGTTTCATTGCCAGCAGCATTATTAGGTATGCAAAATGTTCATTCTGTTTCTACTAAATTACATAAGCAACAAAAGGGCGTGAAAAACGTTATTGCTAAGCTTGTAGAATTAGAGTGTTTATCTGAGCTCACTACTGTTCATGCTTACGATGCAAAATCTACATATATTGGTGCACATATCGCAAAAATGACAGAGACCTCCTTTATACTTACAAAATGTGGAGGAAGAGTACCAAAAAAATTTTACCCTAAAGTACACTCTTTGATTGTTTTTCATAAAAAAGACTATGACTATTTTTCCAAACAAAAAAATAACTACCCACATGTCCACCTTATTCCTAATAGAGCAAAACCTGCATTATATGAGAAAAGCAGGCAATATCAAATCCACGAGATCCGTAATGAGCACGCTTTTAACGTTTTAAAGATAGGTAGAATTGGCAGTTATTATTTTAAGACATTAACAGATACTATTAAGTTCTGTTCACACGTTCAAAGCAAGAATTTTCCTATACATCTGAGCTTTGTTGGTTATGAAGAGTCAGTAGAGGTTACGGAAAGGTTAAGGAGTTATGCAGAACAGCTGAATGTATCATTATCTATCTATTCTGATAGCGGCTATACGTCACAAGCATCTGAACTATTATGGTCTTGTGATGCGGCAGTTGGTACTGGTCGCGGTGCTATGGAAGCCCTATCTGCTGGTAAAATTCTACTATTTCCCGTTTCTAATTTTGATTATCCATGTTTGTTTAATGAAAGGACCGCGGCTTATGCCATGCAGGATAATTTCTCAGAAAGAACTATAGTGCCTGAGCAATTAAGCGAATACTGTGATCCAAACTATGTTTTGGATTTAATAACAGACAGCGCCTATAGACATAAACTGAGCGCATTCGGTTATGATATCTTCAACTCAGATTTTAATGTAGATGTAGGAGCTAGAAAAGTACTTGATATATATCACAGCAATCAAAACGAGCCGGGAATCTCCAGATGGAACTTTTTCATGTTACGGCTTCACAATATGAAGCTACATTTCAAGCACAGAACAAAGTCTTTTAGACATAGACTTAAAGGAATGCTAAGTTAACAAATATTGTTAGTTCTAAATGTATAGTCTACTAACGCGCTTCACTTGAACTGAGTCTCATTACTATTTATAGAACTAGATGCCAGTAATTTCTCCATTAGAAGTTACAAATCTTGCTTCAACGACCATTCTATAACCTGTTTCTTTGTATACCGTCTCTTTGACAGCATTAATTAAGTACAAAATATCTTTAGATTGAGCACTGCCGTTATTTACGATAAAGTTGGCATGCTGTTCTGATATTTGTGCACCACCTTGATTCATGCCCTTTAGTCCTAACCCTTCAATAATTTTTCCTGGTGGTCCATAATCTTCATACATATCAGGGTTGCTAACAAATACTGAGCCACAGTTTGGTTGTTTCCTAGGAAATTTTTTTCGACGTGAATGAAGAATGTCTAACATATCTTGACGAATATGATGTTTATCACGGTTACTGTTGAGCTTTAAGCCAACTTCAGCGACCACTTCATCTGTACTCTGAAAAATTGACTGGCGATAAGAAAAATTGCATTGTGAGTTGTCATAACGCTTTATATTGCCTTGGTTATCGATAGTTTCTACATAGGTGATTACACTACCAATACCTTTTCTTTGACTACCACCATTCATGACAACAAGGCCGCCAAGTGTCCCAGGTATGCCGCACGTATGTTCGATGCCTGATAGACTGTTTTGCATGGCCAGCCTAGCCAGACTAGGTACCCATATGCCAGGCTCAGCAATGATCTCTGAGCCATTTACTGCTACTTTTGAAAAATTATTCCCTATTTGTATAATAACAACGTGTATATCGTCATCAGAGAATAGTAAATTAGTAGTACTACCTATTATGAGGGATTTTATACCGTTCAAATACAACCAATGTCGAACTTTGATTAATTCGCTTTTATTTCTTGGCCGAATAATAATGTCTGCCTTTCCCCCTACTTTCCATTGGCTAAGTTTAGACAAAGACACTTCGAACTCTATGATTTCAGGGAATATCTCATTAATTTTTTTCTGATATAAGGTATTCATTTGTATTTATCCGATACTACCACCACAGTTTGCACCAAGAGACTTTAATTTAGGTATAAGATCAACATATCCACGTCCGATTTGCCATGCATCAGTAATAACGGTTTCTCCTTCAGCAGCTAAACCACATAGTGTCAAGGCAATACCAGCTCTTAGATCCAGAGCCTTCACTTCGGCTCCTAACAAACCACCACCTTTACCTGTAATTTTTAGCATATCACCAGAGATTTCATAGTCAACTCCCATACGAGCCATTTCTTTTGCGTATCCATAACGTCCAGGGAAACGCAAGTCTACTATACGCGACTCACCTTGAGCTTGTGCAGCCCAAGCCGCTAGAATGGGCTGTACGTCTGAATTTATACCTGGGTGAGGCCCAGTACTTAATTCAAGTGGATAGCAACAACCACCGCGTACAATAAGTGATCTTTCACCTTGGTAAAGCTTTGCTCCTCCAGCTTTCAGATGACTAAGAACAACCTCTAAATCATTATAAGGAAAGTCATGAATCTCTATATCACCTTTAGTGATAACTGCTGCCGCCAGCCATGTAATGGCTTCCATATTATCAGCTATCACTCTATGCCTAATACCATTTAACCGCTCGACGCCAGATATTTCGATATGTTCTTGCCCAAACACTTTAATACGAGCGCCCATACCATTGAGCATTGTTATCAAGTCAATTATTTCTGGACGTATATGTGGATTCCAAATACGTGTAGTACCACGAGCTAACGATCCAGCTATGATAGCGTTCTCAGTAGCTCCTGTTGAACGCAGTGGTAAATGTATATCACTTCCTACTAAACCACTTCTCGCTTCTGCACATAGATAGTCACCCTCTTCCCATATCGTTGCTCCTAGTTTCTCTAACAACATAACATGCAAATCATATTTACGTTCGCCCAGCTTACAACCGCCCGGCAGTGGGACTTTAGCTTCTCCAAAACGAGACACTAACGCTCCTAGTATCAATAATGTGTTTCTAATAGAGCGACCATCCCATATTAAATCTGTTCTTATACTGGTATTTTCTTTAATAATAATGACGTCATCATTTACAAGCTCAGTTTGTTTACCTAAAGCATGCAGCATATCTACATGTACTTGCGCATCTAATAATTGGGAAGGATAGTTTTCTAAGATAATGCTATTTTCAGACAATATGCTAGCCGCCAACAAACGTAATGCTGAGTTTTTAGCACCTGCTAACGCAACTTCACCCTCTAATCTGCTTTTTGAAACTGTCAAAACACTGTTAACCATTAAGAAATCCATATTATTTTTAATTATTTGACTGTTAATTATCTAACAGTAATTCCGTCTATATTTTTCAAAAATTTCAATAACTGATATAAGGTAATCTCACGAAGAAGTTAAATAATCAATATATTTTTGAGCAATGTTCTTCGGTAAAAACTGTTCATCAAAATCAAACAGAAAACTTTCAGGCTTTGCCATCAATAGGGTCATTTTACTCGCTAAAGCATCAACATCATCTACAGGTACAAGGCTATTAGTCGGTAACATCTCACTTGGACCTGACTTACAGTTGGTGCTTACCACGGGTACATTCAATGCTAATGCCTCAGGTATAACCCTAACAAAACCTTCGGATCTTGAAGATAAAACAAACCCTCTAGCATGCTTCATATAAGGGTAAGGATTTTTATTAAAACCTAGAAATAGAACTTTCTCTGAAATACCTAAGTCTTGAGCCAGCCTTTTTGTTTGCTCAAGCATTTTCCCTTTACCTAGTAGTACTAGAGGGTATTCCATAGAAGATTTCGCATAAGCCTTTAGTAGAACATCATGCGCTTTTTCTATCTTAAAACTACCTACATGAAGAATATATTGTCTTGGCTTAATATTATCGTATTGGCCTTCAATTGATTCATTAGCCAGTTGTTGAATCAATTGTTTATCAAACGCATTATAAATGGTACTGCTAGTGACACAGGAGCCTAAGCTTGCTTGTAAATCATTCTCCACTCCTTTTGAAACACAAATACAAGGTCTACTCTCGTAAATTTGGCGAAGCTCTTTTACTTTTTTATCGTTACTAGTGTTATTTGACAGTCCAAACTTATTGGAAACGGTATTTCTAATGACGTAAATTAGATTAGGTAATTTACTATGAACCATAATTCTATCTGATGGATAAAGGTTGGATAAAATAATATTTGGCTGTCCTATTTTACTTACTATATATCTATCAACCTTAGCTGCAAACAACTGATAACGAAGTTGACTACTCGGTATTAGCTTATAAGGCTTGAATCTGATCATGTGATAGTTCAAGTTGGGATTGAGATCGTATTCTACAAGCGGTTTAAACCTTAATATATGAACCTCATAGCCTAATTCATAAAACCCCTGACCTAAAGTAAGTACTGAACGCTCTGCGCCACCACCTTGCAAACAATTAATAACTAACACAACTTTTTTGGTAATTTGAGACATGAACTATGGCTTACCTACTAATATTATTTTTGTTAAAAGACTGACGCTCCGGTATCATTCAGAACTTGTAACCTACTCTTTCCAATACTTCTCAATCCACCCTACTGGCAAAATAAAATGACGCAAATGACGTAGTGGTCTTTTTAGGTTTTTGGGCTCAGTAAGTCTTTTCAGATGGTCTTTGGCATTGTTGGCAGCATTTTTGTTGTATCTACCTTCAATAGCGTGGGTCGGATATAAGTCGCCAGGGAAGATAACCATACGAGCGCCTTTAGGAATCTTTGGCTCTTTAACATAGTTAAGTGGAAATGGCTGACGGCACTTACGTCTAAAATGGGCGACCCATGCCTTTGGAAACAGTTTCACGCCACCTGGCGCATTACGAGTGACAAAACGCTGCTCAAAACGATATTCATCAGCGATACCTTGTGGATCTGCTTTGAACTTCTCTTGTAGTGACACAAGTGAGCCTACCTGAAATCTAAAGCAAGACGTCTGTCCCAAGCGCTCTAATGGATTACTCGGGTTATAAGATAAAATAACGTCATCTGGCGCGCCGTACTCAAAGAAAGGATCGAGGCTATCTACTATAATGACATCCAAATCTACAAACAGTACTGTGCCTGTCAAATCACCTAGCTTTTCGCCCCATAAACGAGATTTTGGCCATTTACCGAGTGTATTGGTTGGCATGGTAATATCAAGTGGTGGTAATTCCTGACATTCAATCTCTGGACGCACATCGGTTGTATCATCGGTAAAACAAACAAAACGAAACGGCGGTGTGATATTGCGAGACACCATACCATAAAGTTTGTTGGCATAATCAGCACCGTACTTTGTGCCCCATTTGATACAAATGATTTGCTTGATGTTTTTATTATCGGCTGTACTAGAATCTATTGGCATCGACTGCTCGCTTTAATCTTATGAATAAATATGATGGCTATATTAGCATAAAAAAAAGACTGAACAATTATGTTCAGCCTTTTCGGTCTTTAAAGTAATGACATTATCAATCAATAAAACTTAACCAATCCATATATTGTTCATTACGACCATGAACCACATCGAAATACAAGGTTTGTAGTTTTTCAGTGATTTCACCGCGGCCACCGTTACCAATGATGCGATCATCATATTCGCGGATAGGCGTAACTTCAGCGGCTGTACCTGTCATAAAGATTTCATCTGCTAAGTAGAACTCATCACGAGTGATACGACGCTCAACGACTTTAATTTCTAAGTCATCAGCAAACTGAATGATGGTGCGACGCGTGATACCGTCAAGAGCACCACCCGCTAAATCTGGGGTATGTAACACACCATCTTTTACCAAGAACAAGTTTTCGCCAGCACCTTGGCAAACATACCCTTGCGGATCCATGAGGATCGCTTCGTCGTAACCATTACGAGTGACTTCTTGGTTCGCCATGATAGACACAGGGTAGTTGCTTGATGCTTTTGCCTTACACATGGTCACGTTGGTCATATGATGCGTAAATGAAGATGTTTTTACGCGGATACCGTTTTTGATACCTTCTTCACCAAGATAAGCACCCCAATGCCAAGCGGCAACCATAGCATTGATGCTGTTTTCACGCGAAGACAAACCAAGTTTTTCTGCACCAACCCAAATGAGTGGACGAATATACGCTTCTGCTAAGTTGTTTTGTTTGACTACATCCTTGTGGGCTTGCTCTAGTGTGGCCGCATCAAAAGGTACATCCATTTGGAAGATTTTTGCTGAACCAAGCAGACGCTCAGTATGCTCTTTTAGGCGAAAAATAGCGGTGCGATTGTCAGCCGTTTGGTAAGCGCGCACACCTTCAAACACAGCCATGCCGTAGTGCAAGCTGTGTGTGAGCACGTGAACTTTAGCATCTGGCTGTTCAATTATTGTGCCATTCATCCAAAGCTTGCCATCTTGTGTTGCCATATTCATTTTATAGTCCTTATGCTAGCACTGACGTCTAACTTTTTTAGGTAGGTTTTATTTAACAGTAGTGATTAACACCCTATGATAACACTGCAGTGCCCTTATTTACTGCTTAAAATACAGCATTATTATGACAAATGGCTGGCAGTGCTATGACGATGCGCGACCGATTATATCACTGGCCGTGTTGGCAAACGAAATCTTTTGGTTTGGCAGCACATGGCTTTTAATTGCGCTTGTCAATTATCATAGAGCCCTACAGTGTAAGCGTCTCTGTAGCTATCAGCAAGACCTTAATAACACAAATCTCGGTATCACTTTTTGGCAGATTCGACACCCATTAGATGTTGCCACTGTGCTTGTACCAATGCGCGTGTCTCCTGCCAGAGTGACTCATCGACCAGCAACGACTGCTCTGATAATGCCAGTTGATGGGTGGCAGCGCGTATCCTGAGATACGCATCGCTCAAATTTTGACAGACCTGCTCTTGCCATATACCAAGTAAGGCAACCTCTTCGAAAATACGAACGTTGTCGCTCCATTTGGTCAAGCTTGGATACTCATGCGAATAAGCCAATACTGCAAACTGTGCCAAGAACTCAATATCTACGATACCGCCTGCATCTTGTTTAAGATGGAACTTGCCCGCTTGTTGCTGCCACTGATTGGTGCCCAAATGCTTCTGCATTTTAATACGCATACTGGTGACTTCACTACGCACTTGATCCAATGTCCGTGGTAACGCCAACACATCTCGGCGAATATCACAAAAAAGCGCCGTCACCCGTCTGTCACCACAAATTGCTCGGGCACGTACCAACGCTTGATGTTCCCACGACCAGGCTTTGTCCATTTGATACGTTTCAAACGCATGGTAAGACACCACCATCATGCCAGCATTGCCTGAAGGGCGTAGACGCATGTCAATCTCGTATGCTCTGCCATCTCGCGTTTGGGTATTGAGATAGTTCATCAATTTCTGCACCAAGCGCGCAGCAAATTTCATTCCGCTCACTGATTTTTCGCCTGTGGTCATACCCCGCTCTTTTATCTTATGCAAAAACACCAAATCCAAGTCAGACGAGTATGAGAGCTCTAAGCCGCCAAGCTTCCCATAACCAATGATAGCAAAGCCACAGTCCGCTTCGGTGACAGGGTCTCCATCTTGGCCAATAGGATAACCATAACGGTTGACGATCTCGGCAAAAGCACGCTCTAGTGCGGCCTCCAGTACTACTTCGGCAATATATGTCAAAGAGTCCGATACTTTCATGATTGGGCGCTCAGCCAATACATCGCTCGCAGCCACAGCCAATATTTGGTTTTTCTTGAATAATCGTAAAACGCTTAGTAGCTCTTCTTCGTCGTTCGGCTCGACGCGCAGCAGCTGTTGACGCAAAATATCACGTAGCTCGCGCTTGTCTGGCAAATGACGATAGCGCTGCTGTAAAAAGGTGTCTAGCAATACAGGATACTGTGCCAGCTCTTTTGCAATCCATGGACTGGCAGACAGCATCGGGATCAGCTCAATCGTTGCATTAGGGTTTTCTGCAATCATGACCAGATAGATGGAACGACGGCAAATCGCTTCAAGCAATGAAATCAGTCGAGGCAAGGCGGCATTAGCAAGTTTTTGCTGCTCTTGATGGGCCAGTAGCGCATGGACAATAACAGGGTAAGCATCATCTAAGCGCTCTCTTGCTTCCTCACTTAAATTCACCACCATCTTTGATTGCCAGAAGCTCTGCAATAGCTCGCGATTATCTTCTGTTAATACCTCATTTAAACGAGCAATTTGCTCATCTAAGCGTTCGGGCTCGAGATCAGTGTCTTCATTATCAGGTACTTGACGCTCGGTGACCATACGCTCAAATGGTACGTTGACGAGCTCTCGGTGACAATTAAGCTGATCTAGCAATGCACGCCAGTTTTCAAAATTGAGCGTCACGGCTAGATTGTGCTGCCACTGCATATCGTGTGGTAAGCGCTGAGTTTGCTGATCATTGATTGCTTGAATACCATGCTCAAGCCGGCGCAAGAAACGATACGCAGCTTGCAGGTTATCGTAGGTTGACTGCTCTAGATATCCAAGCTCACGCAACACTTTCATTGCTTGTAGACAAGGTTTTGTTTGTAGCTGGGGATGCCGGCCACCATAAATCAACTGAAATGCTTGTACAATAAACTCAATATCCCTGATACCGCCCGCACCAAGCTTGATATTATCTAGATCTTCACGCTGTGCCACTTGATTTTGAATGAGAGACTTCATCTCTCTAAGTGCCGAGAATGCACTATAGTCAACGTAGTAACGAAACACAAAGGGTTTAATCAGTGCCTGTATCTCATCATAAAACGGCTGTTCTATTTGTCCAACGACGCGCGCCTTTAACCAAGCAAAACGCTCCCACGCCCGCCCATGCATCTTGAAGTATTTTTGTAATGCTGACAGGTGAATGGCCAAATCACTGCCATCACCCCATGGTCGCAGGCGCATATCCACTCGAAACACGAAACCATCAGCCGTTTTGTTATCGAGTAGTTTAATGATGCCTTGACCAAGCCTAGTCATAAAGCGTTTGTTGTCTATACTACGTGTGCCTTTGGTTTTGTCACCATTGGTCTCACCGCGCGCTTGATGCACAAAAATTAGGTCGATATCACTTGATAAATTCAGCTCCTGAGCGCCAAGCTTACCCATAGCCATGATTGCCATATCATCAATCTGTACATTACCTTGGGCATTGATAAAGGTTGGTTCACCATATTTAGCAACTAAGTGCTGGTAGGTATAGCCTTTAGCAAAAGAAATACAACCATCTGCAAATTCAGACAACTCATCGGTCAATTGCTCAAGACTGATCATCTGTAAGGCGTCTTGCCAAATCCAGCGCATCATCAGCAATGTACGCAAATTACGCAAGCCGCTCATGACTTTGGCTTCATCAGCGAGTTGGTAGTTTTCATCCAGCGTATAATCTTGTATCAGATCATCGATTTGTTGACGGGTTAGCGTACTACTCAAAGGGTAACTACGCAAAAACGTCTGACATGAAACCGTTCGACTCTCCCAAATCTGATAAGCAAATTCACTTGCTGTTTGTAGTACTTGTAGTTGCTCCGCTGTCGGCTGATAATCTGTACCACTGTTCATACGTGAGGGCATAGCAGGTAACATAGTGACAAAAACTCCTTACATAGAATGGTAAGACTACGTGAACCAAGCTCATAAGTTTATTGTTTTTTCTTACGAGACAGTCACAACGTCAGATAGATATACTTGGTATATCAGCACAAAAGATAAAGGGGCGTTTAGTAATTAGTCGCTCTATTTGATGTGAAGCGCTTTATGGTAGCATACTAAAATGCGTCGCTGATCCGTCACTGTCGTTACACCACTATAGCGACGTGGTAATGTAGCTACATGCTCTTCTCACCAATAAAAATAGTATTTTGATATAATAGTGTTTAAAGACTATATACCTGACCATAAACCAATGAAGCAAATCAAAGAAACAAACTGCTGTCTACAAAACAGTCGCAACCACTCACTACTATCTTCTAATTCTCATAACACTCTTATTGACAATATGTGATACCGCACCTTATGACTACTACTCCATTACTGCTCATCACTGCTGATCCCGCCCACCCACTGGCGCACCTAGCACTACGTTATGCACACGCTTATCTTAGAGAGGCCTCAAACCATTCTGAGAATAGTAGAATTGACGATAACGACATAAACGATAGTGACAATCCTAACACCAAACGGGCGTTGCTCAATGTCTTTTTTTACGGCGATTCAGCTCATACTGCCAACCGTCTACGTTGGCAGTCAGCAGAACAAATAGATTTAACAAAAGAATGGCAATCGTTGGCTGAGCAGTATCAATTATCACTACCCGTTTGTGTCAGCACTGCACTGAGCCGCGGTGTGAGTGATGCTGACAACAGCACACGACATCAGCTAGAGGGTGCCAATCTCGCTGCAGGATTTACGTTGGTAGGACTCAGTGAGCTTGCTCTAATGATGCAAGATGACTGCCGATTGATACAGTTTTAATAGCATTACGATGACGACTGTCAACAGCGACAAACCTATTTAGGAATATAACATGAAATTATTAATTCAGTTGCATACGCCCACTGAAGCGGCTAGTTATGAAGGCTGTGCACTGGCGCTAACACTAGCAACATTTGGGCATGAAGTGCAGTTATCATTGGATGCGCCTGTATTTGGTTTGTTGATGCAAACGGAGTCCCGTTTGCACGGTATGATTCAGTCGCTTGATCTTTACGATATGCCCGCAGCTTGGCTACCTGACGATGTCTTTAGCGGTTGGGTCATTGGTATGCTACCGACAGATCTGGCATCACAGCTTACACTGGTACCAGAGATCATCAGCTCGCAAGACTTTGAGCAGATTTTAACTTTTTAAATGACTATATCATCAGAAAAATAACAAAACACATCATCGGATACTTTTATGGCGACTTTATATCAATTACACAGTACGATGGACACGCTCAGACGTAGCACTGAAGAGATGTCTCGCACTTGGCACAATGGCGACAGCATTGTTTTGCTCGGTACAACGGTCGCTTTTATCGACTGGCTAAGTGCTTATTTGAATGATAATGAGATAGATGGCATCACTGCTATTTATGCCTTGACGGATGATGTCGCGCAGCTCTCGGCGAATACTACTGGCAAGCTAAATTTAGATACCAAGCTAACTGGCGTGTTAACAGACGCTGAATGGATCAATCTGACTCAGGACCGTCAATTTGATAAAGTGGTGACCATTGCCTTATGACAGATCACAACTCCAAAACTAATAACAACGTAATGATAGCAGCCACTGAGGCTGCATTGGATCAAGACGGTCACTTATGTGACCACACTATTTGGACGCCTGACATCGCGCAGCAACTGGCTGACACATTAGACGTCCATCTGGAAGCTGAGCATTTGCAGGTTTTGCAGCAAGTGCGTGCATTTTTTGACAAGTTCAACCACGCACCTGCAACGCGCCCATTGATAAAATGGCTACAAAAAACCTTGCCAGGACATGACATTAGCAATCAAAAACTGCAGCAGCTGTTTAATACCGGTTTGGTTGCACGTCATGTCAACCGCTTAGCGGGTCTACCCAAACCGCCCAACTGCCTATAATACATATCATTGCTTATTCTGTTTTTATGAAACAAGGATAATCAATCCTATCGGTCTTATCAGACAAATCGCTATTCGTTAAAGTAACTACTTTGGGTCGTAGACTGTCAAACTCTCATAACCGACACTACGACCTTCATCACCCAAAAACCCTTGCTGTCGCCATATTTCATACAGGCAGATAGCAACGCTGTTGGATAAATTTAAACTGCGCGAATCAGCTAGCATGGGTAGTCTTAACCAATTATCAGCACCAATATCTTCACGTATATCCTCTGTAAGGCCTGCCGTTTCAGAACCAAATACCAGTGCGATATTAGGTACTACGTCGTCATTAGCCTCTTCAGCAGCTACTCGCCCGCCAAAATCATAATCGTAAAAGGGCTTACTCAGTTTAGTCGTCAGCGCGGTAATGACATGGCAGTCCGCTATCTGTAACGCCTGCTTCGCTGCTGCCCAGTCATCGTGTACTTGTAGATGCGCATATTCGTGATAATCAAGTCCTGCGCGGCGTAGCTTTTTATCATCAAGCTCGAACCCTAACGGTCTGACTAAATGCAGCTGTGCCCCGCTATTGGCACACAGGCGAATGATATTGCCTGTGTTACTCGGCATCTTTGGGCCAACCAGCACGATATGAATGGTCATGTTTATTTACTCCAAAAATGGTTAACGCTCTGTTATTCAAGTTTATGAGCGACAGGTAATTAAAAGTTACAGTTTACTGCCAATAATTACATTTTGATACTGTGCAGCGTTTTTAACTTTCTCTATGATGTCTGTAATGGATAACGCGATAGCATTTAAGTGTGACTGTCTCATCCAATACCCCTTCAGTGACGCTTAAGCAGACCGCTTTGCATCACTGTTGTTATTTATAACCATCCATTTATCTTTGAGGATACTATTATGAAAAAAGTAATCATCGCATCTTTAACTGCTATGTTCGTTCTAACTGGTTGCAACACGTTCAAAGGCTTTGGTCAAGACGTATCAAGTGCTGGCGATGCTGTCACTGGTGGCGCACAAGAAGTACAAAACAAAATCTAAGGTCTGATTTTTTTAGATTTGTTAAGGGCTTACCATTTTTTGGTAAGCCTTTTTTATTTTTGGCTATTTATCTTATAAAAAAGCACGTAGTATCTGATTAAGGTAGCGCTGCCCTAACAGTGTCGGTTGTAACTGCGTATCACTGTCTATCAGCAACCCTTGTTTTATCAAACTAGCCACTTGCTCATTGATACTATCAAGATTCAGCCCCGTTCTTTCCTCAAACAATGACCAAGCCACACCTCCATGCAACCTCAGCGCATTCAACATAAACTCACTTACCAGCTCATCACGATCAATCTCTTGCCAGCCAACCATTTTGGGTGCGCTTTGCTTGATATGAGACTGCTCAGTGATATCTGTAGACCCCACGTAATCCTTCGGCATACGTGACTTACTGAATCGATAAATACCTGCTTCTGCTACTAGGTCAGTCTGTAGCATATTGCTTTGCGTTGACGGCTCATTGTTTAGGTTATAACCAACCGTTACTTTGCCATGCGCCCCTGCACCTATTGCTAAATAGTCGCCAAACTGCCAATAGTTTATATTATGACGGCATGGCTTGTCTGATGCGCCTGCCCATGCCGACACTTCATAATTGCTATAGCCTAATTGCTGCAATAGCGACTGACCTGCTTGTTCAATATCTGCCAAGTTGTCTTCATCAGGTAAAACCGGCTGACTGCGATAGAACACGGTATTGGGCTCAATTGTCAATTGATACCAAGAAATATGTGTGGCGCCAGCGTTGTGTGCCATTTGAATATCATTAAGAGCTTCTTTCATAGTTTGCTGCGGTAGACCGTGCATCAAATCGACATTAACACGCGTAAATCCAGCAGATTTGGCAGCTTTAATTGCTGATAATGCTTGCACAGGGTCATGGATACGTCCAAGCGCTGTCAGCTTATCAGCAGCAAAGCTCTGTACGCCGATAGACAACCGATTGATGCCAACCTCTAGATACTGCGCAAATGGCGCATGCTCAAGCGTACCTGGATTGGCCTCCATCGTGACTTCTATATCTGCTGCAAACTCAAAACATGACCGTAGACCAGAGAACAATCTCTGATACTGAGCAATAGGTAACAAAGATGGCGTGCCACCACCGATAAATATAGAAGAAATTTTGCGACCTTGCACCAGTGATTGCTGCATTGCGGCATCTAGCAGTAACGCATCGACATAGTCATCATACATGGAGATCTGACTGTCTACAGGCAACTCATGCGAATTAAAATCACAATAAGGACACTTCTTCACACACCACGGAATGTGAATGTAAAGAGACAATGGAATGTCAGTCACGTCTACCGCGATAGTATCCGTTGTTGGTTCAGTAAGACTTAATGTATTTAGGTCGTTTGGCATGCTTTCTGTATTCACTTTGGGCATAAATAAACTTATTTTGTAGTGAGCAATAATAATTGATATCAAAAGTAACGCTAGGATAGCGACTAGATGGGATAAAGAAAAGCCTATCTATCATAAAACTATTAACAAAAACACGTATAAACGCTCTATTCACCATAACAACTTATGGGCAGTATATAGAGACTCTATTAAAAACAGCCTCTACTAAGAATAGACACGATTTAAAACATGTTTGAGGGTGAGTTAATCGAAACTAACTCTAGTAGTTTTAAGAACGAATTAAAGAATAAACAAAAATTCAAAGGATAGATATATGGCGTATTGGTTAATGAAATCCAACCCTAAATTTTTTGGTATTGAAGATTTGCAGCGCTTGGGCACCGACGGTTGGGACGGTGTTCGTAACTACCGCGCGCGTAACTTTATGCGCGATGATATGAAAGTTGGTGACAAGGTTTTCTTTTATCACTCTAGTGCCAAACCCTCTGGTGTGGCTGGTATTATGACCGTGAGCCAAGCAGGCTATCCTGACCCTAGCCAGTTTCACCCTGAGCATCGACACTACGACCCTATTGCGACCGAAGAAGCGCCGCGTTGGTACATGGTAGATCTCACTTTTGAGCACGCTTTTACCGAGGTGTTGCCCTTATCAGAGCTAAAATTTTTGCCTGCGCTCGAAGATTCCTTACTACTGAGAAAAGGCTGTCAACAATTAACAGTGATCCCATTAGAACCCAAGCACTGGCGCGCGATTATGGATATGGCGGAGACACTTGAGATATTACCAGAGCAGACAACGAATCATTAATTAATTTATTGATTCAACACATCACTTATCGGTGATAAGCAGTGAAGTACAAAGCGTCTATGATTAATATGTATATAGACCCTTCAAAGCGTTGACATCATAGCGCCGCTTCTTTACCATCTTATCTATATATGACCTGTCAATCCACTGCTTGGATCGACGGGTTATTTTTATTTTAGTGTCTTTATTCTAGAACCTTTATTTTAAGACCTTTATTTTCATTGCCGTGCTTGGTCTTTATGAGTTTGCTCATATCGTTTATCGAGGTATCATCATCGGCACGACTTTTCTGCTCATGCTATTGCTTCAGTTTTGATACATTGCTCTCTTCGGATTAATAGCAGTGCGGGCTTATTCATAATAATGCTCTTAATAACAATTACCGCAAAGAATAAAAAGTTGCTCACCATGGTTTTTCCATTGTCTTTCAAAGATTTTAAAAGCTACAGTTTACGCCTAGGCGTACTCGCCCTACCTATTTTGATCACTCAGTTTTGCCAAGCAGCACTTGGTGTTGTTGACGCTATCATGGCAGGCCAGGTGTCTGCGCTTGATTTGGCAGCAGTGGCAGTTGGGTCTGGTATTTGGCTCCCACTGTTTTTGTTAGCGACAGGTATATTAATCGCGACGACCCCTCTGATTGGTGAAGCGGTTGGTCAAAACCAGCATGATCAGGTTCCACATATCACGCAGCAGTCCTTATGGACCGCAGGGGTGATTGGGATTATTGGGTTTATTGTTGTCAATTTAGCACCCAATGTTCTGGGTCTCATGGGTGTACCTGAGAATATTCAGCCAATAGCCACGCAGTATTTGCATGGTGTGTCCTTTGGTTTCCCTGCACTAGCTGTCTATGCTGTACTGCGCAGTTACTGTGAGGCACTGGGTCGACCTGAGCCTGTGACTGTTATTAGTATTATCGGTCTGCTTGCCGACATACCGCTCAACTATATCTTTATTCATGGTTTATTTGGCATGCCTGAGATGGGCGGCGCTGGCTGCGGTGTGGCAACCGCGTTAGTATTGTGGATAAATGTGCTTTTATTGGCCGCTTATACTGGTTTTACCAAGCGAAAAGAGTTTGCCACTACTCGCTTTTTTTATGGGTTTACGCGTCCAAATCGTACACAGATCAAAAAACTTTTAAAGCTTGGTATACCTATCGGGATCTCTATCTTTTTTGAAGCCAGCTTATTTAGTTTGGGTGCTCTAGTTATTAGCCCATTGGGTGAGATTGCGACAGCAGCGCATCAGGTGGCTCTATCCGTGACCTCACAACTATTCATGATACCGATATCCGTCGCTATGGCACTCACTATCATGATCTCAAATCGATTTGGTCAAAAAAATCTCTTGGCACTACGCCAAGTGCAAGCCACCGGGCTTATTTGGACAGTCCTTATTGCTGTCGTTTGCATGCTCGGTATATGGTTGTTTAGGTCAGAATTGGCAGCTGCGTTTACTGATAACTCCGTTGTGAGAGCTCAGTCTATGCACCTGCTTATCTTTGCCCTTGCCTATCAGCTATTTGATGGCTGGCAGGTCAATGTCGCTGGCATATTACGCGGTATGCAAGATACGACGATACCGATGTGGGTGACGCTCTTTTGCTATTGGTTGGTTGCATTACCGCTGGGTATTTATTTAGTGCGTTTCACTGATGTTGGTGCACAGGGGTTTTGGATGGCACTCATAACTGGTCTGTTTTTATCCTCTATCCTATTGACACTGCGTCTACGTTACCAACAAAAACGTCTGACAGCACTGTGGGGCTAACATCGATGATAGAGCACCTTATCTCACAACATAACTGGCGCTACTTGGTGACATAGACTATGATAAATCGTAGAAGATTTCTTACTAAACAAAGCGCTTACGTCAAAATATGTAAAAATTCTCAGTTAACAACTGTACATTGATTGCTCATTGCCCTGAATCTAGGTATCATTAGCAACTAATTAGACAATATTTAGTTACACTATTTCTCGAATTTAGTACAAGGTCAGATAAAAACTATGGATATTGAAAAAATACGCACCCTCATCGCCCTTATGGAAGAAAGTGAACTGGTGAATTTAGAAATCAGTTCAGATGATGAACATATTAGTTTGACTCGTCACTATGATGCGCCTGTACCAGCTATGATGGCAGCCCCTACTGCTGGCACTGCACCAACGGCAGCTGCTGATGCAAAACCTGCGGCAAAAGCTGGAAACGTCGAAAGCTCACCTATGGTTGGTGTATTCTATTCAGCACCAACGCCGAATGATCCACCATTTGTAAAAGTCGGGCAAAAAGTTCAAGCAGGTGATACCTTAGGTATTATCGAAGCCATGAAAATCATGAATCCACTTGAAGCGACTCAAAGCGGTATCATTGATGAAATCTTGGTAGACAACTCTGAAGTCGTACAGTTCGGCCAACCTGTCATACGCTATAAAGCGTAACGATATTTGCCATACTTTATTTCATAATGGCTGAGTTTTAGTGTACCTATCGTATCAATATTGAATAACACGATGCTATATTAAACTTGGTCAATGACTGACGCTTCGACAAGGATGAACCCATGATAAAAAAATTGCTCATTGCCAATAGAGGTGAGATTGCCCTGCGCATCGTTCGAGCTTGTAAAGCGCTAGGTATTGAAACAGTAGGTGTCTACTCTACCGCTGACGCCAATTTGATGCACCTGCGCTTTGTTGATGAGGCAATTTGTATTGGCAAACCTAATGCCAACCAAAGCTATCTGGATATCAATACCATCTTAACCGCTGCTGAAATCACTGGCGCAGATGCTATCCACCCAGGCTATGGTTTTTTGTCTGAAAATGCTGAATTTGCTGAACGAGTAGAAGAAGCAGGATTGACTTTCGTTGGTCCAAATGCTGATCACATCCGCTTGATGGGCAATAAAGTCTCTGCTATCAACGCGATGAAAAAAGCAGGCGTGCCGACTGTGCCAGGCTCTGTTGGCGCTGTGACACTCCACAACGCTGAAGAGCAAGCACGTAATATCGGTTTTCCATTACTGATCAAAGCCGCCTCTGGTGGCGGTGGACGCGGTATGCGTGTGGTTGAACGCTTTGATGAGTTGGTTGGTCAAGTACAAGCTGCAAAACAAGAAGCTGAGCTATGGTTCGGTGATGATACAGTCTATATGGAGCGCTATCTACAAAACCCGCGCCACGTAGAAGTACAGGTACTTGGTGATGGTAATGGTAATGCCATCCATCTATACGACCGTGACTGCTCATTGCAGCGTCGTCACCAAAAAGTACTAGAAGAAGCGCCTGCACCAGATATCCCAGATGATGTACGCGAACCGATTCTAAAAGCTTGTGTGAAAGCCTGTGAGCTTGTGAAGTATCGCGGTGCAGGTACATTTGAGTTCTTATTCGAAAACAACGAGTTTTTCTTTATTGAGATGAATACTCGAGTGCAGGTTGAGCATCCCGTGACTGAGATGATTACTGGCATTGATGTCGTTGTCGAGCAGCTCAAAATTGCCGCCGGTTATGGCCTATCTTATCGCCAAAGCGAGATTGAGATCCAAGGTCACGCGATCGAATGTCGTATCAACGCTGAAGATCCAGCGACCTTTGTGCCGTGCCCTGGTACTATTAGCCAACTATTCACACCAAGTGGTTCTGGTATTCGTTTTGACTCGCATTTATATCCTGGTTATGAAATACCGACTTATTATGATTCATTGATTGGTAAGCTAATCTGTCACGGTCAAACGCGTCAGCAAGCTATCGCTAAGACAGTACATGCCCTTGATGAATTAATTATTGAAGGCATTAAGACCAACATCCCACTACATCGTGATGTTATTTTGGCAGATGATCAGTTTGTTCAAGAAGCACAAAACATTCACTATCTTGAAAGAGAGATGTTGAGTGCCGACAAAACCAAAAAAGAATCATAAATTACAATAGTTAGAGCTTCTGTAATTAACAACTAGATAAATAGTAATTAGTATAACTAGAGACTTGATAGTTATAGGCTTTAACCCTCTAATTAATGATCCCTAAACCAGATTTATTGGAAATTTAGCACGAAAAAACCGCTATATTGATAGCGGTTTTTTTATGTCATTTTAGAGCAGGATAATCAGTGTTTTGTATGGTAGACAATGTATTATTGACACCACTTACTATGGCAAAACTCTATTGAAGTTCATAAAGCATTCTTTTCCATCAGGGTCAGCGCACCACTGCATCTGATTGCCATCATGATTTATAAAGGCAATCAATGCTTCATCAGTCTGGTCTATCTGATTGCCCGAGCAGTCTACCTCGTTATTGTCATAGACGGTCTTGATCGCGATAATAGGTAGCCCCTCTTCGCGATGGGTGATCAAGTAACGACCATAGGTCCATTCTTTGCCACTAGACGCTCGCATCTCGTTATCAGCACCAAAATTGTACAACTCGCGGCACTGCGCAGAATTGTTGGCTGAGCTAATAAGGTTGTTGCTAGTAATCGGCGGAACCTTTAAAACTCGCTCTTCGTTTTGAGTCAGTATGCCGCCATCTATCCCAGCCGTTACTTTAGGCTCTACGCTACTGGGTTTTTGCTCACTCACAGCCGCTTGTTTAGCCCTCGCCTCTTTGGTCATAGTGATAGGGCTGTCCAAATCGATCTCCCACTGCCCTGCAATAGCGGGGCTGATATGAGTAGTGATTGTCGGCTCAGTAACCGCTTCACCGTTTGCAGGTAATGAAGCTAGAATAGATGCCAATGTAAACGAAGCAAATGAGGTAGGTTCCATGGTTAACCTTTTATTTATAATGTTTTAATATATACATTAGCGTAAGTCGTAGGCACCAAAAATACAAGTAACATTATGCTATTGGTCGCAGCATCATATATATAAAGTATTCAAAAATATCAGCATGACCGTAGGCTATATCCATAAGAAGATAGAACATTGACCAACGCTCAGTCTTCTTTTTACCCAAAAAATAACGCCATAACTTTGCTTGTTAGGCACAAGAAAGCTATGGCGTTATATATTCATAAACTTAAGATCAGCATAGGTCACTGGACTACTCAGTGATTGCTGTTTAGTACACTTTTTAGTATTAGGCTACCTCTGTACTCAATGCTTGAGCAAAAGCTGACAGCGCCCCTTTGAGCATCGCTGATACCGTGCTACTACATGTACCGATACCAGAGTATACTTCACCATCTACATTTAGCTGAATATAGGCAGCAGCATTGGCATTAGTCTTGTTGTCACTGTTGGTATCGTCATCGATGCCATTGCCGCTGTTATGGTGCGGGTTAATCGCATGCTCAGCATAGTTAATGATATGCAAAGACTTACCCGTATGCTGTGCAAGACCATCAATAAATGATGACAACGGGCCATTACCAGTACCATCAATATCAATAGTGTCACTATTCATCTGTACCTGACCACTAAAATATACCTCGCCGCCTTTGTTATTGACACTATAGTCTAATAGCTCGAACTTACCTTGCTGTAAGTAAGTATCTTCAAAGGTCTGTAGGATTTCATCGTTTTGCAATTCGCGGGCAACCGCTTCAGCCTGCTTTTGTACCACGCGACTAAAGTCAATCTGCATCCAGCGCGGTAAATTAAAGCCATAATTGCGCTGTAGAATATAAGCAACGCCACCTTTTCCTGACTGACTATTGATGCGTACCACATCTTGGTAGCTACGACCAATATGTGCAGGATCGATTGGCAAGTAAGCCACATCCCAAACGTTATCCGTCTCGTTTTGATGATTTTCATTATAATCGAGAGACTTTTTGATGGCATCTTGGTGTGAGCCACTAAATGCCGTAAAGACCAACTCGCCTACATAAGGATGACGTGGATGCAACGGTAAATTATTGCACTCGCTCACGACTTGTACGATTTCACTCATGTTGCTAAAGTCAAGATCAGGATCGATACCTTGGCTAAACAAGTTCATAGCCATGACCATGATGTCCATATTACCGGTACGCTCGCCATTGCCAAGCAGAGTACCCTCGATACGATCAGCGCCTGCAAGCACACCCAATTCAGCTGCCGCTACTGCACATCCGCGATCGTTGTGCGTATGCAAACTAATAATGACATGCTCACGCTGGGCAAGATGACGACAGAAGTACTCGACTTGGTCAGCAAAGACATTGGGCATAGATGCCTCAACAGTCGCTGGTAAGTTAAAAATAACTTCTTGACCGTTCTGCGGCTGCCACACGTCACAAACTGCATCGCAGACTTCTACAGCATACTCAGTCTCTGTCTGGCTAAAACTCTCAGGAGAGTATTGAAATACCCAATCTGTCTCAGGATATTTTGCCGCATACTCTTGTAGTAGCTTGGCACCAGCGATAGCAATTTCTTTTATCTCAGCTTTGTCTTTGCCATATACTTTTTCGCGTTGTACACGACTGGTTGAGTTATAAACATGAACGACTGCGCGTTTTGCGCCTTTCAATGATTCAAAGGTACGGGCAATCAAATGCTCGCGCGCTTGTACCAATACTTGCAGTGTCACATCATCAGGTACATGTTTTTCTTCAATGAGCTTACGAGCAAAGTCAAACTCAACCTGTGCCGCTGATGGAAAACCAATCTCAATTTCTTTAAAACCAACATCGACTAGCGTCTTAAAAAAACGCATTTTTTGTTCAATAGTCATCGGGTCAATCAATGCTTGGTTACCATCACGCAGATCTACGCTTGCCCATATCGGTGACTTTTCGATTGTTTTGCTCGGCCACGTCCGATCTGGCAACGAGGGTGCAAATGCAAATGGACGGTATTTACGAAAGTCAAAAGCGGCACTTTTTGGTGTGATCTTTGCAGTCCCTGAGACTGCAGTGCGAGTGGCTTGGTCAGACATAATCAATCCTTAGACGGTAACGTTATTTGTATATTTAGTGGGCGATTAGCTGCTGGTTAGATCAATACTTATCATATAAGATAGCTAGTGTTTATATCACAATAATAGCAAAGTTTGATGCTCAGAAACCTGCTTTTTTTCACTCTATTTATTGTTATTTTAGTGGATAATACTATATTAGGCTCTATAATCGAGTTAATTCACTATTGAGACAATAAAAATGCCAGACAACCAGATCGAGAATACATTAGTAGCGGATATAGACGAGATCGATAGGCAACTACTGCGCTTATTACAGACACAAGCGCGCATGAGTGTGACTGAACTTGCTGAGCGCGTTAATCTGTCTGCCACGCCCTGCGCGCGGCGAATCAAACGCTTAGAAGATGCAAATGTTATCACAGGATATCAAACCAAGACCGATGCACAAAAACTCGGTTATCCACTTGCTGTGTTTATCGCTATCAGTATGGACCGTCATACAGCTGAGCGTTTCGAACAGTTTGAGCGCAAAGTTCAAAGTTTTGAGGAAGTTATTAGCTGTAGTATTGTCACAGGACGCACAGAGGACTATCTAATCAAAGTGAGGGTACGCGATATGGCACATTACGAGGAGTTTTTGTTACATCGACTCAATCGTATCGAAGGCGTTGCCCAAGTACATACCAGCTTTGAGTTACGAGAAGTGTTTAGTCGGAGCGTGGTTTAGAGGGTCTAAGCCACTGGTAGTGTAGGACGACGGGGTGTTAGCATTATTATCCTGCCCTGCCAGCAAGGCTGTGACCAATAAGCCAAAAAACTGCCCTAGTGCATAGAACAGCGTCACCAATGCAATCACTAAGTCAGAGTGGGCAGCAGTGGCATTTGACACAATGTGAGTATCATCGCTACCCTAACAACAAAGATTAATTACAAAAATCTCAACCTTACAATAGTGGCATTGCCATGTAGCCCAAATGTCCCATCAAACCAGATATTCAGGCACTCATCAATAGCAAAAACGATAAACCTATGACTTACTAATCGAATCAATATTTACGAGACGTTTAGCGTTGGCATTTCTGTCTCATCTTGTCCTAACATCTGTACACGCTGGTCACTGAACATATCCATATCAGGGGCTAACGTACGCATAAACCGATCAAAATATAGCATCTGCTTGGTCAGTAAAGCAAAATCACGCGGGAAATGGATACCATGACGCTTACCCACTTCGACGATCTCAAGCATCATTTGATTCAGCTCGTCTGCTTGTTCTTTGCTGTTGAAAGGCACGCCACTGGTAAACGCCTTATCTTCTGCCATGATGGTTGTCATCATGCGCTGTAAATCATTGCCCAATGCAGCCACATCGATTTTGTTGTCGCCATGCGTCATTTCCATATCAATCATATGACGGGCCATCGCTTGATAGTCATTGTCTTGCATCGCTTGCATCATACCCATGCACGCGCGCCAACTCTCAGCTTTTAGTTTACCAACGATACCAAAGTCTAAAAAGCCAATACGGCCGTCGGTCAATAGCATCAAATTACCAGCATGTAAGTCAGCATGGAAACTGTTGCACAGCATGAGACTGGCAAACCATGTGTTTAGAGTATCTGCCATCACTTGCGCAGGATCGCTACAGTACTGACGCATGAGTGACTCATCGACCATCGAGACGCCATATAGTCGGCTCATTGTGAGTACACGCTTAGTCGTCAACGCTTCGTATACTTGCGGCGCCACTACGCGCGTATTACCTGACACCGCTAAGAACTGCTGAAAATCGCGGATATTTTGTGCTTCAGCGATAAAGTCAGTTTCGGCAAGCATACGCAGACGAATCTCATCGATGATCGGTGCGATGCTGGCAAATTTCATCGACGGCATTACAATTTCGAGCAGTTTAGTCACGCCATGCAAGACACCCAAATCGGTCTGCATAATGGTTTCGACACCAGGTTTTTGCACCTTTAGCACCACTTCATCACCGTTATGCAACCGTGCTGCATGCACTTGGGCAATAGAAGCTGATGCGAGCGGCTCTGAGTCAATATGTGCAAACGTGTCATCAAGGGTCATACCCTCAGTCGCTAGCTCTTCTTTTAACACTTGCTCAATATAAGCATAAGACAATGGCGTGGTCTGATCCAGACAGCTCTGGAATGCCTTGACATACTCTCGTGGAAATAGCGACGGTGTACTGGCAATAAACTGACCAATCTTAATATAAGTAGTGCCGAGTTGCTCAAAGGTTTCTTTGAGGAGCATCGCGTCAGGTTTCTCCCCTTTTGCTACTCTCAGCGCAGACAGACCTGCCACACTCGCTGTCTGGCGAACACGGTTGACGACATTAAAGGTATGTTTTAATAAATGCGGACGATGAATTTTCATAAGAAACAACTATGGTAATAAGAAGGATGTTTGAAAATAGATAATGTACTAAAAGTATTTATAAAGGGTTAAAGCATTAGCATATTAATTAACACTGCTACAGACAGGGCATTGGGGGTCTTTTCTATAACCCATCAGTCGCTGCTGCATTTGACTACCATCCCATATGAGCAGCTTATTTGTCAGTGGATTTTTGGTTAATCCCAAATACTGTAAGGCGGCATTGGCTTGCAGATTACCCATGACGGCTGTAGTACTAGCGAGCACACCCGAATTGGCACAGGTACGTTCATCAGCGGCATCATCGCGCACAACTGAGCCAAACACGCAGTGGTAGCAGCCTGTATCGAGCTGAGGCTCAAACAACGCCAACTGCCCTTGCATTGCAATTGCTGAAGCTGATAACAGCGGGATTTTATAGCGCACGCTGATACGGTTGATACTATCACGCGTGGTAAAATTATCCGTACAGTCTAAGAGTAAATCAGGCTTGTTTGTTGCCATACCTAGCAGCTCATAAGCATTGTTTTCATCTAAACGTGCGACTGTCCCGTGAGCTTGTGTCAGAGGATTGATACGCGCCAGCATAGCAGCTGCACTCAGTGCTTTAGACTTGCCAATATCTTCTGGCAAAAATAACGTTTGCCGTTGTAGGTTACTCGCCTCAATCTCATCATCATCAATTAGATGAACATAGCCCACCCCTGCACGTACCAGTGTCTCAGACGCTGGGCATCCAAGACCGCCTGCCCCTATCATAACCACGCGTGCTGATTTTAATCGCAGTTGAGCATCTATATCCCAACCGTCTAATAAAACGTGCCGAGCATAACGGAGCAGCTCATCATCGGATAGCGGTACCACCTCTTCTACCATATTTATCTACAACCTATAATCAAAGAAATCTACTACCAAAAAACTTGTCTATTGAACTTGCCCTAACGTGACACGGTCATTACCACCATAATCTTGTACCGTATGCACCGACTCAAAATCATTATCCAAAAACAACTGTCGAACAGCAGCACCTTGATCATAGCCATGTTCGATAGCCAATAACCCATCTGTACATAGGTATATCGGTGCCTGCTGGATAATATGCTCAATATCCGCCAAGCCATGATTGGGCGCACTCAGTGCGCTTATCGGCTCTGCCTTTAACGCAGCCAAATGCTCATCTGTCTCATCGATATATGGTGGATTAGAGACAATCACATCAAACTGCTGTTCAGCACCAGTAGCGAGTGTCTGATACCAACTGCTTTGGACGAACTCAATATCAGCAACGTCATTGCTCACAGCATTATGCTGAGCAACCTTCAGCGCGTCGAGCGATAAATCGACCGCAACAACTTGCCAGTTAGCGTGCTTAAGTTCATGAGCAAGACTGATAGCAATACAACCTGAACCCGTCCCCAAATCTAGCAAACGCTTATTATTAATACATGTCGGCTGAGCATTGATCCACTGTAGTACCTGCTCGACCAATACCTCGGTATCCGGTCTAGGAATCAGAGTATGCTCATTGACATTAAAATTAAGTGACCAAAATTCTTGCTGCCCAGTCAAGTACGCAAGCGGTATGCCTTGCTGCATCTTATTCACACCATCACTGAACTGTGCAAGCTCGCTGTCACTCAATTGGTAATCTTCATCCGTCATCAACGCTATCGCGGGCTTATCAGTGACATGTAACAACCAGTCAGTTAGCCAAAACGACGGCAGCCGGTTGCTCGTATTATCATTCGTCAGTTGTCCAATGTGTTGCTTAATTTGACCGATGGTTGATGCTGACATAAGTCACTCTTAAAAATAATAGAAAGATCAGTAAAGAGCCTAAACTACTCTGATGCGCGCGGTGGCTCTTTGGTATCAGTCAGGTTTGGGTTTGCCTTGGCTAATTTATCACCGCTGCCATCATCGTCGCCATAAATGTCATCGTTATCACCAATGACAATATGTTTATCAACGAAATAAATCAGTGCCAAGATAGGAATACCAATCGCAAAGGTAAAAATAAAGAAGAACGGATAGCCCATATTATCGACGATAGCACCAGAATAACCACCCATGACCTTAGGTATAAGCGTCATCAGTGAAGAAAAAATAGCATACTGTACGGCAGTAAAGCGAATAGAAGTCAGTGCCGACAAGAAGGCAATAAATACAGCACTTGCCAGTCCTGCAGCTAAGTTATCAAAAATGACCGCCAAATACATGAATGGTAAGCTGCCTGGATTATACGTCAATAGTACAAATAACAAATTGGTCGCACAGGCTAAAATAGCACCAATCATCATAGCGTGCATAATACGGAAGCGCTGGGCTAAAATCCCGCCCAAAAACCCACCTCCAATCGCCATAATCACACCGACAAGCTTCACGGCATTCGCAATGTCCGTCTTACTAAAGCCCATGTCTTGATAAAAGACGTTTGAGATCACGCCGGCTACGATATCAGATATACGATACAGACCAATCAACGCCAGCAGCAACAGGGCTTTTTTGCCATAACGACGGAAGAAGTCTAAAACAGGCTCAATCCATGTGGCCATCGCCACTTCTTTTTTGACTAATCCTACTTGTACCAATGCGTAGCCTGCTACCATCGCCGCCCCTAAACTCACCAGTAAATGGAAAGTTTCTACAAAGAAACTAGAAAACGCGCCTTCAAATTCTGGTAGGACTTGTCCCATCACTATGTAA
Organism: Psychrobacter sp. T6-6; assembly: GCF_052258185.1. Lineage (NCBI taxonomy): Bacteria > Pseudomonadati > Pseudomonadota > Gammaproteobacteria > Moraxellales > Moraxellaceae > Psychrobacter > Psychrobacter sp. T6-6. Next base: position 125,059 of record NZ_JBQQEX010000001.1, read on the forward strand.
GCAGCAATAAAGGCAATCACTGAAAACACAAACAACGCCACCAGTCTGACGTAATCCTCACGAGTCTCAGCGACCAGTGGGGCTTTGTTGATGATTTTGGGTTGGTTGACGATGAAGTACAGTAGTAATAATGGGGCACAAGCAACCAAAGCCAAAAAGTAAAACTTGATAGCCGGCATTATCATTAACGGTATCAACGCCACTGTGCTATCAAATACTGTATTGATTAAGATATTAATTAAGTAAATAAAACCGAATAGCAGCCCTGGTATCAGCAGTAACGCAGAATAAATAAGAAATACTTTCAAATTGCCTTTTTGCTTGTTGTTTTGTAAAACGTCAGCCGTCGGCTCATAACTGGCAAATGTCGTCAAGACCCCTAAAGTCATGACCCCTGCCATGATATAATAGGTATTGCGCCATGCCTCGTAACTGTAAAAAGTCTCATTTGAGCCAAAATAGTCCGCCAAATACAACGCGCCTGCCCCAGCAACGATCATACCAATACGGTAACCTGACACATAAATAGAAGACAAAATAGACTGCATAGACGGCGGTGCAAGCTCGATACGGTAGGCGTCAATCACAATATCTTGCGTCGCAGAAGAGAAGCCAAGCAACACGGCCGCACCTGCCATATAGACCAAAACATCTTCACTGACAGGGTTTACCCTTGCCATTAGAACGATGGCCAGCACAATGAGCAGCTGTGATACCACCATCCAACTGCGGCGGCGCCCGAGCCATTTTGTCAAAAATGGTACAGGTAGCGCATCGATTAATGGTGCCCAAATAAACTTAAATGAATATCCTAATGCCGCCCAACTAAACATGGTAACGACGCTACGATCAATTCCTGCCTCTCTGAGCCATAATGATAAGCTTGAGAAAATAAGCAGAATAGGGATACCCGCTGAAAAACCCAAAAACAACATGATAATCACACGAGGGTCTAGATAGGCTTTTGTCGCCTCGCCCCATGATTTTTTAGCAATTGATTGATTGGGCGGCACAGATTTGACAGCAGACATAATAACTCACCAACAATTGAGACAAGGAACACAACTGCACACAATTCTTATCACTCTTCAAAATCAGTTACTCAATAAAGTAGCGATAAAAAAGAATCGATAGAAACTGCTCGACGTTGTACCAATATAAAGTTGTACCAATATAGATATGACAACAAAATCCAGTTATGGTACTTGAGAACCTTCACCTTGACTAGATGTTTTTGCACTAACTCACTGACTATACTGCTTGTACGATAGCTTATGTTTCGTAGTAGTCACGCAGATTATAACAATATTTCTCTAAGGTTAAATTATCCCTTATTTTTCTTGCTACATTCTCTCTTAAGCCATACCTGACAACGTCATGATATATAGGTAATATAAAGGTAGCTATAAAATTGAAATAGATCTAATTGATTGAGCGTAATCTGCTGGTTTATTCTCAACTAGCGATAACGAGTACAGGCGTTAATGACGATTTAGATAAACAAAACATCAAGCTTTTTACGATTAATAATTTAAAACTTATAATTCTTATATATTAGTTTTATAAATACACAGTGCTTCGCTATGCTCTATGTATAAACAATGATTATTTCGATTAACTGTTTGTTCTTTCTATTATCATAGCCCAGGAGTTTTACCATGTCCGATTCGACCAATACCCCAACCAACAAAGACGCCGCTCAGGATACTGCTGGTTGCCCTGTGGATCACAACAACGCACCAACCAATACCACTTATGATCAAGGAGATGACAAGGGACCAACGATTCATAGTGAAAACGTTGACAAAACACACGCGCCTCAGCGTCCTAGCATGGGCGGCTGTCCTGTCATACACCAAGCTCACACCACTACTGCTTCTGCTGCAACCGATTGGTGGCCAAACAGCTTGAATTTAGACATATTGCATCAGCAAGACAAAAAGACCGATCCTATGGGAGCGGATTTTGACTATAACGAAGCATTTAAGCAACTTGATCTAGAAGCGGTAAAAACAGATCTAAAGAACCTAATGACTGAGTCACAAGAATGGTGGCCAGCAGACTGGGGACACTATGGCGGTTTGATGATTCGCATGGCATGGCACTCAGCCGGTACGTATCGCGGTGCTGATGGTCGCGGTGGCTCTAACACGGGTAACCAGCGTTTTGCGCCATTGAACAGCTGGCCAGATAACGTCAACCTAGACAAAGCGCGCCGTTTATTATGGCCTATTAAGAAAAAATACGGCAACAAACTATCTTGGGCTGACTTGATGATTTTGGCAGGTAACATGGCTTATGAGTCTATGGGTTTCAAAACCATAGGTTTTGCTGGTGGTCGCGCTGATACTTGGCATCCAGAAAAAGACATCTATTGGGGTTCTGAGCGTGAATGGTTAGCAGATACAGAGAACCGTTACGACAATGATGAAGACCGTACCTCGCTCGAAAACCCACTAGCAGCAGTACAAATGGGCTTGATCTATGTTAACCCTGAAGGTGTGGACGGCAACCCTGACCCACTAAAAACAGCTCAAGATATGCGTACTACCTTCGCTCGTATGTCAATGAATGATGAAGAGACTGTGGCATTAACAGCTGGTGGTCACACCGTGGGTAAATGTCATGGTAATGGTGATGCAACAACCCTAGAGGATGAGCCAGAAGCCGCTGATGTGAAAGAGCAAGGTCTAGGCTGGCGCAACCCTAAAGGTAACGGCAATGCAGGTAACACGGTCTCAAGTGGTATTGAGGGCGCCTGGACGACCAATCCTACTCAGTGGGATCACGGCTACTTTGAGCTATTATTAAACCAAAACTGGGCATTGACCAAAAGTCCAGCAGGTGCATGGCAGTGGGAACCAACCGACATCAAAGAAGAAGATCGTCCATTAGATGCTCATGATCCAAGTGTACGCCGCAATCCAATCATGACTGATGCCGATATGGCGTTGATTAAAGATCCTATCTATCGTGAGATCTCTGAGAAATTCCACAACAACCCAGAGTATTTTGATGAAGTATTTGCCAAAGCATGGTTCAAGCTGACTCACCGTGATTTGGGACCTAAAGCTCGCTATTTAGGTGCCGATGTACCAAGCGAAGATTTTATCTGGCAAGATCCTATCCCAGCAGGCAATGCAGAGTTAACTGCTGATGATATTGCAACGCTAAAATCGCAGGTATTAGATAGTGAGTTGAACCGCCGTGAATTTATCATTACCGCATGGGATAGCGCACGTACATTCCGTGCCTCAGACTATCGTGGCGGTGCCAACGGTGCACGTATCCGTTTGGCCCCTCAAAAAGACTGGGCGGGTAATGAGCCAGAGCAGCTACAACGTGTACTTGAAACATTAACACGCATTCAAGCTGACTTTGACAAAGACATCAGTTTGGCCGATCTAATTGTGTTGGCTGGTAACGCGGCTATCGAGCAAGCAGCAAAAGAGGCAAGTGTAGACATAACCGTTCCATTTACACCGGGTCGCGGTGATGCCGATGCATCAATGACTGATGCTGAATCTTTTGCTGATTTAGAGCCATTACATGATGGATATCGTAACTGGGTCAAAGAAGATTATGCCGTTTCTCCTGAGGAGATGCTACTTGATCGCTCTCAGTTGATGGGATTGACAGCGCCTGAGATGGTTGTATTGATTGGTGGTATGCGAGTCCTTGATACCAACTATGGTCACAGCCAACATGGTGTCTTTACGGAACGTGCTGGTGTTCTCACCAATGACTTCTTTGTTAACTTGACAGACATGAACTACACTTGGCATCCTGTAAAATCGGACGACAAAGCAAGTGATACTGTTGATAACTATGAAGTGCGTGAGCGCAGCACTGGAAAAATCAAATGGCAAGCACGCCGTGTCGATCTAGTATTTGGCTCAAACTCTATCTTACGTGCTTATGCTGAACTATACGCACAAGACGATAATGTAGAGAAGTTTGTTCGTGACTTTGTGAGCGCTTGGAACAAAGTGATGAATGCAGATCGCTATGATGTTGCTAAGTAAGCGTTATTTATTGGATTAACGAAAATCAAGCAAGTCTATAAATCATGAACAGCTACCTTCTAGAAGGTAGCTGTTTTTTGTGCTGAAAATTTACCCGTTTGAAGTCTATTTTTTAGAAAGCCGTAATTTTTCGTGCTTTATAGACCGCTTATCCTTCATAAGACATTTGTCTTTTATGAGTGACTACCATCTTATAAGCCATTCACGTTTTACTAAAATAAATCATCATAACCCTTGTTGAGAACTATGTCACCACATTAACTACCCCTATATTCATTATTATCATAAATTGATAGCTATTTATTATATACAAGAATAATAGGTTTGTTTTACACTAGCCTATTGCGGTATATTCGTATGTTTTTACTTTCATATACAGACCTTTCAAACATAGACAAGGTCTATATAGTTATACAATAGGATTAGGTTATGGCAATCGACGTAGTGGTCAACCAGCGACATTTGCAGATTCAGCTCAAACAGTTGGAAACAGTATGGCATACGGTGATCAATGGCTATAACTTAAGTCAAGCAGCGACGGTACTACACACGAGCCAGTCGAGCTTATCTAAGCATATCGCAGCCCTCGAAAACCAACTAAAGACCGAAGTATTCATTCGTCAAGGCAAGCGCTTGACAGGTTTGACCACTATGGGTACAGCACTCATGCCTCATATCGAGTCTATCTTTGCTGAAATCCGTACCATTGAAAATTTGAGTCTAGATTTTAACAATCCCAATATAGGCACGCTAACGATTGCCACCACTCACACACAAGCACGCTATGTGTTGCCGCAAGTGGTCAAAGAGTTCAAAGATCGCTTTCCCAAAGTAAATCTCATCTTGCAACAGGCAGATCCTGAGACCATCGCGCAGATGGTGATTCGTGGTCAGGCGGATATTGGTATCGCAACCGAGTCGTTGCTGCAAAACAATTACCTCAGATGCTACCGTTACTATGATTGGACGCACCGCGTCATCGTACCGAGCGATCATGAGCTTGCTAGTCAAGAATCTATCGACTTGCCTACCCTTGCCAGCTATCCCATTGTTACCTATCATGGCGGCTTTACTGGACGCGGCGCGATTGATAAAACCTTTGAAGAAGCAGGTTTAGAGCCGGATATCGTACTAGCGGCGCTGGATGCTGATGTGATCAGTACCTATGTTGGACTGGGTTTGGGGATTGGCATCATCGCAGAAATGGCGTTTGAACCCAGCCATTATCAGAACCTAACTGCCATACCAGTAGACCATTTCGGCCGCTTTACCAGTTGGATGGCAGTACGAGATGATGCCGAAATCCGCCAATACGGCCGCGCCTTTATGGAACTGTGTCAGAAACAATTCAACAACTAAAACAACCCTACCAAACCGTTACTGCTAGCTTGCGTCACCTTTACCCAACTTATGCATAAATGATAAAATAGAGTCTAAAACGTCATCCAACGTTTTATTTTTTATTTATGCATGTATTGCTGGACACCTAGACATTTAATGACCTAAATATTCAGATATTTGAAGATTTAGAGACTCAATGACTACTGGGTGTCGATCACTGCATGTCCATTTGCTCTTATGTAACAGGTGATACCGCTCATGGAAAAACTCGTAGCGATCATTATGGCAGTTTTTGCCGCCCCTTTGCTTATTGGCGGCGCTTATCTGCTCTCTCTAGGCGGTAGTCCTTACTATCTTTTCGCTGGCGTTATCATGTTAACGACAGCTTTTTTATTGTTCAAAAAACACTGGAGTGCTTACGGACTCTACGCCCTCTTTATCGTGGCAACCATGGTGTGGGCACTATGGGAATCTGGATTTTATTGGTGGGCGCTAGCACCTCGCGTTGGTTTCCCACTGATATTTGGTTTGCTCATGCTATTACCATGGGTAGCTAATAAGATGCGTGGACATAAGCCTCAAGTAGCCGCGAGCACATCACCAACCACAGACTCTGTTAAGAAAAGTCCCCTATATTATTGGGGTCTGCTCGCTAGTGTCGTTGTGGGCGCATTGCTCTCTTTTGGGAGCTTGGCAAATAACGCTACTGACAAACTAGGCGAGCTTGATTTGTCTGCGACCGATAAAAGCGACCAAGATGACAGTACAGATGAAACGTCAGCCAATCTTGGTGACCCATTATCCAATGGTCAACAAACGCCAGATGGCGAGTGGAGCGCGTATGGTCGTACAGACTACGGACAGCGCTACTCTCCTCTGACACAGATCAACACTGATAATGTCAAAGATTTAGAACTGGCTTGGCAGATCCAGACAGGTGATGTCAAAGGTCCTAACGATGTCGGTGAGACCACCTATCAGGTAACCCCGCTCAAAATTGGCAATGCACTATATCTATGTACACCTCACAACTGGGTTATGGCATTAGATGCAGACTCTGGTGAGACACTATGGAAGTTTGACCCTCAAGTAGAAGAGAACTTACAGCGTCAGCACCAAACATGCCGCGGCGTCTCTTATTATGCGGGGCAAGCTGGCACTGATAATACGCCTGTGATTGCTGATGATACTACTGCGACTAATGCAGCGGGTACTCGCGATACGATGGTTCAAAAAATTGCTGGCAATACATTTGACAATACCTCTAAGCAATGTGATGCCAAAATATTTATTCCGACGTCTGATGCCAAGCTATATGCACTTGATCCAAATACTGGACAGCGCTGCCAAGACTTTGGTGATGATGGTGCATTAGATTTGATGCATAACATGCCATTTACTCAGGCAGGATACTACTACTCTACCTCGCCGCCAGTAGTAGCAGGCGACGTTATTATTGTAGCTGGCGCTGTCAATGACAACTATGATGTCAACTCGCCTTCTGGTGTGATACGTGCTTATGATGTCAATACTGGTGAGCTCATGTGGAACTGGGATTCAGGTGATCCTGAAAACACCGCACCTTTTGATGTTAATGATCCAACCCAAACTTACAAAACCAGCTCACCAAATTCATGGGCGATTGCTAGTGCTGATGAAGAGCTTGGATTGGCATATTTCCCAATGGGCAACCGTACTCCCGATCAGCTGGGTAGCTATCGTAACGCTGCTGAAGAAAAGTATGCAACGTCTGTGGTTGCGCTAGATATCGAAACGGGTGAAGCGCGCTGGGTTCAGCAGTTTGTGCATCATGACCTTTGGGACATGGACACCCCTGCTCAGCCTACGTTGCTTGACTTAGATACTGCTGACGGCGTTCAGCCTGCGTTGGTCGTACCGACCAAACAAGGCGACGTCTACGTATTGAACCGTGCAACAGGCGAGCCTATTGTACCTATCAAAGAACGTGAAGCGCCGCAGGGATATCTGGTAGCAGGCGAGCACGCCGCACCGACTCAGCCATACTCTGGTTTGAGCTTTGAGCCTGAAATGATGACTGAAAAAGACATGTGGGGCGCTAGTCTCATTGATCAAATGATGTGCCGTATCGAGTTCAATCAGCTCAACTATGATGGTCGCTATACACCGCCATCAACCAATGGTAGCTTGGTCTATCCTGGTAACTTCGGTACCTTTAACTGGGGCGGCATCGCGGTCGACCCTGAAAATGGCGTGATGTTTGGTATGCCGACGTATTTAGCATTTACCTCAAAACTCATTCCTAGAGAAACGCTAGGCGATGCGGAGACCAATAAAGGCGAACAAGGGGTCAATGCCAACGAAGGCGCAGACTATGCAGTCGAGCTAGGTCCTTTCTTATCGCCACTAGGCGTCCCTTGCCAGCAGCCACCATGGGGTACTATAGCAGGTGCTGATCTAGCGACTGGCGAGATTGCCTATCAGCGCAAAAACGGTACGGTACAAGACCTGTCTCCTATCCCAATTAAACTGGAACTAGGGGTTCCTGGTATTGGCGGACCTATGATCACCAAAGGCGGCGTTGCGTTCTTATCAGCAGCGACCGAAAACAACTTCCGTGCTTATGACCTAAAGAATGGTGATGTGCTGTGGAATGTTCGTATTCCGGCGGGTGGCCAGGCCACACCAATGACTTACCTAAACTCTAAAGGTGAGCAAATGGTGCTACTGGTTGCTGGTGGACATGGCTCAGTGGGTACAACTATTGGTGACTACGTCATGGCTTATAAACTCGGTGACCAGTCTAAATAGCTAACAGACTGAACAGTTACTCAGCTATAAGACGTTATGTTGATAAAGTATTGATGATTCATATCATGGCTATTTTATCAATAACCAAAAAAAGCAGGCAACCTAGGTTGCCTGCTTTTTTGTTCTTTATGATGGTGCAATATTGCTTGTACTACCTCTATATCGTACGACGACGTTATATGTGACGCTCAGTGGTTAACGAGTGATTATTAAGTGAACTTAAAAACAGAGTTAGCTTACTTTGTTATGATTGATTAATACCGATCAGAGGCACTTGAAACTATCACCAATCATGAGCATATCGGTAGACAGTAATTTACACACTACTGGATAATTTATGAATAACAACATCCCTTTATCTTTTTTAGATTTAGCACCCGTACCTGAAGACCATACTATCGCTGAAGGTATCGCCCAAACGGTCGAAACCGCACAGCAAGCAGAAAAATCTGGCTTGAATCGTTATTGGATGGCAGAGCATCACAATATGCCAGGTATCGCTAGTGCAGCAACCTCAGTGCTACTGTCACATATTGGCAGTCAAACCAAGCGTATCCGTATTGGCGCAGGCGGCGTCATGTTACCTAATCATGCGCCCCTCGTGATCGCTGAGCAGTTTGGTACCTTGCAGGCGCTCTACGGTGACCGTGTTGACTTAGGTCTGGGACGCGCGCCTGGTACTGACGGGGCGACGTTTCAGGCGCTTCGCCGACAAATGAAAGACGCTGAGCGTTTTCCGCAGGATGTGCAAGAGCTGATGTACTTTTTGGGCAATGATACTGACGGTAGCCCTGTACAGGCATTCCCTGGTGCAAAATCAGGCATTCCTATTTGGATATTGGGCTCTTCTCTTTTTGGCGCTACTTTGGCCGCCCATTTAGGACTGCCTTACGTGTTTGCCTCGCACTTTGCACCGCAGATGCTTGGGCAAGCAATCGATGCCTATCGTGAACAGTTCAAACCATCTGCATATTTGGACAAACCTTATGTGATGCTGGCTGCGAACTTATTACTCGCTGATGATGATGAAACTGCCGAGTATCATTTTACTTCAGCACAGCAGAGCTTTGTGCGGTTGCGCCGCGGCGAGACCGGTCAGATGCCAAAACCTACTTACGATATGGACAGTATCTGGAGTCAAGCAGAAAAAATGATGGTAGACAATGCCCTATCAGTGTCTTTCGTTGGCTCTGTTGAGACCGTTAAACCTAAATTGTCTGCGTTTTTGGCAAGATACCAGCCAGATGAGCTGATTGTGACTGCCAATATCTATGACCAAGCCGCCCGTATCCGTTCACTTGAACTTACACCGGAGCTAAACTTATTTACTTTACAATGAAATGAGAGACTTGCATAATTATTAGTAAACCTAAAACTGGATCTTTGACATGGAAGCAACTCCCATTATTGGCGCGTCATTGATGATTGGCTCATCAATATTTATGTATATCGTGGCGCTCCTTGCAGTACTGGCTATTTTTGCATACCTTACCTATCGTACTAGCCCTAAACGCAAACAGCGCCGAGAAGATAAGCGCAATCGAGACAATTTAAATCGATAACGAAAAGCCCTTTCTCAAATAAGAAAAAGGGCTTTTTTTGGCTCAAAGATATGTCAACACTCAGTAATGCTGTTAATTTGAATGTAACCGATGTCCGTAATAAAATAAATACTACATCAAGCCAAGCGCACGCAGCGCTGCCGCCCCAAACGCCATTCCGAACATGCCAACGACCGTAGTAAACGCTAAAATATTTGCCGCCAGTATGTCATTGCCACCCATCGCTTTTGCCATCACATAACTGGCTGCTGCTGTTGGTGACGCTACCATCAGGAATAACACGCCCATGTGCACACCTGACAAGCCAAATGCCATTCCAATCGCGACAGCTACCAATGGTGCAACAACAATGCGTCCAATACTAGCCTGCATGGACAATCCTGACGCACTCAGCATTGATTTCAAATCAATGCTCGCACCAGCACAAATCAATGCTAAGGGTAATGCGACCGCTGCCAATAAGTCACCAGTCTTATGTATCACGCCTGTTAGTGGTGGCAATGGCAGTGCCTTATATGCAAATGCTGATAACAATGCCAAAATAAGCGGATTAGTGAATACTTTTTTGATGATCATAATACTACGACTGATCAAGGTATCATCTGCGCTTTTGGAGACCCGGCTCAAGGTAATGACCGCTAAAATATTGAACAGTATCGTCACCACGCCCATATAGACAGCGCCGATACTTAAACCTTGCGCGCCATAAGCGTTGGCAACCGTTGCAAGACCAATAATTGCCATATTACTACGGAAAATACCCTGTACGAACACGCCTTGATCTTCAGGACGTTTGACAAACCGCTTGGCATAAAGCTCTGCGCCAATAAACAAAACAAAGGTTACCAAGATACCAACGAAGATTAGCTTAATTTGCTGACCATAGTCGACATCACTATCGACCACGCTAAAGAACAACAAGCACGGCAAGCAGTAGTTAAAGACAAAACTTGATGCTTGATCGATAAAAGTTTGGCTGGTCTCACCTCGCCTTTGCATAAAAAAACCCAACCACATCAGTGCAAGGTTGGGAAAGACAATGGTAATCGCAAAAATAACAGCATCGATCATAAATAAGCTCAGTTCGCTGACAAGCCCGACATCATATAGGCATCAGCGATATAAATTAATAAATAGTAATGAGATTTGGTGACATTGGTAACCTAGTTTCGATGACCTAGTATAGAGATAAAGTAGCCAATAAAACAAGCTCACATACTTCTTTCTTGTCAGAACGATGTATATCTTGACAAACAAAAGCCTGTAACGAAGTGCCGTTACAGGCTTCTTATACGATAAGTGCTTTATTATAAAAGGCTTTATTACATACCTATTATGAGTCCAATGCAGCCTTTGCTTTCTTATGTTTTTTGACCGTCATCGCTAATAGCTGTATAGCAGCAGGTGTCACACCACTGACTCGCCCAGCCTGAGCAAGCGTTGCAGGACGCACTTGCGTGAGTTTCTGTACGATCTCGTTTGATAGACCTGAGACGACGCTATAATCAAAATCTAGCGGTAGCGCTGTGTTTTCTAGTCGCTTCATTTGATCGATGTCTTCCTGCTGACGGTCGATATAGCCTGCGTATTTCACAGAAATCTCGATCTGCTCGCCCACTTGTGCATCTACTGTTGAATCAGTAATAGCAGCGATATCCGCAAAGTGAATCTGCGGACGCTTCAGCAAATCAAAGGCTGTCGATTCTTTAGACAGCACCTCACCTGTTTGCTCAGTCACTTGCTTACCTAATGCATTACTAGGCGTTGCCCACATGTCTTTTAGACGCGAGGTTTCTGTCGAAATGGCTTCAATTTTCTCTTGATAGGCCTGCCAGCGCACATCATCTACCAGTCCTAGCTTACGACCTGTCTCAGTTAAACGCTGATCGGCATTGTCTTCACGTAGCAATAGACGATACTCTGCACGGCTCGTAAACATACGATATGGCTCGGTCGTACCGTGCGTAATCAAGTCATCGACAAGCACACCAAGATAAGCCTCATCACGGCGCGGTGTCCAGGTGTCAAACTCGCTGTTATTAGTGGTGACCAATGCTGCATTAGTACCTGCTAGTAGACCCTGTACGCCTGCTTCTTCATAGCCCGTCGTACCATTAATTTGACCAGCAAAGTACAAACGATCAATCGATTTGGTCTCAAGCGTTGGTTTTAAGTTCTGCGGATCAAAGTAATCATATTCAATTGCATAGCCTGGACGCGTGATATGAGCGTTTTCTAGTCCTTTCATACTATGAATAAATTTCAGTTGCACATCAAACGGCAAACTGGTCGAAATACCATTTGGATATAGCTCATGCGTGGTGAGACCTTCAGGCTCGATAAAGATCTGATGGCTGTCTTTGTCCGCAAAACGATGGATTTTATCTTCGATAGATGGGCAATAACGCGGGCCTACGCCTTCGATTTTTCCAGAGAACATCGGTGAGCGGTCAAGGTTCTCACGGATGATGTCATGAGTACGCGCGTTGGTATGGGTGATATAGCAATTGACCTGTTCAGGATGCATAGAGACGTCACCCATATAGCTCATGACTGGTAGTGGCGTATCACCCGGCTGTACCGTCATCACGCTAAAATCAACGCTACGGGCATCGATACGCGCTGGTGTGCCTGTTTTTAAACGACCTACTGGTAGTTTAAGCTCACGCAAACGATCTGCAAGTTTGATAGACGGCTGATCCCCTGCACGGCCACCCTTTGAGTTTTCCATACCAATATGAATGACGCCGCCCAAGAAAGTCCCTGAGGTCAGCACCACTGTTTCAGTCTTAAAGACAATACCTGTAGAGGTCACAACCGCTGTCGCACGGCCATTCTCTACCAAGATATCGTCAGCGGCTTGTTGAAATAAGTCTAGGTTTGGTTGATTCTCTAGTGTGTGACGAATAGCCGCTTTGTACAAAATACGGTCTGCTTGCGCACGCGTGGCACGAACGGCAGCCCCTTTACGGCTGTTTAGTACGCGGAACTGGATACCTGCTTTGTCCGTTGCCAGCGCCATTGCACCGCCCAACGCATCAATCTCACGCACCAGATGCGATTTACCAATACCGCCAATCGCAGGATTACAACTCATCTGCCCGAGCGTCTCAATATTATGCGTCAACAATAAGGTCTGTGCGCCCATACGTGCAGCCGCCAAAGCAGCTTCTGTGCCAGCATGACCACCGCCGATCACTATCACGTCGTAATGTTTTGGGTATTGCATGTTTGCCTCACTTGACTCATAACGCTGCTTGGTACCACATTTCATTGAATAACATGGTAGTCGGCAAATAAACGTCAGTCGTATTTATAAAAAAGATAACGACTCAGATAAGTCGTTCATAATTGGTTAGATAACCTGTCATTATAACAATTTTTTGACGCTTAAAAAACGCTAGGACAAAAACTATTATAATTAAGCGCAAAGATATTTATACCAGTAATGACGATGTTGACAGTAACACCGTCATTACTGGTGCAGCCACCATCACTTTAGCGGTTAGCTTTTTAGTTTATGATGATATCTTAGCCATTACCGTTACCACGGCTCAGCGGTACTATTTGATCTGACTGACCACTAGACAGCATATGGTGACTGCCATACCCTTCTGGATTGATCTGTAAATAGGCATTCATTTGACCAATGGCATCACCGTCATCACTCGCTAAGATCTGCTCTTTGATGAGCTCGACTGGTGGTAATGGTAAATTTTTAAGCAATGCTAAGCGTTGGTCGTTGTCACCCTTGTTGACCACCAACTCGATTAGCTGGCGCGCATCAATAGGTAGATCAGGGGTATTTTGTGCCAATAATGCCAAATGATAAGCACCTGCCGTATCTTGGTCTGCAACGACGCGCTGCTCGATAGCGATATAGGTCGCTTCTGTCGCACCGCCTGCCACACTCAACTGGTGAATACACTTGAGTGCTGAGTTTGACTCATTACTAGCAATCTCGATGATACGCGTAGATTCGTTTTTTAGACGCTCACGACGCTTTTCAATCGCTGCTTGCTCAGCCGCTTCTTTTTGCTCGTTTAACTGTTCACTGGTTTTGTTATTCATAAAGCTCTCTTACTCATCTAGTAATTATTATTTATATCGCTGATATCTTGGACACTATATGGGGGTAAATACTATAAAAACAACGAAGCCTAATGATATAGGCGCGTGAGAATACTAATGGGGACAATAAAAAACCCAAATAGCCATTAATAGCTATCTGGGTTTGCTATGCTCATATCTTGCAAAGGCTAATTGGACATCAAAGACATCCAACCAACACTCTCAAGTATTAAGCAGCAGGGCTGTTTGCTTCAACCAATGGCTTTAGCTCACCTGATTGATACATTTGCAAAATAATGTCAGATCCGCCCATCAACTCACCATCGATCCATAACTGTGGGAACGTTGGCCAGTTAGCAACTTTCGGGAGTGTTGCGCGGATTTCTGGGTTTTCTAAAATGTTTACAAATGCAAATGGACGACCAATCTGAGTCAACACTTCAATAGAGCGTGCAGAAAAACCACACTGCGGAAATTGCGGCGTGCCTTTCATGTAGATAATGACTTTATTGTCACGGATTTGATCACGGATCAATTGTTCAACGTCGTTTGCAGCAGTATTTGGGGTTTGCTCACTCATAAAAGCTCCTATTGATAAAGCGGTTTATTAAAATGATTATTTATATAAAAATAATTATGTGAAGATATGGCTGATACATGGGGTGACTGCTTGTATATTACAAGCGCCCTTTCATATTGTTTTAGCCAGTTGTTGTTTACTAAATCTAAAAGCTCTAGATTCAACAGCTCCTAGAGTCGATAGCATTATGGACCAACCGCATTAGGCATCAATAATACCACGGCGTTGGCCATGATGCCTTCTTGTCGACCAGTAAAGCCCAATTTTTCCGTCGTAGTGGCTTTCACACTGATATTGCTAATATCTGTTTGCAAGTCGCTCGCAATATTAGCGCGCATCGCTTGGTTGTGCGGTGCCAGTTTAGGCCGTTCACACATCACCGTGATATCGGCATTGCCTAGGCTATAACCTGCCTCTTGTACTTTGCCATAAACGTAGCGTAGCAATATACGCGAGTCTAGGCCTGCATGGGCGGCGTCTGTATCAGGGAAATGCTGACCAATATCACCAAGTGCTAAAGCGCCAAGTAGTGCGTCAGCCAAGGCATGCAAAACCACGTCGCCGTCAGAGTGTGCCAGCAAACTGTGCGAATGCTCAATGGGCACCCCTGCCAATACGACGTATTGCTGCTGCTGACCGTTGTTATGAAACGCGTGAACATCAATACCTTGACCGATTTTTATCATTTTCATTCCAAGATGAGTTAGACGTGATTAAAATAATTCAAAATGACTATCTGAATTTTCAAAGTGGTTTTCCCAATAGCTAGATAGCATCGGTCGCCACCAGTTTAAATTAACTGGTATAATATGACGTTTATTTTATCATAATACCAGATCCAAAAGACAAGCTGACACTGTTATGCTGAGACTATACGTTATAGTAATTGTATAACTCTTGGCGTCGGCATTTACTTTGGATAACGTATAAATAGTTGAGCCGTTCTATGTCAGCCACAAAAAACACCTCAAACGCAGTCGTTTCTGAGTCTTTTAATGCTCACCGCCCGTTGACACTTGCCGACGTCGAAAACCCTAGCACCAAACATGTGATTGTTGGTATGTCAGGTGGAGTCGACTCCTCTGTGTCAGCCGTATTACTTCAACAAGCGGGTTTCAAGGTTGAAGGCTTGTTTATGAAAAACTGGGAAGAAGACGATGGTACTGAATACTGTACGGCAATGGACGACCTAGCAGACGCGCAAGCCGTATGTGACAAAATCGGTATGAAGCTACACACTGCCAACTTTGCTATGGAATATTGGGACCGTGTTTTTGAGCATTTTTTGGCAGAATACAAGGCTGGACGCACCCCTAACCCCGATATCTTGTGCAACAAGGAAATCAAGTTTAAGGCGTTTTTGGACTACGCGTTGACCCTTGGTGCAGATTATATCGCTACAGGTCACTATACGCGCCGCAGTGTGAATTACAAAAATGCCGAGGGTGACGAGGTTGCCCAGTTATTGCGCGGCCTTGATAACAATAAAGACCAAAGCTATTTCTTACATGCGGTTGGCGGCGATAAAATCGCTAAAACGCTATTCCCAGTTGGTGAGCTTGAAAAGCCAGTGGTACGTCAAATTGCCGAAGAGCATGACCTAGCGACGGCTAAGAAAAAAGACTCTACAGGTATTTGCTTTATTGGTGAGCGCCGCTTTAAAGACTTCTTACAGCAATATCTGCCTGCTCAAAAAGGCGAGATACTTACTGATGACAATAAAGTCATCGGTACTCATGACGGCCTCATGTATTACACACTGGGTCAACGCGGCGGCATCGGTATTGGCGGTGTTAAAGACCGTCCTGAGGAGCCTTGGTTTGTATTGGCAAAAGACTTAGAAAAAAACCGTTTAATCGTTGGTCAAGGGCATGAACATCCCATGTTAATGAGCAACGAGCTAAGAGCTTGTAAGCTCGATTGGACGAATGGTCTGCCGCCTGCTGATGTGTTTAGTGACGAAGGGCTAGCCTGTATGGAAAAGTCTCGCTATCGCCAGCCAGACCAAGCATGTCGCGTATTTGCGATCAATGCTGATGGCAGCGAAGTGCGTGTGGTATTTGATGAGCCACAGCGCGCCGTCACTCCTGGTCAGTCAGCGGTATTTTATATCGATGACGTATGTCTGGGCGGCGGCGTGATTGAATCTATCGATGCACCTTGTGGATTCTAATTGCTTCCTAAGACCCAACTTAAGGTACAGATGTTGATGCAGTGAATAGATTGATTTTAACGAGCCTCAACATCGCTTTATTTGCATAGACCGCTTTTTTAATAACATATTTCTGCTATATTACGCGCAGCGATTTCGATGTCGTTTTTTGTATGGTAATTTTTAGCCAGACTCTTGCAGTTTTTTATTTCATAACTACTGAGGCATAACCATGACCCCACTTACCGCTCTCTCTCCAATTGATGGTCGTTACGCATCAAAGGCTGATAGCTTACGTCCTTATTTATCTGAATTTGGTCTAATCAAAGCCCGCGTTACGGTAGAGATTCGCTGGTTGCAGTCATTGGCTGACAACAGCGCAATTGGTGAATTAGCAGCATTTGATGAACAGACCAATGCTTTTTTGAATGCGATTGTTGATGACTTTAGCGAAGCCGATGCTCAAGCGATTAAAGACATCGAAGCAACGACCAATCACGATGTAAAAGCGGTTGAGTACTTTATCAAAGACAAATTCCGTGGTCAGGATGCCTTAATTGACTCGCTTGAATTCATTCACTTTGCTTGTACCAGTGAAGATATTAATAACTTATCATACGCATTGATGCTCAAAGACAGCCGCGAGCTCGTCGTTGCCAAAATGCAGCAAGTGACTGACAGTATCGTTGACTTAGCGATTGCGCATGCTGCCCAACCAATGCTATCACGCACACATGGTCAGACCGCCAGCCCAACGACGCTTGGTAAAGAGATGGCAAACGTGGCCTATCGCCTTGCTCGTCAAATCAAGCAAATCGGTCAAGTAGAGCTACTTGGTAAAATAAACGGTGCCGTTGGTAACTATAATGCGCATTTTTCAGCGTATCCTGATGTTGACTGGCAGAGCCATGCTGAAGCCTTTATCAATCAGCGTCTAGAGCTGACATTCAACCCTTACACGACTCAGATTGAGCCACATGACTATATTGCTGAGCTGTTTGATGCTGTTAAACGCTTCAACACAATCTTGATCGACTTTAACCGCGATATCTGGCAGTACATCAGCTTAGGCTATTTTAAACAACGCCTAAAAGATGGTGAAGTTGGGTCTTCTACCATGCCTCACAAGGTTAACCCAATTGACTTTGAAAACTCTGAAGGTAACTTGGGCGTTGCCAATGCTATGTTGGGACACTTAGGTGAGAAGCTACCAATTTCACGTATGCAGCGCGACCTATCGGACTCAACGGTATTGCGTAACATCGGTGTTGGCCTAGCACAAAGCATGATTGCATTTGATGCGTGCCTAAAAGGCGTGGGTAAACTTGAGCTAAATGCACAGCGTTTGAATGATGATTTGAATCAAGCGCAAGAAGTGTTGGCAGAGCCGATTCAAACGGTCATGCGTCGCTACCGCGTTGAAAACCCATACGAGAAGCTAAAAGCTTTAACTCGTGGTAATGCTATGACTCGTGAAGCCATGCTAACGTTTGTCGAGAGTGATGAGCTATCGGCAGTTAGTGATGCTGACAAAGCAAGTCTACGCGCATTGACGCCAGCCACTTATATCGGTAATGCCGCTGAACAAGCGCGCACTATTAAAGAATGGATTGCCAAGCTTTAATAGCAGTAAGCGGATACCAAAAAATAAGAGCGTGTAAAATAATTTACGCGCTCTTATTTCAATAATATTACTGTCTGGTTCAGCTAATGTCTTACTGGTTTTGTGACCACACAACAGCCTTACTTTGAATGCTATGATATTCATTTAAAATTCATAGTTGATAAGTGAGGTTTTATTTTTTGTCATCATCGTCATCACTGTCGCCTGGTATGATGGCTTTGCCAACCGCTACCGTTCCTTTTACCACGCCTTTAGTGGTTTTGTAAGCAACTTTAGCGGGCACCGTGACGATTTTGTGGACACAGGCTTGTAGCAAAAACACGCTAGCGATGATTGCGATCAAGTGCAATTTTTTCATAACTTTCCTACGATTTAGTGGCTACTCTGATGATAACCATCAGATAGACCATAATCATAGACTATTAAAACCTTCCTATAAAGCGTCCCTTATTATTAATATTGTACGTATTTAAAATATGGATTTATCAATGACTTCTATTCCGCTTTGTCTACCTGACACCATCACGCCTGAGCAGTTTCTAGCAGAATACTGGCAAAAAAAGCCACTGCTTATTAAGCAAGGGTTGTCGCAACTGATTGACATGTTTGAGCCCGATGACATGATCGGTCTTGCCCTTGAAGAAGACGCTAGCGCACGCCTACTAACTCAAGCAGCCAGTAAAAAAGAAGGTCAAGCGCAGTGGCAGCTCAAAAAAAGTCCACTAACCGAAACTGACTTCGAAGACTTACCAGAGCAATGGACGGTATTGGTACAAAATCTCGAGCAATGGTCACCAGAGCTGGGTCAGTTGTGGCAAGCGTTTGACTTTATTCCGCAATGGCAGCGGGATGATATTATGGTGTCTTATGCTCCACAAGGTGGGTCGGTCGGTAAGCATTATGACGACTATGATGTGTTTTTGGCGCAAGGCTATGGCTCTAGACGTTGGCAATTGGGTAAGTTCTGTGATGAGCAAACAGCGTTTGTTGCTGATGAGCCTTTGCGATTATTTGATGATATGGGCGAGATTATCTTTGATGAGGTACTAGAAGCAGGTGACGTGCTTTATGTACCACCTAAATTATCACATTTCGGTGTGGCACAAGACGATTGTCTGACTTTTTCTTTTGGGTGCCGCCGTCCAAACCTGATGCAAATTATCGATAGCGTGGCAGATATTGCGACCAATGACAGCAGCTTGTTTGTCCCGATGCTACTGCCACAAGCACTACAGAACTCAGGTGAGCTGCAAACGGATAGTATCGCTGCTATCAAAGCGCAGTTGCTAGAGATGCTACAATCTAGTCGCGGTGACGACATGATTCGTCAAGCAGTCTCGGAGGTGGTCAGTAAGCGTCAATATGATGCGCTGATGCCAGAAGAAACGTTAGATATCGATGAGCTCATGCAAGCGCTATCAGAAGGTGCCACATTACAAGCAGACTATAGCAATCGCCTTCTCTATAGTCAGACCAATGATAGCACCGTGCTGTACGCCAACGGTCAACGTATCGATGGGCTTGATGAAGTGGCAATATCAGTACTGGTACGCTTGGCCAATGGTGAAACACTGCAACATAGCGACGTGACGAGTATCGATGCAGATGATTTGAGCGAATGGCTAGAGAACGGCTGGGTATGGGTGGATATTGCTGAATAATACTCAGTAATAAAATTTCAGTTAAATAACGCAAAAAACCGCTATCTGATAATTACTCAGATAGCGGTTTTTTCTTATACATTTTTTGCAATTACTGGTTTGGTACTTATAGCGCTACCAAATACCACTTAGCCTTTGTGAAAGTTACTATTATGAGTTGCTATTATGAATAGTTACTATAAAAGCTAAGCGGATTCGTAATTAATGCAACTACTCTACTCTGTACCCAGCTCAAGCAAGCTCGCGTTACCACCGATTGCTGTGGTATTGATAGTCTTAACACGCTCAGTGACAAACCGATGCAAATAATCAGGCGTCAGCATCTCTGATAGGCCTTCCATATCAGTGACACTAATGACTTGGGTCAAAATACCGTCAGTATTGGCAAGCTCTTGACTGATCGCCTGTACTTCGCTATGACTACCAGACACTGCCACTTGCGCAAGACGGTCGATATATAAAAGCGTGACCGTTTGTGAGTCGTTAGCAACGCTCAGTACATCTTCGCTGATACCAGTATCATGTAGTATCTTGGCCGCTTCGCTACACATGTCATCTTGGCTTGGGCAATGTAGTATGACTTCATTACCTGTCAATAGCGCAGCGATAAGTTGTCCTAGTACGGCCATGGCTCTAGCAGACTCACCGCCGATGACCATGGTTTTACCACGGCCAGTCACATACAAGTCGTTTGACTCGCCAGTTGCACCCGTCATGCGATGCGTCTCATCTAGACTAGGAGCCGCACTCAATAGATGGTTGAACAAACGCTTTGCTTTATTAGCATCACCAGTGAGCAGCGCCAGTTTTGACACTGCCGCTTGCAGGTACGTTGCGCGATTGACTGCGCCAAGTAGTCGCCAAGATTCACAAACCTGGGCATGATTTTTTTTGAATTCAGTCGCCATGTTGCTACTCCTTATGCGAGTTCTGTTTGAATGGTAGATTGGGTGGTTGTTGCTGTCACGTCAGCAGCTGACTGTGATGCATTAACTGACTCTGATTTGAGCTGCATCAGACGCGCAACATAGTGCGGCCCGCCAGCCTTTGGACCAGTACCAGATAAACCACAACCACCAAATGGCTGGACGTTTACAACTGCGCCGATTTGGTTACGGTTAATATAGGTGTTCCCTACAAAAGCACGACGCTCAATGTGCTCAACCGTGTTTTCGATACGGCTATGGATACCCAAAGTCAGACCAAACCCTGTGTTGTTGATGGCATCAATCAGCTTATTCAAATCACGCGCTTGATAACGCAGCACATGCAGGATGGGACCAAAGTGCTCACCGCCGATGACGTCAATGCTTTTGACTTCGATTGCGGTTGGCAGTACAAAGGTAGATTTTTCCTGGCTGACCACTGAGCTTGAGCTCATTGGCGTTTGCGCCAAAATATTCGCTGTCGGTTCAGCATCCATACGCGCAATATGCGCCTCCAAACCATGCTTAGCGTCAGCATCAATAACTGGACCTACATCTGTCGCAGCATACAAAGGATTGCCTACAGACAGCTCAGCCATATTGCCTTGTAGTAGCTCGATCAAGTCATCAGCCATCTCTTCTTGCACGCATAGTATGCGGCAAGCTGAACAACGCTGACCCGCTGAACCAAATGCTGATAGCACCGCATCTCTCACGACTTGCTCTGGCAATGCTGTTGAATCAACAATCATAGCATTCTGACCACCAGTCTCAGCAATAAAGACAGGCAGCTCACCGCTGGCTTGTGCATGATCATTCAAGCTTTGGTTGATACGCTGGGCAGTTTGCGTCGAACCTGTAAATATCACCCCTGATATATTGTCAGCAGCTGTCAATGCGCCGCCCACATCACCTGCACCAGTAACTAACTGTAGCGCTTCGGCTGGTACGCCCGCTTGATACATCAACTGTGCACCAAAATGAGCAATTAAGCTGGTTTGTTCGGCAGGTTTAGCCACGACAGTATTACCTGCTGCTAGTGCCGCTACGATTTGACCTGTATAGATTGCCAATGGGAAGTTCCATGGGCTAATACAAACAAAGGTGCCACGCGGTTTATACACTTGACGAGATTGCTTACCAGACAAATCGGTAAACTCATGTACAACGTCGTCTAATCGCTCTGCTTCATCCGCATAAAAACGGCAGAAATCAACGGCTTCTTTGATCTCATCGATGCTGTCTTGCATGGTCTTGCCTGCTTCGACTTGGCATAATGCCATCAGCTCAGCATAGTTTTCTTCAAATAGCTCACCAATCTTACGCAAGATAGCAGCACGCTCAGTGACTTTCACGTTTTGCCACATGCTTTGTCCAGCGACAGCAACGTCAATCGCTTGACGAGCCAATGCTGCATTGGCGTATTTGACTTCACCAGCGCTTACATCATGGTTCCAAGGCGCAAGTACAGTCTGTGCATTCAGCTGATGGGTGGCACCATCTACTTCATACTCATTGATCGCTTCACCATTAATGATAGGTGTCGCTGACCATTTGTTATTTAGATGACTATCAATAGCTGATTTGAACGGCAGCCATTGTGACTCAACAAATATATTAGGGCCAAAGCTTGCACGTCGCTCACCATAAATCTCTAGTGGTAATGGAATATCTGGATTGTGCAAAGTGGCATTAGCAAGTAGCTTGTCGTACGGATGTACGGTTAGCTTTTCAATTGGATAAGACTTGTCTAGCAACTGATGGACAAACGAGCTGTTAGCCCCGTTCTCAAGCAAACGGCGTACCAAGTATGGGAGCAAGTCTTTATGCGCGCCCACTGGTGCATAGATACGTACAGGGATCTCGTAAGCTTGCAAGATATGATCATAAAGCGCATCACCCATACCGTGCAGACGTTGGAACTCAAAGTCTCTGTGCGCACTCATGGTCATGATTGACGACAATGTATGGGCATTATGCGTGGCAAACTGTGGCCAGATAAGACCACGTAGTTGCTCTGACAATAAGAAACGCGCGCAAGCTAGGTATGCGGTATCCGTACCTTCTTTGCGTGTCCATACTGGATAGCCTGATAGACCTTTTTGCTGAGCAAGTTTGATCTCAGTATCCCAGTAAGCACCTTTTACCAGACGTACTGGAATGCGGTCGCCTACTTCAGTCGATATACGAGCAAGCCAAGCCAATACAGCGATGGCACGCTTAGAGTACCCTTGTACGACGATACCCAAACCATCCCAGCCAGCCGTCAAATTATCACGGTACAAAGACTCAAACAGTTTTAGAGAAATCTCAAGGCGATCTGCTTCTTCAGCATCGATACTGATATCGACATTGACTTCGCGCGCAGCTTCAATAAGCAATAGGCAACGCTGACGCAATAGCCCCATAACTTGAGCTTCTTGCGTGGCTTCATAGCGAGGATGCAGTGCTGATAATTTAATAGATACAGACGGCTTAGGCATGCCTTCTTTGACTTTAACATTAGCCGTTGCTCTGATCGCATGCAGGTAGTCATTGAAATATTTTTCAGCGTCTTTGTGCGTGATCGCCGCTTCACCCAACATATCAAACGAATAGGTATAGCCTCTATTACGATATGGTTGGCTGTTTTTGTTGGCGTCTTCGATAGTCTCACCCAATACAAACTGGTGACCCATGATACGCATGGCTTTTTGCATGGCACTACGAATGACAGGCTCCCCCATCTTTTTGGTCATGCGATCCAAGAAACCTGATGCAGTGGTGCTGCTATCGATACTGACAACACGGCCTGTCATCATCATGCCCCATGTAGAAGCATTGACCATAAAGCCATTGTCGTTTTTGATGTGCTTTTTCCAATCAGCAACACTCATTTTGTCATGAATCAGCGCATCAGCCGTATAATTATCTGGTACACGAATCAATGCTTCTGCCAAACTCATGAGCAAGATACCTTCTTGGGTATCAAGGCTATACTCAAGCAATAATGAGTCAACCATCTTGACGGCTTTGCCATCGTTACGCACATGCTCAACCAGTTTGCGTGTCTGCTCAGCAGCAGCATCGCGCTCTTCTATACTAGGCTTGGCAAGTGGCAATAAATCAGACAACCAACGTTCTTCATCAACGCTATATAATGGCGAAACACGCTTATGTAGCTCTGCTGCTGACTGCGCAAGATACTCTGGCGACAGCAAATCAACAGGATTGAACAAAATCGGCTCTTGCGGGGTAAACTGGTCTACTGGGTTCATAACAACTCCATAACTATCGTTTAAAAACCATAATAAATGGTGCTTTAGGAAGTCTGATCGTCCTGTATAACTGCTCGTAACCGCTATCAAAAAATAGAGGTTATTGACGGATATTCACAGCAATAATCAAAAGACCAAACGGCGCCATCACAAAACTAGAAAATCCAGCACATGCTGGAGACGGTTAAGTAGGTCGTTCGACTGTTAAACGGGCTACGTTAACAATACAAAGGCAACAACGAAAAATTAAGCGGCATTAGTGCCTTCTTCTTGTTAGTAGTGAAAGGAGTGTGATGACCAGATATCGCTTGAAACAACCTAAATCTGTCATCTTTATGTGCTAATTCACTGTAAGAAAAACCTCTACGGCGTTGATTGAGGTGATGCGCTTAACTCGGCTATAATATCATGAAAAAAAATTTCAAACTAACGAATTTTTCTTAATTTCATAAATTAATATATACATAAATAACAATAGCTTACAAGCAATTTATTGACTATGACGCTTTGGTTATATATTTCTGTTTACTATTGCCTGTTTTTTGGCATGTCAAAAGCTAGCAAAAAAGCCCAAAATATAGGGGTAGATTTAAGCCTGTAAACTTATACCCCTGACAAAGAAAAACCCTCTTTATCATTCAATGATAAAGAGGGTTTGCTTTTTAGATACTAGCTAATCTCTGGTTATACCTTACAAGAATACAATCTTAACCAGTAGTATAATAGTCAAAATCCATACCGCGATACTGATATCAGAGAACTTGCCTGCGATAGCTTTTACCGCAGCAAATGTAATGAAACCTAGTGCAATACCATCAGCGATAGAATATGTCAGCGGTGTGAATAACAACACGACGACTACAGGCGCCGCTTCTGTTAAATCGCTCCAGTTGATGTCTTTTAGAGTGCCCATCATCAGTACAGCAACATAGAAGATTGCACCAGCCGTTGCATACGCTGGAATCATACCTGCTAGTGGCGAGAAGAAGATACTGAATAAAAATAGCACACCAACAGTCACTGCCATTAAGCCCGTACGGCCACCTGAGGCGATACCAGAGATACTCTCAATATAACTGGTCGTCGATGACGTACCCAGCAAAGAGCCTGCTACTGTCGCTGACGAATCAGCCAATAGTGCTTTGCCCATATTAGGAATGTTACCGTCTTTGTCGGTCAGCTTGGCTTGGCTAGTGGTTGCAATCAAAGTACCAGCAGTATCAAATAAATCGACAAACAAGAAGGCAAAGATCACGCTGATCATACCCACATCGAACGCACCTGCAATATCAAGCTGCATGAGCGTTGGTGCGACTGAAGGTGGCGTAGAGATAATACCCGTGAACTGTGTATAGCCCATTAGTAAGCTAATCAGAGCAACCAATAAAATACCGATGGTAACCGCGCCTGGTACTTTCTTATAAGATAAGCCGATAATAACCACAAAACCCAATGAGGCCATAACAGGTCCAAATGACGTCATGTCACCAAGACCAACTAAGGTTGCATCATGATTGACAATAATGCCAGCGCTCTGTAGAGCAATGAAAGCTAAGAATGCACCAATACCAGCGACTACGCCGTTTTTGAGAGAGTTTGGAATCGCATTAATAATTGCTTCACGGATCTTGAATAAGCTTAACAGTACAAAGATACAACCCGACAAGAACACCGCACCTAGCGCTGTTTGCCATGCATAGCCCATGCCTAGCACAACCCCATAGGTGAAAAAAGCGTTGAGCCCCATTCCTGGTGCTAACGCTACTGGTAGTCGGGCATATATACCCATGATAAAACAACCTATCGCTGCAGCCACACAAGTCGCTACAAATACTGCTCCTTTATCCATCCCCGCATCAGCTAAAACATTTGGGTTCACAAAGATGATATATGCCATCGTCAAAAACGTGGTTATACCAGCGATGATTTCTGTTTTGATCGTGGTATTCTCACCATTGATCCCAAAATAGCGTTCAATTGCATTCATAAGTGTCGCCCCCGACTGGCCAATAAAAAGTCACCACTACTTAAAATCAAACGTAACTTCAGCAAAAATAACGACGCCACAGTAAGAATAATGTAGTAACAAAGCGTAACATATTAGACCAGTTATCTTACAAACTCAATCGTTGATAATGCCTAATTCGTATAAAAACACAATTCGAGATGCCACTGACGCAAGGGCTAAACGTCTATACAAATATTCTGCTCTCTATATTACTCTAGGTGTTTTTAGGTATATCAGTCATCAATAAAACCGTTCGTTGCTCTACTATTATTTCTATATATATTCGCTACTTGCCATTTGATATATGCGCTATCTATTTGTTTAACACATTAATAATGACCTTTCTTTCATTTAGAAGTAAACTAGGGGGTTATTGTGTCAATACCTTAATCATTGCTCGGCCCCGATTGGGCAATTATCTTTGCTGTTGTAGACATAGCATTGCCTTGAGGGCGACCAATAAAGCATAAGCATTATATTTTGAGGTTGGTCTGGTTAATATACTTTTATTCAATCCAGCTGTTGTCAATTATCCGTGAGTCCATTACATGCCTGAATCATTAAATATTATTGATCTTATTACCCAAGCCAGTTTATTGGTACAGATTGTGATGGCGTTATTGCTATTAGCGTCTTTACTCAGTTGGGTTATTATTTTTCGTATGAGTGCGCGTCTCGGTACGGCCAAAAACTTTGATCAGCAGTTTGAGACTTGGTTTTGGTCAGGTGAAGATCTGGCAAAGCTATATCAAGGTATCCAAGGCTCACCTGATCGCCAAGGGCTTGAGCAGATTTTTTATGTGGGATTTTCAGAATACCTCAGAATGCATAAAAAGCGCCAACCCAAAGACGATATTATCGATGGTGTCGAGCGTAAGCTGCGCGTGGGCTTAGGTCGTCAGCAACAGCTATTAGAGTCAGGACTGACGGCGCTTGCCAGTATCGGTTCGGTCGCGCCTTATATTGGCTTATTTGGCACTGTTTGGGGCATTATGAATGCCTTTTTGGGGCTGTCACAAACGGAGCAGGCTACCCTCGCCTCTGTTGCACCCGGTATCGCCGAGGCATTAATTGCAACGGCGATGGGATTATTTGCTGCTATTCCTGCAGTTCTGGCTTACAACCATTTCACTGCAAAATCGAGTAACCTTTATGACTCACGTGCATTATTCTGCGATGAGATGACAGGCATGCTACAGCGTGAGACTAGCGTTCAAAGCCCTGTCAACAGAGAAACTCAAGTGAGTGCCAGTCAGGTGAATGGGCTATGAAACCAAACCCCTATCGCCGTGAGAAAAAAGCACTCAATGCAGAGATGAATGTCGTGCCTTATATCGATGTGATGCTGGTGCTGTTGGTGATATTTATGGTGACCGCACCGATGCTCATTACGGGTGTCGATGTTGATTTGCCAAAAGAGCAGACCAATACGATGAGTCAGAGCCAATTACCCGTTATTGTCTCTTTGACTGATAATGGTGAGATTTTTGTCAGCTATGAGAACAACGTCGATTTACCCATGAGTGAGCCTGAGCTGATCAACACACTATCAAATTTACAGTCTCAGAGCGGTAGTACCAATGCCGAGCCATTGCAAGTAATGATCAATGCCGATCAAAATAACCAATACGGCGCTATCATGACGCTAATGGCGACTTTGCAGCAGGCCGGTATTGAAAAAGTGGGATTGTTGACTGGTGCGCCTCTACCAACGCCTGCGCTCCAATAGTGGTACGCTCCATAAATACTGACTCAATAGCCAGCCCGATAATTCTCGTTTCTGATAACTACCGTTCATGAGTATCTATACCATGCATAATGCGCCTGCCGTCTATGTACCTACCGAACCTGAAAGTAACGGGCTGACCCTACCTACGTTGCTCAGCTTGCTAGCACATGGTCTTATCATCGGTGTACTGGTTTATAATTATCAAACCGCTGACGTCGAAACCTCTGGTAGTATCGAAACCGTAATGGTATCGCCTGAGCAACTCGCTGAGATGCAAGGACAGATACTGGCCAACCGTGCAGCAGCAAGTGCCATGCAAATGGAAAGTAGCACCAGCGACTCGCCCAGTAGCGCTCAACCGCAAACGTCAAGCAGTAGTACCAGCGCGCAAAGCGCAAGCCAGCCAGACTCTCAGCGCGTTCCTGTGTTTACACGATCTGACGAGCCAGCCAGCCAGCCCATGCTCATGAGCGAAGAGCAGCATCAGCGATTGCGTGAACAAAACCAAGAATATGAGCGCAGAATGGCCGAGTGGGCATCTCAGTTGGACGAGACAACCATGGAAGAGCTCGAGCAAGTTGAACAAAACAAAAGAGAGCAGATGATCGAAGAGCAAAAAAGGCTTGGGGATTTTCGCCAAAAGCAAAACAATCCACCTAAAATAAAAAGACCTACTGCCAACGATCGTAATATAGAGATTGATACCGATGGCTCTGGCAATGCCGGCCGAACCTTTAGCTTATCTGATGGTCAATCAACCATCACAGGTGATACCTCAACGGCTAGCACCTCTAGAGGCAGCAGTCGTTCCGCCTCAAGTGGTAGCCGCGGTGCCAGCAACAACGAGATTATAAATCTTATCAAGCGTAACTATACACCGCCTACCGCAGCGAGAGGTTCCACCCAGCGTGCTACTTTGACCATCACTGTCAATGCCAATGGCGACGTCATCAATGTTACCGCCTCCGGACCTGATAACACCGTCAACGAAGCCGCAAAACAAGCCGTGCTCAATACAGGTAGCCTACCCATCAATACTGATGATCCTAAATACCCTACTTTTACCATACAGTTCAGAGGTAGCAACTAATCAGTTGCTAGCGTCTTGTATTATTGATAACGTAACGTTAATCGGCTTGTATCGTATCGGTTTTTTCTATTTAAATGCGTGCCTTATTGACTATAAAAATGAATATCATACTACTGTTAGGAGCTCAATTAACTCATGCGTACTCATAAAAAACTACTCGTCTCTTTATTGACTGGCACCTCGGCACTGCTTGTCTCGCAAAGCTTGCTAGCAGCACCTGTCGTACTAGAACTCGACTATGATATTCCTGTTCAACAGAACCAAGTCGCGTTTGTACCATTCGCAGGCGACTCTGTTTTATCTCCTATCATCCTAAACGACTTGAGCAACACAGAGCTGACAGTTACCAGCCAAAACTTGCCGCAGCAGCCGCGCAGTAGTAGCGAGCTGGCAGGTACGCTACCTGTGTGGCAAAACATGGGCATCCCTTATCTCGTTGTCGGTAGCACCCGCACCAATCGTGGCAAAGTCGTCACCGATTACGAGGTTATCGATGTTAAATCTGGCCGCGTGATAGAGGGTAAGCAAAACCTAACGGCAGATAACAACAGAGAAAGTATGCGTTACGCCGGCCACGTGATCGCAGATAAGGTCTATGAGCTGATTACTGGTATTCCAGGGGATTTCTCGGGACGTATTGCCTACATTGAAGAGACAGGCACTGGCAAGCAAAAAGTCTCTCGTCTAAAAGTAATGGATGCTGATGGGGAAAACGCCAAAACCATTACCGAAGTAGCAGGGTCTATTTTCTCACCAGCATGGTCACCTGATGGCAACCGTATCGCCTACTCTGTACAACGTGAAAAGTCGTACCCTGTCATCTACATTCAGAACGTCAGTGGCGGCGGTGCCAGCGTATTGACACCTTTTTCTGGTAGTAACCTAAGCCCATCATTCTCTCCTGATGGTAGCAAGATACTGTTCTCCAGTAGCTTTGAGGGCAGCGCTGATATTTATGAGATGAGTGTCAGCGGCGGTACACCTAGGAGACTCACCAACTTGCCAAGCAGTGAAGTACAACCAAGTTATGCCCCTGATGGTAAGTCATTTGTCTATGTCAGTGACAAAACAGGGTTTAATAAGCCGCAAGTCTATCGTTATGAGTTTGGTTCAGGGCGCACAACCAAAGTGTCCAATGGTGGCTATGCAACCAGTCCACAGTTTAGTAGTGATGGGACGCAAATTGCCTTTTTGAGTGGTCGATCAGCCGCTATTATGAATAACAGTGGTGCGGTAACGACCAACCTTGGTAATACTGGTATCGACGAAGCGCCAAGCTTCTCGCCCAATGGTAAACGTGTGGTCTATGCGTCGACCCAAGGCGGTAAAGGTGTATTAACGATTAAATCACTCAATGGTGGTGCAGCCTTCGGTAAGTCAGGACAAGGCATCATTCGCTCACCAGTATGGTCATCAAGTCCAAAATAAATTTGCAATTTTATTGTCATGTAGCTATTCAAAGAAGCCTCAATCATGATAAGTATGGTTGGGGCTTTTTTGTGGGTGTTTGAAGTACAGATGCAACTAGATGGACTGTTATCTAATGATATTCATTTTCTAAAATCTCTCTATTTAGGTTAAGCCTTTCTTTCTAAGACGTAACAATCACGTAAACCTGCTAGTACCAAAAAAAACATTGCATTCACTCATAATTTATCTATATCCTAAATAGACCTGACCAAATGGTCAGACTTTAGCAATACTAGCCAACAAACATAGGTTTTTTGGCTAGTATTCAATCGGATGTGTGCCCCCATTGTATAAATCGATAAAAAACTGCTCAAAGGTTAGATATTAATTCTTATCTAATGACCTCCATGTTATCTGAGATCCATTTGATTGCCATGTTATCTGATATATGCCGTTGCGCGGGTGCCAAGTAGTTATTTTAGGAGGAAACCACCATGAGTGAAAACGTTCCAGAAAATACCGATTTACTATATAAACTACATGACCGTCCAACCCCTATCAAAGCATTCTTAGGTGCTATACAACATGTGCTAGCAGCCTTTGTTGGTATTATCACTCCCTCCCTAATTATCGGTGGTACTCTAGGTTTGGGTGAGCATATCCCCTACCTTCTCAGCATGTCTTTGATTGTTTCTGGGGTGGCAACCTTTATTCAAACTCGAAAAGTAGGTCCTGTGGGCTCTGGGTTAATGGCGTTACAAGGTACCAGCTTTGGGTTTTTAGCGGCGGTATTGACCGCAGGGTTTGTGGTAAAAAACCGTGGCGGAAGTCCTGAAGAGATTTTATCAGTTATCTTTGGCGTCTCATTTCTCGGTGCATTTGTTGAGATATTTTTGAGTCAATTTATCACCAGGCTCAAATCATTTATGAGCCCTATTGTTACAGGGTGTGTGATTGTCACGATTGGTTTGTCTTTAACCAAGGTAGGTTTGACTGATTTGGCAGGCGGGTTTGGTGCGGAGGATTTTGGTAGTATTCCAAATTTACTTTTAGGTGGTGGCGTACTTGCAAGCGTCGTGCTCATCAGCATTATTAATAACAAGGTTATTCGCTCAAGCGCTATTTTTATCGGTTTGATGCTTGGACTCGTCGCTGCTGTCTTTATGGGCCGTATTGACTTTTCATTGGTGTCTGAGGCGGCGTTTTTTACCGTGCCCGTACCGTTCAAATATGGCTTTGGTTTTGATTGGCAGGCGTTTATTCCTATTGCCTTTATGTACATCATTACCAGTATTGAAACGTCTGGCGATCTGACGGCTACCTCGATGATATCAGGGGAACCGATCAAGGGCCCTCTGTATGAAAAACGCATTAAAGGCGGCGTATTAGGAGACGGTGTCAACTCTCTGATTGCGGCGGTCTTTAATACCTTTCCGGTCACCACCTTTAGCCAAAACAACGGTGTGATTCAAATGACAGGGATTGCGAGTCGCTACGTCGGTTTTTATGTTGGTGGTATATTGTGCTTGATGGGACTGTTTCCGGTGCTTGGGGCTGTTTTTACGCAATTACCTAAGCCAGTCGTTGGCGGTGTCACGTTATTGATGTTTGCTACTGTGGCGACTGCGGGTATCCGTATTTTGTCTACCGTGAACTTCACCCACCGTAATGTATTGATTATCGCCACCTCTCTAGGTTTGGCAACAGGTATTGCGTTCGTACCTGATGTACTGTCACAAACCCCGCAGTTTTTTCAGAATATCTTTGGCTCAGCGGTGACGATGTCAGGAATTGTCGCGATTACACTTGATATGATTTTACCGAAGAATTACGGCGTTGAATTTGATACAAAAGCGCAGCACCAAGATGACTCTCTAGAGCAAGTCCAAGAAACAGCTTGATAAGCCTCTGTACATAGTGCTTGATTGACTACGCTTGGCTGACTGATCTTATCTGGCTGTTCTTAACTGACTGAGCTTGACTGACAACCTTTCATCACCAAACAGCGAAAAACACAGTATCACTGCTTGGTGATGAAAGGTAGACTACTCAACGTAGACAACCCATACGACATAAAGCCTGTGACTTTAATCCGTAATTATTCTAGCCCGCAACCTCGCAGAATAAAGGGTACTAAAAACGCTTCTGCGCGTGCCTGGTCCTCTGCATCATAAGCGGTCTTGTCCATTAAGCCGACAATTTCTATCTCAAATTCTGCATAGCGCTGGGTCGTCGCCCATATCAAAATCAAGAGTTGCAAGGGATCCGTAATACCTATCTTTCCTTGCTTATGCCATTCTTTCATGACTTGTGCTTTATCGTTTACCCAGTCCTTCATCGTGGTAGACATAAACTCGTGTAAGTGCGGCGCACCGCCAATAACCTCAATAGCAAACAGTTTATGACGACTCGGGTTGGCAAAGGCTTGTTGCAATTTGGTACGGACGAACTTTTCAATGACAGTTTTTGGATCACTCTCTACGGTCATAGTGACCAAGCCCTCATTCCATTCCTGAATGATTGAGCGCAGTACCGCCATGTACAGATTTTTTTTGTTTTTAAAATAGTAATGAACATTGGCTTTGGGTAGCCCTGCTCTATCCGCAATTCCTTGCATCGTAGCACCGCGATAGCTTTGGAGCACAAACTCCTCTTCGGCTGCTGCCAGTATTAGAGATTGATTGTGTGCACGCGTCGCTTGCTGGCTTCGATGCGAGGGCGCGTCAGTAGTAAGGGTATCTTCTTTTTGGTTGTCTTTAGTCATGGTAGTGGTATCTCACTCCGAGTGGCAGGTTCGACAAAATAGTCGTTATTTTTCCTGAGACGTTTGGTTATCAATGCACAGAGTTGTGCAGCATTATTCTCTGGATAAAAATATTTCCAATAAAACAGTTGACCAATTAGTCAGGTTTTAGCAAAATGGTAACTATAAATTCATCACATTACTACTAAAATCATGTTGCCATGATTTTTTACCATTGAATTGTTAGCATTCATGCGGTAAAGCAGTTTTTTATTATCAATGCTATCCCACACAAATCATGGTTATTAACGATAAAGAATTAAATGCAGCAAGTGAAATATATACGCATGCAAAACAACATGGATATAGCAAATGGATATAGTAAAACGTCTACTGCTACCGTCACATTTATGCCCATAACCATAATGTATAAATCATTATTAGACAACCGTTACCCGATAGGTAAACGGCCTGTCATATTATAAAAGGATATCATCGTGAGCTTAACCTTAGCGCAATTTAATGATCTGTCTCAAGAGTTGGCTGTCGAGCACCTGCTAACGTGTTGTACCAGCAGCACGTGGGCGAGCAAACTTGCTGATGCGCGTCCTTTTACAGACTTGGATACACTGCTAACGAGTAGCGATACTATCTGGCATGAGGTACAAACCAACGAGGCCGACTTGCTAGAAGCGTTCGATGGTCATCCACAAATCGGTAACGTGGCAACCCTAAAAGAAAAATATCGCAATACGCAAGGTAGCGCCGCCCACGAGCAGTCAGGTGCTAATGATGCAGCTGACGATGTGCTCGAAGCACTTGCCAAAGGCAATCAGGACTATCTGGAAAAGTTTGGTTTTATTTTTATTGTCTTTGCCACTGGCAAAAGCGCGCAGCAAATGCTTGATTTACTATTGGCTCGTCTGCCTAATGAGCGTACCACTGAGCTGGCGAACGCAGCCACTGAACAAAACAAGATCACACGCCTACGTCTACATAAATTATTCGGTCAGGCATAGATAACTGCGACTTGATGAACCGTAAGATCAACATTCATACAATGGTTTATTCATCAATCACTCTAGACTCATTCACATCGCTACTGAATTTACATCGCTAATAAATATAAAGGAAGCATCATGTCTGCCACCCTATCATCACATATCTTGGATACGCATCTTGGTAAGCCTGCCACCAATATCGCTGTCACTTTACACCGTATACAGGACAGCGGCGGCGCCACCCTACTTGCACACGGTACGACCAATGAAGATGGCCGTGTCACCCCAGATGCTTGGCAATTTGTTACCATGCTCGATAGCGCAGCGCAGCAGCTAAGCATCGGACGCTATACCGTGACTTTCGATACTCAGTCTTATTTTGATGCCCAGCAGTTGACTGCATTTTATCCGCAAGTCATTATCGATTTTGTGGTGAATGATGCCAGTCACTATCACGTGCCGCTACTACTGAGTGCCCATGGTTATAGCACGTACCGTGGATCGTAGCCTATAGAGCGTGGTGTCCTTTAATGTGTATTCGCGTTATATGATCATAACTCATTGCTGACATTTTGCTGACGTTGCCACTTTATCTCATTACTTTATATCCAAGCGATCATAAACCATGGTCGTTATTAATTATCAAAAAAGCTTATCAATATATTTTATCAAGACACGGTCATATTAAAGGACAATTACTACATGGGTGCCTATCTTCTCGAATGGTTGAGTTTATTTTTCCGCTGGTTTCATGTCATCGCTGGGGTAGCATGGATTGGTGCCTCATTTTATTTTGTGTGGCTAGATCTGAGCCTACGCAAGCCGCCACAGTGGAAAGCAGACAAAGGTATCTCAGGCGATCTTTGGGCCGTACATGGTGGCGGGTTTTATGAGATTGCCAAATACAAGCTCGAACCAGAAGAGATGCCAAAAACCCTACATTGGTTTAAGTGGGAAGCATATACCACGTGGCTAACGGGTGCGGCGATGATGTCTATCGTCTATTATGCCAATGCAACTGCTTACCTAATTGACCCAAGTAAGGTACCTTTTACCAGTATCGGTGCTATTGCCACAAGTTTGCTGTTTTTGTTTGGTAGTTACTTTATTTATGAGGTCATCGTGCGCAGTCATTTGGGTAAAAACGCCCTAATATTTAGTACGTTGATTTTTATTCTTTTGATCATTGCCTGTTGGGGTTCGTACCAGCTGTTTAGTGATCGCGCCTCATTTATCCATATCGGTGCTATCCTGGGTACAGTGATGGTCGGTAATGTGTTCTTTGGTATTATGCCAGCACAGCGCGCCCTCGTAGATTGCGTAAGGCGCGGTGAAAAACCGGGTAAAGAAGTGGCTGAGTTGGCGCTACAAGCCAAAAACAGATCATTGATGAACAACTACTTTACCCTACCACTTATCTTTACCATGATCAGTAATCACTATCCAATGATGTATGCTCACGAGCAAGGTTGGTTGGTGTTGGTCTTCGTCGGTATCATTACCGCGACTGCCCGTCATTACTTTAACCAAAAGCACTTGGGACACAAAAAACCGCGTTACCTAGTCATACCAGCGATACTGACCGTATTGCTCATTATCTGGATGCGACCTGAGCCGATTGAGCCTGCGCCTGTGATGCCTGCAGCTTCAGCAACTACTGCTACAGTTGACAACGCTCCATCAGTGACAAGTCCGCCACCAGCTGCAAGCATGACTACTGACTCAAACACTGATACCGTTACTAGTACTAACAATAGCGTTGCCAATGATACTGCCACTGCTGAAGCCGTACCCATAAGCGCGTCAGCAGATGACGCGATGATGGATGTGGTGCATACGCGCTGTAGCACTTGTCATGCCGTGCAGCCAACGCAACAAGGGTTTGCCGCGCCTCCAGCAGGTATTATCTTACAGACACCAGAAGATTTGAGAATACATAAAGCAAAAGTCGTCACTGCGGTACAAACAGGCTACATGCCACTTGGCAATATCACGCAGCTAACAGATACAGAGCGCCAGCAACTTGTCGCGTATGCCTCATCACTTTAATTTGTGATTGAAAAATAATTGGCTCTGACGAGTAATATTTAAATAAATATTCGAGGCTCTAAGCAATATAGGAACAATAGTAATGACCCAAAAAATCACAAGTGACTTTGATCTAAGTACATATCCACGAGATCTAAAGGGCTACGGCGACAATCCACCAAAAGCAAACTGGCCTGGCGGTGCAAAGATAGCCGTACAGTTTGTACTCAATATCGAAGAAGGGGCAGAGAATAGCGTCATTCATGGCGATGGACAGTCAGAGCGCTTCTTGTCTGATATCTTGGGTACGCCTGAATTTAACAACCGTCATCAATCAATTGAGTCTGCTTTTGAGTACGGTAGCCGTGTCGGTGTATGGCGAGTCCTAGATGTTTTCAAAGAGTACGGTGTTCCTATCACCACGTTCACTTGTGCTGCTGCTGCCGAAAAAACGCCGCACATTATTGAACGTGTATTAGAAGACGGTCATGAGATTGCCAGTCATGGTCTACGCTGGATTACCTATCAGGACATGTACCGTGAGACTGAACGCGAGCACATTCGCTGTGCGACTACTATCTTCAAGCGTATGCTAGGTAATCAACCTCTCGGCTGGTATACCGGACGCGACAGTCCAAATACTCGCGAGTTGGTCGCTGAACAAGGCGGCTATGTTTACGACTCTGACTCGTATGGTGATGAGCTACCCTACTGGCTCAATGTAAAAGTCCAAGACGGCAATGTCCTCACGCGTAAGCCGCATCTGGTCATACCCTATAGTTTAGAAACCAATGATATGCGTTTTTCTTCAAGCCCAGGGTTTACTCATGCAGAGCCGTTTTATCAGTATCTCAAAGACAGCTTTGATACCCTTTACGAAGAAGGCGCGCATACCCCGAAAATGCTGACGATTGGTTTGCACTGCCGAATTATCGGACGTGCAGGACGCATCAAAGCGTTAAAGCAGTTTTTGCAATATATCACCAATAAACCTGACGTATGGATATGTCGCCGTGATGACATCGCCAAGCACTGGTACGACAATCATCCTGCCACGTCAGACAACACTGTCAACTGGATGTGAGCGCCGCCATTATCTTGGTATATTGACCACATAAGACAGACCGCATACGATAAATACAACCTCATATAGAATAAAGGAAATAACGATGAGTCAAAGTAGTTCAGAAGTCGGACAAATTCTCTCAGCAAACAATTTACCTGAGACATTGCCAGCATTTACCAAAAAATCAAACGTGGCTGACAGTCGCTTAGGCGCAAAATCACTGTTTGCGACTGATGATTTTTTTGCAGATAAAAGCCGTATTCTAAATCCGGATGCGCCTATATTTGTGGTTGGTAAATTCGATGACAATGGTAAATGGATGGACGGCTGGGAGACGCGTCGTAAGCGTCATTTAGGTTATGACTACTTGGTTATTCAACTTGCCCGCCCAACCAAAATCGCTGGGCTCGATATCGATACCAGTCACTTTACAGGTAACTTCCCATCTTCTGCCAGTGTCGATGCTTTGTATGCACCAGAGCTATTACAGCAGGCTGATACCGAACTTGCCAACCTAAGCAAAGAAGACTGGGACGGTAAAAACTGGCAAACGCTTGTAGGTATGACGCCGCTACAAGGACACAATCATGAGTTTGTCGAGATCGATCATGAGCAAACGGTGACCCATATTCGTTTGAATATCTATCCAGATGGCGGCGTTGCTAGGCTACGTGTCTACGGTGATATCCAGCTTGATGCGAGCCTCAATACTCAAGGCGAGTTGCTCGATTTGGCAGGTGCGCTAAATGGTGGTCGCGCGATTGCTAGCAATGATGCGCACTTTGGCGCAGCCAGCAACTTACTGTTACCGACCAAAGCACCCAATATGGGGGATGGCTGGGAGACTCGTCGTCGCCGTGAGCCAGGTAACGACTGGTGCATCATTGCCTTAGGTCAAGCAGGTATCGTTGATTCTATTGAGATTGATACGGCTCATTTTAAGGGCAACTATCCTGACAAAGTCTCGCTCCAAGCGGTCTACTCACCAAACACACCAGAGCAAACGCTAGTGACTCAAAGTATGTTTTGGGAGACGTTACTTGAGCCGCAAAAGACCAATGCTAATGACGTCCATACTTTTAGTAAAGATAAGCTTCAGATAGACCAGCCTATCACTCATATTCGAGTCAATATCTTTCCAGATGGTGGTATCAGCCGCGTGCGTATATATGGACAGATTGCTGACAATGCCGCGGCCCAGCCCAACGATAGCGAGACTACCTAATGTCTGTCATATTAACCGCCATACCTTTGACGAAGGAAAATTTTGCCCCCTATGGTTCGGTGATCGAGCGCTATAGTGATGATGAGCAAACCGCTGACAATACTTATGAGATCAATAATGGCTATGCCGTTCGCCATCATGCACTTGCTGAAAGCCAGCTTGAGGGTGGTACAGTAGGTATGAGTATCTTTCGTGCCAAAAAGCGCGAGAACCCTATTGTCCTCTCCGTCATGGAGTACCACCCACTTGGAACACAAGCGTTTGTGTCTATGGAAGGTCAGGACTATGTCGTCGTTGTTGCAAAAGCGGGTACACCGCCCCAGTCTGCTGAAGACCTCGCTGTATTCTATGCCACCTCTCATCAGGGTGTGCAATATGACGCTAACGTCTGGCACCATCCACTACTGGCTCTAGGGCGTGATAGTGATTTCTTGGTGGTTGATCGCATCAATGGCGACGGTAACAATTGCCATGAGATAGATATTACTGACTGGCATGTATTTATTGAACTAGCAGACGAGTGCAGCTAACCAGCAAATACAGCACGTACGATACAAACTAAAAGCCAGCTAAGTCCTATTAGCTGGCTTTTTTATGTTTGGCAGATTGGTAAGTCCTATCTATGTTGACTCAAAGGCATTTTTATACAGCCCAAATTGGGGCATAAAAAGGTCTATTTTGGTGCTTTTATCGCGTGCTTTTTCATCCAAAAGCACTGTTTTCTATATTTACTCAAATACATAGGAGATGCGTCTGGCATTTAAGAAAAACTAAGGACTATTTTGCTTATTTTATACCCTGATAATAGCAAATAAGCATAAAAGCCAGTAAATGCTGCAGAGCATATATTTTATAGGTTCGTGGCACGATTATTGAATACTCTTTAGGGGTAAGCGTATGAATGCTATTTATTGATTACTACTTAAAAACAGAACCGGTCAATAGCACGCTTATTGTTAGTTGATAGTGATTTTCAAACAACAACCTATTTTATGAATTATCAAAGATAAATTTAAGGTAATTAATATTCCATCGTATATAAAGGAGTTACATTTTGCATTTTGATTTACGAACGAGCCTACTCTCCACCTCTAAACTGTCTAACCAGCAACCATTTAGTCAAAAAAAATCTAGCCAAAAGCCGTCTTTGCTTAAACCGTTGTCAATCGTGGCAGTTGCTGTCGCCGCTCTCGGTAGCATGTCTAACCTCCAAGCTGAGACCTATTTTACCGATACAAGCGTTTCTGTACTTTACGGCAGTGACTATGACCTTGTAGAGGATGGAGAGCTGACGACTGTTACATTAGAGCATGTCTCTGCGCACGACTGGGGCGGTGTATTCTTCTTTGTCGATCGAAATCAAGGTGCCAATGATATTGAAAACAATAGATTTAGAGAAACTTATGGCGAGCTGTCTCCTACACTCAAAATGGCGACTTTTGACAATAGCTTTGTAAAGCAAGTTAATTTAGCCGCTACTTATGAATTTGGCTCAAACAGTACTGGCTTTGATCAAGACAATTATTTGGTTGGTATTGGTGCAGATCTAAATATACCTATTCCAGGGACAACGTACGCGTCTGCAACGCTATACCATGCTTTTAATGACAATATCGATGATGATCAACAAATCACCTTAACCTACGGCTGGGAGCGTAACAATTTTGTAGTGGACGGTTTTATTGATTATTCATTTAATAACGATGATATTGAAGATAACATTCATATCAATCCGCAAATCAAATACAACCTACAAGAGGTGCTCGGTATTGATAACCGGCTAGAAGTCGGCATGGAATATAGTTATTGGAAGAACAAATACGGAGTCGATGGTGTCAATCAAAGCGCCCCTAGCGCCTTAGTAAAGTTCCATTTTTAACACCGGATAAAGATACCTTTATTCGTAAAAACCCCTGCTTCTATCTGGTAGAAGCAGGGGTTTTTATTTCTGATTAGACATCTACTGGCTGCGTTATTGGTGCAAGCATACACTGATGTATTTGTCCTATAAGGCAGCGCTGCGATAGCGACTCACACCTGCAACGACTGTCTGTTCGATCACTCTATCATCACCCAGCATCATCAGTACAAACAGCTGCTCCTCGAGTGATTTGGTCTGTGCCATACGTCGCTCCATCAGCTCCGTCGCTCCCATATCGATAACTACAAAATCGGCTTCTTTATCAGGCATAAAATTACCGATCTTATCATCCAATAGCAGCGACTGTGCATTACCCAAAGTAATCTGATACAACCCTTGATGCGCAGACAACTGATTGCTCTGTAACTGTTGGACTTTGTACGCTTCTGATAATGTCGTCAGCATAGATAGGCTCGTGCCCGCCCCAACATCGGTGGCGATACTGACACCGGTATAGCTTAAGGTCTTGGGCAAATCGAACAGTCCACTACCCAAAAACAGATTGGACGTCGGACAATGTGATATCTGTGTCCCAGTCGCGCGCAGGCGCTCATACTCTGATGTCTCGAGGTATATTCCATGCGCCAAGGTTGTGCGTCGACCTAACAGACCCATATCATCATAGACATCGAGGTAGCCTTTATGATTGGGATAAAGCTGCTGTACAAAAGCAACCTCATCACGGTTTTCTGCCAAATGCGTCTGTAAATAGACACTATCATAACTGGCATATAACTCGCCTGCCAGCCGTAGCTGCTTCGGTGTCGAGGTAATCGCAAAGCGCGGGGTGATGGCGACATGCTGACGTCCGCGCTCATGCCAGTTATCAATGATGTCTTGAGTATCGCGGATACTTTGCTCAGCAGGAACGCACAGTTGCTCAGGCGCATTTTGATCCATCAATACATTACCCGTGATCATACGCGTGTTGAGCTTGTGGCTTTCGGCAAAAAATGCCTCGGCAGATAGCGGGTGACTGGTAGAGAAAACCATGGCACTAGTCGTACCATTTGCCAGCAGTTGGTTTAAGAAGAACTGCGCAGTGTCGTGCGCTACTTTTGGATCAGCAAAATTGGCTTCGGTGACAAAGGTATAGTTGTTGAGCCAGTCGAGCAGTTGCTCACCATAAGCGGCAATCATATCGATTTGCGGATAGTGCACATGGGTATCGATAAAACCTGGCATGATGAGTTTGTCGCGATAGTCGTGCACTGTAACTGCTGGCTTGCCCTCTGCATTAGCATACGTCGATAAGATAGTCTCGCTACGACCGTACTCTAAAATGCGTCCTGTCACATCATCTACAACAAGCGCACCATCAGCAATATATTCA
This sequence comes from Psychrobacter sp. T6-6, assembly GCF_052258185.1. Taxonomy (NCBI): domain Bacteria; kingdom Pseudomonadati; phylum Pseudomonadota; class Gammaproteobacteria; order Moraxellales; family Moraxellaceae; genus Psychrobacter; species Psychrobacter sp. T6-6. Next base: position 166,602 of record NZ_JBQQEX010000001.1, read on the forward strand.
GGGTAAATGCGCTCGCCTGCAATCACGGGTAATAACATTGTGCTTTGATCAATGGTTGATACCTGTGCATGACCAGGTTGATTGGTGTTCGCTATTTTAGAGGGTGTACGCTCAGTACGATCGCTTTCGGTCAAATAATGCAGCAGTCGAGCTTGATAAATATGTAGGGTCATTTGGTGGTCTCACATGGCTTAATAGTACTGAGCATCTTGATAAATAGTACTGAGCGTTTTGATTGTTTAATAAAAAGTGACACGGTTTTATGAGGTAATTAGTTCCTTCAAAGAGCAGCCTGATGATAACGCTGTAGCAACTGTGCCACGATAGAGACTGCTACTGCCATTGGCTCTTTGCCGCCGATTGATAGTCCAATGGGCATGACGAGCTGACTCACTAATGACTCACTATAACCGCGCTGAATCAAACGGTCTCTAAAACGTTTGGCTTTGGTGGCCGAAGCAATGCAGCCGATATAAGGTACTGGGATATCTGAGCGCTTATCATCATCTGGGCTGCTATCAGAAATAGTATCTAATGCTGCTCGCACCAGCTCAAAATCAACACTATGGTCATGCGTCATAACCAAAATAAAACGCTGACCGCCCTGCTCTATGAATGGACGCACAAAATCGACAGGATCGTCATCGATATGCGGACGGATATGCGCTGGTAATTTGTAAGAGGTTGGTTGGGTTGATGCTGTTTTGTTTGATGCTAATGGTCGTGCTTCAGCATCGTTATGTGATATTGAAGTGTGGCGGTTACAGTCTGTCTGATCTGCTTTATCAGTATTTGGCTTATTACTTAAGTAACGCTCAAACATCTCTGGGCGACTGTCCACCCAATCTACCTGACATGGCAATTCAGCAAGGATGGTCATGAGTGCTGAGGCCACATGTCCTGCCCCAAATACCAGTAATGACATCGGCGGTATCACATTAAAGCATTCAAACATAACGGTGACGCTACCGCCACAACACTGTGCCAATTTCGCACCCAACGGGTAATGTTTGGTATAAACCGCGTCTCGGCGCACCGCTTTAGAAGGATTTAGCGCGCTTGTATCATTGACTTCAGAAACTTTTGGTTTAACTTCCTTTGATACCGTTGCTGAAATCTCACCGTTCAGTAGCTGACGAGCAGTAGTAATCACATCGTGCTCGAGACCGCCACCGCCCAGCGTATCTACGATGCCGTCTTGTGTGACGATCATCTTTGCCTGTAGCGAACGTGGGGCTGAGCCATTCACAGCTACCACTGTCGCCAACACATGAGCGGTACCTTGCTGCTGATATCTTGCCAGACCTTCATACCAGATCACTGGCGGTGCTAATGACTCACTCACTGTGCGCAGGACCTCTTGCCCCTGCGACGTTTGGATGCTCTATCGCCTCTGGCTGCTCATCGGTCTGTTTGCCTGCCACCTCTTTTGGATCAATGTCTTTGGCATGGCGCACATCTTGCGGCATGACCTTGTCGTTATAGAGATCGCCCTTTTCTTCTACGCCTTTGGCAAGACTATCCATCGTATCTTTATCTGCCTTGGTCTCTAGATCCCATGAGGTACCTTCCATACGCATCACTGCCTTTAGTACCGCTTCTGGCGTTGCAGGCATGGTCAGCTCTGGATTCTTTTTATACTCACCGAGACTAGCCACTGCATTATTGAGTGCGCACCAGACACTGGCTGCCAACATAAACGGCGGCTCACCAACGGCTTTAGAGTTATAGATAGTTTGTTCTTCGTTTTTGCGGTCGTATAATTTGACATTCCACTGCTTAGGTAAGTCATGCGCAGTTGGAATTTTATAGTTGGCAGGACTGTCAGATGCGAGTTTTCCTTTATCATTCCAGATCAGCTCTTCTGCTGTGAGCCAACCCATGCCTTGAACAAAACCGCCTTCAATCTGACCGATATCAATGGAAGGGTTAATCGACTGCCCTGCATCGTGTAGCACGTCACAGCGCAGCACTTTGTACTCCCCTGTCAGCGTATCAATCTCAACCTCAGCGCAGGCGGCACCTAGCGCAAAGTAAAAGAACGGACGTCCCCATGCTTTAGAGCGATCATAAAATATCTTTGGCGTTTTGTAGTAGCCAGTAGACGATAGGCTGATGCGATTCTGATACGACAGCTGAATCATTTCAGCAAAAGTTAGCGTTTCTTTATCACCGATATAGACATGGTTATTTTCAAAACGTATGTCTTCTTGTGCCACCTCAAAATGCTCAGCTGCAAATTCAACGATGCGCGCTTTGATGCTCAAGCACGCATTTTGCGCCGCTTTACCGTTGATATCGGTACCTGATGACGCAGCAGTTGGTGAGGTGTTAGGTACTTTATCTGTACGCGTCGCTGATACCTTGACCGTATCCAGATCCACATCGAACTCATTAGCGACGATCTGGGCGATTTTGATATATAGTCCTTGCCCCATCTCTGTACCGCCGTGATTGAGATGGATACTGCCATCGGTATAAATATGTACCAGCGCACCTGCCTGATTGAGCGTCTGCACGGTAAATGAAATACCGAATTTGACGGGCGTTAGCGCGATGCCTAAACGCTTGTCACTGCCTTCAGCAGCAGCTTTTTGATTGGCTTGTATGATTTGCTGACGGCGATTGTCATAATCGCAATCTTCTGCCAGTGTGCTCATGATGGTCGCCAAATCAAAGTGCTCAATGGTCTGACCATAATGCGTACTTTGACCATCTTGATATAGATTGGCTAGGCGCACTTGCAGTGGATCTTGACCCAAGGTATAGGCGATATGATCCATCATATATTCAGCCGTCATCAGCCCTTGTGGTCCACCAAACCCGCGATAGGCTGTATTGGATACCGTATGGGTCTTGCAGCGATGACCTGCCACATGAGCCGCTGGATAATAATAGGCATTGTCACAGTGGAACATCGCTCTGTCGACAATGGCATCAGACAGATCTGGCGCATAACCGCACAAACCAGCCAATTGCATATCGACGCCTAGTATACGACCCGACTCATCCAAGCCAACCTCATAGCGATTGGCAAACTCATGACGCTTACCGGTCACAACCATGTCGTCTTGACGGTCTAGACGCATACTGACAGGAACGTTATGGCGCTTGGCAATGATACCGCACAGACAAGCCCATGCCGCGGCTTGCGTTTCTTTACCGCCGAAACCGCCACCCATACGGCGCACGACTGTGTTTACCGCATGAAATGGCAAGTCTGTTACTTCAGCGACCAGTTGCTGCACTTCACTTGGATGCTGTGACGACGTGTATACTTCTAGCCCTCCATCATCACACGGCACCACGTAAGACACTTGCCCTTCAAGATAAAAGTGCTCTTGCCCGCGCATATGAATATGACCTTCGATGCGAACTGGTGCGTTCTCAAGCGCCGTCGCGGCGTCACCACGCTTCATAAAATGACTCGGACGCACAAAAAACTCTTGCTCTAGCGCTTTATCGATACTCAGCACCGCTGGCAATGGCTCATATTCAACCACGGCTTTGGTAGCCGCTTTTTTGGCGGCGCGATGACTGGTCGCCACAACCACAAATAGCGTTTGACCCACATACTCTGTAATATCATCAACCATGAGTGGCTCACCGTCGAACACCGCACCGATATCCGTTTGCGCCGGTAAATCCTGGAAATTTAAAACATCTACAACCCCATCAGCCTCTCTAACAGCGCTTAAATCCATACTCAGGACACGTGCATGAGCATGGCTGCTCTTGCCAACTGCTAAATGTAGCGTACCTTGTGGTTTTGCAATATCATCCACATAGGTTGCCGTCCCCATGACATGACTGATCGCACTATCATGCTTGGCCGAGGTGCCAATTTTGTTTTTTGGCGGACGCACACGGCGAATACTATAACTGTCGAATAAGGACGAATGATGGCTCATGGCAAGTCTCTTCTATTAATACGCTTTTATTGATGCTGTTTTTGATTTTCGGCAATGTTAATGATTAGGCACTCTCAGTCTGCATAGCTGTTGTCAGCTGCTTACCGCACTTCACCAGTAGACGCTGTACCACATGCATGCGGTATTCACGGCTGGCTCTGACATCAGTCATCGGGGTCACATCAGCAGATAAGCGTTGTGCTGCCTTCTCAAAACTTGCCACTTCAGTAGCTTGCCCAATAAGTGCTTGCTGACACTTGGTCGCTAACAATGGTATCGCTGCCATACCGCCAAGGCCTAGCTTAGCACTCTCAATGGTTGCACCATCTGCTGACACATCTAGTCGCGCGGCAAGCAAGCACGCTGAGATATCATCTTCGTAGCGTTTGCTAATCTTATGGATAAATAAATGTTGATTTTCTTGTAGCAAAGGAATATGAATAGCGACGACGTAGCTGCCTGCTTGTAGCTTAGTCTTTTTATAATCTAAGAAAAATTCTGATAACGGTATGATTTCATCCGTATGAGACGAGCCGCTTGACGCTTCAGTATTAGTCGCACAGTGACGCAAATGAATAGAAGCGTCCAATGCTAAAAGAATCGGTGGCAGATCACCAATCGGCGACGCGTTGGCTATATTGCCGCCAATGGTGCCCATATTACGAATTTGCGGAGAGGCAATACGCTCAAACACTTGCGCAAAGGTTGGGAAGTGTTGCTCAAGCACAGGCAGCATCTGTTGATAGCTCATGCAAGCACCTAGCACTAGTGACTGAGCTGTCAGCTTTTCGCTATCCGACTTATCACTGTTTGAGTCAGGGTTTGCGTCAAGTAGCGACCATGACTTTAGTGCCTCAACGCCTGAGAGCTGAATAATGACGTCATGATCGATTAGATGCTGGGTTACGCTCAGCCCTAAATCCGTACCACCTGCCCAAATCGTTGCCTGCGGATTGGCTGCCAATACTTGATTAAGCTCATCTACTGTTTTAGGCATATACAACTGTCGCCCAGCATCAGTCAATGCAGCTTCAGTATTTTTTTGCGCTGTATTATCTGGTTCAACTTCAGTTAAGGCAGTATGAGAGGCTGCTGATTGTTTTGTACTACTCATGGCATCTGTCGCCAAACTGACCGTCAGATCTTTCACCGCTGACTGCTCTGCCTGTCTTTGCTGACCGATATCACCCATCAGTAGACCCGCTTCAATAATCGGACGATAACCCGTACAGCGACATAGGTTGCCAGATATCGACGCGATGACCTCATCATAGCTTAATGGCTTGGCATCACTTTGTTCACTGTCATTCTGATTGGTTTGCAAACGCTTGTTTTCGTAGACACAAGCCAGCGACATCACAAACCCAGGGGTACAAAAACCACACTGCGATCCATGACACTCGACCATTGCTTGCTGGGCAGGATGCAACAAGGCACGATCAGGGTGATGCTCAGGATTGTCTGCTAAGTAAGCCGCTGTCATTACATGATGACCATCCATGAGCGAGACTAGCGTGATACAGGCATTGATAGTATAGAACGGTGACGCAGTGCTTTCACTATTGCCATTTTCGACATCAGACGACTGCTGGTTGGTTGTGGGTAGACGCTGAACCATCACCGTACAGGCACCGCAGTCACCACTACCGCAGCCTTCTTTTGTGTCCATTTGGCCTTCATACAATCGTAGATACTCAAGCACCGTCGTATTGGGGTTAAGCTGGGTTAGCTCTTGGATTTTTCCATTGAGATAAAAACTAATCATAGCAAGGCTCGGCTAAAATAATGAAGATAAAAATAAGGGATTTGACGGCTCAAACACTCAGCTTAAGCGCTCGAATTGTATCGTATTGCAATTGTTTTCGTATCACTCATGGGTGCTACAGACTTTAATTTATTGACTGCTCTGTGGCACACTTGCAAGATACCAATACATTGACGACAGTACACTTTTATAGTAAATAAACGGATAAAAAATATCAGCAATTATCAGGCAGTTTCGCTAGAAGTTTACAAACGCTTTAGAAACTAATGTTAATGATATAAGATACCTGACTATTTGGTCAGCTTTCAACATATTATCACTATTCTTATTTACAATACAACCCATTAGGGTGCCTACCAATACTACCGAATAGTTGATATATAGACAGATGCTCAATGGCTCTGATTGATATGTGTAGTAGCAAATATATTGCCACTATGTATTCGCTTTAGCCATATAGGCAACAGACCGAGCAGAGTGATCAATAAAGCAGGTTGCCATTGAATAAATAATCCTTTGAAAAACAAGGTCAAACACATATATCTTGTCTAAACTTTTATAGCTGGCTGGTTTTTATATATAATAGCTAAAATACATCCAACATTTTACTGCCATCGCTTATGATAATCGGTAGTAGAAAAATATTACTGGTCAACACTGCCCTTGAGATACGATCATGAAGTCATTTAGCTTTATTTATTTGTTGGTAGTGACGATGATGCTGACAGGGTGTCAGGCATTTCAGTTTGTTGACAGCCCCATCCCTGTGACCGCAGCCCCTGCTACATTAATTGCTCAATAGAAACTCGGTACAAAAACTCTCTCCAAAATAAATTTGACATAAAAAAAGCAGACATCACAAGGTGTCTGCTTTTTTCTTCTACTGGTCTGTTAGCTATCCGCTCGTCTAGCTTTTAGTATCAGTTGGTTGGTGCTTGATAATAGTCTTTGCCAAATGATCACCGAACCAAATAGCGGTGTCGATATCCCCTTTTCCTGGTGTCTCTTCAGGTGGACCATCAAGCGACTGCGTCATCAAACCCAAAAAGCTAGATAAACGGTTTAAGTCATGTGACTCATGACCTGTCGGCATCAAGGGCAGACCGATCCAGTTCATGCCATGCTGCATCGCATATAACGAAATTTGCTGTAGTACAGCAAGCTTATCACCGCTCAAACCGCCCGAGTTGGCAAAGGCTGCGGCCCACTTGCCTTCCCACTTACGGTTGTACCAGCGCTTTGAAGTCTCATCCATAAAGGTCTTAAATTCAGCGGTCACGCTACCCATATATACTGCACTACCGAAAACCAGCAAATCTGCCTGATCTAAATAGTCCCAATCAATATCATAAATATCGACTGCCCTTGCTTGAGCTTGCGGCAATTGCTGATGCGCACCTTCTACAATCGCTTCGGCAACGCGCTTGGTATGACCATAATTACTATGAAAAATAACAGCGATTGATACGTTGGGCGTGCTATCAGTAGATGTTTCAGACGATTTAACAGGTGTATTCATACATACTCTAATAATAAATAATTGGTTGGATAATAAAGATTGTAAAATATCGGCTACTTAGCGATGGTCAGTAGCTTGTGACATCGCTTTGATTGGTAAAGGCGTCATCATTATCACTGATAAGCAATCAAGTGCTGACAGGCGACTCTAAGCAATTGATTACTGAATCAATCACTTTCATGGACAAAAGCGTCGATGACAACATTTCTAAATGGTAAAATCTCTAAATGACAAAGCTTGCACATGATTTTTATACGTCAGCGTACACGTATCATCATATATGCGATGAACTTCATTGAATTCAAGCCTATTGTATCAGACGTATTTTTATTTTTGAGTTATTTGTTAGATTCTAACCTATTAAACTATCAGGCTACGCGGTTTACCAAACGATGCGCTATGCACGATCAATACAGCCTAGAGTCTTACCTTAGATAGACGCAATGGCTTTAATACGCTGATAACCCTTATGTTTGGTAACTATATAGACGACTATCAAACTCGAACAATATCAGCAATTAACTCCTATATTCCAAATAATTATATGCTAATTCAAATTATTCTACTCTCTTCAGGTTTACATTACGCCCAATAGGATTAAGATGTAGCGCTTCTCTTAATTTGACCGTGATACCACTTTTCAACTCTGTAGACCTGCATATATATAAACCTGCATACATATAAAACATAAATCCTCGTAAAAACGATATCTGATAAAACTGTCGGATAAGGAAGCTATTACCTTGACTACTACTCTCGTTCAACCTGTAAACGATACAAAAGACCCCATTGTCAGAGACGATCTTGCTCTGAATGCCCCGCAAAAACCCTTGATCATAGGGGGCGGTATCGTAGGATTAATGGTGCTTGTGTATCTACTGGCTACCCAGCATATCTCTCAATCACTGCTACTTGGCATTGGCCTATTGTTGGGCTATACCCTCTTTCATGCACGCTTTGGCTTTACCTCTGCTTTTAGACGCATCATGGCGGTAGGCAATGGTCAGGCGATGCGCTCACACATGCTGATGCTAGCGGTTGCCGTTACTTTGTTTGCGCCCATACTTGCTTATGGTACGACGCTATTTGGTGGACCTGTGGCAGGTTATGTCGCACCGTTAGGTGTCAGTCTGATCGTCGGTGCATTCGTGTTTGGTATCGGCATGCAGCTTGGTGGAGGCTGTGCCTCTGGTACGCTCTACGCGGTAGGCGGCGGCCGTTCAGTGATGTTTATCACCTTTATCTTCTTCATCATAGGCGCGACGATTGGCGCTTATCATCTGCCGTTTTGGACAGAGGAGATGCCCGCAGCGGCGCCTTTTTCTTTGGCAACCTCCACAGATCTCGGTTATACAGGGGCATGGCTATTGTCTCTTGCGATATTCGGTATCATCGCGTGGGTGACTCTCATCGTTGAGAAAAAGAAAAACGCACCAAAGATGGCGCCCGTCCCCTCTGAGTCTGGCTGGAGAAGAATCTTTCGCGGTTCTTGGCCACTGTTTGCTGCCGCTATCGTCTTGGCGCTACTTAACGGACTGACACTGCTCACGCGTGGTCAGCCGTGGGGGATTACCTCTGCCTTTACATTATGGGGTTCTAAAATTGCAAGCGGCTTTGGTATGGATGTCGCCAGCTGGGGCTACTGGCAGGGTGCTAATGCAGCAGCCCTAGAAGCCTCTATCTTCGCAGATTCGACCACGGTACTAAATATCGGTATCATCGTCGGTGCGTTTATCGCGTCTGCAGCGGGCGGCTTATTCAAATTTACTAAGATTACTACAGGTAATTTTGCAGCGTCCGTCATTGGCGGATTGATGATGGGATATGGCGCACGTCTAGCATTTGGCTGCAACATTGGCGCTTATTTTGGCGGTATCGCTTCTTTTAGCTTACATGGCTATATCTGGGGCATACTCGCAATGGCAGGTACGTTTTTAGCGCTGTATTTACGCCCTTTGTTTGGCTTATCTGTGCCAAAATCTAGCGATTCTGTTTGTTAATACAAATTTAGTTCTTAAATAAAAAAACAGCAGATTATTCTGCTGTTTTTTATTGCGTGCTGTGCGGTGTATATATCTAGAGCGCTTCTAACGGCGCACGATGACCAGTGCCATGCGACCCGTTGCCGGCTGCTGCATATGGGTCTGACGACGGTAAGAATAATAGTGAATATCTGCGTAGCTACAGTTAACTGGCAGGTCACTCATGATGGTAGCGCCAGCCGATTCTAATTGCATGGCAGCAAGCTTTGGTAAATCTAGCTTGACCTTGTCATCGACAGATGGAATAGAAAACAGCGTCACAAAATTATCGATATGTTCCTGTGATAATGTCTGATGCTCTATGCACCCAGCCAATAGCTTATCGCGAACGTCTGTATTTACTTCGTAGTTAGCCTGACTGATACAGACCCCTATCCAAGCCTGTATAGCCCCTGAATCCGTAAAGCGCTGCGCCGTCTCTTGAATGACGCCACATGCCAACCCTTGCCAGCCTGCATGGATCGCCGCTATTTTGCCACTGGTAGGCTGGTATAAGACAATCGGCACACAGTCTGCCGTCATTATCGCTAGTCCGCGCCCACATTGTTGGCTGACCAGTGCATCAGCAGCCAATGGCATCATACTCAATGTTGTCGCATCAATATCGTGGATTTGCTGTCCATGGACTTGACTGACCCAATGTATACTATTGATACTGCCATACTGCCCATCTATCGATGACTCACTTGCCAGCTGCTCATTAATAGCAGTCAACAAACTCATCCGGTTGCCCAATACTTTTGCCGCATCATCATTGACATGAAGACCTAGATTCAGCTCACCGTAATTTGACTGTCCCTCATACCCCATACGCTGGTTTCTGGTAACAGAGTCATTCCTATCATCATACGCAAACGCAGCCGTTTGAAAAACAGCCACTTCATCCATTTGCGCAAGCATTGTCATTGGGAAGTTATTTGTTATCGGAAGCTTGTTTATCATGACTGCTCTACCCCTTTATCCACCGATTACCTCACAATGAGGTTGGTTGTATCACTGCCGTAGACTAGATAGGTGTCATACCTGTGTACAGCAATGACTCAACCGCAGCATTGTTTCCGTAGCTTTGTTTCAGCAGGTTTTACTCTTCATCATAACCATCACTTAATACGGCTATTAGTTTTTGCATGTCTTCTGGCAGCGGCGTAGTAACTTCGATGTCTTCACCAGTCGCTGGATGAACAAAACCTAAAGTATAAGCATGCAGTGCTTGGCGCGGGAAATTATTAATGGCTTGACGCTGTGCTTCGGACAATCCTGCACGCAATTGACGACGTCCACCATAAACACGGTCTCCTACTAGCGGATAAGTCACATGACTCAAATGCACACGAATCTGATGTGTACGACCCGTCTCAAGCCCCACATCTAGCAGGCAGTAGTTGTCATTAAGGGGCGTCACTTTCAGTAAATGCGTCACCGCTTCACGGCCTGCTGTCATGACTGTCATTTTGGTACGCTGCGTACGATGGCGTCCAATCGGTGCATCAATACGGCGATGACGCAGCAAACTTGCTTGGTCACCTGCTACCACACACTTATAGTGACGATAAACAGACTTGTCTTTTAGCTGCTCCATGAGTGCCATTTGAGCAGGTTTGGTCTTACCAATAAGCAGCAGCCCAGAGGTGTCCTTGTCAATACGGTGTACCAGACCAGCACGCGGTAGATGGTGCTGCTGCGGATAATGGTATAGCAAGGCATTGACTAAAGTGCCAGTTTGATTACCTGCCCCAGGATGGACCACCATGCCGACAGGCTTATCGATCACCAGTACCTCATCATCTTCGTAGACCACATTGATATCAATATCTTCTGGCTGATCTTCGCTATGCTGCTGCAGCGTCGTTGATAGATGTAGCACGTCATCTGCTTTTACACGGACCTTTGGCTTTTGCACTTTGCCGTTATATAGCAAACTGCCGTCAGTTATCCAGCCTTGTAACTGCACACGCGAAAAGTCTGAAAATACTTGCGAGGCGACTTTATCAATGCGCAAACCAGACTCTTCTTCTGTGACGATGTGTGTCATATCTACGACTACTGGCACCGCTTGACCTGCTACTGGCGCTTCATCATCGTCGCTATCATCTATATCATCTGCATCGCCATCATCAATGCCATGCTCTTCAACACCATCATCGTCGATGAGCATATCGTCGTTATCCAGTATTTCATCATGTGCTTCATCAATCATTGTCTGATTATCAGGTAGCTCTTCATTATTTAAAACGTTATTTGGCATTGGTGGCTCTTGTGCTGATGAATCAGTCTTTGACGATTGATTCTGTGATAAATGGGTAGTCATGGCGTTATTGTTCATAGCGAATTTATACATATCAAGACCCTTAACAGATAGTGATAAGGCAGCCTTAAAAAAAGTAATAAAAAAAATTATAAAAAGTTGGCGTTTTTTGACCTTTAGCTGACATATAAAAGCAATCAGGACTCAAAAAATCGGAAACAATATCGCCATAGTGTACCATGTCACGCGCCCAAGCCCTATAAAAGTGGCTGGTATCTATCGATTTTGAGCGTTTAACATTTACCCCTTAGCTCTCTGGAACATAACATTGCTGTAATTTACTGTATATTTGTCCCAGCCAGTGATATTCGATATCGCTCGTGATAGCCGCTCATGTTAAACTGCCTGTAAAATACCTGTGGCGAAAAAATAGACGAAGCTGACGTTATTCTATAAAGTGTAGCCATGTTTTGCTGTATGCTATGGCACTATATTTGAATGCTTTGTATTTGAATGCTCTGTTGACATGCCGTATTTGAGTGCCGTTGCATTCTATCGACAACGTTTGCTCTCTATATCGTTTGACTGTGATAAAACACGCATGCGCGGCTGAACATTTATAAATTTTTCATAGCTTAATCAGTTCTATGAGTAAAATACGTCATAACAAAAACTGCATTCGATAAAAACCTTATTATTCGTGAATTGTTTTTATCACTAACCTTTTATATAGCATGATAGCGCTGCTGCTATTATGCGTCTTGTGTCGGAGAAGAAGTATGCAAGCTGTTGGCAATACGTTTATCAAGCTGTCCTCAATAACCTTACTTGCGCTTAGCGTCAATCTAGTGGGTTGCCAAACTTTCAAAAACCTAACGGGTGCCAAAGACGTCGATGCGGTAGAAACTGCAGAAAAATCAGAGCAAGGTTACTATAGCGATGCCGTTGCTCAAATCGACAAAGGTCGTTATCTCCAAGGTATTGAAGAATTGACTAATTTGCGTACTTTTTATCCAACTGGACAGTATGCTGAGCAAGCATTGCTCGACATGATGTACGCACAGTATGAGGCTGATAAATACGAGATGGCAGCGGCAAGTGCTGAGCAATTCATCCGTCTATATCCGTCTAACCCGCAAGTCAGCTATGCTTACTATGTACGCGGCGTTGCCAATATGGAAGGCTCATCTGAGAGCTTAAAGCTATTTAAACTCAACCAAGCAGAGCGTGATACTGCGTATTTGCGTATTGCTTTTGCCAACTTCCAAGAACTTATCAACAAGTATCCAAACAGCCCTTACGCACCAGATGCCGCTCAGCGTATGACCTTCATCTACAATCAATTTGCTCAAAGCGAGATGAGCGCAGCCAACTGGTATATCGAGCGTGAAGCTTATGTGGCAGCTGTTAACCGCGCCAAATGGGTGTTCCAGTACTACCCACTTAGCGAATCGATTCCAGATGCCCTAGCCGTCTTAGCCTATAGCCACGACAAGCTTGGTCTAACAGATTTGGCAGACGAGTACAAAACCCTCTTGCAAATCAACTATCCAGACATGTTGACCAGCAACGGCAGTGTGAAGCTAAGCACCAAACGTGATCGCTCTTGGCTCAATAAAGTGACTTTTGGTAAGCTTGGTCGCTCAAACACAACTGACAACTCAGTGGCAACTGGCGAATATAACGGCGTGACTAAAACTCAGATGATTCGCAATGCCAATCAGCTCAGACTACCAAGTGATAATGGCATAAGCGCTGCTCGTGCAGCCACTGCCAACACTACGACGGCCTCAGGCAACAACGGCATCAATGTAGGTCTAGGTCTGCCAGAAGCATCAGCTGAACGCGTGACCAGTCAATCAAGCACTGGCTCTACGGCGAGAGAAGCCAACGTTGATCCACAAAACATCAACCCAACACGCCGCACCACCCTAGATGGTAACAGCAATAGCATACTACTGACCCCATCAGATATGGACGACGAATAATCCCATTCAGTGACTGGGTTAAGTCGACACCGTCTGTATGATTAATAATAAGGCCAACACTATGTTGGCCTTATTTTTCTAGTGGTATGCTATTCGCTATGCCCCAATATAATTGACCTATGGTAAACTGTTTTTTGTATGAGCATCCCTAACCATATTCTTGAACAATTAAATAGCCAAGCTGACCTGATCAGCATTATTGGTCGACATACCACGCTCAAACGTGCTGGTAGTGAATATAAAGGCTGTTGCCCCTTTCATGGTGAAAAATCACCCTCATTTTATGTCAATCCGCAAAAAAACATCTACCACTGTTTTGGCTGTAGTGTTGGTGGCAATGCCATCAGTTTTTTGCGTGATTATGAAAGCTTAACCTTTATTGAAGCGGTCAATGAGCTGTCCAAACAAACAGGCATTGAGGTACCAAAAGAAGAACAACAAAACGTCAGCTACCAGCGCCGCGCACCCAAACCTGTGCCTCCGCCACAGGCACCAAACCGTTCTAATGTAGCCGTAGATCGAGCTGTCAATCAAAGCCATCCAAATGCTAGCGACTCAAGCAAGAGCAATATAAAGCAAGCCCATTCAGATCATAGTCACGCAGATCAGAGCCACGCAGATAGCAGCGACCAAAGCTACATGGATCAGCCCAGTTATCCAGATGCTCAGGGCTACGATAATTTCCCGCCGATAGATGCTTACGATTCAGTGCCATACGCAGCGGACCCATATCCGTCCGATTATTCACAGGATGATAGCTACCCGCCAGCATGGCTGACGGATACCGATGCAGGCATAGCTAGTATTGAGACGACTGACCAAGATGGCAACCTATACGAGCTGCTAGAGCAAATTCAGCAGTTTTATCAGCATAACCTAACCACTCACCCTCATGCCAAGCAGTACTTTTTGTCTCGTGGACTCACTGAAGAGACTTTTGAGACTTTTGGTTTAGGTTACGCGCCATTTGGGTGGCAACATCTTGAGCACCAGTTTCCACAAGATATTGAAGGACTCAAAGCCTTGGGACTAGTGCGCCAGTCAGAATCTGGCCGCGACTATGATCTGCTGCGCGATCGGGTTATTTTTCCTATTCGTGATAACCAAGGTCGTACTATTGGTTTTGGTGGTCGCGCGCTCGATGACGAGGTCAAGCCCAAATATATCAACTCCTCAGACTCGCCCGTCTTTCACAAGCAGCACGTACTCTATGGCTATTACGAATCGCGCCAGCAGCGTGCCAACGACTGGCTGGTGGTCGAAGGCTATATGGATGTGATTGCACTGTACCAAGCCGGTATCTATGGCGCTATTGCGTCAATGGGTACGGCCATCAACGAAAGCCAGATATCACGTTTATTGACTCTAAACCCAACCTTGACCTTGAGCTTTGATGGCGATAGTGCCGGACAAAAAGCGGCTTGGCGTACGCTTGAAGTTGCTCTGCCTGTATTGGCCGATGACAAAGAGCTACGGTTTTTGACCCTGCCCAACAATCATGATCCTGACACGTTTATTAAGAGTCAGGGCAGCGATGCCATGCGTGAGCAAATCGCTAATGCCATGCCGCTATCACAGTATATTTTTGCATACTTGAGTGAGCGCTATGACATGAGTCTGGCTGAAGGCAAAGCCAAACTCATGTCGCAAGTACGCTCGTTGACCACCGCCTTACCTAAAGGCAGTAGCTTTCGCTATTTGCTCAACAATGATGTGTATCAAAAGCTGGGCGGCAAGCGCAGTCAAAATGTCGAGGCCAAAGATGCATTGTTAGATTTTGATGGTGACATGACCATCAGTCAGCAACTGCAGCTTTGTTTTTTGTTTCAGCCGCGCGCGTTAGTCGATGATCCTATTGAGTCAATATGGCAACAGTCTGGTCTTACAAGACTAAAACTGCCAGCCCACATACAAAAAAAGGCCGCGAGCGATGCATTGCGCGCTATCGCATGGGAAGACTTGCAAGATGCTGCGCTATTGAATGTCGTCACGACCATCAAGCGTTGTATCACGCACTTACCAACAGACGCCAATGCGGCGGCACACTTTGTATTATCCAACCTTGATCATACCAATCAAGTGACATTGAGCGGTAGTTGGGGCGGGTTTTATAGAGCGCTAACCGCAAGGAACGTCCTCAGTCTTGATGATTTGATTGAAGAGCTCGTAAGCTCACTACTTGAACGTAATATAAAGAAAAAAATGCAAGAGCTGATAAAAAACCCTGACCACATCAAACAAGCAATCGTACGTATGCAAGCCCAGCATTTGAGTAATTGGCTGCGCGCGCAACATGCCGAACGCTCATCACAAATGGTCACTGTCCAGTCTTAATGCTCAATTTCAAATGTCGACCCTTTAAAAGTTTAGTTACTGCCCCCACTACTAATGATTATACCCAGTAGCATGAGCAGCTCCTATATCATTCAACTGATAATAAATAATCAGTAAAAATGGCTAGTAGCTATCACTAGCTCGTGCTTGAGAGCTGCGGTCTGTGTTAAACTGTGTCGCTGTATATTGACAGCACTGCTTGGTGAATGATTGCGAGCATGCATCGTTAAGCACAAATTTTAGGTATTATTTTTACGTATCCGCTTTTAGATACTATTTTTAAGTACTGTATTCTTTTAAGCACCATATTGAAGTTTTTTAGCTTTTCTAATTTTTAGCTGTTTTTTAGCATAGCTATTTTTTTAGCATTGTTATTGTAGTGTTTTGAGCCTTTATTCATATCAACTCATTTTTGATATTATTGACAACCTCTACGCCATATTTTGATCAATCGACTGATAAGATCAACGCAAAGAGCAAGCGATAGCGCGTCACAATATAAAAATGTCCGATGCAAGTAAGCGAGTATTTATGAACGATAAGTCAGTTTCTAAGTCCACATCTCAACTGGCCACCTTAATCCAAATGGGCAAAGAGCAAGGGTATCTTACCTACGCTGAGGTGAATGACCAGCTGCCCGACTCTATTACCGAAAGCGATCAGATCGAAGATATTGTGCAGATGCTAACCGATGTTGGTATCAAAATCTTTGAGTCTGCTCCTGATGCCGATGACATCTTGATGAATGATGATTCAAGTGACGATGACATGGCAGCAGATGAAGCAGCAGCGGTACTCGCCTCTGTTGAGACCGAGCCTGGCCGTACCACTGACCCTGTCCGTATGTATATGCGTGAGATGGGTACCGTTGATCTACTGACCCGTGAGGGCGAGATCTCTATTGCTAAACGTATCGAAGAAGGTATTCGTGACGTGCAGCATGCCATGTCTTACTGGCCGGGTACCGTACAGTTCGTCCTTGATGAATATCAAAAAGTACAAGACGGCGAAAAAAAGCTGTCTGATGTCATCACTGGTTTTTTAGACCCTGAAACCGAAGAAGACAAAATCGCTGCTCAAGAAGCAAAAGAAGCGGCGAAAGAAGAGCGTGAGCGCATCAAAGAAGAAAAAGAAAACCCACCCGTTATCAAAGCCAAGGTCAATGCCAAAGCTGAAGCTGAAGCTGAAGCTGAAGCCCTTGATGATGAAGACGAAGATGAAGACGACGTTGAAGAAGAAGCTGAAGAAGAAACCAGCGGTCTTGATCTAGAAGAAGTACGTCTACGTCTAGAAGAGATCGAGCATTTATTTATCAAAGCCAAGCAAGCCTTGCTAGATTATGGTCGTGGTAGCGTGCAGGCAGATACTGCGTATGCCCTACTTGCTGAACGCTTCATGATGTTGAAGCTAAACAACCGTCTGTCAGATCAAGTCATGGCAATTATGCATGATGTCTATGATGATGTGCGTAAGCAAGAGCGCCAGATCATGCGTCTGGTGATTCGCCGTGGTCGTATGCCGCGCGAAGAGTTCCGCAAGACTTTCCCAAGCAATGAAACCAACGTTGATTGGCTCATTGAGCGTATCAAAGGTAAGCCTGCATTTGCTGGTACGCTAGAAAAAGTCACTGATGACGTCATCTTATTACAACGTCGTATCCGTGACTACGAGCAACAGCTCGACATGAAAATCCATGACATGAAAGATGTGGCACGCCGTATGGCAGTTGGTGAAGCAAAAGCTCGCCGCGCCAAAAAAGAGATGGTTGAAGCCAACCTACGTCTGGTTATCTCTATTGCGAAAAAATATACCAACCGTGGTCTGCAGTTCTTGGATCTGATCCAAGAAGGCAACATCGGTCTGATGAAAGCCGTTGATAAGTTTGAATATCGCCGTGGTTATAAGTTCTCAACCTATGCCACGTGGTGGATTCGTCAGGCAATCACCCGCTCTATTGCTGACCAAGCGCGTACCATTCGTATTCCGGTACATATGATTGAGACCATCAATAAGATCAATCGTGTCTCACGTCAGCTGCTACAGGAAATGGGACGCGAGCCAACGCCTGAGGAATTAGGCGAACGTCTAGAGATGGACGAAGTCAAAGTCCGTAAGGTGCTCAAGATCGCTAAAGAGCCTATTTCTATGGAAACCCCTATCGGTGATGATGAAGATTCACACCTAGGTGACTTCATCGAAGATGGTACGATCTCAAGCCCTGTCGACGATGCGACGTCTGCTGGACTACAAGAAGCCACTCGTGATGTACTCGGCAACTTAACTGAGCGTGAAGCGCGCGTGCTCAAGATGCGTTTCGGTATCGATATGCCAACGGATCATACGTTAGAAGAAGTCGGTAAGCAGTTTGACGTGACACGTGAGCGTATTCGTCAGATCGAGGCAAAAGCACTACGTAAACTGCGTCATCCATCGCGCTCTGAGCATCTGCGTTCGTTCTTAGAGAACGACTAATACTCAAGCCAGCGACACAAAAAAGCCGAGTTTATCTCGGCTTTTTTGTGTTTAACGAATCAACTACAGCGTTATCAACTGCTCAGACATGTTGCTACGTTTTAGGCTGACCCGATGGCTATTGAAGTCAATATTGATGTTGATGTTCATGCTGATGCTGATGCTATTAGTGTGACCACAAAACCCACCGCTAGGACGCCAATATGATTGTCCGCCAAACCCCAAACGCACTCAAAATATTTTTTACCCTGCGCGGCTCTATTGTTCCCAAGATCTATCCGCAGATTTTACTAACTACTCTACTTAGCACGCTGATAACGGTTATCCAGCACTGGCACCCTAACTCGTTCCCTTATTATGGTACGGCGACCTTTACCTTGATAGGTATTGCACTATCGTTGTTTCTTGGGTTTCGGAATAATGCCAGTTATCAACGTTGGTGGGAAGCGCGGACACTATGGGGTCAACTGGTCTATGATTCTCGTAGCTTAACGCGCCAAGTATTGTCCTTTATAGATGAGGACAATACAACTGCCATAGAGAATGGCGAGGATGGTAAGGATAACAACGAGACTGGACGCGATATTCAGCGAGATATGGTATATCTGACCATTGCTTTTGCCCATGCTGTACGTCACAGGTTACGTGGTACGCTACCTTGGGCGGATATCGAGCCTTTTGTCGCAGTGACAGATCATGACCGTATGCATCAAGCGAAAAACGTGCCTGATTATATAATGCGCCTAATGGGGAAACAGCTCGGCGATATTCGGCGTCAAGGACTGATATCGGAGCAAGTTATACAAAACATGGACGAGCGCCTGACCTCGATGACGATTGTGCTGGCAGCGTGCGAGCGTATTCACAACACTCCGCTGCCCTTCGCTTATATGCTGCTGGTACATCGCACGACCTACCTGTACTGCATTATGTTACCTTTTGGTCTGGTAGCCTCACTCGGTTGGGCAACGCCATTAATCTGCGCGGTAATCGCTTATACCTTTTTTGGACTAGACGCGCTAAGTGAAGAGCTAGAAGAGCCTTTTGGCTTGGCAGCTAATCAGTTACCTTTGACTGCTTTGTCACGCACCATCGAGATCAATCTACGAGAAGCATTGGGAGAAACCGATATTCCACCTGATATCACTCCTATCAATGGCTATTTGCAGTAGTTTGTGTTGATAGCTATTAATAAAAGCCATTTGGCTTACTGTTTCGCGATAAACCTGACTAAATACAGACTTTACTTGAATAATTGTCCATAGACCACTATAAACAGTGCATATACTCTCTGCCTAATATAGCCATTCCATTATAAAAGTATGACAGCGTTAACTCCGCTTGAAGTATCACAGTTACATCTACACTCGGTTACCTTGTCCTACTTTTAAATTGAATCGACTATAGCTTGACTGAATTAAATGCCATTTACGACCATACTGAGCCTGTCTCAGATTTTTGCGTTATGATATTGGCATGACTCACACGCACGGGCATAACTCAAGCGCATGGTTTACTGATTGAATATCTAACCAGCAACTTCTTAATTATTTATTACTGATTAAATTTTCCTATTTATTTATATAAGCGAGGCTCATATCATGAGTGATGATTCAAAAGACAACAACGACAACAATTCAAATAACCCAACCAACAATCAGCCATCAGTGAAAGTCACTGATCTGACGCCAAATAAAGGCGTCCTGAAAGGCAAAAAAACAGACATCCAAAACCCAGAGCTTTGGGAATTCCCGATGAACTACCCGCTCAGTATCATCGGTCATGAAGGCGAGCATGAGAGCTTACTCAATGAGATAAAGCTCATCTTGGGTAGTCAGTTCCCTGATTTTGATCTGGCATCTATCGAAGTCAAGCCATCAAAGACAGGTCGTTTTCACTCAGCACGGGTCAATTTGTATCTAACCGCTGCTGAGCAAGTCAACGCGCTTTATGCGGCACTCGATAATGCAAAAACGGTTCGTATTGTGCTGTAGACAATTTAGAAAACTTTAACGCCTTTTTAGTCCAAGTCGTCACTCGCTAGTAATAAGATACGGGTGGCGATTTTTTATGGTTTGATGTACAATCTGCGCCCGCATTATTGTCTTCATGACTGCCCTTTTCAGTCAACAATAACCGAGAGAATGAAAAGCGAAACGTCACGATATTTTTACAAAAAATTTATTATTGACCGCATTCGCGTCTAACCCTTATCCCATCGTCGTTTGCCAAAATTTGGACCGCCTACAACCTTGTAGCAACATAGTTTTATTCTAAAATCAATATAGTATTTTCAAAATTTTCCCGCTATATTGTGCCTACCAATTAACAAACACGCTATATGTAGTACTCAGTGATTTTAACCATCACTATGAGTAGTGGTAGTCTTTTGTCCAAAAAATGACCTATCACAACCCCGCATAATAGCGTCATAAAGAATGTCTGCCGCCCACTCGGCGCGTAGCATCACTATAAGCAATCAAAATAGAGGCCAGCATGACACATATTGATAAAATCCAAGTAACCAAACGTGATGGACGTTTAGAGCCTATTGATTTAGACAAAATTCACAAGGTAATCGCATGGGCTGCGGATGGCTTGGACAACGTGTCGGTATCACAAGTTGAGCTAAAATCGCACATCCAGTTTTATGAAGGGATCAAGACGCGTGACATTCACGAAACCATCATCAAATCTGCTGCTGACCTCATCTCTGAGACCACGCCTGACTATCAATATCTGGCTGCTCGCCTAGCAATCTTCCATTTGCGTAAAATTGCTTATAATCGATTCACCCCGCCGCATCTATATGACCATGTCAAAACCCTAACGGACTCTGGCAAATACGATCAGCATATCCTAGCGGATTATAGCCGTGCTGAATTTGATGAGTTAGAAGAGTATCTTGATCACTGGCGCGATATGAATCTTGCTTATGCGGCTGTTGAGCAAATGGCTGGTAAATACCTAGTCCAAGATCGCGTGAGCAAGACTGTCTATGAAAGTCCGCAGTTCTTATACATGCTCGTCGGTATGTGTCTGTTTAGCCAATACGACAAGTCAGATCGTCTTGATTTCGTCAAACGCTTCTACGATGCGACGTCAGAATTCAAAATCTCACTACCGACGCCGATCATGTCAGGTGTACGTACGCCATCGCGCCAGTTTAGCTCGTGCGTACTGATCGAATGTGGTGATAGCCTAGACTCTATCAACGCGACTACTAGCGCCATCGTACGCTATGTGTCACAGCGTGCTGGTATCGGCATCAACGCAGGTCGTATCCGTGCCCTTGGTAGCCCTATCCGTGGCGGCGAAGCACAGCATACTGGCTGTATCCCATTCTACAAATTATTCCAGACTGCTGTGAAATGCTGCTCACAAGGTGGCGTCCGTGGCGGTGCAGCAACCCTGTTCTACCCACTATGGCATTTAGAAGTTGAGTCATTACTGGTACTCAAAAACAACCGCGGTGTCGAAGACAACCGCGTCCGTCATATGGACTACGGCGTACAGTTAAACAAAACGATGTACACGCGCCTAATCAAAGGTCAAGACATCTCGCTATTCTCTCCAGGCGATACTCCTGGCTTGTATGATGCGTTCTTTGAAGATCAAGACAAGTTCGAAGAATTGTATACCAAGTACGAAAATGATCCTAACGTACGCAGCCGTCAAATCCCAGCAGCCGACTTGTTCAGCCTAATGATGCAAGAGCGTGCTAGTACGGGTCGTATCTATATCCAAAACGTCGATCATTGCAACACCCATAGCCCATTTGACGCGACGGTTGCCCCGATTCGCCAGTCAAACCTATGTATGGAAATCGCGCTACCGACCAAGCCACTGGATAACATCAATGACGAAGAAGGCGAAATCGCCCTTTGTACGCTATCAGCGG
Source organism: Psychrobacter sp. T6-6 (assembly GCF_052258185.1). Lineage (NCBI taxonomy): Bacteria > Pseudomonadati > Pseudomonadota > Gammaproteobacteria > Moraxellales > Moraxellaceae > Psychrobacter > Psychrobacter sp. T6-6. The sequence goes on from NZ_JBQQEX010000001.1 coordinate 188,779, forward strand.
TCAACTTGGGTAAAGTCGAAAATGTCAGCGATATCGAAGAGCCAGCTGAGCTGATCGTCCGTGCACTTGATGCCCTGCTCGACTATCAAGACTATCCAGTCAAAGCGGCTCAAAACGGCAGCATGCGTCGCCGTACGCTCGGTGTGGGCGTGATTAACTATGCGTACTACTTAGCTAAGAATGGCGCTCGCTATTCGGACGACAGCGCGCTTGGTCTGACCCATCAGACGTTTGAAGCGTTGCAGTTCTATCTCTTGAAAGCATCAAACAAATTGGCAAAAGAGCAAGGCGCGTGCCCTGCGTTCAATGAGACCACGTACTCACAAGGTATTTTGCCGATTGATACGTACAAAGCCGACTTGGACAAAATCTGCCAAGAGCCGCTACATCTCGATTGGGAAACGCTACGTGGCGAGATCACCGAGCACGGTCTACGCAACTCTACCCTAACCGCCTTGATGCCGTCTGAGACCTCAAGTCAGATCGCCAACGCAACCAACGGTATCGAGCCACCACGTGGTCTGGTCTCTATCAAAGCGTCAAAAGACGGCATCCTAAAGCAAGTAGTGCCTGAGATTGATAAGCTAAAAGATCAGTACGAGCTACTATGGCAAATGCCAAACAATGATGGTTACCTAAAGCTGGTCGCTATCATGCAGAAGTTCGTCGATCAAAGTATCTCTGCCAACACCAACTACGATCCAGTTCGTTATGCTGGTGGCCGTGTACCGATGAAGATATTGCTAAAAGACTTGCTAAACGCTTATAAAATGGGTGTGAAGACGTTGTACTACCATAATACTCGTGATGGTGCGAACGATGCCCAAGCGGATATGGAAGATGATTGTGCTGGCGGGGCTTGTAAGATCTAGGCTATTGATGAATGGCGGGTTTGGCTTTTGAGTTAAGCCCGCTCTTTTCTGGTATTGATATAATAGTTAGGTTATCTATTTATGAAAAAAATTCAGAACATATTCTTCATGATCCTTGGCATATCAATAATCATCGGCATGATTGTCGCTATAATTTATAGTATTAAGTTTTTTATAAATTTCTTTTATCAAATTGATGCAACTGTAGCGGCTGCACTCATTGCTGCTTCAGGAACTATAATAGCTACAACTTTTACAGTAGTGATAGGACAAAATATTAATAAAAGAAGGGAAATCGAAGAAGCACACAGAAGTTATAAAATTGATATATATTCTAAATTCATTGATTTCACGATAGATTATGTATTCTCGCAAAATAGAAACGACGTTGAACCAATATCTGATGAAGAGTTACAAAAGTTTTTTATTAAATTCTCTAAAGACCTAACCTTATGGGCATCCCCAGAAGTAATCAAAACATGGTCTATATTTCGTGGTCAGGCTGGAGATGATAGCAACTCCGATACACTTTCTAAAGTAGATAATATTTATAGAGCCATGAGGAAAGACTTGGGTAATAGCAATGCAGGTCTGAATAATAGAGCTTTAATAAACCTATATGTTAACGATTAACTTGCTTTACTACTTTTAAATCAATAAAGCACATAGGTTGGGCTGACGAAGGAAACCCAACGGTTTGAGTCTTTGTTCGGTCTCGTGCCTCGACACTAACCTACTCTTATAATTAAAACATACAGACAGAATAAAACGACGGAGGTCATAGACGTGCAATATACCGCAATCATCAAAGACGGTGGTTTGTTTATCCCAAACGTATTTTCAGACCTAAACGATGGTGGCTCGCATATCGTACAAGTCGAGGTTGATATTGCAGCAGTGCGTCAGCAGTTAGGTGTGGATGAAGCACCAAAGGCAACTGTCACCAAAAAAAGCGTGACAAAAGCAGCCAAAAAGCCAGTATCGAGAGCGGCTAAAAAAGACTTAAAAATAGCAGCAGAAGATTCTAATGTGAGTACCCTGCGCAAAAGCGCACTTGATGAATTAGAAGCACTCGATGATAGTGAACTGAGCGAGATATTCAAAGCCTATATGAACGATGGGCAAGAGTCGTCACAGATATCACTAGAGAACCTCTAAGCTAAAACGCTATAATCCAAAAACGTGTCATAGCATCAGATCAAAACCAGTCAAACCCCTATAAATTAATAACCGTATCAATTATAAAGGCAGTCCCATGACTTACTCGATTTTTTCGCAAACGCCAAACAATGCGCTAACAGAGCCGATGTTCTTTGGTCAGCCCGTCAACGTGGCGCGCTATGACCAACAAAAGCACCCTATCTTTGAGCAATTGATTGAAAAGCAGCTATCGTTCTTTTGGCGTCCAGAAGAAGTCGATGTCTCACGCGATCGTATCGACTTTAGCAATTTGTCCTCGCATGAGCAGCATATATTTTTGAGCAACCTCAAGTACCAGACCCTACTCGACTCTATCCAAGGTCGTAGTCCAAACGTGGTACTGCTGCCGCTGGTATCTATCCCTGAGCTTGAGACGTGGATTGAGACATGGTCGTTCTCTGAGACCATTCACTCACGCAGCTATACGCATATCATTCGTAATATCGTCAATGATCCAAATATTATCTTTGATGACATTATGCAAAACGAGCACATCTTAGGCCGTGCCTCTGATATCGCCCAGTATTATGATGAGCTGTACCGCAACTCACAGCTATATAGCCTGTACGGTCCAGGTACGCACAACATCAATGGCGAGCAAGTCACAGTTGATTTAAGATCATTGAAGAAACAAATGTACCTATGCATCATGGCGGTCAACGTCCTAGAAGCCATTCGTTTCTATGTATCGTTCGCTTGCTCGTTTGCCTTTGCTGAGCGTAAATTGATGGAAGGCAATGCCAAAATCATTAAGCTAATCGCACGTGATGAAGCGCTGCATTTGACGGGTACGCAGCACATGCTAAACCTCATGCGCAACGGTCGTGACGATCCTGAGATGGTCGAGATTGCCGCAGAGTGCTACGAAGAAAGCATCGAGATTTTCCGCAAGGCTGCTGAACAAGAAAAAGAATGGGCGGGTTATCTGTTCAAAGATGGATCAATGATTGGTCTAAACAAAGACATTCTATGCCAATATATCGAATACATCACCAACTTACGTATGGAAACCGTCGGCTTGCCAGCGGCGTTCCCGAACTCAAAATCAAACCCAATCCCATGGATCAACACGTGGTTGTCGTCTGATAATGTACAAGTAGCACCGCAAGAGACCGAGATTAGCTCGTACTTGGTTGGTCAGATTGACTCTGATCTATCAGACAGTGATTTTGATGACTTTGAATTATAAGAGCTTTGAGCTGTAAAAAGCTGAATTATAAGAGCTTTGAATCGTAACCGTTTTACGTTTTAGTAGTAACAGCAAAGACGTATCCCAATAGGATAAATTATGACGTGGGTAATGACCAGTAAGCAGCAATTTTACTTGCATGACGATGAAAGTCTGCTTGATGGTCTGCTGCGCACTGGTCATGAGGTCAACTATCAATGCCGTGAGGGCTATTGTGGTAGTTGCCGAGTCAAGCGTATTGCCAGCTCGCATACGGTGGACTATCCGTTTGATCCGCTTGCGATGATTGAGGAAGACGAGATCCTACCCTGTTGCTGCCGAGTGCAAGGGGTTATTCATATCAATCATGACCCCATTGAAAGGTCATAGCAAAGTTATGTGTAGATAAAGCTAGCCTAAATAAAACCAGCTCCAACAAAAAGCGCGCTTCTTATCTAAAGGAGCGCGCTTTTTTATGCGACTAGCTAAATCAATATGCTAATGAAAAGCATATATTATCAATACACCTTACTGTGCCGCCGTATCTTGTTCAAACAGTTTCATCAGCTCTTCGCGCATACGATCACGCTCTGCTTTTGACATCATTGGCGCCTCTTCATCACTTTGAATACTTGGCTCTGCTTCCATACCGCCCATACTCTCTCCTTGCAGTACCACAGGACGCTCGATAGGCTCTTGGACAGGACGTTCCTCTAGCATGATTTTGACTTGTGCATTTTTGCCCTGGCGTAGTATCTGCGCATCCAGCTCAGTATTTGGTGGCTTGCGAGCGACATACTGGATCAAGGTATTGGCATCGGTCATCTCGACACCATCGATGGTTAGGATAATATCACCAACACGCAGTCCACTCTTGGCAGCAGGACCACCTCGAATGACATTTAGCACTTCCACGCCCGTTGAGGTTTCAAGCTGCGTTGGGTCACGTAGTTGTGACTGAATCTCGATACCGAGCCAGCCACGACTGACGCGGCCATCTTTGATGAGCGCATTCATCACTTGCTCAACGAGCGCTGTAGGAATCGCAAAACCAATCCCCATCGAGCCACCAGAGCGTGAGAATATTACGGTGTTAATACCGACCAGCTCACCACGCGCATCGACCAGTGCCCCGCCCGAGTTGCCTGGATTGATTGCCGCATCTGTCTGGATGAAGTCTTCAAATTTATTTACACCCAGTCCAGTACGTCCAGTCGCTGAGATAATTCCTTGGGTCACCGTTTGACCGACCCCAAATGGATTACCAATAGCTAGGGCCAAATCGCCAACACGGATTGGGTCTTCACGGAAACCAAGGGGCGTCAGTCCTGTCATATCGACTTTGATCACTGCCAAGTCACTGTCTGGATCAGTACCGATGACTCTAGCACGGCTCTTGCGACCATCGTTGAACGCGACTGTAATCTCATCGGCTTTCTCGATCACGTGAGCATTAGTCACGATATAGCCGTCTTCTGATACGATGACCCCTGAGCCTAGATTGGTCGACCCTTGATCTTGTGACGGTCCACTATGATTTTCAAAAAAACGACGCAATACAGGATCATCCATATAAGGGTGCTCCATCATCGCTTGAGTCGTATAGATATTGACCACCGACTGTGATGCGCGAGCCACTGCGTTATGATAAGAAGATATCGGCGCTGGCGTGTCTGCCACTGGTGCTGAGGCTTGCTGCTCAGCTGGCGTGGTTCTTGGTGGTTCCCACGTCGCCTCTGATGTCGACTTCATACTCATAAACAACCAGATAAACGCTGCTAACACTAGCAACAATAAAACCCAAGGCAACCATTTTAATAGGGGTGCCTTGTTATGGGTGTTCTGGGATGACGACATATAGAACCTCTATAAATGTAATGCAAACAAACAGTGAAAAATAAAGTTATAAGAGATAAAGTAAGTTGGTTGCGACTGATCGCATCTCATTGCCTGGCTAAGCAATGAAAAGGTCTGGCTAGGCAACGGATGCACAGATAGGCAGACTTACATGTATAAATTATAACCGCAATGCCGTCAAATAGTAACGTATCGTGTACCGTTTCAGTTATCCATCTTGTCTACTCTTTTGCAGCGTCATGTTAAAATAAAAACCATGTAAAATACTTGCCACAGAGACCGATACGATAAGAATAAGGAAACCCAATGACCCAAAACACGATTAAATCTTTGACCAGTAGTATCAGTGCACAAGAACTAACCCAGTTCTGTGATGAGTATCTATCTACCAGTGCATTTAAAGACTACGCGCCAAACGGGCTACAAGTAGATGGTGGACGACCGATACAACGCATCGTGACAGGGGTGACAGCATGTGAAGCCTTAATTGACGCTGCTATCGCTGATAATGCTGATGCCATTATGGTGCATCATGGTTACTTTTGGAAAGGCGAACCTGCCCCGCTCACAGGCATGAAGGGTCGACGTGTCCGTAAACTCATGCAGCACGGTATCTCTATGATTGGCTATCACTTGCCGCTTGACGCGCATCCTGTGGTTGGCAACAATGCCCAGTTGATCGATGTCTTAGGTATGACGATGACTGGTGCGCTCTACCCTTCCGAGTCGCACCCTGTTGGCAATATTGCCACTTGTACACCGCAAACTACTGATGATCTTATCACCACAATTACTCAAGTATTAGGGCGCGTACCGCTTCATATCTCAGCCAATTATGAAAACAACGCAGATGCTCACTCACAGAACAGACTGATCAAACGAGTGGGTATTTGTACAGGTGGTGCCCAAGATATGATTGAACAAGCGGCTGCTATGGGCTGTGATGCCTTTATATCAGGAGAGATATCTGAGCGTACCACGCATAGTGCGCGAGAGTTGGGTATCGACTATTTTGCCTGTGGTCATCATGCAACCGAGCGTGGCGGTATCCAAGCATTGGGCGATATCGTTGCCAAAAAATTCGAGCTACCAGTGACGTTTATTGATATCAATAACCCTGCCTAAGAAATCAGCATAGCGTGTATGGATAGTTACATGGTAAAAAAACAGATTGAAAATTGACAGTTTCGGGCTCATTTAAATTCACTGTCTATCTGTTTTTAGCCATTATTAGTCTTTTTGTGAATAACAAACAGTTAATGTACGGAAATTTAACCGTTTATGTCTCTATTGTTAAGTTTTATCGCTTTTTTCTTAACTCTACTTGAATAATACAATCGGTAACCGCATATTACTACCTGTAAGAAAGAACGTTTTGTCATGAAACTTCCCATTATTACAGCTTCCGGTTATGGCACTAGAGTGATATTGGCAGTAATCTAAGATTTTATTACACATGATAAGTAATGATATTTTAGAATGCTGGCCACTGAGACACGATGTATGCACTATATTTTGGCAACATCGCGTTTTTAACTTTAGTGTCGCGATGACAATAAGACGTGGCTTATTTTTATTCGATAGCTACTGTACTTACTCTCATCGCTGGACAAGAAACTTTGTAGCAAGCCACCTTATTACTAATAACACAAGGTGTCGCCAGTTTTCAAAGTTGCATAGTAAAGGCAAATGAAGATATTTATTTTAATCTTAAAATATCTCAATGCTGCTTAGCGCTATGTCATTGTCCCAATGACTTACTCATGACCTTACCTATGTTTGATATATAGTTGTTTGACCATTAGCCACACCGAAACATTGATGAAGGAATCATCTGATCTATATCCTTCCTATAGTCGTGCGTCTAGATTTTGAGACGACTGTTGTGATGATATGAATGATACTTGAATTGCCGGCTAATGATCGCTCACATCGCTAACTCTTAGAGAGAGTATGCTAGTGGCACTGTATTCAAGCAAGATGATATGTGCTTGTTTTATTTAAAAGTACCCTATCGTCTGAGACGCTATATCGATAGATGCAAAATGACGTGCACTTGTCTTTATGTGTTTTTGTGGTAAGAAGGATGGCTAAAATCAGGAGACATCCATGCAACGTATTACTTATCGTGTAAAAGTATCTGCGCAAGGGGCCAAACGCCGTATTTCTTATTTACTGCGTCCATCTAAACGCCTGCTTAACACCAAAAGTAACATCGTTTCATCCGTTACCCCTACTGCGTCAGGGCGTTTTGCCAGAACCAAGAAGCTGGCACAAGTATCCAGTATAGCACTACTCTCTCTGCCAGCAGAAAGTCTGACCACTATGAGCGCGCCTGTGCCAGCTTATGCCAACGTCATGCTAGAGAACACCTTAACCATTGCCGCAGTACCAGGCGATAGTACCTATTTTGCGACTGATGGCTTCCAACATGGCTTTGGATTTGATTTGGTGCGCACTTACGCTGATGAGCTGGGTGTTGATATCGACCTAAAAGCTTATGCTAACGAAGAAGCTGCGCTAAAAGCTATCAGATCAGGTGATGCTGATATGGCGCTGACTACTGCCAGCACCAAGCTAAAAAGCCAGCTTAATCTGTCCTCTATAAATGTCAGCTGTGGTTATGATGCCAGTTTGACTAAAAATGGCTTACATCCAAAAGTCAGCTGGACGTTCAGTTCACCTAATGACCCATTGTCCAAAAAAGCCAGTTACTTCTTGTGCGATAGCATCAAGCTACAAAACACACAAAAGCTAGCAGCATTCTACAATCAGAACTTGCTAAAAGATGCATATAGTCAGGATCATTTCCAAAAAACACTGACAGAAAAACTGCCTGATTATCAATCATCGTTTGAAGAGCAAGCGCGCAATTATAATCATGATTGGGAATTGCTAGTGGCTATGGGTTATCAAGAGTCGCATTTGGATGCCAATGCAGTATCACCGACTGGCGTACGTGGCCTTATGATGCTGACCAATAACACCGCAAAAGCAATGGGCGTCTCAGACCGTGTTGATCCTTACCAAAGTATTGGTGGCGGTGCACGCTACCTAGAGCAAGTCAAAGACGACTTCTCTGATGTACCCAAAACGGACCGTATTTGGTTTGCCCTTGCAGGTTATAACATGGGTCCCAATGCAGTCAAAAGAATTCAGCGTGAACTACGTGCTCAAGGTATTGATGATAAGAGCTGGGCGAACGTCTATGCTTATTTAGCAGATAACAAAGCTTCCAACAGTCGGTACGGGCAAGCAATGCATTATGTCAGTAACATCAGAAGCTACCTTGAGACCATCAAAACTCAAACTGTCTAGTCGATAGATCTCTATTGGATAGACACTTGTAAAACTAAATATCCAAAAAAAGGCTGCTCTTATTAAGAGCAGCTTTTTTGTTATACGGTCAATCAAAACGATATCTAGATACCGTATCTAAGGTCTTATTAACGGTTGGGTACTGTCAGACGCTGACCACGCTGCAACATAGTGTCAGCAGCGATGTTATTCATGTCAGCTAGCTCTTGTGTCGATACGCCATACTTACGAGCTAGACCGATCAAGCTATCGCCTGAACCAACGGTATAGCTTACAGTTACTTTTGGTACTTTAAGGGTTTGACCACGCTGTAACTGTGAGTTAGTTGCCAGATTATTCGTCGCTGCTAAATCCTCAACAGAAACTCCAAACTGACGTGCCAAAGCAATTAAACCATCACCTGATTGGACTTTGTAGTTTTCAGTGTTACTCAGTTTTGTTCCGCTACTCGCAGAGCTGCTGCTGTTACTACTAGTAGAGCTACTGCTTTGACTACTGCTAGAGGCACTTGCAACACTGCCACCAGCAGGAATCGTAATCGTACGACCCAGTATCAAATTAGAAGTGGTCGTTAAGTTATTCGCTGATGCCAAATCGCTCAAGCCGATGTTATAGCGTCTCGCCACACCAGTTAGCGTATCACCTGATTTTACTTTATAGCTAACCGCTTTATCATTGAGCTGACGATCAACCAATTCTTTAGACACAGGTACTTTGATCGTTTGACCACGTTGGAGACGTGCTCTTGCATCAAAGTTGCTGTTAACAGCAGCAATCTCTGCGGCACTAACACCCACACTATTGGCAATACCAATCAAGGTGTCACCTGATTGTACCTTGTAACTGGTGGTCGCTACTGAGCTTGCGCTATTGGCACTACTAGAGCTTGACGTACTTGCTGTATCAAAATTAACACTAGCTGGTACTTTTAATATCTGACCAACGTATAGTGAGCTGTTGGTATTGATACCATTTAGGCTGGCTAATGTGTCTGTTGATACATTGAACTGACGCGCTAGAGCAATCAGACCGTCTCCTGATTTTACTTTATAACTCTTAGTTGCAGCGCTTGACTTGTTCGACCGAGTAGAAGGTGCCGCAGGTGTTGTCGCCGGTGCAGTCACTTTGCCCGGTATCAACCACAACTTTTGTCCTCTAAGCAGATCTGCACGACTACTAAGATTATTGTAGCTGGCAAGCTGAGTGACTGACAAACCAAAGCGATTTGCTGTACCGATGAGCGTGTCGCCGCCTTGTACAACGTAGCTATCAGGCTGACTGGCTGCAGTATTATTGGCAGCAGCCAATGGCTCGATAGACTTAGCATTGTATAGATACAAGGTACTACCAGACAATAAGTTGGCACTGGCGTCTATCTGGTTCCACTCTGCGATATCACGCCAGTTTACCCCAGCACGGCTTGCAATATTCGATAGGGTGTCGCCACGCTTGACTGTATAAGTACTGCGCGTGCCTTGCGGTTTTGGCTTGCTGGCCGATGACTTTGCAAAGCTAAGTTTTTTCTCTGCACCGCTTGCTTCTAAGATAGACTGCTGTGTTTGAACGGCTGATAGGTTAATATTACCATCAGCATTAATTACGTTAGTTTCAGAGGTGCTTCTACGAATTTGATTGGCAATGAAATCACGCTCTTCTTTACTCAGTGGTGGCTCTTGGACAATCGTATTGTTCTGAGTGATTTGAGCTGAAGTGGTCGGTAGACTGTTGCTACTCTTAAGCTCAGCATTGATTTTTTTGGTCTCAGCATTGGTCAATGGTGGCTCAGTACGCACTGAGGCACTACCGCTATAAACAGAGCTGCTCGTCGTTTGAGCCGATGGTGAGATATAGCTTGTCGTTTGCTGAGGGACGCTCGCGCTGGCAGCATAATCAGCTAAAGCGCTGCTGCTAGATGGTAGTGATGATGAGGTATATGGCTTGTTATTATAGCTTGGTGTCGTTGACGCCGGTGTGCTTGTATTACCAGATGCCAATACGTTACCTGTACCATTGCCGCGCAATAGGCTCAGTTTGGCATCAGCATTTAGGCTAACATCGTTAGGAATAATAACACGCTGCGGACCTGAAGAATCAACACGACCTGAGGTCAATGCCGTGTTGAGTCGTTCGAGCTCATCATAAGTCACACCTGTGAGCTGTGATACCTCAGACAAGCTCACACCATAGTTGACTGGTACACTACGGAAATGCTGACGATTGGCAATAGCTGGTAGGTATACGCCATACTGTTCAGGTTTGGCAACGATTTCGGCAACTGCCAAAAAGCGTGGCACGTAGTTCATGGTCTCTGTAGGCAGCTGTAGTGACCAGTAATCTGTTGGCAAGCCGCGTGCAGCGTTCGCATCAATGGCTTTTTGTACACGACCAGGACCTGCATTATAAGCTGCTAACGCAAGCTCCCAACTACCAAACTGGTTGTGCAGTGCGGTCAAGAAATCATAAGCGGCACGGGTCGACTCGATCACGTCACGGCGACCATCATAGGTACTGCTTTGGTTCAAACCGTAAATACGGCCCGTACTTGGAATAAACTGCCATAGCCCTGCAGCGGCTGCACTACTGGTACCGCTTGGATCATACGAGCTCTCAATAACGGGTAGCAAAGCCAGCTCTGTCGGGATATTACGTCGCTCAGCTTCTCGTACCGTATGATAAATATAACGGCTGGCACGAGCTGTTAAACGGTTTAGGTAGTCTTGTCTGCTAGTAAACCAGCTTTTTTGTCCTTCGATACGCTGATTATAAATCGGCTTACCACCGTTCATACGGTAACCGGCACGCAGGCGATTCCACAAATCACCATACTGTTGAATGGCAAGCTGGTTGCCCTCCACCATTGTCATGTCAGTTGCTTCTAACAAATCTGCCAACTCATCTAAACTCTCTGCATCTAAAAATGCAGTAGAATAGTCTGTACTATTCGTCGCCACTTGAGTAGCAGAACGTTTAGTAACAACAGATGAGCTATTAGTCGCACCTGTGTTTTTTACTGCTGAGGTGTTGCTACACGCACTGATGAGTAACGTTGATACTGCAAGCGTCAAGGGTAACGCGACAAACGAGCGAGATTTTGATAGCACAGTAGACATGGTATTGGAGGTTTCCTAACGACAGAAAGTGATAAGATAAAGTTGATAGATAGTATAGTATGCAACGTAAAGCAAAAACCAGCCTAATATAAAAGATAGTAATAATCGTTTAAAGAAATGTTTAAAGCTGACACCTTTTACAGACTTTTGATGTCAGACTTTTAATGTCAAAATCCTTAGTCATAGGTTTTGACATCGACAATCAGACTGGCTACTTTTTCAAACAAATAACCGTTTTTTGCTTTGTCTGACGGACATGCTTGGCTACCTACTCTTTTTGTTAATAGGTAATAGGCAGCAGCTAACTACGCTTGTTCTGAGTCAGACTTAGTTAATAGCTACTTGCGATACTGCGCGCAGTAGTACAGCATTACCAGTAGATACCGTCAGCGTCACGCGAGAGGTGGTAACAAACGATACTGGCTGACCGTTTTTAATCCAGCTTTCGTTTGTTATGACATTGGCTTTAGCCTGATCACCTGTGATGACCACATTATCTACTGATATGTCATAGCGATAATTCGACGTATCGTTCCAGCTATTCTGCAATAGTCTCAAGTAGGCATCTTTATCTAGGCTAGTCGACTTACCCTTTCTAGATAAAGAAATCAGCGCATCATCAGATACAAGACGCGCCACTTGATTGATGCTTTGGTTATTTGCAGAGGACTTCATTGCTGATGCATAATTTTGCACCAAAGCTTCTGTCATCGTGGCAGCTTGTGCACTGATGCTAGTGGTGCTGGCTACTGCTACTATCGCAGTGATGCTGGCGCCTTTTACCAAGAGAGCTAATAGCCCATTACCCAATAGTTTTTTCATGATAATCCTTAGCGATATTTTTCGTTAGCGTCATATAGTGACGATCAACGCTCTTTATCATTTATTTTGGCAGTGCGTTTTTATAGATATATCTATATGATTATACCTATATAATATGCCGAGCCTATCATCGAATTCTCACAGCCATGTGACACCCTGTGTAATTATTGCGACTAACAAAACGCAGAAGTCCCACATTCGCGGCTATGACACCGCACGTCATTAAAACGGTTATTTTTATGACGTTTGGTACCATAACATTTGATCTCAAGGGCTCTTAATACTAGATAAGCTCTCAATACTAGAATTTGGCGTCGCTATTGCTATCGTCATCTTGCTCGTCGTCACTGAGCTTCATACCCAAACGTTCTACACGTCTGTCCATCATTTGTCGAGCTAAGGCCTGCATATCTTCTACGCGATCTATCTCATCAACAATCTCAAGCCCTAGTAGTGTCTCAAAAACATCTTCCAACGTGACCAAGCCTTTTACTTCGCCATATTCACCGACAGTAATCGCAATATGAATACGGTTTTTTAGCATAAGCTCTAATAGATCGAATAGCTTCATTTTAGAGAATACAAAAGTAATGTCTCTTTTGAACTGGGTCAACGGTTTGTGCATAGCATGATTGACTTTGGCCAATAACATGTCAGTCTTTAAAACAAAACCCGTAATATTATCTAAGTCACCATCATAAATAGGCAGTCGAGAAAAAGTCAGTTTTGGGCGATCAACCAATAACTCAGCCACTGTTTTGTTTTCTTCAAATGCGAGCATCACTGAGCGCGGCGTCATGATGTCTTCGACCTTTATAGCACCAAACGCCAGTAGATTACGAATAATCCGTGACTCTAATGGATCGATCTGACCTGACTCTTCACCAATGCTAGCAAGTGCGGCAAACTCGCGACGGCTAAACGTTTGCGTCTCTTTACCGCGTACTAGTAGCTTAGTCAAGCGTTCTGACACCCAAATAAGTGGGTACAAAATCATGATAATACCGCGGACAAAGTATGCCACCATGCCACTCAGCTGACGCCAGTAGACCGTACCCAGTGTTTTTGGAATAATTTCAGATAAAAACAAAATGGCAAGCGTCATAATGGCAGAGAATAAGCCGAACCAAGCGCTACCAAATACGATCGTAGCCTGCGCACCAGCCCCAATAGAGCCAAGCGTATGCGCGACCGTATTTAGGGTCAAAATAGCAGCCAATGACTGATCGATATTGTCAACTTTAAGGCTCTTTAGCATCGCTGCTTTTTTGGGGCTTGTTTCTTGCACATCGGCAATAAACGATGGCGTCATGCTAAGCAGAACAGACTCTGCAAGCGAACAGACAAAAGAGACGCCAATAGCGAGCAAGACAAAAAATATCAAGAGAGAAACACTGAGCGCAGTTGGTGCAGCAGCAGCGGTTGTTGTGGCTACAGCACCAGCTGCCCATACAGACTGCGGTAGCATCAATAACGCTAACGCAGAAAAAAATGTATAACCAATTTGAGAACTATTCTTCATTCTCGGGGGAGGTTCTGCAGATGCGTCTTCACGATGAGCGCGCGGACGACATAAACGAGGTACAAACATAAAAGTGGTGAACAAGTTAGGTAACCTAAAAAGAGAAAAGGGAATATGACATGAAGAGCAAAAGATGTCGGTTAGTAGCATACTACAAGATATCTAGAGATCATTATAATCTTGATTATATATAGATCAGATACGGTGTCAGGCTCGTTCAGTCTACTCTGTAGTACTTTTACTCACCATCTACCTCACTACACTGCATGAACCAATACCACTGCTCAAAGCTGACTTAGCACTGCTCCAAAGCTATATTTCGCTTCAATAGACAGCAGACTAAATGCAGGCAATCATTGCCATTTGATAGTAGCATTGATAATAGCATTTCACAATAAGCCGCTATTTTTAAGTTTTTATTTTTTGGTCACTTTTATTGTTCATTATTGCCTCAATATTACTGAGCGAGTCACTGCTGTTTATGGCTCCCTGTGATGCTATTTATAGCTTCGTATTTTCGTATTCTATACTTGGGGTAGTAAAACGTTGTTGTGACACCTGTGTGCTGCTAGTATGCCGCTACGCTAACAAAAACACGCTCAGCCTATGATTAACAGTTACCAAGTCGGGTATTTTTTGTTACTATGCGTCTAATTTTATTGTTATCTATGACTTACTGAGAGATATTATGAGCCTATTTATTCAAGCTGCCCATGCTGCCCCAGAGACTGCAGGTGCTGCAGGTTTATTCGGTCAGATTTTACTGCCTGTTGCCTTTTTTGCAATTTTTTACTTCTTGGTTATTCGCCCGCAGTCTAAGCGTACCAAAGAGCACCGTGCAATGGTTAACGCTTTGAGTGTTGGTAATGAGATCATTTTTGCTGGTGGCTTGATGGGCCGTATCAAAGCGATCGAAGGCGATTATGCCGTCGTAAGCCTAAACAACAATACTGACGTAAAAGTACAACGTGCTTCTGTTATTTCAGTATTGCCTACTGGCACGATCGAAGGCGTATAGTCACTACTGTTTCTTACTAGTAATGATTTGATGGTCATCTCACCACTGGGTGTCATGACAAAACAATGACCGTATATCATTTACGGTCATTTTTCGCTATTAAGGCAGTAAAGTATAGTTGCCATATAGGCTGATTTTTTGTCTATATATATTGGCTCTTGAGACACATTGGTTTTATCTATTTGCTTGGTGATATTTTTGGTGACTAGATAAAGATACCGCTGTATTATTTGCTTTACTGTTTTATGCTTTACTATCACCGCGGATGATCGCAATGAAGCCTGCCAAATAGACAGTCAATCATTGCTGTCGCTAACTTCCCATCTGCTAACTTGTGGCTCACATCGCCAGTCGTTTATCAACCTAAAGAAGTGATTATGCAATATCCCGCTTGGAAATACTTAATTATTGCCGTCGTGCTACTTGTGTCCGGTCTGTATGCTGCTCCTAACCTCTACCCTGACGAGCCTGCAGTGCAGATTACCAGTGCAGCAGCTGGCACACAATTGTCTGAAGGCATTTTGACCCAGTCTCAAAGCTTACTCGAAGAGGCAGGACTAGACAATCATGATGGTACATTTGAGGGAAACAGTGCGCTGGTACGTCTCAACAACCCAGTTGACCAGCTAAAAGCGCAGGAAGTACTCCGTCAAAACTTGGGTGAGGACTATGTAGTCGCTCTCAACTTAGCACAGACGACCCCGCAATGGCTGCGTGATATCGGTGCAAAACCGATGAAGCTCGGTCTTGATTTACGCGGTGGTGTTCGTTTTGTACTAGAAGTTGATATGGACAAGGCACTTGAGCAGCGTTTGACCAGTGCCAGTCGTGATATGCGACGCGAGCTACGTGCTGAGCGAGTGGCGATCAAAGGTATAAAAACTGAAGAGCGCGGTGTTGTGTTGCATTTTGCTGACACTGATACGCGTAGTCGTGCACAGAATGTCTTGCAAGGCTCGATGAGCAATACGTTTAATCTGCAATCTTCTATTGATGATCAAGGGCCTGCATTAGTGTTGTCGTATAATGATGCAACGCTTGATGAGATCAATAGCTATGCGGTCAATCAGAACTTAACGACCCTACGTAACCGTATTGCTGAGCTGGGTGTTACTGAAGCCTTGGTACAGTCTCAAGGTGCTAGCCGTATTGTGGTCGAGCTGCCAGGTGTACAGGATACCGCTGAAGCAAAACGTGTCCTTGGCCGTACCGCAAACCTTGAGTTTCGTATGGTGGCAGACGACGCCGATACCTATACAGGCGGCATACCTCCTGCAGGCACAGAGGCATTCCCGTTTGAGACACTAGATGGTCCACCAGTATTACTCGATCGTCAAGCGATCGTCACAGGTGATAAAGTAACCAACGCTCAAACTGGCGTTGATGAAAGCGGTCTCCCTGAAGTAAGTATTACTTTGGACAGTGCTGGTGGCAAGCTCATGCAGAACGCCACTCGTACCGCTGTTGGTCAACAAATGGCTGTATTGTTTATTGAAAATAAGCAAAGAATTACTTACGAAGAAGATCCAGCTACTGGTGAAACGACTGAAGTTCGTACGCCTTATGCTGAAACTAAAGTTATCAACCGCGCTAACATTCAAGCGGTACTGGGCTCATCGTTCCGTATCACTGGTTTAGACAGCACTGCTGAAGCAGCCGAGCTTGCTTTATTACTACGTTCAGGCGCACTTGCGGCACCGATGTACTTTGTAGAAGAGCGCACCATCGGTCCATCGCTGGGTCAAGAAAACATCGACAAAGGCTTATTCTCTACGCAGGTTGGCTATCTTCTAGTCTTTGCGTTTATGATTATCTTCTATCGTCTGTTTGGGGTGATTGCCAACGTGGCACTCGCCGTGAACGTTATTATTATCATTGCTATCATGTCAATTTTGGGATCGTCTCTTACTCTACCTGGTATCGCAGGTATCGTTTTGACCATCGGTATGGCCGTTGATGCCAACGTACTGATTTTTGAGCGGATACGAGAAGAGATAGCAAATGGCGTACGACCAAAGTCCGCTATCGTGGCAGGTTTTGACCGCGCATTTAGTAGTATTTTTGATGCCAACATCACAACCTTATTGGTCGCGTTTATCCTATTTGCGATTGGTACAGGTCCGATTAAAGGCTTTGCGATTACGCTAGCTATTGGTATTGTCAGCTCACTATTCACCGCTATTTTGGTGACACGTGCACTGGTACAAATTGCTTACGGTAAGCGTAAATCCATCAAAAGTCTGAGCATCGGTTAGGAGAATACTATGGCGATCGATAATAACAACCCTTTAGAGCAGCAGAACAACCCTGATCGAAATGGCTCGACTGGTGAAGCGAATAATGCAAGTACGCGACGCCGCAAAAAACCGCGTCGTGATGGTAAAGGTAGCAACACTAAAACCAATAATCCAACTGCCACAAAATCTGGCAAAAGCAGTCGCAGCGGCGGCAAAGATAACAAAGACAGTCAGGCATTATCTACTGCGACTGATCCCAATCTAGTATCAGGTGACGCCGCTGATGATGCTGCAGCCGTAGCTGAAGGTGGTATCAAAGCGGTTGGTAATCAGCGTATTATTCCTTTTATGAAGATAGAGAAGCCAATGGCGCTATTATCTTTATTTATGGTTATCGCTAGTATCATTGCTATCGCTGTCAATGGCTTGAATTTAGGTCTTGATTTTACTGGTGGTGTCTCAGCAGACGTGCGTTATGAGCAACCTGTCGAGCAGGTAGCCGTGGTACAGGCGCTGGCAGACAGTGGGTTTGATGATGCTGTCGTACAGTATCTAGGCACTCGCGAGGAGCTACTGGTACGCCTGCCGCCACAGTCAGATAACGTCGACGGTCTAAGCGCAGGTCTTACTCAGGCATTGGCATTACCTGGTAATACTGCTGATATTAGCAACGTCAATATCATTGGTAGTCAAGTGGGTAACGAGGTTTACTTAAACTCAGTTATGGCGCTAGCACTAGCACTGGCCTGTATGCTGGGCTATGTTGCGCTACGCTTTCAGTTCAAGCTGTCTTTGGGCGCTGTACTGTCTCTTTTTCATGATGCCGTCGTAACTATTGGTGTGTTTGCATTGTTTGGCTTTCCGTTCGATTTGACAGTATTGGCTGCTATCTTGGCTTTGATTGGTTATTCATTGAACGATACGATTGTTGTCTATGACCGTATTCGCGAAAACTTCCGCCGTGTTCGAGGTATATCGCCCAGTCAAACTGTCGATTTATCTTTGACTGAAACCTTACGCCGCACGATTATGACCATCTCAACTGTTCTATTGGTCGTACTAGCCATGCTCTTCTTGGGCGGCGATGGACTATACTGGTTCTCAGTGGCGCTATTTATCGGCTTGCTTGCCGGTACATACTCGTCGACTTATATCGCAAGCTCGATTCCATTACGTATGGGTCTATCGCGCGATGACTTTATTGTGAAAGTAAAACCAGAGTTCGAAGAAGAGATTGTTACTTTTAATGATCCAAAAATGTTTGAACAGGACAATGTCTAATAAGCCATATTAGCTGTCTAGCAAATTGGTTGAGCTAAGACGCGAACATAGCGTATTATTGGTCTTTATATTATCGCTACTCAAATAGTCATAATAACAGTCACTATCTTTAAAAGCGTCTAAATAAGAGCACCTGACTCATGAATGATGAGTCTAGGTGCTTTTGTCTTTATAGCTATTTTGTCTCACTTCTCATAGGTATAGCACTGCTGTTTTGCTACAGATTAAATAACATATTACTCTCTTTATCACCTCAGTATAAACGAGCTACCAATGTCAGCCAACGCTTCAACATCTAATGCCATGCCGCCTATTGATACCAGCTATAAGCGTATCATCGCGATTGCCCTGCCTGTACTATTGGCCAATCTGGCTATGCCACTGCAAAGTGTTATCGATACAGCAATCGTAGGCAATATGAATGACACTGCCAAACTCGCTGGTATGGGTCTGGCAATACAGCTGTTGTCCTTATTGCTGGTCAGTTTTAACTTTTTGCAGTACGCCTCATCGGGACTTTCCGCACAGGCATTGGGACAGTTGGCTAATAGTACTGACCGTATTACAGCAACCTCTGCCACCCCTCTGCTGTCTATCTTACAACGTGCGCTGTTGTTAACCTTTATAATTGGCGCAATATTGCTACTCGCAAAGCCATGGCTGATTGATTATGGTTTACAAGCACTGTCAGCCAATCCGGAGAGCGGTCGTGCGGCAAAAACCTATCTAGATGTACGCTTTTGGGGCGTGATAGCGGAACTCATGAACTTTGCATTTATTGGATGGTTTGCAGGACAAGGTAAGACACGATATATGCTCTACCAACAGGGTTTTATCGCCATAATCAATATCGTGCTGACCTTATTTTTTGTGTTTGTAATGCAGATGGGTTTGGCTGGTGTTGCTCTAGGTACGACTATAGCATTTTGGCTGGGAGTGTTACTGGCGTTGTGGTTAAGCCGTCATCACTTAACGATATCTTGGAGCGTTCTATTTAGGGCTGACAGCCAACATTTCACCAAAGAAAAGATGCTTAGGCTATTTTCTTTAAATAAAGATATTTTTGTACGTACGCTTATCTTAACGCTAAGCTTTGCGTGGATTACTCGCCTATCGGCTCAAAGTGGCGACGTCATACTGGCAGCCAATGCTATTTTGTTGCAAGTATTAAGTATCTCAGCCTTTGCGCTTGACGGTGTTGCTGTCTCTGCTGAAACCTTGAGTGGACAGGCCGCTGGTCGACGTGACTGGTCACGTTTTCGTCTGATCGTCAAACGCACAGGTGTGGTTAGCTATGCTCTCGCTATCATGTTGAGTGCCATTTGGTGGCTTGCAATGCCCACATACTTAGACTTTATGACCAATATTGAGCCAGTATTTACCCTCGCTTATGAGTACCATTGGTATGCTGTGCTATTACCTCTTGTCGGCGTGGGTGCCTACTGGTTGGATGGTATATTTTTTGGTTTGACCGCGGGTAATGTCATTCGAAATGCGGCACTGATACTGGCTGTTGTTTTCTTTCCATTGAGTTGGTTACTTTATCAGCAATGGGATAT
This sequence comes from Psychrobacter sp. T6-6, assembly GCF_052258185.1. Taxonomy (NCBI): domain Bacteria; kingdom Pseudomonadati; phylum Pseudomonadota; class Gammaproteobacteria; order Moraxellales; family Moraxellaceae; genus Psychrobacter; species Psychrobacter sp. T6-6. The sequence continues at coordinate 208,743 of NZ_JBQQEX010000001.1, forward strand.
GACTGGTATTTGGCTCAGCGTATGGTGTTTGTTGCTGTTGAGATTGATCATTTTAAGTGGGTTTTTATACCGTGCGCATCAGTCAGGTAGTTATGAGGTGCTACAGCCTGAATCATAATGATTATCGACTAAATGCCTGCTTGGTTAGCCACCTTATGCAATGAGTGGTTTATCCTTAGAACGTATCAGTCTATCAGTCTATCAGTCTATCAGTCTATAAAAAATTAGTAAGACAAATTTAGGATGTCATGTGAGTACTCATTCAAATGAATTAAGCCGGCAACACAACAGTCACTACGACTGGGCTGAGGGGTTCAAAAAGAGCTTACCCGTTGCTATGGGGTATCTGCCTGCAGGTATTGCCTTTGGTGTGCTGGCACAAGTTGCCGGTATTCCCATATGGGCAACCATCATGCTCAGCATTGTGTTGTATGCTGGTGCCGCACAATACGCTTGTCTACCCATGCTAAGCGCAGGCTTACCAATCGGTAATATCGCAACCAATATCGCAGCGATAAATTTACGTCACGTATTTTACGGTATGCCGTTATTACAGTATTTACCTCAACACAAACTCGCCAAAACGTATTGTTTGTTCGCCCTAACTGATGAGACATTTTCGGTGATGACCAGTCTACCCCATGAGTCACGACGAGCATTGATACTGCCTATTAGTTTATTCAATCAAAGCTGGTGGGTGCTCGCGAGTGCTATTGGCGTGGTCATTGGTAGTACGCTCAGTGATTTAGTACCGCATTTAGATTTTGCGTTGGTTTGTCTGTTTGCAATTTTAGCCTACGAGCAGTTTCAAAGTATCAAGCGTTACTTTCCAATTGGTATTGCAGTGATTGGCCTAATTATCGCCTCGCTATTTACGAGCGATTGGTTGCTATTAGTAGCCATTACTATCTGTATGATCATGATTTTGATACGTGGATTTTGGATACAACGTCAAGAAATAGGAGCGCCTCATGACCAGTAGTTATCTTATTTTTGCAACACTTGCCATGGCTGCTGTTACCTTTATCACTCGTGCATTGCCAGCGCTAATACCTAGAAAAATTTTAGACACGCCTTGGCTACATCGATTGAATGAGAGCTTGCCGCTGTCTGTCATGGTCTTACTTATCTTGACCAGTCTGTCTTATCAGAATTTACCAGCAGATATCACATTCAATAACTCTGAGCTCCATTTATTGATGGCTCAAGTTGGTGCGCTTATTTTGGTACTATTTGTTTACCATATTAGCCGTCAACTTTTAGTAAGTATGGTCGTTGGTATTGCTGCAATCAATGGTTTGTTTTGGATACTTAGTCGATTTTTTGGCTGACTGTATGATGTCCACTCGTACTAGTGTCATTATTTCTGATTGTGCTTTACATACAAAAGAGCTGGATTCTACTTAGAATCCAGCTCTTTTTACAACATCATTCTTCAGCGGTATATGACTTAGAGCTCTTCAACACCCATCATATCTACTGGGGTATCGGCCACTATTTGCACACCTTTTTTTCCCGTTTTAGCAGTGTCATTACGCTGTTCTTGCAGGTGATCAAGATACGCTTCATTGATCTGACCTGTGATATAACAGCCATTGAATACCGCACAATCAAAACCTTCAACGCGGCTATGCTTGGTGTCTTTTACCGCATCGATCAAATCATCCAAATCTTGGAAAATTAAACGATCAGCACCGATGATATCACGTACCTCTTCGACACTATTACCTGAAGCTATCAGCTCACTACGCACTGGCATATCGATACCGTAGACATTTGGGAATTTTACCGGTGGCGCAGCACTCGCAAAAAACACCTTGTTAGCACCGGCATCTCGTGCCATCTGGATGATTTCATGACAGGTCGTACCACGAACGATAGAGTCATCAACCAATAGTACGTTTTTACCTTTGAACTCTAATGGGACAGCGCTAAGCTTTTGACGCACTGATTTTTTGCGCTGCTGCTGACCTGGCATGATAAACGTACGACCGATATAGCGGTTTTTCATAAACCCTTCACGATATTTGACGTTCATTTTGAGCGCCAGCTCCATGGCTGACGTACGTGACGTATCTGGAATCGGGATAACCACATCAATGTCATGTCCGTCGCCCCATTCAGCAAGGATCTTATCTGCCAGTTTTTCACCCATGCGTAAGCGTGACTTGTAAACTGAGATATTGTCCATAATCGAATCTGGGCGAGCAAAGTACACATACTCAAAGATACAAGGCGTGTATTCTTTTTGCTCTACGCACTGATGCGTATGCAATTTATGGTTCAAGTCGATAAAAATCGCTTCGCCTGGTTTTACATCACGAACGATAGTGAATCCTGACCCTGTTAGCGCTACTGACTCTGAGGCGACCATATACTCGGTACCGCCGTTCTGTGCCATGCGTTTACCAAAGATAAGCGGACGGATACCGTTTGGATCACGGAATGCCAGCAGACCATGACCAGTAATCAAAGCCACAACGCCATAAGCACCCTCACAACGCTTATAAACCGCTTTTACTGCTTCAAAGATATCATCAGCCGTTGGATGAGTCTTGCCAAGATTTTGCATCTCGTGCGCCAGTACATTTAGCAGTACTTCAGAGTCTGAGTCAGTATTTAGATGACGACGATCTTCGATATATAGCGATTTGGCCAAACTCTCAGCATTGGTCAAGTTGCCATTATGTGCAAGCGTAATACCATAGGGTGAGTTGACATAAAATGGTTGGGCTTCAGCGCTGCTAGAGGTGCCAGCCGTCGGGTAACGAACGTGACCAATACCAAATTTACCAACCAGTTTCATCATATGACGATTCATAAATACGTCACGTACCATGCCATTTTCTTTACGTAGATAGAGTCGCCCATCTTGCAAAGTGACAATACCTGCTGCATCTTGCCCGCGATGCTGTAGCATCGTCAAGCCGTCATAAAGTATCTGATTGACTGGCTCATGAGCTGCAACTCCAATGACTCCACACATAATAGCTATATCCTATTTTGACCCACACATTAGTACGACAATAACGGCAAATGCAACGACAGCATGTTGCTAAAATCACTCACTGTCGTTCGCCGCTAACCTGATGATTTTGTAAGACACTTAACGATAGTTTCTGATAACTTGTTTTTGATGATCCGCGACACGCACAAACATTTAGAAGTATAAAAAGAATGAAAACTTTAGAAAATTACGATTGATTGACTTGATCCCAAGCCATGCCTAACACATCTGAAACCAAGGCTTTGCCCATGGGTGCATAGGGCATGAGTTCAGGGGCAAGTACTGAGGTCTGCCATTGCGGCATCTGCACCAATAGAGGTGCACTGACACTCAAAATGACCAATACCATCAAGACATTTTTGGCAGCACCAAGTACCCCGCCAGCCATTTTATCGACCACACCTAAGCGTAGGGTTTTGAGTACGCCTGAAAACACAAAAGCCACCAAGTGCATGATAGCCAATATCGCAATCACTACCAACAAAAAAGCCAACGCCATTTGTAACACAGGGCTTTGTACAATACCAGACAGCTGAGGCGATACTACGCCTGCTAGGCGAGTTGCGGCAATAAGCGCAATGAACCAACCTACCAAGCCTACTGCTGTTTTGATCAGTCCGACTTGGAACCCACGCCATAAGCCAATCAATACCACGATAGCAATTACAATATCTAGACCGCTCATATTTTGCGCCTCACTACCTGCTTCATGTGATTAGCTTTCCATGGCATCATAATACCCACCGATTGCTTGAATACACGACTGTACCAGTCCAGGGCCTCTATAGATCAGTCCGGTATAGAGCTGCACCATGTCTGCACCCGCTTCGATTTTTTTGACGGCTTTGGCGCCACTATCGATACCGCCGACACCGATCAAAGCCACTTTACCATCCAGCTGATCGGAGAACTGCTGCAAAATCTGAGTACTAATATGGCTGACTGGTCGACCTGAAAGACCGCCCATTTGATCGCCATCACGCAAGTCTTCGACGCCTACGCGGCTCAATGTCGTATTGGTCGCGATCAAACCATCGATTTCAAAATCTAACAATTGCTGTGAGATATAGTCGACTTGCAGAGGCTCTAGATCAGGGGCAACCTTCAATACTAATGGCACATAAAAACCATATTCAGTGGCTAACTGACTGTGACGGTTCTTAATCGTATCCATCAGCTGGGTCAACGCTTCTCCACTTTGCAAATCACGTAAGTTCTTGGTATTTGGCGATGAGATATTGACCGTGATATATGACGCATGAGGATAAACACGCTCTAGACAATAGACATAATCATCTGCTGCTTGCTCTACTGGCGTATCAGCATTCTTGCCAATATTGATACCGATATTACCCTTGTACTTGCAGCGTTTGACGTTATCAATCAGATAGTCGACGCCTTCATTATTAAAACCCATACGGTTGATAATAGCGTCTGCTTGTTTGATTCGAAACAGTCTGGGTTTATCATTACCCACTTGTGGTCTTGGTGTGACGGTACCTACTTCTATAAAGCCAAATCCAAGCTCAGCTAAGGCATCAATATAGTCACCATTTTTGTCCAGACCTGCGGCAAGGCCAACTGGATTAGAGAATTGCAATCCCATACAGTCTGTGGGCTGCATCGACTGACCATATGCCAGACCTAAGACGCGCGCCTTATGTGCCTTGTCCAATAAAGACAAAGTCATCTCATGGGCGTGCTCAGGATCCATATTAAACAAAAAAGGACGAAGTAAGGCATAAGACATAATGACGACAGACCCTGCTCAAAAGCAATAGTGAATAAAGAATATGAATAAAATCAAGCGCAGCGATTATATCAGCTTAACAGAAACAAGGGCAAAGTTTCATACGGTAAATTTCCACCCCAAAGTAACTCTTAGTACTCCTAAGCATTCAGTAAATGACGATAATAAGTCACTGCCTGTTCAGTGGATCAACATCAAAAAACACTCAAACCATACATTTTGCGGCATATTAAAGCACTAAGGTACTGGGCGACCATCAGTCAGAGCAATCCAACCACGAACGATACGATATAGATGCCAGATAAAGGTAAAGGTCATAATCAATAGGCCAAATCCAGCCAATAATATGGAACCAATAGCGATATTACCACTATCAGCCAACACACTGACACCAAAGCCACCCAGTGCAAAGGTGATGATGATAACACCAATGACAAACCAGACAATACTGTACCAGAAGGTTTTGATTTGCCAATCAAAATGCGTGGCTAGCCATGACCCATTCGCATCATGGCGCTTGGCATAGTTCATCACAATCGGCACAATCCATAATAAACCAGCAGTAAAGTAACTGATCACATATAAGAAATAAGTAATGTGGTTGTAAGTCACCAAAGAACGGTGCTTGTCTTTGCTCATACTGTCACTCATCGTAGGCAATCTTCCTTACTGAGTTGGCTATCTAGATATTCTTTTGCGATACCTATTTTTTTTGGTTAGCAGTGGCTAATAAATAGTTAATGGTGCCAGTAAAAGGCATTTCAATGACATTCAATCTAAAATGGCACCTAATCTAAGATGTTGGACCCAGCAAGCCGTCTTAAGCACTGGCTATCGCTCATCTAGACTGATGTATTATGTTTGGCACATCATATTATGAAGTGACAGTGGCTTGCACTTCAATAGATTTGTCCGCTAGGTTCTGCTGCATCGATAATTGCATGAACTGCCAACCTTGCTGCTTAAGCTTACCAAGTGCAGTACTAACAACAGCTTGACTAGGATGAACAAACCTCAACTGCACCGAGTCACCAGCAGCAACGACTTGAGCGTCCGTAATACCTGAATTATTGAGTAGCGCACTGATGCGATTGGCAGGCGGCATGTCAGCCACGCCGTTAGTAGTATTATTAATATTCAATGCATTATTATCAATATTACCTGCTTGCGCACGCAACCAAAAATAATCAGATACTTGCTCTTGATAGTTACTTTTGCTGGCTTTTGCGGCTTGATGAATACTATAACCGCCATAGCCACCGATAAATAACAGCAGAAACACGGACAATACAGCTAATGCCAGCTGGTCACGTGGTGGTAGAGCTTGCCAGCGCGTTGCCAGCATGTTTTGATAAGTGCCAATCTGAGCTGAGAGTGCATGCGTTGTAGTATTGGGTGTAGAGGCAGCTGCACTACGTTTGGTACGGCGCTGTAATCGTTTCATATTTTAACCTTTATTACCGATACCTAGATGAGTTATGACGCTGCCACATTGTCTGTTGCACCACTCCCTTCCACTACATTTACAGTAATCTGACCACTGAACTGGCCTTGCTCATTACTATTCACTTGTGCAAGCTTAGCACTCAATCCCTGTGCAACCAGTGTGCTCGTAAACTGATCTAGACTGCCGCGATCAGGTGCAATGAGCGTAAAACTGAGTGCTGATGGTTGCATGACTAATGATTGCGCACGTAGCGAGGACTGTTTGATCAAAGGTGATATCTTTGATAGTGCGGCTATATGCGACTCAGGTGCTTGGCTATCGCTCATCAGCTTGGGTTGCAGTTGTACTTGGAGTTTGGTACGTGTACTGAGTGGCTCATCAGCGAACCAAGATTGATACTGCGTCGCGATTTCGGTCTTGGTTGCAGCAGTGGCCTCGTTGTACTTGTACCACTGTACGCCATCGGTTGCCATCTGTAGCACCAAGGCCGCGAGCGCAACCATCATTGCCACTCGCAGATAAGGTGATAGCTGCGAGTCAGTTGATTTAATAAAAAAGTTAAGAGCATGACGTTCAGGACCGTCAATGGGTTTAGGTATACTCGGTAGCGTCGTCAATAGCAGTTGAGCATCAGCGATAAGCGCTGTTGTTTGTGCGATGGCGCTGGTTGTCGCTGACATCGTCTGGGTATCTTGTGTACCCGTAACAGCAGTCTCGTTAGACTCTATAGCCGCGTTTAGACTATCATCTATCGACTGGTTGTCTACGAGACTCGAAGCCTCAATAGACGATAGCATCATCACTTCACTTAAGTGCGGCAAACGCTCCAATATCAGCGGTAAATAGCTGACAGCCATACCTTGGCGCACTGACTGACGCAATAGCATCGTCTGCCCATCTTGGTACAGTGTCACTTGCTGACCTGCTCCCTCCTCTGGTGGCAGCAACAATAAAAAATCAGGAAGTAAGGCAACAATATTCATGCCAATAAGCTGAGCACTTTGCTGCCAGGACTCAATATCGCTTTGCGCCAGTGCGTACAGCTGCGTAGTATCAGCATGACCTAACTGGCGAATAGCCAATTGCTCAACAGGTGTGAGCGAGGTCTCTTCAAACAGATACTGCTTACCGCTGTTGCCTAGCTGCTTGAGCTGAGTAGCACTAAGCTCGGTATCTACCTGCAGTGCATAGCTCGAGGGAAAATATAGGCAAAGTGACTTTTGGCTATTGGATTTATAATGGCTATAGACAGTTTGCAGCTGCTGCCAGCTGTCAACCAATTGCCACTGCTGTACCTCTTCATGCCAGACAGCTAACGGACTATGCTGCGCTCGTAACCAAACGTGTAACACTAAACGTGTCCTCAATTATTGATGCAATTGTAACCATACGTTCATGAGGCAGAACCCCAAAGGCATCTGCTAAATGTTCAAATGTCCAAATGTCCAAATTTTTTAGTATGGCTGATCAGGCACAAACCGATCCACTTCTGTTGCCATACCTGTCATCACAAACTCCATCTCAAACACTCTAGCTTCTGCCAAAGAGAATGATTCAGGAGACTCACCGGTAAGCAGCCCCGCTATATAAGCAACAATCGACATATGGCAAACCACTACCAGACACTCCGCTTCAATATTAGCGATATCTATTAGCGCCTGACGAGCATTATCAGAAGGCGTAATGTTGGATTGGATAGATGATGGTGTTTTTGGCGCTCGCAACTGAAATGCAGACAGTGTCTGTTGCGCCCGCTCATAAGGGCTAACTATGAAATAATCTGGGCTATAATGAGTGGTCACGTACTCCGCCGTTTGCACTGCTTGCTGCTGACCAAAATCCGTCAACTGGCGCGCACTATCTGGACGCGTCTCATCTTCTGCTTGACCATGACGTACTAATATAATTTTCATAACCTTCCTTGGTGCATGTGGCGGCAGTGTATTTTGCCTAATAGTACTTTGCCTAAATGATAGGCCTTACTTACTATCAGCATCATTGGCATTGTCTGTAGCACTGTTTTTCATATGAGCGGTCAGCGCGGCATTGCTATGGTCATGAGCCATCACAAACTCAACATCACTACGGAATCCTGCTTCCATCAAATGTAGTGCCACGCCTAGTGCTGCCTTATCTTCATAAATCACGGCATAGAGTGCATGGGTAATGGGCATATAAATGCCCGCTTTAGTGGCTTTTTCGTGAACCTGCTGAATCGTATTAACCCCTTCAGCAGTTTGACCGAGCTTTTTGACAGCGGCGTCGATACTCATGCCACGACCGAGCATATTGCCGATACGGTAGTTGCGGCTCAATTCTGAGCTGCAAGTAGCGTATAAATCCCCCACTCCCGACAGACCTAAGAAGGTGAGTGGATTTGCCCCTTCTTCGACACCGAAACGACTCATTTCTGCCAGCGCACGGGTCAGTATCATTGCCTTGGTATTCTCACCTACTTCATAGGCAGCTGCCATACCCATAGCAATGGCGTAGATATTTTTGAGTGCGCCTCCAAGCTCAACGCCGCGTATATCATCGCTAGCAAACACTCTAAAAAACGCACTATGCAGCGCAGCTTGTACGGCATGGCGTAATGGTTCCGACTCACTTGCTATGACTGTAGCAGATGGCATGTTTTTCATAATTTCGATAGCCAGATTTGGCCCTGACATAACACCAAAGTTTACCTCAGGCAGCACTTCTTTGATGATGTCGCTCATCATGGCAAAAGTGTCTTTCTCCATGCCTTTTGTCAATGAGACAATAGACTGTCCACTGATAAATGGCGCGATACTCTTGAGGGTCTCGCGAAAAGCCAAGCCCGGTACAGCAATAAAGATGATATCTTTGTCTTTAACGCTTGTCGCCAAATCATGACTGTATTTTAGACGATCATCAAGCTTGTAGCCCGGTAAATATTTTTTGTTGGTCTGGGTTTTTGCCATCGCTTTGACAGTACGTTTATTACGTACCCATAGCGTGGTATCACAGCCATTACGTGCGGCCAAATTTGCCATTGCCGTACCAAAGCTACCACCACCCAAAAATGCCAAACGCAGCTTGGTAGGATTACTATGAATATCTGCCATATCCTTTGCAACTGCAGACGCCACTGGACTCGGTATTGATTTCTTACGACCGATGCCTGACTTACTTGCACGCTCTAAGATACCTGCCAGCATACCGTTTTGTTTGTCAGACGTATTGTTGCTCGTCTCATCATTAGCGCTGCTATTGTCTTTGTTGCTATTGTTAGGGCTTGTCATGTTCTTTTATCCGTGTTGACTGACTTATTATCAATAGAATCTATCTTACCCCTGATATCTTAGATACACAGGTTGACTGTCTATTTTGGCAATACTATTACCAAGAAATCCTATAGGGTCAAATCATGACTCGAAGCGTACTAACGGTTCGATATCGATAGGTTTGCGGGCAGACTCATCTTTGGGGCTTGTGCCAGTATAAACAAAAGCGGTCACATAATCATCTGGCCCTACGCCAAAATAGGCTTTTACTGCCGGCTCGTTACATAGTAGTCCAGTACGCCACACCGTACTAAACCCTTGGGCTTTTAGCGCCAATATAAGGTTTTGCACCGCAGCGCCAGCACTAAGCATTTGCTCAAATGGTGGGACTTTTTTATGCGCTTGCATTTGAGTAACCACAGTTATAATCACTGGTGCACGAAGTGGCATAGTGTGGGTTTTTTTGATGGTCTTCTCAGATACCTCTTCACCATCTTGTAATGCCTTTGCTTTGACGGCTTCAACCAGAGCATTGCCAAGCTCATGTCGCGCGTCACCTTGCGTCACAATAAATCGCCATGGGCGCAATTTTTTGTGATCTGGTGCTGTTGCTGCGCACTCAATAGCAGACTCAATCTGGTCACGCGTCGGTGCTGGTGTATCTAGATTGCCCATACTGCGTCTTGAATTAATCCAACCTATTAACTCATCACTGGTAGATGACATATCGCTTCCTGATACATTTTTCACGGACAGCTTATTGTCTAGAGCTTCTTCATTTGTCGTAGTCATTTTTTATCCTTATTTATTATTATCTATTTTTACTGATTGTTTGTAATATTTATCACTGACTGCCTAATTCTTATTACTCAGCAGTTCTAAAGAATAAATCTTTAACAGTACTTTTAGAAGCAATGAGCATAGAGCATCAGCAATACAGCTTTAAGGAGAACTACGCGGCATCCTCGACACGGTGCTCCATACGTAGGTAGTCTTCTGATTGCATCTCAAGCAAGCGCGAGCGAGTACGCTCAATCTCAAACGCCAGCTTTTCTCCCTGATATAAGTCCAAAATCGATTGTTCTGCCCGTACCAATAGTTTTACACGGCGGTCGTAAAACTCGTCAACAAGGTAGATAAAGCGGCGCGTTGGATCACGCAGATCATCATCCAAGGCAGGAACTGAGTCGACCAATACCGTACTGAACTGTTTGGCAAGCTCAATAAAATCAGATGCTGAGCGCGGTGCCATGCACAGATGGCGGAAATCACAAAATAGAATATCGTCAGTACGCGCATTGACTTTTACTTCGCGACCATTAATAGTAATAGGATCATTACTGATTTTTTGGTTATCAGACAGACTGGCAAAACGGTTGGCTAACCAGTGATGGTTGGCCTTGGTCATTGGCGACTCATATAGCTCCGCTTGCTGAAGCACTCGCAGACGGTAATCAATACCAGAGTCAATATTCATCACTTTTGTATGGCTTTCAACTTCTGCAATGGCTGGCAAAAAACGGTCACGGTGCAGGCCATCTTTGTATAGTCCAGCGGGTTCAATGTTTGATGTGGCGACCAAGGTAATGCCGCGATTAAACAGCATAGTGAACAAATCACCTAAAATCATAGCATCGGAGACGTTAGACACAAAAAACTCATCGAAACAGATAATGACCGCTTCTTCATAAATAATATCGGCGACCTTTTCGAGTGGATTGCTTTCACCTTGGAGTTTATTCAACTCTTGATGAACGCGCTGCATAAAATGATGAAAATGCAGGCGCATTTTGCGCTCAATGGTCAATGAATCATAGAACATGTCCATCATCCACGTTTTACCGCGTCCCACACCGCCCCACATATATAACCCAGTTGGTACAACAGGCTTAGACTTCAAAAACCCAAAAAAACCTTTCTTTTGCGGCGCACTATTGATGAGCTGATGGTATATCTCATCAAGGGAACTCATGGCCTGAAACTGCTGCTCATCACGGGTAAACTCATCTGTACTGACGGCTTTCTCGTAACGTTGCAATGGAGATAAACTCATAATACGACTCATCGTTGGATTCAATAAATATCAAAATTAAATAACAAAACAGTGGGATAGCCAAGCATCTGACAAGAAACACTACCCGTCAACACATTTCATATCAAGGTACTTCATTCAAAAACATTGGCTGTGAGATGTACTACAAGAAGCCTCTTCAAAGACAAAGCTGTGAAATAATGACCTTTAAATAAAAATTATAAAGCCAAAGCTAGCCGTCATGCCCAAAGCTATGGGCTTCTAATAGCTTTTTGAGCTCTGACAAGCGTCCATGGAAAAAGTGTCCAGCACCATCGACGACGCTAACCTCAAGCCCTAGACGATCTGCAAATGCTTGCATATTGTCAGGTTCAATCACTTCATCAGCATTGCCATAAATCTCAAAGGTTTTGTCAGCGGGTAGATCAATGTCACTACTGTCGTTTTTTTCGACTGATGGTGCAATAAGGGCAATTTTTGAAACTTCAAAATCACCCACTCCCCATATATGCGGGGCTTCAAGCACTTGCTCAGCCACGCGGGCTGTAACATATCCACCAAAAGAAAAACCACCAAGCCATAGTTTGCGGGCATTGGTTTGCTCGGCGATCCATTGTAGCACGGTCATTGCATCGACGACTTCACCTTCCGCGTAATCGTGCTCACCTGTCGATTGACCTACCCCGCGGAAGTTGAAGCGCACCACATGCATGCCATTATCACGAGCAAAGCGATACATAGTCGTGACTACTTTGTTATTCATCGTACCGTCAAACAGGGGATTAGGATGACACAGTAGCGCCACGGTATCGGTGTTTGGGTCATTCGGATTGTCTTGTTGCCATAGTGCGTCGACCTCGAGCACACCAGCAGGAGCAGGAATCAATTGCATAGTATTACTTTTTAATAAAAAATGAATGGCTCAATTATGCTAGATATGATTTATATTTCAAGTGATTTGCTGTGTATGGTCGTGTCTTGTTTTGTTTTAAACGAATGAAAGTTATTTTTAGCCTTGGGATTTAGGCTTTAGACCTCACTCATTTCACTAAACGCACTTATGGCAGTGTCTTTTCGCAATATCGCTGCAATACAACACACCATAAGCGTCTAGACATTTAATATATCGTTAGGTTACATTCATAAAGCTTTACTTATAATCATGATGTTTTTTTTGTAACCTCAGGAATCATTTATGAATACTTTTAATAAAACCGCCAGTCTAGGTGCGTGTTTCGCGGCTATACTGACATTGAGTGCGTGTCAAAGCACACCATCATCGCCTGTGATTCAACGTGCCAATTCCATTTATGAGACTACTGGTATTAGCGATACTAAAGTAAAGGCGCAACAGAATGCCATAGATAGTGCGCAAAAAACCTGTCGTAGCAAGCAAGTGATTATCGTAGAAGATAGCGTGCAATATAACGGTATCTTGAATGAGCGTACTGGTCGCATGGTTGGACAAATGGGTGCAGTCGTTGGCTCTATCTTTGGTACAGGCACACCTAACTTGTCGCGTGATGATGACTATGAATATACTATTAGTTTTCGTTGCCAATAAGCCAACAACCTACTTTATACGATAGCCACCTTACGGATGGTAAATTTACGAGTCATCTGCTGATATCACAGACAATCTGATGCCAATCAAATAGCCAACAAGCTTCGATGTCGATAATATATCGCTCAAAGCGTATTGGCTTCGCTTTTTGTACACGCCCTTTTGGGTTAAACTGTTCATATTCTACTTGTCACTACCTCATCAGTCTTTGTATTTCAATCATCTTCGGTCTCATATCATGCGCAAACCCAATCTTTCAAATATCAAACCCGCCAAAGTATTAGCGCCTGCTAAAGATTTGGCAACATTGGAAGCAGAACTCGCTGAGCAAGAAGACCATTTAGAAGATACCGTCCTACGCCTGAGCGACTATTTATCGGCGGTTGAAATGGTCATCAAGCAAACCTTTGATCACCGTGTCTGGGTCAAGGCGGAAATCCGCAATTTATCAAGTAAGGGCGGTCACTATTACTTTGAGTTGGCAGAAAAAGACGATGATGGCAAAGTAATTGCCAGTTGCCGCGGTAATCTTTGGCGTTTTAAAGCGTCTCGTGTGTTGGCTAAGTTTGAGCGCGCAACAGGCATGCCCCTTGAGCGTGACTTGACTGTCCTACTCAAAGTATCGGCAGGTTTCCATGCCCAATATGGCTTTTCTATCACCATTGAAGATATTGATCCTAGCTATACGCTAGGTGACTTAGCACGGCAATATGCAGAGATGGTTGATCGCTTGACAGGCGAAGGCCTACTGCATCTTAACCAACAGCTTCCGACTCCTTTTGATATCGAACATGTACTGGTCATCGCACCCGAAAAGGCTGCTGGATTGGGCGACTTTCAAGCCGATGCAAATCGCTTAGCGAATACAGGCGCTTGCCAGTTCCACTATCATCATGCGACCTTTCAGGGCAATCACGCGCCCGCCGAGATACGACAAGCGATTGTTAGCGCCCAACAGGCGTTTTATGATACTTACCAGCACCTACCAGACTTGTTAGTCATTATTCGTGGCGGCGGTGCAGTTGGTGATTTGGCTTATCTGAATGATTATGAGCTGGCAGCGTTGGTTGCTGAGCTACCTATTCCTGTCTGGGTCGGTATCGGTCATGAGCGAGACCGCGTGATTTTAGATGAAGTTGCGCACACAAGCTTCGATACGCCTTCCAAAGTCATTGCTGCTATCCATAACCATTTAGCACAGCTCGTCTCTCAGACGCTACAATATCAAGCGCAAATTAAGCAAGCCGCTCAGCGCCAATTGAATACTGCCGAGCAACAAACCACGCGCCAGTTGAGCCAAATACAATCGCAAACTATCGGACAGCTCACCGCTCTACAAAAAGACAGTGATTACACATGGCGTAGTATTCAACAAAGTGCCCAGCGCCAAGTAAAGCAAGCCGCTAGATTGACGGCTGAGCGGTACATACAGACACAAAACTTAGCGCATCAGCAGCTCACAAAGGTCGCTACTCGTAGTAAAAATTACCAAGAGTTCATTATGCAAAACGCGCAACAACAAGTGATACAAGCGAAGCGTGATAGTGAACATCTGCGAGACATTGTACTATTACATCGACCCTCTCGCGTGCTCAAGCAAGGCTATACCATGCTTATGGATAAAAAAGGCAAACAAACACTCACCAGCAGCGCCCAACTGTATCCTGAGCAAACGGTCAATATCATTCTAAAAGATGGTAGCGCAACAGCACAGATTATAGATTTAACTATGGATAAAGAGGTAACAGAAACCTCAGGCACTTTAACTTAACAAAATAATAATATCTAAAGAACACTCGTCTACTTACCTTTAAACATTAGGAAATTTTATGACCACCCCTACTCGCAGACGCAAAAAAGCCGCCCCAAAAACTTTTAAGGCGGCCTACGATATTTTGAAAACCAATGCAGCCGAACTACAGCAACAAGACGAGCCTGACATTGACAACCTGATGACCACCGTTGAAGAGTCTATCGCCGCTTATCGCGTGTGCGAGACTCGCATCAATGCGGTTCAACAAGCATTGGATGCCGCCTTTGCTGAAGAAAACCCTACTAGCGACTCCAAGCATAATCAGTCTGATAGTTAGACAACAGAATGTTTTTCTGGCTTACTCTGGTTCATCCACCTCAAATACTTGACGAAGATAGGCAAGATACGTGTCGTTATTGATCATGGTCTTGCCTGGGCTATCAGATAGCTTGGCTACTGGCTGACCATTGCACTCCACTAATTTAAGTACGATATTGATCGGTGTAATCCCCATATCATTGGTCAAGTTAGTACCAATGCCAAAGCTGGTTCTGATACGACCTTTAAAGTATTGATGCAGCTCCCACGCTTTTTCTAAATCCAGCCCGTCACTAAAGGTCAAAATCTTGGTCTTTGGGTCTATTTTTAGCTTTTCATAATGGGCAACTGCCTTATCACCCCAAATATAGGGGTCGCCGCTATCATGGCGTAACCCATCAAACAGCTTGGCAAAATACAAATCAAAATCACGCAAGAATGCATCCATTCCGACCACGTCGGTTAAGGCAATGCCTAAGTCGCCACGGTATTCATGCACCCATGCTTCAAGTGCGGCCTTTTGTGAGTCACGCAGACGCACATCCAATGCCTGAAATGCCTGCATAAACTCATGTGCCATCGTCCCTATTGGCGTCATTCCAAGCTGCTTTGCCAAATATACATTAGAGGTACCGCTCACGATCTTTGGTTCAGCGTTATATAACGTCTTTACCACATGCGCTTGCCAGCGTTTACTAAAACGTCGACGCGTGCCAAAATCAGCAACGATAAATGGCGGTGTATCGACACCATTGTTTGCTTGCTCTACCGCATATTGGTGCAGTAGTGTGACCTTTTCATCGAGGCGACGCTGTCCTTCTTCAATCACGCTATCATTCGATAGTGCATTAAAATATAGCTCATTGACGATAGCGAGCACAAATACTTCAAAGAACATCGCTTGAATCATCGGTCCTTCGATATCGATAGATAAGCGCCCTTTTTCATCGGTACTGACCGTAATAAAACGGCGCTTTAGCTTAAATAATTCAAGATAATCGACGAAGTCTGAACGCATAAAACGCAAACTGCGCAGGTAATCCAACTCATCTGGCAAAAAACGCAGCTCACATAAGCTGTCTAGTTGCTGCTCTAAGTCTTTTTGGACATCAGCCAATGGATAGGCCGTGTCTTTATTATTGCGGCAGCGAAAACGATAAACACCATGTGTCTGAGGGAACTGATGCAGCATGGCTTGCAGCATGGTAAATTTGTATAAGTCATTATCAAGCAGTGAGGTAATGATCGGGGTATAGGTAGCAGTCATGCTATGGCCTTAGAAGTGCAAAATGAGAAACAAGCGTCACTGAATAGACCAAGCGACATTGCAACATTGTATTTGAGATATAAACTGTATTTAAGATATAGGCTGTATTTGAACTATACATAGTATCTAAATAATAAACGACAAAACTTTATAAAGCGCGTGTTATCAAAAAGCCATTAAGTATAACGAAGTTTGGTGTTTATTTCAGAGTTCACTATAAATTGCAGCAAAATTAGTACAACCTTCAAGTTAGTGAGCCGGCATATTTGGCATATAACATAGAAAACGCTAAGGCTTAGTTTAGCGTTTTTTATTTATTTTAGATCAGAGTTTTCTTAGTATTTATCACGTCTTATTAAGTATTGGGATCTATCAAGCTTTTGCACTCATGAACTGCTCGACATAGTCATCAACAGGATTATGCTGTAACTCACTTGAGGTGCCAGTCTGTATCAATCGTCCACCATTTAAAATACTGATGCGCTGACCGACTTTGATGGCTTCATCAATATCATGAGTGATAAAAACAATGGTTTTGTTGAGTCTGTCTTGTAGTGCAAGCAGCTGATCTTGCAGTTGGGCGCGAATAAGTGGATCAAGCGCAGAGAATGCCTCATCCATCAACAAAATCGGATTGTCGGTTGCTAATGCTCGAGCCAGCCCGACACGCTGCTGCATACCGCCTGACAGCTCGTCTGGGTAACTGTGCTCTACATTGGTAAGTCCCACTTCATTTAGCCAGTGCCGTGCACTCTCATTGCGTTCATTCACACTCATTTTGCGGACACGTAGCCCATAAGCGACATTTTGCATCACTGTCATGTGCGGCACCAAACCAAAATGCTGAAATACCATACTAACCGTCTGCTGCCGATAGTGCTGCAATTGCTTATCATTAAGCGACAAAATATTGGTGGCAGTTCCTGAGAGTTCCTCTGCTGCTGGGTCGAGCGTTTCTATTCTTCCTACACGGCTTTTAGTATTTGTCACTGACTGAGTAATACGATCTGCATTCAGCGCAGTATCCACCCATATCTCACCACTGGTAGGATCGATCAAGCGATTAAGATGACGTATCAACGTAGACTTACCAGAACCTGATAGTCCCATGATGCAATGTAGCTCGCCTGCTTTGATATTCAAATTAATATCGTAGAGACCCACCGAGTAGCCAGTTTGTTCTTTGACAGCAGTACTGTCCATACCCTCAGCCAGTAATGCCAATGCAGATTGTGCTTTTGTGCTATTGGCATTATAAATTTTGCTGATATTTTTTAATTGGATATGATTCATCATTGCTCTCACTATTGCCTGATTTTTTATTATTGCTTTAGTCACTAACGATTGGATAAACAACTATCCAATGGGACGCCTACCTGCCTTAATCGTTTTTTGGCGTGCACGCTTGCCTTGACCAAACGCTTGAGTAATACGGTCAATGATAATGGCAACGATAACGATAGCTGTTCCTGCTTGTAGTCCTTGCCCGATATTGAGGGTTTGAATAGATTGCAATACATCCTCGCCAAGCCCTGGTGCACCAATCATCGACGCCAGTACCACCATCGCAAGCGACATCATCACCGCTTGGTTGATACCTGCCATGATACTAGGCAACGCCTGTGGCAGTTTGATCCAAATAAGTAGCTGCAAATGCGTACTACCAAAAGAGCGACCTGCTTCGACCATTTCGTGATTAACTTGAGTAATCCCTAGTGTCGTCAGACGAATCAGTGGTGGCAGTGCATAGATAACCGTTGCAAACAATGCAGGCACTTTACCAATGCCAAATAGCATCAGCACTGGAATCAAGTACACAAAGCTTGGCATGGTCTGCATCACATCGAGTACTGGCGTCACAATCTTACGCAGTAACTTACTGCCTGACATCGCAATACCGATAGGAATACCGATCACTACGGTGACCAATACTGATACGATAAGTAACGCCAAGGTATCAATTAATGCGCCCCATAATCCAAAGGCACCAATCAAAAACAGCCCCGCGCCGCATGCCAACGCAAACCAAATCTTGCGAACACCAAACCATGCTAGCACAGCCACCAAAGCGATAATCAGCCAAGGCGGAATGATGGTCAGCAATCGCTCGATAGGTAAAAGTAAATACGTAAGCGCGGCTGTGCTAATGGTGCGAAATACGTCTCCATAATTTTGAACCACACTTGCCAAAGCGTTATTGAGCGGCGTCTCAAGTGACCATGAAGGGAATATTGATGCTTGGGCTGACCCATCGATGCTAGCGGTAGCAGTACTCTCAGTAATAGCACCATCTAAGCCGATACCTAAGTTTGAGGCAAGGTTGGTACTGGCCTCTTCAGACAACCACTCACGCCAAACGTCTGGGTTATCCCGTAAAAACACCAACGCCTGCTCATCCCCACTACGCTTGGTTTCACTCATCTCTAAGATCGCACCATTGAGCTCATCAGGCGTAAACTGCACCTGATCGAACACCTCTGCCAGCTCAGGGTTAGATTCGATAAATGGCGTAGATACTGCGATGCCTAACGGCGATACAGGAAAGCCTGATACACAGTCAGACGTACCGTCAGCAAGCAATAGATCTTGCCAGCAGGCATCTTTGTGAGCAGGAAACTCCAAAGCAGCAAAGTCATACTTTGCCATGAGACCCGTGGGCTGCCAATAATAGAATAATAGCGGCTTGTGCTGCTCAAAAGCGGAGGCGATTTCGGCATCAAGCGCTGCGCCAGTACCAGGATGAGCATTGTTAAAAATACTGTCTAGACCGATGTTTTTTAGCAATCGTGTATTGAATATCTCGCATGTCCAACCGGAGGGACAGTTCATAAATCGCGACTTGTTGGGGTCTTCAGGGTCTGTAAATAGGTCAGCATATTTAGGTAGATCTTGATAACTGCGCAGCCCTGGGTTTTCTTCTAAGACGTATTTTGGGACGTACCAGCCTTGGGTCGCACCGCCTTTTAGCGTATCACCAATGACAGTGACTTTGTTTTGTGCAATGGCGTCTTCCATAATTGGTGAGCGGCCAATCCATTGCTCACCGATGATTTGGATATCGTTCTGCGACAATGCAGTCTCTAACGCAGGTCCTGCGCCTGGCACTTCCTCGACCGTACAGCCGTACCCATCTTCTGCGATGTATTTGAGCACACCAGAGATAAATTGACCGCTCTCCCAAGTGAGTGCTCCAAATTTGATCGGTGACTCACAAGCTGCGGATGCCGATACGGGTAGCAACAGCGCGCTTATACACAGTAAGCTTAATGCAATCCATTGGCGCATGCTTTGTCCTATTTTTTGTTTTTTATTAGCATGAAATAAGCATCAAATCAGCAAAGCCCTGTGATGACATTTTGTAATGACATATCAAGTAATGACGTCTATGAATCATGCAAATATTATCTACTGTTGTTTAGACTTACTACAAAGTGTATCGATTTATGTGAGTGATGACAAATGCTTATTTATCGATAGATATCATGGTTGTGACGATTGATTTTGATACCACAAAGATAGACATTCTGGTACTAAACACTCTTTTTCTGATTGCGTTAATTAATTTTTGAATAAAAAAAACAGCACCTATCTAAATAGGTACTGTAAGTTGTAAAATGTGAGTTATAAAATCGCCTGTAACTGAGCTATCTTTGAAAAGTCTATTGTGGAACGAGTATTTCAAAGGTATTTCTTTTAAAAACCAATCCTCTAGAAAAGATTATTTAAAAATTTGTTATTTCACAAACTATCATTTTAGAAGCTATCATTTTAAAAACAGCGCCATCGCCTTTTTAAACAGTCCACCATAAGGCGGCAGCAAGAAATTGAGACCATTAAGCTTGGTTTGTACAAAGACAGGCTTCATATGGCTCAAACGCTCAAAACCAGCTTTGCCATGGTATGCGCCTGTACCAGAGTCACCAACCCCGCCAAACGGTAAGTCATGCTGGGCAACATGAATAATCACCTCATTAATACATAGACCACCAGAGACTGTATTATTACGCACATTCTCCACACTACTGTAGTTATCACTAAAGACATACAACGCCAATGGCCGTGGACGTGAGTTGACAAAATAAATCGCATCATCAAGGGTTTCGTAATGCACCAATGGTAAAATTGGGGCAAATATTTCGTTCTGCATGATATCGCTATCAGGTGCAGGCTCACTCACGATGACTGGCGGCATTAAGCGTGTTTCTATATCAGGCTCAGCAGTGGTAAGGGCATGCACCTCATCACCAGTTAGCGCATCTAGATAGCCTTTGACCCGTTTGAACTGCTCGCCATTGATGATACGCGAATAGTCCGGGTTTTCTTCGATATTAGGATAGTGTTTGGCCATCCACTCTTTTGCCAAATGGATGAACTGGTCATGATGTTGACGCGGAATCAACACGTAATCTGGGGCAATACATGTCTGACCAGCATTTAATGTTTTGCCCATCATCACGCGATTGACCACAGACTCTAAGTTGGCATCATCTAATACAATCACTGGGGATTTGCCACCGAGCTCAAGCGTCACTGGCGTTAAGTTAGGTGCAGCAGCAGCCATTACCTTTTTGCCTACAGCAGTCGATCCTGTATAGAGCAGATGATCAAATGGCAACTCGCTGAAGGCTGCAGCAATATCAACCTCACCCAGTACCACACAGATCATATCTGGTGAAAAGTAACGAGCAATAGCATCCGCGAACGCCTGAGCGAACTGCGGCGCCGCTTCGCTCATCTTGACCATGATTCTGTTGCCCGCAGTGAGCGCATCGATCATTGGGCCAATGGCTAGGTATAGTGGATAGTTCCAAGGCACCATAATACCAATCACACCCAACGGCTGCGGCTGGATCTCATTGTGTGCTGGCATATATAGGGCTGAGATAGGCGCGCGATGCGTCTTCATCCATTTTTTGCCGTGTTTTTTGGCATGACTAATACCCGTAAAGCTCGGGAACAACTCGGCAAACTGGGTCTCTGATTGGCTGCGATAACCAAAGTCAGCACTGATCGCCTTTGCAAAGCTCTCTTGATTATCACTCAGCATCACTTCTAAATTATCCAGATGAGTCTCACGCTCTCTCCAGTCATTGATTGGCTGCGTACGACTCAACATCTGCAAGCGTGAAAACTGTGCTTTCATCTCATCGATAGTAGTAGCAGTGCTCAGTGCTTCGGGCATACGCTGTAGCACAGTTCGGGCATCAGCTGATGTCTGCTCAGGGGTGTGTTTATTGTTATCTGTCATTTTTCTTCCTTGTCGTAGTCGTTTATGCTCATATCATTTATGTTCATATATTATAATGCAGTCACGGCGCTATATTGGGTTATAGGTACGGTCTTACTAGGCAGACCTTTTTATTTTGTATTCAGGTCTATTGACTATCTTACTTTTGAATGTCCTGCTGTTTACTATACTGCTTTGACTGTAGATTCTATCAAGTTCCATTTGTGCTACTTTAATGTAGCGCATCGACTGCGCAATGAACAGCATCTTTGATTGACTACAGGGTTTGTATCAATACTGTTTTTTGACCTTTAACGCAATGATATACAAATATTTTTAGCGCCTTCTCGCACTGCTTTTTTTATGAGCGTCGACCACCTTTGTAGGCAGCGTGATAGCATATAATTTTGAGCGACAGTTGCCAAAACTGCTACACTGCCTATTTATACACCATACCTTTACGCCAAACCGTTGTGCCCCTTTTCATCAGACAATAATAAGACACTCCCATGCCAAACGACACGCAACAACTCAATGACACACTGATCAGTAAATCTCTATCAGCAGCCGACTACGTCTCTACGCTTGATGCGATGCTATCACGCACACTTGCTCGTATCGATTTAAAAAAACAACAAGAACAGCGTACCCCTGATGAGTTGTGGATCGTAGATCATAACGACGTCTATACACTCGGACAAGCTGGTAAAGAAGAGCACATATTACAGCGTACCGATACGCCCATTATAAAGACCGATCGCGGTGGTCAGGTGACATGGCACGGTCATGGACAATTAGTGATTTACTGGTTGTTTGACTTGGATAGTCTCAAATGGAGCGTACGTCATCTGGTCTCTCATGCAGAGCAGGCGATCGAAGATGTCGTCAACGACTGTTTGCATAGCTCAGCATCATCTAGTGATGACCACATCAGCGCTCATGCCCGACGTGATGCCCCTGGTGTTTATCTTTACGCTGACCCTACCGATACATCAACCAACAGCACCTCGTTTGATGACACACCTCTTGATCACAAAATTATGCTGGGCAAAATAGCCTCATTAGGTTTCAAGATTAAGCATGGCTTTAGCTATCACGGTATTGCGATTAACCTCAATTGCGATTTGTCAGCATTTAATGCGATCAACCCATGCGGGTATGCAGGTATGCAAATGCTACGCCTATCGGATTTTGTAGATATGCAAAAAGAGACACAAAACCGAACGGCTCAACAAACAAGTGAGGCACTGAGCTATGACGTCGTTACTCAAAAACTCATCGACAATATTGCAAAACGCCATGCTGGTTTGATTAAATTACGAGCGATTGCACCTAAATAAGTGCTTTGAGTCCATTTTTGCATAATCTTTTTTTGCATAATGTCTTGCACGCTTAGACTTACGCATTGTGAGAAAACTTGATTCAAACTTGCTATAATCGCATGCAGCATAAATCGGATGCCCCAATATAATGTTGTGGCACTGCAAGCTCAACCCCTTATTCAAACTTCTAAAACAAAAGAAAATGGAGTATTTTATGGCAGATTTTAATAAAATCTTGGACGCAGGCGATGTAGACGGCGGCATTATTAACGCCGTTGTTGAGATTCCAACTGGTAGCAACCACAAAATCGAATGGAACCGCGAATTAGCGGTATTTGAGCTTGATCGTGTTGATCCACGAATTTTTGCAAAGCCTTGCAACTACGGTTTTATCCCGCAAACCCTTGACGAAGATGGCGATGAACTGGACTTGTTGATTCTAACGGAAGAGCCATTGACCACAGGTGTTTTCTTAAAAGCCAAAGTAATTGGTGTGATGAAATTTGTTGATGATGGCGAAGTTGATGACAAGATTGTTGTTGTTCCTGCCGATGATCGCAACAATAGCAACGCCTACAACAGCTTGGATGACCTACCAAAACAAATCATCAATCAGCTAGAGTATCATTTCAACCACTATAAAGACCTGAAAAAACCAGGAACCACTGTGGTCGAATCATGGGGCGATGTCAGCGAGGCCAAAAAAGTCATCCATGAAGCCATTCAACGCTGGAAAGATCTCTAATTTATCAAAAATTGGCATCAATGCTGACACAAGATAAATAATAAAATACCGCAATCATAATGTGATGGCGGTATTTTTTTGCTTGAATATTGTTTGTGTAACATGGTTATAATAAACCGACGATACCCGCCTACTCTATGTGGCATCTATTTGACACTAAGGACAACCATGTTTAATCCCGACCCTATCACAAAGCCCGTCAATACAAAGCTGCCCAAAGCAATCATTACAATGATCGAAAAAAATAACTTGGTCATGGCGATCAAAACATTGGCAGCTGATGAAAACATCAGTATGGACGAGGCAAAGGTACGGATTGATGCTTATGAGACCAAGCTAAAAATAGAGCAACAGCAAAAGCTAAGCACCATTGCCAACAAACAAGGCATCCCCAATCAAGCTATTAGCTTCGATAGAGAACAAGACATTGAAGAGGACTCTGGACCGCTAGTAAAAAATCGGGTCAAATCTACTAAATCAGAACAAGGATTTAAAAGTCTGCAAGCGGGTGTAGACAGTCAATTGAATGATTTGGGTTACAAAAAACCGTTACTCCCCTACTGGCTAAAACGCGTGCTCGTTATCGCTATCATAATGCTGGGTGTGTTTTGGATATTATGGCGGGTTTTTGGTTAAAAACTATATTGAACAAGCGCTTAACTTAACGGGCTTCATGTTTTCTATACCATCCTTGGAACTAAAGCTTGTACCACTCTTCAATCGCTTGGTGCCCAGCATCCAACCCGACATCATAGCTATAGCGGATTTTAGCTTTGTTTTTAGACAACCGGCTCGCCATATTTTTTAAGTCAGGTGGACAAATCTCTAAAAGCGTCTGTGCTGGCGATGTATGCAAAAATTGCACGGCATCATTATAGCGTTGGGTTCGTGTCAATAAGCTTTGAGCAAAACCTTGGCGCTGCTTAGCGTAGTATTTTGCCAGTAACTTATCGCCTTTGAGACTCGCTTTATAGTAGTTTTTGGGGCGAGTACGTACAACCATCATCTTAGCGACGCGATCCTGATTGGCAGCCCAATGTACGGGTAAAGCGTCAGCCACACCACCATCAAAATAAGGCTCACCAAATATCTCAACGGCTTGTCTGGTCAGCACCGGGATAGAGCTTGATGCTCTTAATCCCTCCAGAATATTTTTTCTGCAAGCTTTGATATAGGTTGCCTCTCCTGAAATAGCATGCGTCAATACCATATAAAATTCAGCATGATTGGCAAATAATTGTTCCTGATTTAGCGGGTATTCCTGTTCGACAACGTCCCACATCCACTTCAAATCTAATAAGTCACCGCCTCTAAAAAAACGACCATAACGGATAAATTCAGATCGAAGAGAGTGATCTAAGTAAATGTGCAAGGTACGACCTTCTTGTGCAGCCAAATAGTTAGCGACGTTGGTTGAACCTGAGGAAACGCCCACACAAAGGTCAAAAGGATTGAACTGTTGCTGTAAAAAAGCATCTAAAACGCCACTGGTAAATGCGCCGCGCATTCCGCCGCCTTCAACGACTAATGCCTGCCGATGTTGTTTGATCATTAAAAACCTCTGATAACTCACGCAGCGCACACTTACCAGCACACTAGGTGAGAAAATATATACAAATAATTTGGGGTTTATGGTCGGGCTATCAAGTCATTATTATCGCCATAAGAGACTTTGTAGTAAATAGTCATGGGTACATTCTGACTGATATGAATAACTGAACGCTATAGGTATCTAGGTACAGGAGTCTGCTATCACTTATTTAAATTATCTGAGCATAAATGACAAACCCAAACAGATAGATATTAGTTTGCTCAATCAATACTCTTAGTAACAAATACCAACTTTACAAAAATAATCCTAATACAAACAAACAGTCATAAAATGGACTTTTTTTTACCGTTTATCGGATAATCGACGATATAAGCCAAAAATACAAAAAAATACCGTCTTTATAATTGGCATTTGTTCATAAATAATATATATTCTATGTTGTTTTGATTTTGGGGAGATACACTTGTGATAGTTTCTGGTGACAAACTTATATGCATCATTGGCAATCCTTTTTTTGAAGAAGGATCTATATATACGGTTGGCGATGTCGTGACCAAGGATTTATTTGAAATAAAAATAGGGCTCGACGAATACTGGTATGCCAAAAAATGCAACGAAAGGATTTGTGTCCATTTTAACTCGAACGAAACGGCGATCAACGATGCATGGTTCCAGCAAGTCAAATAGGTGTTAAGTAAACTGACTGTAGACACCATTTTATAACTCATAACCTAAAAACCGTCTGTAAATTACGGACTCCTTTGCTGACCCTCGAATTTTTTATAGATAGCCATTGATAGTCTCTGATCACTCTCAAATAAATATTCTTGAAATCAAAAGCAAATCAAAATATCATCTAAATATCTCTCTCACGGCAACTGAATAATCAAACAAGCTAATCATTAGATCACTCAAAAAGTCAGAAGCATAAAAAAGGATACCATCGTATCCTTTTTTTATTTGCTTAAAAACTCAAAAAGTTTCTACTCTAGTGATATTCACCAGGCAAAATCTTAGCAAAAGCGCGTTGAGCAAGGTTTGGCTTGCTGTCTTTGGTCTGTGCTGCAGTAGAGCTTGGGAAGATACGATAACCAATCGACTGAATACCGACGTTGAATGCTGGTACCAACGAATAGGTCGCTGATGCAAATTTACCCATATTACTAGCGATACTGTTTGGCTTATCAACAATAGCTCTTGCTACCATCAATGCAGCTTCGTCTGGCATAAGCGCAGGCATATAACGATACAGCTTGGTTGGGGCAATCATAGGCGTACGTACCAATGGCATAAAGATATTGGTGACTTTAATGTTATCCCCTTTCACTTCTGCTGCTAGGCAACGACTAAAGGCATCCAATGCAGATTTTGATGCCACATATGCAGAAAATCGAGGACTATTTGCCAATACACCAATTGACGATATATTGACAATCTGTCCAGTACGGCGACCAATCATCGTGGGCAAAAACCCAAGAATAATCTTGACGGCACCGAAATAGTTAATCTCCATCGTACGTTCAAAGTCATGAAAACGGTTGACAGACTCATGCACCGAACGACGAATCGAACGACCAGCATTGTTTATGAGTACATCGACATGTTTAAAATCAGTCAGAATTTTTTCGCTGGTTTTTTCGATCTCATCCATGTTGGTGAGGTCACATGGATAATAACTGGCTCTACCACCAAGTATTTCAATATTTTCTTTTACTGTTCTAAGCTTGTCTTCAGTACGTGCAAGCAAAATAACGTGGGCACCGCACTCACTTAATAAAAAAGCGGTACGCTCGCCAATACCGCTTGACGCGCCTGTAATGATAATATTCTTACCTTTCACTGCTTTGGTTATTGCTTTTTTCGAGGGATTAGCCATAAAAAGTCCTTTTTGTCTGTCCTATGCCAATAAATATTCGTTTATAGCATAGCAAAAAAATATCGTATAAAGTGAACAAAACACCAGTAACTGTCCGTTAGTACGATGATTGTGCAGGTATGCAGTGGTATATAATCATACAATAGCGGTAAGATTTAATATTCTGCTATGTACTAATTGAGTTTGAGGAGGATATATTTTGATAGAAACGTTAACCCACTATATCGATCTAATTGCCAAAATAGTCGAAGTCATTGGGGTTCTTATAATGTTTTTTGGCATATTTTTTGCGTTTTATAGGGCATTTCGACTGCCAGGAGGCTTCAACCATAATACATATGTCGATATCAGGCAGACTGTTGGTAAATCTATCCTATTAGGGCTAGAGGTACTGATCGCTGCTGATATCGTCGCCACTGTGGTCACAGAGCCATCGTTACGTAGCGTAATAGTATTGGGTATTATCGTACTTATTAGAACGTTTTTGAGCTTATCACTACAGGTAGAGCTAGAGGGTCGGTTCCCTTGGCAAAAAGAAAAACCGCTGCCGAAAGAAAATCTCGCCACTACCCCTACTAATAATACGACACCTATCAATAGAGCATAGGAAACGACAAAGATACGCGTATGCAGTATCTGCTATACAAGTGTGATGATAGATACTAGATGAGCATAATAGCATCATTGTCTTCTACTACTCATGCGCTTGCAAAAAAGTCTCAACCACTCGAAATTGTCCAGCGGTGCTCTCTTCGCCATACATTGCTTGCCGAAAGGCGTTAGAGTTCGGAATACCTGTCGTATACCAAGCGATATGCTTACGGGCTATACGGCAGCCAGAGTACTCACCATAAAAGTCATAGAGCTCTTGTAGATGCGCCAGTACAATCTCTTTTATCTCACTGATACTTGGGGCATCCAGACGCTCGCCCGTACGCAAGAAATGCTCAATATCACGAAATATCCATGGCTGCCCTTGCGCCGCACGACCAATCATCACCGCATCACAGCCCGTCATCTCATAGACATGCTGGGCTTTTTGCGCGCTATCGATATCGCCATTAGCGATAACCGGAATACTGATGCTGTCTTTGACTTCTCGTATGAGCTCATAACGCGCTTCACCCGTATACATATCCTCACGCGTGCGCCCATGAATGGCAATCGCCGCAATACCTGCTTGCTCAGCTCGCTTCGCTACTCGCAAAATATTCTCGCGACCATTCTCATAACCCAAGCGTGTCTTTAGCGTAACTGGCGCATCAACTGCATTAACCGCTGCGTCTAATAGGCGCGCGACCAAATCCTCATCTTGTAGCAGCGCTGAACCTGCCAGCCTACGGCAGACTTTTTTGGCAGGACAGCCCATATTGATATCGATGATCTGCGCACCGTTATCGATTTGATAACGAGCCGCTTCAGCCAATTTGTCAGGCTCCGCACCTGCTATCTGTGCAGAGATAGGGGCAATCTCATTATTGAAATTGGCACGATATAGTGATTTTTTACGTGCATAAAGTGCCGTATCTGCGATGATCATCTCACTGACCGCATGACCTGCACCGAATGATTTGCACAAACGGCGAAAAGGATTGTCCGTCACCCCTGCCATCGGAGCGACCATCAGACGGTTGTCGATCGTCAGACCACCGATGTTCAATGGCTGCAATAACGGATGGTCAGACACTGAGTCGGATGAGGATAAAACTGAAGAATCAATAGACATAAAAAAACGGCTTGATTTGTAAGGAAAACAAGCCGTTATTCTAAGGAATATTGTGTTTATTGCAAGCAATTAAGGTAAATAGCTTGCTCAAGTCCTATTTATTTTTAGTGTATTACAAGCCTTATTTATCGAGTACACTGCCCTGCTCTAGGGTGATATCTTCATCATGTTCTTGCATACGCCATGGTAGGCTATCAGGTGATACATTGAGGAAATGCAGGTATTTTTCGAACTGATCGATGATGTCATTAATCACTGACTCAGACTGGTAGCCATATAGGTCATATGTTTGACCACCGCGGCGTAGATAAACCTCAGCACGGTGATAATGTTCTTGTGGCAAGGTGTCTGCGGTGCCCTCAGTATAATAATCAGGCGCATCATGTTCAGATAAGCGCACTTCATACCAAAACTCAACATCATCGCCACGCTGCAACTCAAGTACTGCACGGTTATTGACCGCATCGTAATTGACTTCAGTCGTCCAGCCTGTTTCTGCAAACTTAGATGATACTTCCATCATGGATGGCATAATCACTTCTTTGATATAACTCAAGACCTTATCGCGCGTTGGTTTGTCAGTCATGTAGTCAATACGCTCGCGCCATGCTGATGGTTTGAGTAGATGCGGTGGCAGTTTGTTATTTTGACCGAGGCTTTGATTACGGTGGCCTTCGATACGTAGGGCACGCCACATACCAAACATTGAGATTAGAATAATAATGGCAAACGGTAGCGCACTGACGATAGCTGCTGTTTGCAGTGCCGTTAGACCACCTGCGATTAATAGTACTGCTGCTACAGCGCCTTCGGTCACTACCCAAAAGCTGCGCTGCCACCACGGCGTATCACTACGACCACCAGCCGCTAGTGAATCGATCACTAATGAACCTGAATCTGACGACGTCACAAAAAAGGTAATAATCAATAGAATAGTCAATGACGATACAAACTCAGTGAATGGTAGGTTTTCTAATAGCTTAAATAAAGCAATCGCTTGGTTGTCCTGTACATCACCAATGAGCGAGTTATAGCCATCGACCATAATCATATGTAGTGCGGTATCACCAAACACAGCAAACCAAAAGAACGTAAAGAACGTTGGCACCAGCATCACACCCAACACAAACTCGCGAATGGTACGACCGCGGCTAATCTTGGCTATAAATAGACCAACAAAAGGCGCCCATGCGATTGTCCACGCGAAAATAAACAACGTCCAGCTACCGATCCAGTCGCTGTTCTCATAAGCCTGTAAGCTAAAAGTACGCTCAACGATATTGCCCAAGTAGCTGCCTGTATTTTCCATAAAGGCATTCAAGATAAAGATGGTCGGACCGACAATAAACACAAAAATCATCAGTGCTGTCGCTAGCACCATATTTAAAATAGACAAGCGTTTGACACCCTTGTCCATGCCTGCAAGCACCGACAACAGAGCCGCTGACGTCACTAATGCAATAGCAATCACCTGCACAGTGGTGTTCACTGGAATGAGATCTGGCAACAGGTAATTGAGTCCCGCGTTGATCTGCGATACTGACAAACCGAGACTGGTCGCAATACCAAACATCGTGCCCAATATCGCAAACACATCGACCGTGTGACCGATAGGACCATGAATCTTGTCACCGATGATTGGATACAGTGTTGAGCGTATCGATAATGGTAAACCGTGGCGAAATGCAAAATACGCCAGTGACAACCCCACTACCCCATAAATCGCCCAAATATGAAATCCCCAGTGAAAATAGGCAATTTGCATCGCTTCTTTTGCCGCCGCAATCGTTTGTGGCTCCGAGAGTGGCGGACTGGCAAAATGCATCACTGGTTCTGCTACCCCAAAGAACAGGAGCGCGATACCATAGCCTGCCGAAAAGAGCATGGCAAACCATTCAAGAAACTTGTATTCCGCTTCAGCATGGTCAGGCCCCAGCTTGATACTGCCATAGGACGAAAATGCTAATACGATAATAAACATCAAGAACAGTGCCACTGCCAACATATAAAACCAACCGAACGTCTCAGTCGTAAAGGCAAGTACATCGTTGAATAAAGCACCTGCTGCTTCAGGATTGATCGCTGTACCAATGACCAGTAGCAGCATAATGATGGCAGCGGGTACAAAGACTGGTAATAAAATAGTAGAACGAGGTAGTTTACTCATGAAAAGCGATTTCCCAAAAGTTGATTTTGCCTTTTTTATAGTTATTCATTGGTAAGGACAAAGGTAAATGTAAGATAGCTAATAGATAGTTTATGGTTGTGCGTTAAATCTAAATTAGTTAGTAATAAGTCGATTAACGATAAGTTAGTAAACACGTATCATATCTATCACATTCTTTTCAAAAACCCTAGACGACCAGCTGACTCGTAACATGACCTTAACGCTCGTTACATGACTATTACTAAGCAACAAAAAAGACAGCTTGCGAGCTGTCTTCTTATCTTGTACACCATTTATGTTAATGCGCTATGACTTAGACCTACATATCGCTATAGATATTAAGGTCATAAAGCATGGTATTTATATCACAAAACATGGTACTGCGATTACGCATCACTGATTGCTGCAGCAAGTTGCTTTGCAATATTGGCAAGTTCACTTTGATCAGCTTGTGTCACTGCATGGCGACCCAGCTCATGAATACTCGAGGGGATCAGATGTATGTGATAATGAAAAACCGTTTGACCTGATTGCGCACCATTCAACTGCATTTGGATGATACCTTCACGCTCGAACACTTTACGCTGCGCTTGCATGACTTTTTTGGAGGTCATCAAAACAGCGGCAGCATACTCTGGCTCAAGATTAGCTAGGTCAGCTGTTTTTTGTTTAGGTATGACCAATACATGACCTTTTGCCTGCGGCATGATATCCATAAAGGCAAGGGTTTGGTCGTCTTCATACACTTTATGGTATGGAATATCACCATCTAACATTTTGGCAAAGATATTGTTGTCGTCATAAGCAGTTTGTTGATTCAATTCAGTCATTATTTTTCCTTTGATTATTAGGTATTAATTTAATTGTTAGGTGCCAAGTAGCTTTTAGAGTCGCTGACAGTGCTCATCCTATAGTGGACGAAATGTATAGTCAGTTCAAGATAATTTAGACACAAGGAAGGGGAATGAAAGTACTACAAATTGTAGACTGAGTGAGCCTGACGCTGTATCTAGTTTATATAGGATTGACTATAGGTTTAGTACAAGTCGGCATCCTCGTATTCATTGAGAAAATCAAGTGGTATATCCACTGTCTCAGCTCACTAATTTATTGGCGGGTCATGCCCTTAAAATGTTATATTGGTACTCTATTTTAACAACGCTATGTTTATGGATTTGCCTACTTTGCCAACCACTACATCAGATAACTCAAATAGCCCAAACAATTTAGACAGCCCAGATAACAATGCTTACGCTGTGCGCGATGATGCAGCTCAAGTGTCTGGAGCGTCCCAAGTATTCGAAAAAGGTCTCTCTGTGTCTAACAGCCTTCCTTCAGAACAGCATGCTTTAGAACAGCACGGCTCAGAACAACCTCATAGTGAATCTGAGAATATGACTCAGACCATCGATCCAAATGCCATCATCTTGGCAGAAGCGTTGACAGACAAAGCCATCAGCTGGCAAATACATAACTGTAAAATCATAAAAAAGACGGTCACTCAAGACTTACCACTACCTTTTCTGTATCACTATGATAGCTTAGACGATACCATCAAACAGGCGCACCCCCTTACGCCTGAACTACTGACTCAATTCAATACGCCCATGTCAGCTCAAGAGGCTGCTAACTTAATTGGTATTAATCAAGAGTTATTGACCAGCCCTTGGCATGTAAAGGTAATTGGCTCATTAGTCGTGTTTAGTGAATCATTACAATTGGCTGTACGGCTGCATTGGACTAATACTGGCAAAGAGACTCAGCAGGTATATACCAAAGATGCAGCAGATGCGATTACCGTAGCTTTTAAAGACTGGCAGTTTTTTGGTCGTGTGGACGTTCTTTATAAGAATAACAAGCAGACATTGATCAGTATTGATGAGCAAAATCCCAGTACCCCAGCATTACCTACCGAATCACTGCTAACGATTGGCGCAAGTAGCGACTATCAACAGCTTTTAGCCACTCATGCACTGGCAGCTATTGTCAAACTAGAAGCTGACAAAGCTGATTTACCTTGGTTTGACACAGCCATATTGGCGCGTCTTGAATAATCGTTTTTACTCACCTTTAGCGGTTCTGGAACCCTTATTATTGGCATATTATTTTAAGTTATTCATATCTAATGGTATGGTAACGACTTAGTATTATTCACTAGTCCTCACTCTCTATAAAAAGCACACTATCCCTATTAAAACTGAGGGTGCAAATTTTAACAACTCCGCCTATTTGTAAGGAATATCACATGGATTATCGTTCAAAAACCTCTACCGGCGGTCGTAATATGGCAGGTGCGCGTGCATTATGGCGTGCAACTGGTATGACTGACGGCGACTTTGGCAAACCAATCATTGCGATTGCTAACTCTTTCACCCAGTTTGTACCTGGTCATGTGCATCTAAAAGATTTGGGACAACTGGTCGCACGTGAGATTGAACAAGCAGGCGGCGTGGCAAAAGAATTCAACACCATTGCCGTTGATGATGGCATTGCGATGGGTCATAGCGGCATGTTGTATTCACTGCCAAGTCGTGATTTGATTGCTGATTCGGTCGAGTATATGGTCAATGCTCACTGTGCTGACGCGCTCGTTTGTATCTCAAACTGCGATAAGATCACTCCAGGTATGCTGATGGCTGCCATGCGACTGAATATTCCAGTAGTATTCATTTCAGGTGGTCCAATGGAAGCAGGCAAAATCCTAGCCAGCACCGTCGGTAAGAGCCACAATACTGATAGTAATGACAGCAGTGCTGTTCGTAAACTCGATCTGGTCGATGCCATGATGGACGCTGCTGATGACAGCATTAGTGATGAAGATGTGGCCGCGATTGAAGCCTCAGCCTGTCCGACATGTGGTTCGTGCTCTGGGATGTTCACTGCCAACTCTATGAACTGTCTAACAGAAGCTTTAGGACTGGCATTACCAGGTAATGGTTCACTACTGGCGACCCACTCATTGCGCCGTGAGCTGTTCTTAGAAGCAGGACGTACTATTGTCTCACTTGCCAAGCGTCGCTACGAGCAAGATGATGACTCAGTCTTACCTCGCTCAATCGCTAGCAAAGCGGCCTTTGAAAACGCGATGACACTAGATATCGCGATGGGCGGCTCGACCAATACTATTTTGCATTTATTAGCCGCAGCGAACGAAGCAGAAGTCGACTTTAAGATGTCAGATATTGACCGCCTAAGCCGCGGTGTGCCCTGTCTGGCAAAAGTCGCCCCTGCCTCACAAAAGTACCATATGGAAGATGTGCATCGTGCTGGCGGCGTGTTTGCGCTATTGGCCGAGCTTGACCGTGCAGGATTAATAAATACGGACGTTCCGACCATTCATAGCCCAACGATGAAAGCGGCGATTGATAAATGGGATATCATGAATGCGGACAACCAAGAGGCACGCGCACGCTATCTAGCCGCGCCTGGTGGCGTACGTACTACTGAGGCGTTTTCACAATCAAAAGAATGGTCAAACCTCGATGTCAATCGTGAGTCTGGCTGTATCCGCAGTGCCAAGCATGCTTACTCACAAGATGGTGGCTTGGCTGTACTGTATGGCAACATTGCCGAGCGTGGCTGTGTGGTCAAAACCGCAGGCGTTGATGAAAGCATCTTAGTATTTACTGGGCGTGCACGTTTATTTGAGTCTCAAGATGATGCGGTTGCCGCGGTATTGGATGATAAAATCGTTGCCGGTGATGTGGTCATTATTCGCTATGAAGGCCCTAAAGGCGGTCCTGGTATGCAAGAGATGCTTTATCCAACCACGTACTTGAAGTCAAAAGGACTGGGTAAAGAATGCGCCCTACTCACTGACGGTCGTTTCTCTGGTGGTACATCAGGTCTCTCAATCGGTCATGCCAGCCCAGAAGCTGCTGAAGGCGGGGCGATTGGTCTGGTTGAAGAAGGCGATACTATCCATATTGACATCCCTAATCGTACTATCAACATGCAGGTTAGCGATGCTGATTTGGCGACTCGCCGTGAAGCTATGGAAGCTCGTGGACGCGATGCGTGGAAGCCTGTCAGTCGTGAACGATACGTGACCCCTGCACTACGTGCTTATGCTGCCATGACTACGAGTGCCGATACTGGTGCCATACGCGATGTGAGCCAGGTTGAGCGCTAAGCCCTACTTGAACCGTTAACATTCAAAACCTACTTGTATTATTCATTAAGCCTGCGCTATGCAGGCTTTTTTTTCACCAAAAAACAACGCAGTAATCGTTTTGATAACTATTTCTTTCGGTAATAATCGTTTTTTATCGGCATGATAAGTCTTACCGTTAGACAAAGTTTTTATTGATATAGACTTTCATCAGCTTCAAAAAGCTGTATTCAAAACAACACCCTAGAACTGGCATTTAAAACCTAACAACGTGCGCAAACCTTATGATTGAAAAATATAACTTATTCTTATTGATTTGCGGTATCGCCTTTTTATTAGGGGCATTATTTCCTGTCATCTTTAAGCGTAACTTTATCTCCTTACCCATGCTACAAGTTAGCTTTGGTTTGATGATGGGCTACTGGTGGACCTCTTTGTCCTTTTTGGACCCTATAGACAATGGCATGCTCATCGAAAAGCTAACTGAGATCGTGGTATTGGTTTCGTTGGTTGGTGCGGGTATAAAGATTGATACCGAGCTCTCTTGGCAGTTATGGCGACCTACTGTCAGGCTATTGCTGATCACCATGCCCATTGGTATCTTTGCAATGGCAGTGTTAGGTTACTACGCATTTGGCTTAAGCCTAGGCGCTGCTATCTTGTTAGGGGCAGTATTGGCACCTACCGACCCTGTCTTGGCATCGAGCATTCAGGTTGGACCGCCTAATACTGGTGGAGAAGACACACCGCGCTTTACGTTAACGTCAGAGGCAGGATTAAACGATGGGCTTGCCTTTCCCTTCGTTTATTTAGCCATCAAAATTGCAGAAGCCTTTAGTGAAGGACAGGCTTTTACCTACGATATGCTATGGTCGTGGTTCACTCATGATGTCTTGTGGAAAATTGGCGCAGGCGTCGTTGTTGGTGTTTTGGTAGGCAAAGCGATGGCCAAAGTCGTGTTTTCTAAACATACTCGTGACACGACTATCTCACAGGGGTATGTTGTTATTGCCCTCACCTTAGTCGCCTATGGTGTCGCAGAATACGTACATAGCTATGGGTTTATCGCAGTTTTCGTTGCGGCATTTGCCTTTCGGCGTTCAGAGTGTGAGCATAGCTATCATCAAAAACTTCACGACTTTGCTGAGCAGTCAGAAGGCTTGCTGATGTCGCTGGTGCTGGTGATTTTCGGTATGTTCTTGGGCCAAGGATTACAGTCTGGGATTGAGCTGACATGGCGTGTCTATATCGTCAGTTTTACTTTTCTATTACTCATACGTCCGATTGGGGGGTTCATCGCCTTATCGGGACTTAACTTACCGCATACCGAAAAATACGCAATCTCAGCACTGGGCATTCGTGGTATTGGTACGCTGTACTATCTGTCTTATGCACTCAATAAAGATTTTTTTGCGGATGAAGATGCACTCAAACTATGGATTGTTTGCTCAATTGTGATTTTAGCCTCCATCTTTATTCATGGTTTAAGCGCTGCTAGGCTCCTAAAACTAACCCCTCAAAAGTCCAGTTGATTATTCATACTGGGTTTATTTTTAATAAAGCTGTTTGGGCAAAATCAGTTTGACTACAGCAACTGTTTAAGAGCACGTTAATTTGAGAGCGCACTAACTAATGTAGCTCATTGATCCAGTCTAAAACCGCCTCTGTAAGCGCAAACTGACGGATGTCGTTGAGCATCGTGGTGTCAAAATTATGAATAAAGGTAAATGACAATTGCTGCGCAGGATCACACCACGCCACTGAGCCATTGTACCCCATATGCCCAAACCCTGATGTGGCAGGCGTTACACTACTATCGGTGGCTCTCTCGTTGTTGCCTATACTAAATAGCTTATGGTACCCCAAGCGCCATTGCATGGCCGCTGGCATTACTGCATCTAGACCGGTGACTTGCGGCGTAGACAGTTGCTCAAAAGTAGCCCTATCGATCAGCGTCTGCCCTTGCCATACGCCGCCATTGGCTAGCATGGCGTAGATAGTGGCTAATGCATCAGCTGAGGCGACACCGTTCGCAGCGGGAATGATGGCCTCTAACGTTTTGCGATTATGGTAGTCAAGTGCGTGTTTACCAGCAGGAATGAGCGCCGCTTTATAGTTCTTTAGATTGAGCTGACTGGTATCAAAGTACAAACGACTAATATAAGCTGTATCCATGAGTGGTAAACCATTTTGCTCATGACCTGTATCTTGCTCATTAGTTATATCTGGAGTGGGTGTCTGGTCATTGATTAAGCCCTGCTGCTGCCAGTATGTATAGCTGGGTAAACTGGCATAGGTACGCAATGTGTCTTGTGAGTCGGACTTCAGCGTTGGTTTATTGCGTTTGTTACGTAGCAGTACACTATCTTCGTCTGAAGTTTCAAAGTCTTTTGCCAGTTTTGCTACTTGATCGACCTTATCTTTTGGCACACCAAAATAACAACTGTCTGAAATACCTAAAGGGTCAGTGAGATACTGGCGTAGTGCTTCAGCTAGTGACATCTGCGTCACTGCTTCTATCACACCGCCCAGCACCCAGCCATATATCAACGCACTGTACGCGCTATCATATTTTGCTGCATCTTCAGGTGCGGTGACAGGCATACCCTCAACGTGTCTCAGCATCGCGCCCCAATCGAGCACAGTGTCACTGTCAACATCGATACTGGTGATCGAAAACAGATCAGCCTGATGTGACATGACTTGTCTCAAGGTGATGTTGTCTTTGCCGTTTGCAGCAAACTCTGGCCAATACTTAGCGATGGGCACATCATAAGTGAGCTGCTGCTGAGAGACCAGCACATGTACGAGCGTCGCTAAAATGCCTTTACCCGTAGAAAAGTTAATCGCTAGCGTGCTAGGCTGCCACGGCTCATCAAGACGCGCCATTCCTATACTTGCTTGCGCGATGCACTCACCTGCCTGATATACCACTACCGCACCACCTGCTGGTGCATCCTCAAGCTGTAATACAGTTAGTAGCTGCTGCAAACGTTGCTGCAAGTCCATCCTTGTTAGAACATGAGAGTGTTCTTTATTATGTTCCGTCATTATTGTCTGGCTCCAGTGCTATAAATTATTGTCATTTTGGAATTACATAAACACGCTATCATCAGGTCTGAACTAGTATAAATGAATGTGCAATCAATAAAAAAGGCCACCTACTGGTCGCCTTTAATTGTTTCATAACAATATTTTAGAGTGTTACTAAAACTATGTGTCACGCTAGTATTTATTGAGTCATTTCACCCAGCTTAAGTATCTACTAGCGAGGCACTAACAAACGATTATGAACTTCTTGTTCAAGCTTGGTCAGACCATGACTACGGCCGCGTTCCATAGCCGTATCCATTTTGCGTCCACGGAGCCAACCTGCTCGTAGCGCAATCGCTGCACCAACTCTATTACCGGATCCACAATGCATGGCAATTTTTTTGCCATGATGCTGGCGAAGTATGTTATCAAATGCCAGTATTTTGAGCTGCTTTAGCTCGGTAGCCCCATTGATAGGCAGATGCTCATAGCTCATTCCTGCCTGCTCAACCGCTACTGCTTCATCAAAAGTAAGCTCATCATCTGGCTGTAAATTGATGACCAATTCTACACCAGATTTTGCCAAAGCAGTGATCTTTTCATCATCCAATGCCCCGCACACAATAGTCTTGTCGTCCGGACGGAAGTAAGGCTCAAAAACAGCAGCTAAGTCGATACCGTTGTCACTATCTAAGCCACTATCTAAAGCCTCAGTGATTGATTTGTCATTAGCAGCGACTGTGTCAGTAGCTGCTAAACTATCAGCGTGGTTGGTGCTTGTCGCATTGCTTTGTGGGTTTGTATTTTGTGACGTCATAATGATAAATGTGTTCGTTAAATTTGGCTATTAAAATAAAAGCTACGCTATACAATATGTGCTACTTGCTGTCGCTGTTTAAGGTCATAACACCAGCCAAATGTGGCTTGCTGTTTTTAGAGCTATATAGGCCAAACTCACAAGTATCACCTGTGTTTTCTAGCTGTGCTACTGGCTCAGCGATGAGCTCTACTTCAGCTGGCAAAAAGATAGGCAGCTTGAATGAAACCTCGATAGTATAAGCATCAGGTAGCTCATCCATTAAAGCAAGACACTTGGCTTTTGACCACATACCATGTGCAATCGCTTTTGGAAAACCAAAGGCACGAGCTGATAACGGATGCAGGTGAATCAAATTGAAGTCACCTGAAACGAATGCATAACGGCGACCGATATCTTCTGGCACTTCAAAAATACTATGGACATCTTTCTCACCGACTTCTGGCTTGACGGCAACTGGACGCGGTGCGCTTTTCTTGTCTTTGCTACTGCTGGATTTTTTGCTGCGTGACAGATAAGTTGACGTCCCTTCCCAAATAATTTCGTCTTCTGATTTGACTGTTGTTACAAAGTCAAACTGCTGACCTTGGGCATGATCGCGCAAGTTACTAAATGTGACGGCCATTGCGACCGTTTCGCGCTCACCGATAGGGCGATACTGTGTGACGCTGTTGTCGATATGCACCAGACCTAACATAGCAAATGGGAATGGCTCTTTTACCATCATGTTCATCTGCAACGTTTGCGATAGTACGGAAAAATAAGTCGCTGGAACTTTTCCATCGTCAGCGAATCCGCAAATTTTACGATAGTCATTTAGATTGTCTTGATCGATATGCAAGTCATCGACGTAATAAGTCGCTTGTGGTAATTGATCTTTGCTGATTTTTTCGCTGTTGCCAATAGGCAATAAGCTTTTGACGATATTGGCGTAGGTAGTGTGCGCTTTTGGCAACGCATCATAATGTGTGTCTGACATAAGTAAATCCTAAATGTGGCTTGAACAAGTTTTAACGTATCTAAAGACATTCTGCAGTCGTTGATTAGAACCTATTATTAAATCATTTAATAAGCGCCATATTCAATCAATCTTATGAGTATCTCTAATAGCAAAAAATAGTTTGGCTAATGGGTCTTGTGTTTTTATCATAAAAAAGCCACCCGTGGGCAGCTTTATTACAATTTATCAGCAATTATTCGTAAGCATATGTGAAGTTAATCAAAAATGAGAGGAAGTTCTATGCAGCTTCCCGCCCGTTAATTATCACAAATGCTGGCAAATAAATCCATATTATGCACCAAGTAGGCTTTGGCCACAGACACGGACAGTGTTGCCGTTCAGACCGCCAGAAGCAGGTGAAGCAAACCATGCAATAGTCTCAGCCACATCTACTGGCAGACCGCCTTGGCTCATTGAGTTCATACGGCGACCCGCTTCACGAATAGCAAAAGGAATGGCTTCAGTCATTTGCGTTTCGATGAATCCTGGTGCCACGGCATTGATGGTCATGCCTTTAGCATTGTCTTCTAGCTGCTTGGCAGTTGCGTTGACCAAACCGATCACACCCGCTTTAGAAGTCGCGTAGTTAGTCTGACCCATGTTGCCAGCGATACCTGAGATTGATGACACACAGACGATACGAGCGTTTGCTTTTAGTACGTCATTATCAAGTAGATAGCGGTTCAATTTAGCAATGCTGCCTAGGTTAATATCGATAACCATATCCCACTTTTTCTCATCCATTCTGGCCAGCGTCTTATCACGTGTTACGCCAGCATTATGAATGATCGAGTCTAAACCGCCACGCTTTTGCGCCGCATCTGCAATTTCTGCACCAGCATCATCACTTGTGATGTCTACCGTCAGTGCAGAGCCACTGATTTCACTTGCTACTTTTTGTAGGTCAGCTTGCTGCTGTGGTACATCCAAACAGATCACATGCGCGCCTTCGCGAGCCAAGACACGAGCAATTGCTTCACCGATACCGCGACTGGCACCAGTCACTAGCATGGTTTTACCGCCTAAAGGTTGATTCCAATCGACATCGACCGACTCGCCTTTGCTCACACGTACCACTTGTCCTGAAACGTACGCTGAACGTGCTGAAGTGAAAAAGCGCAAGGTTGAATCTAGGTTCTGCTCGGCACCTGCTTCTACATAGATAAGCTGCGCCGTAACGCCGCGCTTGAATTCTTTACCAACTGATTTTACAAAACCTTCGAGTGCGCGCTGTGCCATTGCCGTTTCGATATCAGTGATGCTCTCTGGCGTACGACCCACAATGATGACTCGGCCTGATTTTTCTACGCGGCGGGCAACGGTATGAAAAAAGTCATACACTTCTTTGAGTTGATCGGCGTTGCTGATGTTACTGGCATCAAAAAGTAAAACTTTAAATTGATCATCGCCACCTGTGTTTGCTTTTGCCTCAATACCTGCATCAGCCAATGCGTCTTTGATATCATCGCTGCTGTTTACATAAACCTCAGCATGAACATCTGACAAAATACGCGCAACTGATTCGCCAACGCTCTTGTCGTCCCCATTCGCACGGCCAACCAACACACTACCGCGAACCAAACGCTCACCGCTCTCAAAACGATCAAGCGTGGTTGGCATCGGCAAACCTAAGTTTTTTGCTACTTTTTTGCCAAGAGAAGATTGAACAAAATCACCATAACGGTCTGACATAATATATTCCCTATAAATAATAAATGGTTAGAAGAATAGTAAACACAAGAGGTAATGCACCTATTATATAGGCTCATCGACATTGTAATTATTGATATTTGGTAAATCATTTTAAAACCAGCCTAACTATACACTGCCCTTGTAAACAAGTCCAAAAACAGACAATGTCTACAACAATCTGTAAACAACTCAGTATACAAGCCAGCAACTTTTTGTCGCGTTAATCGCCACCATATCATGCTAGAATCCGACCTATAAGTTATGGCAAGTTTAATTATCGATAACAATATATTATCAAACGAACCATTATGCAATGCTAATATCTAATGTTGATTGGGCGATTAACGTCTTACCCATTATTACTAAGACTGATGATAACGCTTGTATAAGCGTCACATCGTTTGCTAAAGATATACACTAAACGAGTAAAAACGCCTTATCATACACAGCTATACGATGTAATAAATGATAATATTTGCTTCTTGCTTAAAATAACATTACCTATTCTTTACCCTCCATTTCTTCTACCCATACTTTTTAAGGATAATATTATGAGTAATAAAAATAACCACCCTGATAGCCCAGTTGTCGAAAGTACTGTCGTTAAAGCGAATGATGCAAAACCACAAGAAACAGCGGCAAGCAGTGAGCCTACTGCAGATGTCAAAGACGTGGCAAAAAAAGCGGTCGATACTAGCAGTACAAAAGATACCAACAATACAAAAACAGATAGCTCAAAAAAAGACGTGCCTGCAAAAGACACCAGAACTGAAGCACCTAAAAAGCCTGACACTAAAGATACGGCTACTGATACAGCTACTAAAGGAACCGCTACTAAAGATACTGCAAAAAAAGCAGATGACGAAAAGGCAGCAACCCATGCTGCTAGAAAGCCAGCGGCCACTGCCAAAAAGACGAGTAAATCCAAGCCTGCCTCAAACCAAAACCGTGTCGCTATCCTAGGTGGCAACCGTATCCCATTCGCACGTTCGAACGGCTCATATGCTGACGTTAGCAATACAGATATGCTGACTGCAGCCCTAGACGGTTTGGTTGAGCGTTACAACCTACAAGGTGAGATACTAGGCGAAGTGGTATCTGGCGCTGTCATGAAGCTAAGCCGTGACATCAACTTAACTCGTGAAGCGACGCTAAACACAGCGTTAAACCCGCACACACCAACTTATGATATCTCACAAGCGTGTGGTACTGGCTTGCAAGCGACGTTTGCATCTGCCAACAAAATCGCCTTGGGTCTAATCGACTCGGCCATCACTGGTGGCGTAGACACAACCTCAGATGCGCCTATCGCTATTGGTGATGGCTTGCGCAAGGTACTCATCAAGCTGGGTGCAGCAAGAGACAACAAACAACGTCTAAAAGCATTGATGGGTCTAAATCCAAAAGATCTAATCGACTCTCCACAAAACGGTGAGCCACGCACAGGTCTATCAATGGGCGAGCATCAAGCAATCACCACACTTGAGTGGAATATCAGCCGCGAAGCTCAGGATGAGTTGGCATTTAACAGCCATCAAAACCTAGCGCGTGCTTATGACGAAGGTTTCTTTGATGATTTGATCACACCATACAAAGGTCTGACTCGTGACAATAACTTGCGTCCAGATACCACACTAGAAAAACTGGGCAAGCTAAAGCCAGTCTTTGGCAAAAAGAGTGCTAACCCAACGATGACGGCTGCTAACTCTACTCCACTGACTGATGGTGCATCTTGTGTATTGTTGGGTACAGATGAATGGGCAAAAGAGCACGGTCTAAAGCCACTGGCTTATATCGCGCATCAAGAGACCGCAGCGGTAGATTTCATTGGTAAATCTGGTATCACAGAAGGTCTACTAATGGCACCGGCATATGCGGTACCGCGTATGCTCGAGCGTGCTGGTCTCACCTTGCAAGATTTTGATTTCTATGAGATTCATGAAGCCTTTGCCTCACAAGTACTATCAACCCTTGCCTCTTGGGAAGATGAGAAGTTCTGTGAAGAGCGCTTAGGTCTTGATGCGCCTCTAGGATCTATCGATCGTAGCAAGCTAAACGTAAACGGCTCGTCATTGGCAGCAGGCCACCCATTTGCTGCAACTGGTGCTCGTATCCTAGCGACTGCCGCAAAACTACTGGATCAAAAAGGTTCAGGTCGTGCGCTTATCTCTATCTGTGCGGCTGGTGGTCAAGGTGTGACTTGTATCTTAGAAAAATAAGATTTAACACCAATATAGTTTGTTAGTTAAGCGTCATTGATACAGATGACGCTGTCAAAAAATAAATGCCCTCTAATTGAATTAGAGGGCATTTTATTTGCCTTTATTTTGTTATCATAAATTTGCTCTATGACGATAGCCTTTTACAAACGCCAGCTTATCAAACAAAGGTAATATTTATGAGTACGATGAAATACTTGTTAAAAAAGCTCAGGCAAGTGATTTTTGATGAGCATCAAACTGTCCAACATGATAAAAAAAAGCCCTCAACGGTGACTGAATTTAAACCTATCTCATCTCATACCTACGACAATGCCAATAAGAGCCGATACGAGCGTGAGCAGACCACTTTGTCCAAGCGCATCGAAAAAGAAGTCGACTATGATGAGTTACGTCGAAAAATGCACCAAGACCTGATCGATAGCCATGATGAAGAGTTAGAGAACGAAATAGACGATTATATGCGTAACTTTTATTTTGACGGAT
Organism: Psychrobacter sp. T6-6; assembly: GCF_052258185.1. Taxonomy (NCBI): domain Bacteria; kingdom Pseudomonadati; phylum Pseudomonadota; class Gammaproteobacteria; order Moraxellales; family Moraxellaceae; genus Psychrobacter; species Psychrobacter sp. T6-6. The sequence continues at coordinate 253,102 of NZ_JBQQEX010000001.1, forward strand.
GTCAGTTAACTACCCAAGAGAAGCTCGACCGCCGCACTTATTTTCAAGAGTTGGTTCGTTTACAACGTGAACTCATCAAACTACAAGACTGGGTCGTTGAGAATGGCGAACGTATCGTTGTGATATTTGAAGGGCGTGATTCTGCAGGTAAAGGTGGGGCTATCAAGCGCATCACCCAACGGCTAAACCCACGAGTCTGTAGGGTTGCCGCATTGCCTGCGCCGACTGAGCGTGAGCAAACACAGTGGTATTTTCAGCGCTATGTTGCCCATTTGCCAGCAGCAGGCGAGATTGTATTATTTGATCGCAGCTGGTACAACCGCGGCGGTGTTGAGCGGGTGATGGGGTTTTGTACTGATGAGCAGTACGAGGAGTTTTTTCAATCCGTACCAGATTTTGAGCGTATGTTGGTCCGCTCAGGCATACGCTTGGTAAAATACTGGTTTTCTATTACCGATGATGAGCAACATTCGCGCTTTATGAGCCGTATCCATGACCCCTTAAAACAGTGGAAGCTCTCGCCAATGGACTTAGAGTCACGTAGACGTTGGGAAGACTATACCAAAGCAAAAGAGACCATGTTTGAGCGTACTCATATCCCTGAAGCGCCATGGTGGGTGGTTGAAGGCAATAGCAAAAAGCGCGCAAGGCTCAATTGTATTGCTCACCTGCTCGAACAAATCCCTTATAAAGAAGTCCCTCGTGATGAGATCGAACTGCCTGATCGTAAGCGCGACGATGAGTACTACCGCGAACCCATACCTGATGACATGTATGTACCGCCCCGCTACTAGCCTATATTTATACACAATTAAAGAGACTTTAATTGCTATAAGCAGCCTTTATTTAATAGGGCTGCTTTTTCGTATACATCTTTAAAAACATTACATCGTATATGTGGATTGTAAGCTATCGATTTTACCAGCCAGCAGGCGCTCAACTTCGTTTTTGATACGCTGTCCAGAAATATCACTACCAATTTGCACTGCAAAACCTGCCGGACGACTGCCTTGGGTTTTAGAGTTAATCCAAACGACCTTACCGTTCATCGGTAAGCGTTCGCTAGAGTTTGGTAAGGTGATAGCGATAAACACCTCATTACCTAGCTGCTGCGGCTGATCAGAGGGCACAAATAGCGCGCCATTACTCACAAAGGATAAATAGCTGGCATACAATGTCTCGATACTTTCAATGTGGCAGGTTAAGATCCCGCCGCGGCCTGGCATTGCCATAGTCAGCTTCCTTTATCGAATGAGTTAAATGTATTTTATGAGCGTATTGGATATATATAAATAAAAGCAATTGTGAGTTAGCAATCCCTTATAAGACGCTACAGCACTGCCTTACAAGTATGCCAACTCTTGCATTAGCTTATCATAGGCAAATTTTTCTTGCACATTTTGTTGTAGAGCAACTTTGGTCTGCTGCAAGCTCATAGCTACGGTTTCTAGTCCGCTACCTGTAGGTTGGTAAGATGCCAATGCTGATGAGAGATTAATGTCTTTTTGTAGTTCGCTAAGTCCCAAACAAACACGGCGTATATCAAGAAGCATCAACTCAGACAACTGGATAAACTCTTTGATACTCAGCTGACTTTGCCAATAATCACTTGCTGCCACGCTACTACGCTTGCCGCTACGCAGTGCCTGCCATGTGGTCAACCACAGCGCGCGCTTGCTGTACCACGTTGCCTGCGCTAAGTCTATAGCAGCGAGCGGAGCACCATTTGCCAGCTGTATGAGCTGCTCGATGGCTGTCTGACCCACTGCCTCACGGTTGATCGTATGGCCTAGCACTTGGGTCACATAATCGATGGCAACAGCAGGCTCTATCGTCTGTAGCGCTAACTGCTGTACTCGGCTCTTGATGGTTGGAAGTAGCTGAGCGGGTGTATCACTAATCAAAAACAAATGAACCTGCGCTTGCGGCTCTTCTAAAGTTTTAAGTAAAGCATTGGCAGCAGCAACGGTCATTTGCTCAGCATGATCTAACACGCAAATACGCATTCCCTGTCCGCCTTGATATATAAAAGGCTGGAGCGCTCGAATGTCATCAACTTTAATTTTAAGAGCGCTATTGCTGTTTGCTTTGGTGTTTTTCTTGTCTTTTGTATTGCTTGATTTTTCTTTGAGAGAATCGTTGTCTGCCTCGACGGGCATACTGACTAGCGGTAAGACTTGCAAGCTTGGGTGGGTGCCCGACTTTAACCATTGACAGCTTTCACATACGCCGCAGGCTCCTGATGGATGTGTACTACGCTTGCGGCACAATAACCAAGCAGTCAATCGCCACACAAAGGCCCGTTTACCCATACCCTGCATACCAGCAGCAAGTAGTGCGTGCGGCAATGACTGCTGCATCAACACTCGCTGCGTCAGTTGCGTCCACAGCGTCTGCTGCCATGGCAACAATGGTGCAAAATAGATACTGCCTGACGCCTCCAGTGTACCTACATTCCCTGTCATATCATTCATAGTTATAGCTCTATTGGCTCTATCACGTTTTTGGGTACTTGGGATTGAGAGGCAGCATGCGACCACTGCTCTAAAAATATGTGGTTAGATTACTGTGCAATGGGGCTTTGGGTAATACCATTTTGGGTAGCAGGGTTTTGAGCAGCAGGACTCTGAAAGTCAGCTAAGCTCATCGAATTTAAACGCTCTAGATCTTCCTGTGTATCCACACCAGCAGGTAATTGGCAAGCAGCCTCGGCAATGGCGATATGCTCACCGTTTTCTAGCACACGTAGCTGCTCTAGACTTTCGAGTAACTCGAGCGGCGTCTGTAGCCAATGTACAAACTGCTGCAATAAACTGACGCGATACGCGTATAAACCCAAATGGCGATACGCATTTTTTGGTGGTTGTCTTTGACTGCTACCAGCCAGCGCAACATCACGATCACAAGGGATGGGCGCGCGACTAAAATAGAGTGCACGCTGTAGGTTGTTTGCCTGTTGACTGACGACTTTTACCACAGATGGTCGCTGAAACGTATCGTAATCATCGATAGGTTCACAGAGCGTCGCCATGACGCTAGCCTCATCCGCGACCAAAAGCGCTTGTACCTGCTCAAGCAGCAATGGCGGTACAAGTGGCTCATCCCCTTGCATATTGACAACAATGTCATGGTCAGCCCAGCCTTTGATAGCAGCTACTTCTGCCAAACGGTCCGTCCCCGAAGCATGTTCGCTACTGGTCATAACAACATCGAAACCTGCATCGGTACAAACCTTTGCAATACTCTCATCATCAGTCGCGATACACATATCATCTGCAAAGGTAGCTGCCTGTGCTTTTTCAGCCACCCACAGTATCATCGGCTTGCCATGAATGCTTAGCAATGGCTTACCAGGTAGCCGAGTGCTCTTAAAGCGAGCAGGAATTACGATATGGGTTTTAGTAGAGGGAGCGACAAGCGACATGGTTGATTCCTATAAAATTATGGTGCAGTTTGGTGTCTTAACCAGTGTCTATGATGAGACGCTTATACTAGCATCTTGATTAGCATTGACACCTAAAGCTTTTAATTGCTGATTAAGATTGTCGTAGCAGTTATCGGATAAAACGGCTGTCACAGGTAATACCCATAATCTATTGATTAGCTCTGCGTACTCATCATTCAGCACTTGATCCGTTCTATAGTCTGACAATAACGCGCTTATTTTTACCGCATCTTTACTGGTCACCACGATTGGATAATCACTATATTGCAATAACTCAGCCAAACTAAAGTCATAATGATCAGGATAAGAATGTCCTACGACATCAAAACCAAGAGATTTTAAGGTATTAAAAAAACGTTGTGGATAGCCGATGCCACTGACTGCATGTACTCGGCTATTACTAACCGGTATTGCGTTATCGGCCTGAGGCGTATCCGACTGTGGATTCCATAGCCTTTGCAATGTATCCGCTTGCAAATGCATGGTTAAGCGCTCAGCACGTCGCGCTTTCTCACCACTTTTATTATCATAAGCCGAATCTATGACAGGCTTCTCGTGATAGATGACGTCAGCCCCTTGCAGTCGTGACATCGGCTCACGCAAAAACCCAGTCGGGAGCAACTGCTCATTGCCAAACCCTCGCGCGGCATCTACCACAATCCACTCTATATCGCGCTTGAGCGCATAATGCTGCAAACCATCATCAGCGATGATCAATTGTAGATCAGGCTGAGCATCCAGCAAAGCAGCAATCGCCTGCTGACGGTTGGGACATACTGCCATAGCAACGCCTGTCGTATGAACAATCAAACAAGGCTCATCACCTACCACGCTCGGCAAACTGGTAGCACTTACCACGGCTGGCATTTGACTGGTATCACCACCATAACCACGGCTGATTACCCCTACCTTTATGCCTTGTCTTTGCAAATAATTAACTAGAGCAATGATAAGCGGCGTTTTACCACTACCCCCTACCGTAATATTACCGATGACCATGACGGGTACAGGGGCACGGTAACTCGATAGCAACCCAGATTTATAAGCATTGCGGCGAAGTATGGTAATCAGCCCATACAGCCAGCTAATAGGCAACAATAGCCAAAGCCAAATGGCGCGGCGTTGCCATGCACGGGTGATTGTCGTCTCGATGCTCATTGATAATTGCCATTTATTCTATTAACTTATTACGTAGGCGCTCACGGTCGTTCCAGTTTTTAAGACCACCAGACTTACCATGAAACAAAGTACAGATATGTGATGCTATTCAAAATCTCGAGCATACATTTGCGCATAGTGACCCTGTAGTTGCATCAGCTCGTCATGCGTTCCTAGCTCAACGATTTGACCGCCATCCATCACAGCAATACGATCAGCGGACTCGATCGTCGTCAAACGATGCGCGATTACTAGTGTCGTGCGGTCTTTCATGACATTATCGAGGGCCTGTTGAATATAGTATTCTGACTCATTATCAAGCGCACTAGTGGCCTCATCCAAAATCAAAATCGGTGCATCTTTTAATAATGCGCGAGCGATAGACAGTCGTTGACGCTGCCCACCCGACAGCTGTAGTCCTTCAGCACCGATTTCACTTTGGTAGCCGTTTGGCATCTTCATAATAAAGTCATGCGCAAAAGCCGCTTTTGCAGCCTGCTCGATCTCAGCTTGGGTTCTATCAGCCAAGCCGCCATAAGCAATATTGTTCAATACTGTCGTGTTAAATAGCACCACTTGTTGATTCACCATGGCGATTTGTGCACGCAAGCTTTCTAATTTGATGTCTTCAATGGGCATGTTATCTAGAGTAATTTGCCCTGAGGACGTCTCTAAGGTACGTGTTAGAAGATTCACTAAGGATGACTTACCCGCCCCGCTTCTTCCGACTAGTGCAACTGTCTCGCCTGCTTTTATATCTAAGGTAAAGTCGCGTAGAGCGACCGTTGAGTCTGGATATACCAAGCTAATATTATCCAAAGACATTTGACCGGATAACGCCTTACTAATAGTACCTGTGTCTTCCTCTTCTGGTTCATCAAGTAACGCAAAAATCGACTCACCAGCAGCAATACCTTTTTGCAACTTTTGATTGATATCGGTCAGTGATCGGACAGGCTTACTAAGCAGACCAGCCGCCGCAATATAAGAGATAAACTCGCCCGCTGAAATATTACTGATGACTGAAGGTCTAAGGGCAAGCCATACCACCACTGACATGGCTATCGCCATTAATAGCTGTACTGCTGGGGTATTGATACTATTGGTGACGACTACCTTCATGCCTTGGCGTAAATTCTTTTTTGAAGTCTTATCAAAACGCTCAGCTTCGTACGCTTGTCCACCGTAGTTCTTTACCACCTGATAGCCACCGATGACTTCATTGGTGATATGACTGACACTACCCATCGTTTTTTGGATACCTTTAGACAGCTTAAGGTAACGCTTAGAAGCAATACGGATAAGCCATAAAATAGGTGGTAACACCACAAACAAAATGAGCGTCAAGCGCCAGTTGCTATACAACAAAAAGCCTATCAGTGCCACAACCGTCAAACCATCACGTAGCAAGGTCTTCATTGAGTCGGTACTGGCAGCAGTGACTTGCTCTACATCAAATATCAACTTGGATGAAATCGTACCAGCAGGGTTGGCCAAATAGAATGAACTTGGTAGACGTAGTAGTTTATTAAATACCTCTACACGCAGCTCATAGACCAGATTACGTGACACCAAAGCCGAATAATAGTTACCCAAAAAGCTACCCACACCGCGTACAAAAAACAAGGCAATGATCAATAAAGGGAATAAAGCTTGTTTGCTGCGGTCATTTTGATTGATGGCATCAGTGATGTATTGTAATAGCTTGGCAATCCAAATCTCAGTTCCTGCATTGATAGCAAAACCCACAACCGTTAGGAGCAAAGCCCACCAATACGGCTTTAGATATCTCAGTAGGCGCAATAAGGTCTTACTTTTGGGCGGACTAGAAGGTACTGCTGAAGGTTTTTTAGCAGAAGGTTTTGTAGAGTCAGATGTATAAGCTTGGCTCATAAAAGCCTCAATGTAGGTGTCATGATATGGATGGGCTGTGCTTGATACACAGTTTATAGTAATGATGCGGCAAATGTTATTGCGGCAAAGTTTGACCAAGTGGGACAACGGTGCTGATATTCAGGTTCAAAAAGCCAAGTTTGCCAGCGACATCCATCACCCGTACGACAGACTGATGGGTAGCGTTGGCATCCGCTGCAATCACAAAGAGCATATCGCGATTGCTCCCTGCTTCTTGCTGCAACATGCTGATCAGTTCAGCCTCGTTGCTACTGGCGAGCGTAATACCATTGACCAGGTAACTGCCATCTTCTTGGACAGCCACTTCAATACTGTTTTGTGGTTCTGTCTGTGCCACACCTTCTGCTTCAGGAAGGATAATGTTTAAGCGACTAAAGTGGTTAAAGGAGGTAGCCAGTAGCAAAAAGACAATCAAAAATAGTAAGCAGTCAATCATCGGTGTTAGATTAATCTCAAGCGGCTCAACCGTCGGTTTTCTAAAGCGCATATGAATCTCTTCAAATTATCTAGTGCGCATGGGCATACTTTCGTATGAAAACCATCGCTATTATATAGAATCAAAACTATGACCGTTATGGTGTCGCCATGTTGACCTTGTCTGTATCTAACTGAACTCTTGCATGCTCATCCATAGCTACTGTACTATTGGCAGGCACCAACGTGTGAATATTTTCGAGCAATTGGTAGTCATATAGCTCTTGAATCATAAGCCCTGCTTGCGTCTCGAACTGCGCATTGATATCGATGATACGGCGCTGAAAATAACGATATGCCACCAGTGCTGGGATAGCAACGATCATGCCAGCAGCCGTCGTGATTAATGCTTGTGACACACCAGCAGCAAGCATAGTTGGATCTTGCATCGCACCATCAGTGATAGCTAAGAATGAAGAGATAATACCTAATACGGTACCTAATAATCCAAGCAATGGCGCAATAGCACCAATCGTACCCAGCATATTGATATTTTTTTCTAATTGATGAACTTGTACGCTGGCACGGTTTTGCATATGCATGGTCATAGACTCTAAGCCATACTGACGATAAAGCAGACCTGTTGCCAAAATATCACCAAGCGCTGTCTTTTCTTTGACATTCATCAACTGCGTACGGCCAATATCACCATTTTCACGTAAGCGAGTGATGAGCTGCTCTCGTAGTCTAGTGGGCACAATTTTGTTAAATTGTAGCGTATGGCTACGCTCAATGATGATAACCAGTGCTAATATAGAACAGACGACGATAGGTGTCATTAGCCAGCCACCTGCCTTTACTAACTCCCACATACTTACTTTCTTCCATATTCTCAAAACAGTTATGACGTAGACGGATTCATGCGTAAACAATTGCTACTAATAAATCAGTCCTACTAATTCGCGTGTTGTCCTAAGCCTGCGCTTCTATATGCTTGATCAAAGCGGCCAGTTGATCTTGATTATGGAAGAATATCTCAACACTACCCTGTCCATCTTTTTTGTGCTTGAGTTTGACTTCGGCGCCTAGCATATCAGTCAGTCTTTGGGTGAGACGTTCAGCATCACGAGATTGTGCCTGTTCGATACGATTGGCTTTGGGAGCCGGCTGCAAGATAGATTTGACCAGTTTTTCCGCTTCTCGCACCGTCATGCCGCCATCGATGATTTTTTGCGCGATGATAGGCTGCTGCTCAGAAGACAATGCCAATAGCGTACGGGCATGACCCATATCTAGCGCGCTGGTTGCCAAATGGTCTTTTACCGTATCATGTAATTGATTTAAGCGCAGTAAATTCGATACCGTCGTACGTGCCTTGCCAACGACTTCAGCAATCATGGCATGACTCATACCGAACTCAGTATGAAAGCGCTGCAATGCTGCTGCTTGCTCAATGACGGATAAGTCTTCACGCTGGATGTTCTCGATCAAGGCGAGTGCAATGGCAAGCTCGTCAGATAGCGCACGTTCAATAGCTGGAATAACCGACTTTCCTGCCATTTTTGCCGCGCGCCAGCGACGCTCACCCGCGATAATTTCGTGAGTAACAAAATCTTCACTTTTATCTTCATTGGCCAGTAAAGGACGAATCACAATAGGCTGCATCACGCCATGCTGCTCAATAGAAGACGCCAACTCTGCAAGCGCCGTTTCACTCATATCACGACGTGGCTGATATTTGCCCGCTTGTAAAAGGGTGACATCGATTTGTACGAGGCTGATTTGATCTTCTTGCGTACTTGCTTCTGTGCTGCTGTTGCGTGACTTAGCAACAGTAGACTTACTCGCAGCTCGCGGACTACGCGGTGCGCGAGTACCGTTGTCGCTATCAGCATCATTAGACGTTGTGGTCAATTTTTTGCTGGTTTTAATCGAAGTAGTATCAGCAGTCGCAGCTGCCGCGTTGGTATCGGCAGGCACTTTGGGATTCGGTGTTTCAGCTGGCGACGTGTTGTCACGTGCAGCCATATCGTCTTGCAAGGCAGAGGCGGTGATTTGCTTTTCTTTTTTGATTGATCCCAATAAGGCATCTAAGCCTCGATTGGCAGCCAACCCTCTTTTCTTCGCCATGATTACCTATCCTCTAACGCTAAAATAAAAGCCTATTGATTACTATTACGGCTTACTAAATACAATTTTCAGTGCTTTGTTGTCCAACTGATTGCTTACTGTCTTTACCAGTGACACTCGCTTATATAAACAACGCTTATATGAAAATCAACTGCTCTGCTTTATGACTTCAGCAGCCAGCTTTTGGTATGCGCGTGCGCCTTTTGACCATCTCTCATAAGCAATGACGGGCAAACCATGTGCAGGCGCTTCTGCTAGGCGAATATTTCTTGGGATATGTGTCTTGTACATGATATCGCCAAAATGTGCTTCTAATTCAGCAGACACATCACGAGCAAGCGTATTACGTGCATCAAACAGCGTTCTCACGACTCCGCGTATGTATAGCTTAGGATTTAACTCTGTTAGACGCTCAATCGTTTGGGATAAATCAGCCAACCCTTCTAATGCATAATACTCACACTGCATCGGAATAATGACGCTATCAGTTGCGACCAGAGCATTAATGGTCAATAGATTCAAACTAGGCGCACAATCTATAATCACATAATCATATGACTGCTTTTTATTAGCGACCTGATCATTAACCAAATCTGCCATGGCAGTTTTGAACAATTCATGGCTATCAGTCTTGCTCATCAATGTGATATCCATACCTGCCAAATCGCGGTTGGCACCGATAACATCGAATCCAGCAGGGCTAGTGACAATGGTTTCAGTCAGTGATACCCCATCAAGCAAAACATCGGCTATGGTAAGCGTTAGCTCATTTTTATCAACACCAGTCCCGCTGGTTGCATTACCCTGTGGGTCTAAGTCAATCAGTAGTACGTGCTTGCGCTTAGCAGCTAAACTGGCGGTCAAATTTACCGCCGTTGTGGTTTTGCCCACACCGCCCTTTTGATTCGCAATTGCTATGATTTCCATACACTCACTCAATATTATTAAAATCTATTACTTGATTTTTCTTTTACTGTATTTGATGCAGTTGGTAACGCTCATACTGGTAAATTCGTACTACGCCAGCACTCTCAATCCGCAGCCGTTTTAGATGTCAACTGCTCAATTTCCGCTTACGTAGTTTTAGTGCTTTTAAATACTATGTCATTTGAGTACAAACGTAAACTATGTTTCACAAAAAATGATAGCTGTTTCATGACTGAGAAGTGTTTGTCATTTAGATGTTTTGACAGACATCTCAATCAAATGACGGCTATCATGCAGGCGCGGTACTGATAGCTTGATAGTTTTGATGTGCCAATCACCATCGAGCGCTTGCAGCTCTTCATCACTCGGTGCTTTGCCTTTCATTGCACACAGATAGCCGCCATCTACTAATCTTGGCTGCGCTACCTCAACAAAATCTATCAAACTGGCAAATGCTCTAGAAGTCACTACGTCGTAACTGGCCTCGTGTGCTTCGATACGTGAAGCGATTGGCTGCATATTGCCCAAACCAAGCTCACTGCTGATTTGCTTGATAAAGCGAATCTTTTTCTGATTACTATCAAGTGCTGTACATTGGCGCTCAGGCTGACAGATCGCAATAATCACTGCTGGCAACCCTGCTCCTGTGCCAATATCAAGCAGTGAACCTGCTGGTAAATGCATTATAATAGACAAACAATCAATCACATGTTTGATCAGCGCTTCTTCTGGATCGGTAATGGCGGTCAGATTATACGCTTTATTCCATAACAAAAGCTGGTCTAAGTATAATAATAACGTGCGCTGCTGTTTATCACTTAGAGATAAACCGAGCTCGGCTATTGCTTGTGCTAAGATATTAGCAAGCGTTGGCAGCTGTGCCCCAAGTTTGACAAAGCCAGTCGGATCAATACGGATGTTACCCGTGTTAGCAGACGATGAAGAGGTTTTAGCGGAAGCTGACATACAACGAGTTATCCAGTTTTGACATGTGAACCGCCTATTTTATCATGTGACCCGCTCATTGAATAGTTGCAGATTGCGCCAATGTGGGACATCTTATACTATCTACGCTTGTTGTGAGGCGTTATCGTACTTTAATAGCATGACACGCCATGAGCCATTTATTGTCTTTTTATTCATTATTCTATATAAGTTATCTGCATATGATACAAAACTGCGCTCAATGACTTCGCTAACATGCGGCTACATCTTGTAAGATGTCTTTATTGAAAGTGATAGTTTTAGAGCAAATAAACCTCGTATAAAATACCATACCCCAACCGATACCTTTAAGATGATGTTTTAATATCCTATGACTGAGCAACTCCGCACCCCTATATCTCAAATATCAAAAGACGCTAACAATATGGTACTACCTACCGCTGACTCAAAAAATAATCAGCAAGACACACCTAATACGCCCAATCCTATTTTTATAGAGGTTCAGCAAAATTGCCGCATATCAGCTGAGCAACTAAAGCGCTATAGTGACCCTGATGAGCTGCCTACAGACACCCGCACGGCACCGGACTTAGATGTTGGTTTTGGTCAGCAGCGTGCACTAAAAGCATTGCATACGGCTCTAGATATCAAGGCTAGTGGCTACCATGTATTTGCTGCTGGTGAGAACGGTTTGGGCAAACGCACGGTTATTAGTCGCCTGCTTACCCGCATCGCCGCTGATGCACCAACGCCTGACGATTGGGTCTATGTGCATAATTTTACTGATCCCCGTACGCCGCTCGCACTGCGTCTGCCTGCAGGTCAAGCATTACAACTACAGCAGCACGTCAATAGCTTATGGCAACAAGCCAAAAAGCGACTGAGCCAACGGTTTCGTAGTGACCAATACCAAAGTAAAATCGAAGCGATAAAGAACAATACACATCAAAAAGAAAGTCATGCCTATGATGCGCTAAACGCTGAAGGCAAACAATATGACTTAGCTTTGACGTTTCGCTCGTTTGATAATAAAGCAGTTTTCGTTCATCCCAGTCAACTGACGACAGACAATAGCAGCGACCACTCAAAGGATTCAAAATCATCTAGCAATGATGATGACTCATCACCGATAAATAGTATCGAAAAAGCCAACATACCAAGTAACGATAAAACTAACGGTAATGAAGATCAAAACAACGCCCAAAATTCTGAGTATGGCAATAGCGAGTACGAAGCTGAATTAAATAACTTTGTACAGAAAAACCATATGCAAAAACGGCTCAGCCAACTGACCATCGCTTTAGAGCAGTTAGAAGATGAAGCCAACGATGCAATCGAGTCATTGCATCGCAGTATCGCACACCGTGCGCTACAACCTTTGTTTGCCCCTGTTTATGAGCAGTTTGCCACGCACCCGCTTGTTGTTGATTACCTCAAAACTTTGTTTGCCGATATGGTTGCTCATGTAGAGCGCATCGTCAACGGTGATGACGAAGAATTTGTGTCGGCAGTATTAACCACAACACCCAGCCGTTATGCGGTGAATGTCATTGTGAGCCATCTGCCAGACAGTGGTGCACCTGTTGTCTTTGAAGACCTGCCGACTCACCTTAATCTGTTGGGTCACGTTGAGCAAATCACTCAATTGGGTACCGTAACGACTGACGTCAGTATGATTCGCGCAGGCGCCTTGCACCGTGCCAATGGCGGCTACCTGCTCCTAGAAGCCAGCCATTTACTTGAGCACCCTTATGCATGGCAAGGTCTAAAGCGCGCGCTACAGTCTCGCAAAATTAAGCTCTCAAGTCTTGAGCAGATGCTCACCTTAACAGGTAGCTTGTCTTTATCACCTGCGCCCATTGATCTTGATATCAAAGTGATCTTATTAGGTGAAGCAGACTTGTACTATGAGCTGTTAGAGCTTGAGCCTGAGTTCGATGCGGTGTTCAAAGTTCGCGCGGACTTTCATGATGATGTAACGCGCACCAGCGAGCATGAACTGGCACTGGTAGCGAAAATGGCAGACATCATTGACTACGCCGATCTGTATCCGTTCGATAGTAGCGCGCAAGCCACCTTACTTGAGCATTTGAGCTTGCAAGCTGAAGAACAAGACCGCCTAAGCTTACATAGTGACTTGCTCATCAAACTGCTACATGAGTCTAACCGTCATGCGCGTTTGAGCGCACAAAATATGGTAACTGCTGACCATGTCATTCAAGCCATCGACAATATGGATGAGCGCTCAGGATATTTGCGTGACCTATATTGGGATGAGCTCAAAAACGGGCAACAACTGATTCAAACGCAAGGCAGTGCGGTTGGACAGGTCAATGCCCTGACTGTCGTCAGTTACGCTGATAGTGAGTTTGGCATGCCTGCGCGTCTCACTGCGGTGATTCAACCCAATATTGGTGCAGGTGAAATCCTTGATATTGAACGTGATGTAGATTTGGGTGGTAGCTTGCATGCTAAGGGCATGCTGATCATGACCAGCTATTTGCGGGCGCTGTTTAGCCAGCACCATGCCCTAAATTTTAGTGCCTCGCTCGCATTTGAACAAAGCTACGCTCATATCGATGGCGATAGCGCCACTGTCAGCGAAGGCTGCGCCCTACTATCCGCCTTAGCCGATGTCCCCATTGATCAATCATTTGCCATCACTGGTTCCATGAATCAGCTGGGTGAAGTACAGGCTGTTGGCGGCATCAACGCCAAAATCGCTGGGTTTTTTGATGCCTGCCGTGAGCAAGAACTCACAGGTGAGCAAGGCGTGGTTATTCCGATGGCCAATGTCAAACAACTGATGTTACGTGACGATATCATTGCTGCTGTAAGAGACGGCAACTTTCATATCTATGGTGTTTATACATTGAGTGAAGCCTTGACCTTGATGACAGGTCTACCCATCGACACCATGAACAAGAAAGGTCGATATCGCAAAAATACGCTATTCGGTAAAGTTCTGGATCGTCTGATGCTGTGGGATGAAAACCAAGATGGTGATGATGAGGTCGATGATAAAAAGTCAAAAAAGAAAGAGAAAAAAAAGCGTAAAGCAAAACGTCAGAAAAAAGAGGATAAAAGAAAGGAAAGAAGTCGTAAAGACGAAAATGGTGAGACTGAAGTCATTGATGATGAATCGCTTTAGTACCTACTAGCTTTAGTATCTACCACATTAGTCTTCATTATTAAATGAAGAGCGTTCGATATGGCGTTGACATGTACGAACGTCCCTAGACGCCACGATGCTTTTCTGCGATGATAAACGGCTGCTAACTGGTTAAAACCTATAAAATATTAACCTTTAAAGCATTAATCTTGAAAATATTGACCTATGACTTCATAAAGGGTATCTCTTAATGACTGTACGTCCTACCACTGCCAATGACATCCACGCTCAAGCCAACGCTACTGAGCAAGAGAATATGCTGGTGGCTACAGACAGCAACGCGCTAAAAGAGAGTAATGACAACCGTCATGGGGCGGCGACGACTGCTCGTCAATGGCAGGTGTTGTCACAGCTACAGCGCAATCGCTGGGTAGGCACCACCCATATTTACGAACAGCTCATGATGGCCGGTTTTGACATCAGCCTACGTACTGTACAGCGTGATTTGAATGCGCTGGCAAAACGATTTCCTATCGAAAAAAACAATGCCAATCCTCAAGGCTGGCGCTGGAAAGAAGATGCCCCGCTACAAAGCTTACCGCATATGAACTTATCGCAAGCCGTTGCCTTCAATATGGTTGAGGCCAATCTGACTCAGCTATTGCCACCTGTCATTTTAGATGAGCTGTTCCCTTGGTTTGACTTGGCAAGGCGACAACTCAAAAATAGCAAAGTGACACATTCCTGGATAGACCGTGTCCGTATTGAACCTGCGACTCAGCCACTCATTGCGCCACACATAGACTTAGACAGCAAAGACAACATTTATCATGCTCTATTTTATCAGTTACAAATCAATGCCTGCTATACTCGCAGCAATAAGTCAGAAGCCAGCGAGTATACGCTAAACCCTATTGCTATCATTCAGCGCGGTGTGATTATCTATCTACTGGCCACTCGTACCGATGATCCTGACGTCATCATTCGTACCTTTGCACTACACCGATTTGATAGTGTGGAGATTTTAGAAAGTACTGCGCAAACACCAGAAAACTTTCAACTTGATACGTATTTGGACGAAGGCAGTATGGGGTTTAGTCACCCGTTTTTCGGTGAACTGGCTGAGCGTGGTAAAAACACCACCATTGAGCTACAATTTACGCAGCAAGCAGGTAGAAGCCTCACCGAGAGTAAATTGAGTGACGATCAGGTTGTCATAGCAAATGATGACGGAACCTTAACGATAAAAGCGACGGTTAATCTGACCTCACAACTGGTTTGGTGGCTACGTGGTTTTGGCAATGGGTTGTTAGATGCTAAGCCTGAGTTGTTATACCAAGCGGTGTTAGACAAACCTCGAGCGACAACGAATACTGATAGTGATGTCTAAACTAAGTAATACTTAGACCACAATATGCGCTAATAACCAAGAACCAAGAACCAAGAACCAAGAATTAACCACTAAGAATTGAAAAAAGGAATGTTATGCCGACCACTGCCCCATCACCACTGCTTTCCGACAGTTTAAGAGGACTGGGCTTGGATACGGGAACCTTATTTTTTGCGCTCAATTATGAATTTACCAAGATTGAGCCAAAAGGCTTATTTAAGCGTTTTAAAAAGGACAAAAGCGCGGTCGATATCGACTTAGCGTGCGTCTTATATGATGACAACTGCATCATTAGTGACATTGTCTGGTTCAAACAATTGCGTGATAGAGCCGAATCAGTCAAGCATCAAGGAGACAGTCTAAACGGCAAGGATCGCGGTGAGCAAGCCATGTATCTTGCGCCACTTGACCAAGAGCAAATTAGATTGGAGTTAGAAGAAGTTCCAGAACATATCACCCATATTGCGCTGCTTGCCAACTCATACCATGGTCACGCGTTTTCAAGAGTTAAGAAAGGCGAGATTCATCTGAGCGATGACGAGGGCAACCGCTGTTTTGAAGTCAACCTAAAACAGCTGCCACGTGACTGTAAAACACTTTGGGTTGCTCATTTGCGTCGTTCTGTCGATGACTGGCATCTGACGCTACAAAACCTACCACTAGATGCAGAAAATCTATCAAGTGCAGCACAGCAAGTGGCCCATGAGTTGGCACGTGCGATGCCTATTCCTCAGGGTGTATAGTCCTAGATATATATTATCAACAAATAGTAAAATATAAAAATGGTCCTGTGTTTTGATCACACAGCACCATTTTTTTATCGCCCACACCGTTATCTGGTGACTGTTTAGATTACTATTTGAATGGCTACTTCAATAGCTACCTTAGTAGCTACTTCAACAAACACCTACTCCTATCTAATTTTTATCTATAAGACCTCACCACAATGTGGACAAAAATTCTTTTGACGGTTCTCTACTTCTTTTTCGCGGCGCTCCAACTCTTGTTCACGCAGCACTTGTAATACGATATTTTGTGCCTGCTCTTTGTCCAGTCCTAGCTCGCGGCGAATCTTATCAATCATCATCTGATTTTGTACCAAATCAAAGTCACTATCGATCAGCTGCTCTCGGAAATGCTGCTCCAGCTCTTCACGCCGCTGCGCAAGCTCATTTGCAAGACCCGTCGCCAGAATACCTGCAGGCAGGGCCGCAAGACCCACACCCAATATGGTAATGATTGCCCCCAATATCTTGCCAGCATTGGTGATTGGGGTTACATCGCCGTAGCCCACAGTAGTAAGCGTAACTACAGCCCACCACATCGCTTTGGGTATCGACTCAAACTCTTCTGGTTGGGCATGGTTTTCAACCAAATAAATACCGCTCGATGCCGTCACAATCATGATAATTAATATAAAGATAACAGCTTGAAACGAGCCTCGCTCTTTACTGATAACCACTAGTAGAATACGCATGGACGCAAAATAGCGAGTCAGCTTGAGGATACGGAACAGACGCAAAATCCGTAGGAAACGCAAATCAATCGTGACAAAGAAGTTTAGGAACGCTGGGACAATCGCTACCAAATCAATGAGTGCTGACGGGCTTCTGATCCAATCCCAACGCTGCTTCCACGTTGTATTGTCAGGCTTGGCTTCAGCGACGCTCCATAATCGCAACAAATACTCGATAGAAAATATCACAATAGAGAAGTTTTCAAACCACGTGAAATATTCCTGATACGGGTAATACCAGCTATCTACTGACTCCGCTATCACGGCTGCCACATTGGTCATAATCAAGAATATAAGAAAATAATCGAGATAACGACTAAATAACGTGTCGTGCGCTTCGTTTTGCAAAACATCATAAACAAAATGACGCAAGCGCCGTATAGATTGGAATAGCATGCCGTCCCTATGCGGTGAAACACCGGTATTATATTAGTAGAATAAAACAGTGATCATAGAATATGACTACCTATATGTTCAAAAAGACAGATGGTCAAAAAAATAGCTCATTTGATGGAGCGCCTGACTTGAAGCCACCCGTATTACTCATGGTTTTATCATACTTGACCATAAAGGGTTACGTAAATTTTGAATAATAGATATAGACAGATATGAGCAGCATCAGTGCGGTTGATAAAATAGAGAGTCTTAAAAACTGCTCATCAGCAATGAGCTGTTGGCTTATATCTTGAGCAGGCACCAAAAATAAATTGCATTCAGGGCAACAAGAGTCTACCTGATTCAATATCTTTGTAGAGCGTGCATTCTCACAGCGTAGAGGAGAATTACTACAATAACCGAGCATAATATATTACGCCTCTTGTCATATCATCAATATCAATTCCATAAGCCATTATCAATCGTTAATAATTTGACGCTCGTCAACTCTTCGATTCAGATAACCATTATTATCTCAGTTTTTAAACCAGTTATATCAGAGTATCACAATGCGGTTGTACCCTATCCCACAATAATTATTTTTTTAACAGTCAAAAGCTGTCAAATAATTCCTTCTATCGTTAGTGACTAAATAAAAGTGCTTAAATCTTAAATTAAAACCTTACAATAAATGTGGTTTTAAACTATAATGATTCCGTGATGTTACAGATTAATTATCTATTATAACATTATGTATCAGTGTACAATGCCATCCCTCATTTCACTGACCCTTTCACATTTTAGGAACCAACCAATGAAACTACAATCCCTAGTTTTGGTAGCTGCTGCATTTACGATGACCACTGCGTTCGCTGTCCCTGCTGGCACATGGTCTGTTGCCGCTGGTGCCCATATGGTCGACCCAAAAAGCGACAACGGTACATTAGTCGACGGTACGCTAGCAGTAAAAGTGGATGATGATATCCGTCCAACTATCAGCGGCGAATACTTTATCGCTAATAATGTTGGTGTCGAATTACTTGCAGCCATCCCATTTCATCATGACTTTGACCTGAACAACGCTGATGGCAATGAAGTTTTGACAGGTAGTACCCAACATCTACCACCTACGCTTTCTGTACAGTATCACTTCGATAATGACAGTATGCCAATGAATATCAAGCCTTTTATCGGTGTTGGTGTGAACTACACGACATTCTTTAAAGAAAGAATCTCTAGTGGTGGTGATTTAGATCTTGATGATAGCGTTGGCGTAGCTGGTCACGTAGGTCTTGATATTCCTTTTGCCCCTACTGAGGCATTCCGAATCGATGCACGCTACATGGACATCAAAACCGACGCCACTTTAGACGGTAGTGATATCGGTGAAATTGATATCAGCCCTTGGGTATATGGCGTTGCCTTTGTCAAACAGTTCTAAGCCAGTCAAGTATCATGACTCAAAAGAGCCAGCTTATTAGCTGGCTCTTTTATGTTTGCTCATTACTGATTTTTACTCGCTACTCAGTATGACTACTGCCTACCTCTAACCTCGCCGTTAACTAGCTATTTTTAGAATAGTGGTTTCTAGAAACGAAAAGCGAGCCATAAAAAAGACCATCCGTAGACAGTCTTTTTTTGTTTATCAGTAAGTGTTAGATCAAGATACGACGTGGATCTGCAAGCAAGGTCGCAACATAGCGGGTAAACACTGCGGCATCGGCACCATTGATAACACGGTGATCATAAGATAATGATAATGGCAGCATCAGGCGCGGCTCGAAAGTCTGCTTAGCATCATTCCAGACAGGCTGCATAGTGGCTTCTGAAGCTCCTAAGATACCTACTTGTGGCCAGTTGACCAGTGGTGTAAATGCTGTACCCCCTAGGATACCTTGGCTTGAGATGGTAAAGCTTGCACCTTGTAGATCTTTGGTACTGAGCTTCTTATCGCGAGCCTTGACAGCAAGCTCACCAATCTCAATTGCGATTTGCTTGATACCTTTATCTTGCGCATCCTTAATAACAGGTACAATCAGACCATCATCAGTTGCTACTGCGATACCCATATTGACACTCTTACGCAAAATGATTTGCGTGTTGTCATCGCTTAAATGACTATTAAAGCGTGGATGCTGCGTGAGCGCGTATGCGGTCGCTTTAACGATAAAGGCCAAGATAGTCAGCCCAACCCCTTCAGCTTTCATACCGCCTTTTAACTCACCACGTAGTTTTTCAGTCTCGGTAATATCAGACAAATCAAACTGTGTCACTTGTGGTAGCAAAGTATTGTAGTTCAGCTGCGGTATTGATACTTTTTGCAGACGGCTGAGGTCTTGGGTTTCTGTCTCACCCCAAACCTCTGTATTGCTCATATCAGGCAGTTTCGGTAGACCTGAACTTACGGCGCTGCTGCTCGCAGGCGCTGCTTTTTGCTTGGTTAGGCTATCTTTGACATGAGCAAACAGATCTTCTTTTAGGATACGATCATTTAATGCTGAGCCAGACACTTGCGTGATGTCAACACCTAACTGACGCGCAAGCTTACGCACGGCAGGACCTGCATACACATCGACCAATTTTTCATTAACCTGTGCTTCAGTGAGTTTACCCTCTGGTTTGCTAGCAGCTGTATCAGTATTGGTCGGTTTGGCAGCTTGTTTTGGTTCACCAGTGGTCTTAGGAGCTGTTTTATCTTCTGTTTTGGCGGGTGCTGACTCTTGTGGTTTAGAAGCTTCAGGCTCACTATTACTCGCATTATCTGTACCGCTTTCCATAATAACGATAAAGTCCTGACCGTTGGCAACCATATCACCTGCTTCGACCAAGATTTTTTCGATCTTACCAGCAACAGGTGCTGGCACTTCAACTGAAGCTTTATCAGATTCGATCAATAAAATCGACTGTTCAGCGCTGACAGTATCACCGACGCTCACCATAATCTCAGAAACCTGTGCTTCATCAACACCTAGGTCAGGCAACGCATGAGTCGTTGCTTGACCAGTAGCAGCGGGCTTAGCAGGAGACTCTGATTGCTTTGATTCAGTAGTATCAGGCTCAGATTTTTCTTCTGTTTCAGCAGATGTGTCCTTTGCAGTGTTCTCATCTTGTTTATCATCAGCAGTGCTATCGCTATCATTGCTATCATCTGCACTCTCAAGCTCAATGAGCACCATACCTTCACTGACTTGATCACCAATAGCAATGCTAATTTTAGTGACTTTACCAGCAGCAGAGCTTGGCACTTCGACTGATGCTTTGTCAGACTCTAATAACACGATGTTGTCATCTTTTGCGATGACATCACCGACTTCTACCATAATCTCGCTGACTTCGGCGCTATCCACACCTAAATCGGGGGCTTTAATGTCCATGATTTATTTCCTCGTCTTATGGTTATTATTCTTTGACATCGCTATCATCGAGTACATTTGCATCTGCTTGGTCTTCAGCGCGTCCCTCATCACTGATTTCATCATCATCTTCTTCAACAAACTCAGGAACAGGTTTTGGATTGACATTACCTGGTGCTGGTGCGTCTGGAGACTGATCATAATACGACTGCTGTTGCCATGCAGGTGGGTGATCCACATCGATACCTAAGCTTGAAATCGCGTCTTTGACCAAACGCATCTCAACTTCACCTTCATCCGCTAAGCGCTTCAGCGTTGCCACAACAATGTGTGCGGCATCAACGTTAAAGAAACTGCGTAGGTTTTCGCGCGTGTCAGAGCGGCCATAACCATCCGTACCCAAAGTCGTATAAGGACGGTTGTCTGGTAACCAAGCACGAATCTGCTCTGAGTAGTTACGCATATAATCTGTCGCAGCAACCACGATACCTTCGTGCGGTGCTAACTGCTCAGTAACCCAAGGTACTTTTTCTTCGTCCATCGGATGCAAGCGGTTGTAGTCGTCGCAATCCATACCATCACGAGTCAGCTCATTAAAGCTGGTAACGCTCCAGACGTTAGATGTGATATTGAACTCATCTTTTAGTATCTGTGATGCTTTTTGTACTTCGCGTAAGATCACACCAGACCCTAACAGCTGTACTTGTGCTGAGCCATTGTCTTCTAATAAGTACATACCGCGCTTGATACCTTCTTCGCTTCCTTCTGGCATTTCAGGTTGTTCGTAGTTTTCATTCATCAGCGTCAAGTAATAATAGACGCGCTCGCCTTCACCATACATACGGCGCAGGCCATCATGCATCACTACCGCCAGCTCATAACCGAAACAAGGGTCATAGGTGACGCAGTTCGGTACGGTATTGAATAGTATCTGTGAATGACCATCCTGATGCTGCAAGCCTTCGCCGTTAAGCGTTGTACGACCAGCTGTTGCACCTAGTAAGAAACCCTGTGCCTGACAATCGCCTGCGGCCCAAGCCAAATCACCCACACGCTGGAAACCAAACATTGAGTAATAGATATACATCGGAATCATTGGCAGAGCGTTCACAGAGTAGCTGGTTGCCAAGGCAATCCACGTACTCATTGCGCCCGCTTCGTTGATACCTTCTTCTAGCATGTGACCATCGATGGCTTCTTTATAACCCATCAACGCCTCACTATCTTCTGGCGTATACTTCTGACCGACCGCTGAATAGATACCCAATTGACGGAACATGCCCTCTAGACCAAATGTGCGTGCTTCATCAGGTACGATTGGTACAACGCGATCTTGGATGTCTTTGTTTTTGAGCATCGCAGATAGCAAACGTACAAAGACCATCGTGGTAGATTGCTCTTTGCCATTGCTACCTTTTAATACGCGATCAAACATCGATAGCTCAGGAATATTAAGCGGGATGTGACCACTACGGCGGTTGGGCAGATGACCCCCTAACGACTCGCGGCGCCCTTTGAGATATTTCATCTCCGCCGAACCTTCTTCAGGGCGATAGAATGGTAAGGTCTCTAGTTGCTCATCAGTAAATGGTAAATCAAAACGATCACGGAAATACATCAAGGCTTCTTGATCTAGCTTTTTGATCTGATGTGACTTGTTAACGGCTTGCGTTTGAGTAGATAAGCCGTAACCTTTGACAGTTTTGACCAAAATAACAGTGGGCTGACCTTTTGTCTTCATTGCTTCACTAAAAGCAGCATAGACTTTCACTGGATCGTGGCCACCGCGGTTCAGACGTGCAATCTCTTCGTCTGTCAGCGCATCTGCCATCTCTTCTAACTCTGGGTATTTACCAAAAAACTCTTTTCGGGTAAATTCAGGCGTACGTGCTTCATATAATTGGTACTCACCATCGACCACTTCTTCCATACGATGTTTAAGCACGCCGGTATGATCTTTACTAAGTAGTGAATCCCAGTTACCACCCCAGATAACTTTGATGACGCGCCAGCCTGCACCGCGGAACACAGACTCTAGCTCTTGAATGATCTTGCCATTACCACGTACAGGACCATCAAGGCGCTGTAAGTTACAATTGACTACCCATATCAAGTTATCCAACTTTTCACGACCAGCAAGAGAGATTGCACCTAAGCTTTCTGGCTCATCTGTTTCACCATCACCCAAGAACGTCCAGATTTTACGACCTTCTTTTTCTAGTAATTCGCGGTTTTCCATATAGCGATGTACATGGGCATGGTAAATCGACATGATGGGACCAAGTCCCATTGATACCGTTGGGAACTGCCAATAATCAGGCATCAGGTATGGATGTGGATAGCTTGATAGACCTTTACCACCCACTTCACGGCGGAAGTTATCAAGCTGATCTTCGGTCAAACGACCTTCTAAATAAGAGCGAGCATAGATACCTGGTGCTGAATGACCTTGGTAATAAATCATATCGCCACCGAAATGATCGCTGGCTGCTCGGAAGAAATGGTTAAAACCAGTCTCATAAAGCGTTGCACTAGAGGCAAATGTCGCTAAGTGACCACCCAAGTCATCATCGTTTTTGTTGGCACGCATAACCATGGCAAGTGCGTTATAACGAATCAAAGCACGTATCTTACGCTCCATGCCTAGATCGCCTGGATACATTGGCTCATCTTCTGCAGCGATACTATTGACGTAAGCGGTATCTAGTCTATTAAAAGGCAGGCCTTCTTGAACTGCCATGTTGTACAACGCCTTTAGTAGAAACTGGGCACGGTCCTTATCTGCGTGTTTGACCACAGATTCAAAGGCTGCCAGCCACTCTTGGGTTTCGGTGCTATCAGCATCCTTATAATAATTCATTGGTGTTAATCCTTTTATATCAGTCGTACCTGCCTATATGGCAGGGCTTTGTTAAATACTGGTGAGTGATGGGATATCGACTTACTGATGGCTTCCTTGCTATCTTCAATCATTCCATTGTTTTGTGCGGTGGTATAGAACATGATGGTAAAAAACACTACTACGTTGAGCTGACTTGTACATCAAATAGATGCCATGACAAAACAGCTCATACTGTTATCCCTGTATATCCTGTCATAGATGATTTTGACAGTCCATTATAGGCGTTTGCGAGGGAATTGTTTATGGCTGTAAAGAAATGGATAAATAACAAGTATTTTTTAAATAAATAACGATTAGTTTTTTTAAAAATGATTACTGATGACTCACTGAGAGAGAGATAATTTTGTTGAATGTGCAAAAACAAGTATAGCCTTTGCAGTAGGGGTTCAGCTCTCTAAATATATTATCTGGAAAAGCTTTCTGCTATTCATACCCTATAAATAGACTTTCGTCTCATTTTTGTATATTAATTGTCACTTAAATATTATTCTTATAACAAAATTATATATACATTCCATCCTTGCTCTCGGAGCTATTATGAATTCGTCTGTTGAACTATCAGCTCTTAAGTCGAGAGTAACGCGTTGGATAGCTTTGCCATCTTTGTTGATACTATTGCCCAACTATCTGGCTTTGGCGGCAATTACAACCTGTCCTGCCAACTTTGTGTCTGATGAGTTTGCAAGCACTGATTACAGCAACTTAGGATCGACAGCGTCACCACCTATTCTTGGTATAAACCAACTTTTAAACGGCCTCAGAAGTGAAAGTTACACTATTGCTTCTAACAGTTTAGTGACTACTGGCAGTTTAGATGCTGGCGGCTCAAATTTTTATAGACCTAAGACGCTAGCAGGCAACCTTCAATCGTTTGAATTTTTTCAGGACTTTACTAATAAGGGATCGTCTCGTGCGGTCTCATACACTTTTAAAAACAGTTTCACCAACGAATCTCAAGCCCTTACCAATGTCAGCTTAAGTATTTATGATATAGATGTGAACTATTTAGGTACAGGGACAGGAAACGGAGGAACAACAGCAGGTACTAGGTATTTCGAGTTTTCCGACCAAGTAACAATCACTGGTTTTACTAGTGCGGGTGCTAGTGTGACGCCAACTTTGACATATAGAGGCACCGGAATAACGACTACTGCACCCTATCGCCAAACAACTACTACTGGTAGCGTTTTATGTAGTACAGATTCTGTAGATGAGAGATGTAAAGTATCCGTTGCTTTTAATCAACCTATCGTTAGAGTAGATGTGTCTTATGGCAATAACCCTAACCTAGAATACTACGATAATACTACTGGCACTGTAGGTAACCCTGGTGATCAGCTGATCAACATTGTATTTGATGGTTACTGCTACCTACCACAGCCGCGCCTAACATATACTAAAGTTCTCTCTTCTTCTCGTAAAACAAATACCGATCAATTTACTGTTCAAATCAAGGACAATGCAGATAACTCGGTTGTTACCAACGGCATCAGCTCGGTCACTACGTCGGGTTCAGGCAATACAGTTACTACGGGTACAGGCACTACAGGAACCTTTAAGGTGAACCCCGCCAAGACCTATACACTGACAGAAGCCGTCTCAGGAACGACCAACCTAGTAGATTATACTGCGTTATATGCATGTAGAAGATCGGATGGTACAACCGTTACTACTTTAGATCCAAAAAATCTAAAGCTTACGTACGGAGATAATTGGGCATGTACAATCACAAATGACAGATCCAATTATGTCTTTTCAGGTATTGTATTTAACGATAACGGTCAAATCACATCTCCAGCCAAAGACGATGTATCTGCTAAATATCTGAATAACAGCCTTTATTTTAATGGTAGATATGACTCGCCAACTGAATCTGGTATCCCTTTTACCACCGGTCACACCATTACTTTGAATAAATGTGCCGGTGATAGTGGGACGTTTTCGCCTCAAACAGTGAATATAAATAGTGACGGTACCTACAGCTTCAATTTGACATCTGCACAAGTTGGCAGTTACACAAGACTTTGTGTCACTCAGAATGAACCTAGCAATTATGCATATTCTGTAGACACGACAAGCGATGTGCGACAAATAAACATTATTAATAGTCAGTACAACTATCCTAGCAATGATTTCGGTGATGTTATCCAAGAAAATGCTGCATTGGTATTAATCAAAAGTCAGTATGTTCATGACTGTAGTCTAAATAACCTTGCTACAATTGGTGTCAATTATGAAGGTAGTGCTAGCAGCGCGTATAGTACAAAACCAATATCTGGCATTGTGCCAGGACAATGTATCGCTTATAGAATTGAAGCTGTCAACCGGGGCAACGTTTCTCTGACAGATATTGTTATCAAGGATACGCTACAGAGTAAAAATGACTCTAATAATTCGTTGATTACTTCTACCTTAGTTAATCCAACACCTATTGGTGAAAATAGTGGCACTCCATCATTTGCAGCAAATTCGGTATCTATTGGTAACAACGGTACAGTGACCACCAATAATTTTTCTTTAGGTGCCACTACAGCCACTCGTCGTCAGGCCATTCGTTTTAATACTAAATATGGTACTACCAGTAGTAACTAAACACCTGTGTATCAAATTACTGAATACTCAATCAAGCCCTATCTTCCTAGATAGGGCTTTTACCGTTTGGTCATCTCGAAATACCATTTGTCGTCTTTATAATGAAAGTTTGTATTGGTTACGTGACAATAGCTTAAAGGGAGATGTGTGCTTTTTACAGACGAGCCTGATATCGAGTTATAGACAGCCTCACTGGAGCCCAAAGCATCAATATCCCAATGATAGCAACGGTATAAGAAAGGATTTTATATGAAACGTTTCAAGATTCTACGCAATGTTCTATTAGCAACGGTTGCTTCTACTTGCATGTTAGGCCTCGCGCATGCTGAAGATGCTCTAAAGATGGAACTGACTGCCAATCAAGTCATCAAAAATGCTGACGGTAAGACAGTCTATACGGCAGTACGTACCGCACCAGCAGGTACTGTCATCCAATACAAGGCAACTTATACCAATACCATTAATAAAGATATCAATGACTTAATGGTGACTCTACCTATTCCTGCCAACATGACCTTTACTGGTGATGCGATGCCTGCAAGCGCACAAGCTAGCACTGATGGCAAGAACTATGCTGATATGCCGCTAATGCGCAAAGTCGATGGCAAAATGGTTAAAGTGCCCTACTCTGAATACCGTACGCTACGCTGGAACATCAAATTACTACCCGCAAAAAAGGCAGCAGCTGTTGCCCTCAATACTGTCGTTAACAAATAACCCTTCATCCTTACTGATTTAATCTTTCGGAGATTTACTGCATGAAACCAAATTCTTTTAAATATTCAGTATTAGCCGTAGGTGTTGTGGCTGCAATGGGTATCTCTACTGCCGCTAATGCAGCTACTCCTAATACTACTGGTGGTATTAGTGCAGGAGCAGCACCGATTACCAACGTCGCAACCGCAAACTATAGCGTTGCTGGCATTGCTCAGCCAAACGTTACTTCTAACACAGTGACTGTGAGCGTTAGCGAAACAGCTAACTTTGCACTCGTATCGACTATTGATGATGGTAGCATCGGTGACGATATTGCTATCAATCAGACTGCTACGCCAGGTGGTACGACTACCTTTACTCATGCTTTAACCAATACGGGTAACGTAACGGATACTTATACCGTTAATACCACAGGTAATGACTCAGCACTAGTAACAGCTACGCCAGACTATGCTTTAGGTACTGCGCCTGTCACGTTTACGATTGTACAAGCAGATGGCACTGCTTTAACTCCTGCTCAAGTCACCGCTCTAAATGGTCAGGCACAGACAGGTACCCTAGCCAACGGTGGTACTATTAGACTACAACCAGGTACCAGAGCTAACTTAAGCTACGAAGCAGCTACACCAGCCGCTCGTAACGGTAATGACAAAGGTGTAGGCACATTAACAGCAACCAGTAGTTTCTTTACTGCTAATCTTCCAGCAAATGCGACATTGGTGAACGAAAACCAAACTATCGTGAGACTGCCTACCTTCAAAATAGCAAAAACAGCAACCAGTACTGTCGATTTGACAGTCGCTAATCCACAGATCGCTTATAGTATCGTAGTCACTAACGTGGATACTGACTATAGTACTGCTGCGACTGATATTGTCATCCGAGATGTCCTTCCTGCAGGTTTGAGTTTGCCTAATGGCACAGCCTCAGACGTGACCGTAACTGGTGCTGGCACTGCTACGATTTCTACTGTTGGTACTCGACAAGCTATTAATGTTGCTGTAGCGAACTTAGCCGTTGGCGCAAGTCGCACAATTACTTTCACAGTTAATGTCGATAGAGATCAGTATACAGCTGCTAATAGTTCAGTAACTAACAATGCAGAAGTCTACGATAAGTTCGTCGGTGCGGTTAGTCCGTTAATTGCTGCTCCTGTACTTGGTACTGACTATGACATTTTGGATAGTACAAATAACAATTTAGATATGACTAGAGTACCTGCTGCTGCGGATCAAGCTAACGGCGCTGGTATAGATACTGCTGGTGTGACTAACTTTACCAGACGAGCGGTTGTAGTGAGCAATCCAACAACTAGAGAAGTTCCCCCTGCCTCAGGTACTGCTAGTCAAGCGACTCATTCAACTCTCATTACTAACAGTGGTCAAGATGCTGAAGGTACTAATACTAACCCATTGACCTTTACTATTGCTGATGGTGGCAATAATGGGGCTGTTAGACCTGTTACTGGTCCTGTTAGTGTTACTTACACGCCGCCTGGTAATGGCGCCCCGGTTACTATATCGCTGCAACCTACCGTTGCTGGTGGTAATACGTACACCCTTGATAGCACTACACTACCAACCGCTCAATTTCCAAATGGTATTGCACCTGGTGGCACACTAGCAATCAACTACAATGTGTCGTCGGGCAATGTGGATGCTCCTGCAACTGTTGCTGATGCTGCAGCTGTTGGTAGCACTGAAACTTCTGTAGTAACGCTAACGCCTGCCGGTATTAATCCACCTGCTGTTACTTCAGTGACTGATACGACTAACGTTAGAGGCTTAACGTTGGTGAAGTCTCAATCACTAGATGCTGCTTGTGAAGCTACCGTTGCTACAAGTACCTTTGTTCAGACTACACTCAATGCGGCACCTGATCAATGTGTTATCTATCGTATTCAGGCAACTAACACTTCTTCAACAGCATTAGGTTTTAATCTTAACGCATTAACTATCTCGGATTTGTTGTCTAACTTTTCAGCTGGTGCGGATTTAGTAGCTGGTTCACCTGCTACTTCGGCGACTGCTTCATCTACTGCAGGCACGCCTAGTGCGACTAGTACTGCAGTTCTTGGTACTAACTTTACTATAGTTCCTCAGGGCGTTGGCACCTTGACTTTCAAAATCAAAATCAAAAACGATCGTTAATTTATATTTAATATTTCAAAGTCTATAAGCGTCACAAGACGTTTATAGACTAACGCTCCAGTTTGACCTGATCGTTTTTGGTTAGCCAAGCTGGAGGGTTACTACCCTACCCTTCTATGTTTTATTGGATAAGCGACATATGACTACATACTCAACGTCTAATCGTATTACGTTGCATACAGCGAAGATCTCTGCGCTGACAGCTGCAATGTTGCTTATGCAATCAAATGTGGCGCTTGCTGCGCCTAGCACGCTCGTACAGACTATCAACAACATTGCTAATGCGACTTATGATGTCGATTCTATTGAACAAAGCGGCATTTCAAACCAAGTTCAAGTCAAAACCTCTGCCCTACCTGAATATGGTATTAATTTAACTCAGCAACCTCTGCGTACTGTCGCACCCAACACATTAGTGAATTGGGTCAATGTTCTTAGTAATACTGGCTATAGTAGTCAGACTGTTGAGCTGACGCTTGATGTATCGCCAACTCTATCTAATTTGAAAGTTTATCAAGACCTAAATAACAACGGTATTGTCGACAGTGGCGATAGACAACTTATTCTTGATAACATGAGTGCTCAAATTAAGCTTGGTCAGAGTGAAAACATTCAGCTTATTGTACAAGCGCTATCAGATGTTGATGGTCAGGATGGGGATGCTGCTGATATTAAGATTGGTGCAGTTGTGTTAGCAGATTCGTCAGTAGCCAGCGTGAGTGCGACCGATAGCTTGGTCATTATCGAATCTGGTATCAAATTCACCACTCCTAAATTTGATGAAAGTAAAACTGTTTCACAAATTAATGATGATGTTTATGTCAGTGCCAGCTATGCGCAATGTAACGTACAAACTGATAAGCCTGATCAAGTATGGGTAACCATCAAGTCGCCGATAACTGGAGATAGCTATTCACTTAAAGCTATAGAAACTGGTAATAACACGGGTAAATATCAGCTATCAGCGGCCACTCAAAATAACGCCAACGCTATTAATGATAAGCTCATCCAGACGTTGAACAGTGACACATTGACTGTCAGCTTAGACGCCTGTATCGCCCCTTCGGTTGGCATTGGTGCTGATGAATTGCCGAACGCGTCTGACTTCACCGTGCGTATCAGTGATCTGAGCTCACAAATTAATATCGTCGATGACAACCCAGCTTTAGTTGTCACAAAGGAAAGTGACGTAAAAAGTGCTGAGCTCGGTGATTACGTCAGCTACACCATCAATATCACGAACAACGGTAGTGCTACTGCTTACGATGTGCAGCTAAAAGACGCATTACCACGCGGTTTTGATTATGTCGATAGCAGTGTGCGTGTGAGCCCAGCGACTGATATCAATCAGACACAAACTACTGAGTTTAAGTCTGACGGTAAATACCAGGTATTGAACTTAGGCAATATGGCAAATGGCGAAAGTAAAAAAATTACTTATCGTGTGCTTGTTGGTGCTGCATCACTAGGTGGTGATGGTATCAACCGCGCAATCGCAGTTGCTAACAACGAGCAAGGTCAAAGCTTAGTATCAAGAGAAGCGCAGTGGAAAATCGAAGTAGAACGCGGCGTCATGAATACTGACGGCATCATCATCGGTAAGGTCTATCACGACATCAACCGTGATGGTATTCAGCAAAAAGAAGATGGCGAGCTTGGTGTCGCTGGTGTCCGTATCTACATGGAGAACGGCAACTTTATTGTTACTGACCCTGAAGGTAAGTATAACTTTTATGGCGTCAGTGCCAAAACGCACGTACTAAAAGTAGACCGCACGACGATCCCTAGAGAAACAGAGCTAGTTACCCAAAGCAACCGTAATGCTGGTGATGCTGGCAGCCGTTTTGTTGACTTAAAATACGGCGAGTTACATCGTGCAGATTTTGCAATAGTCGCTGGTATGGCGGATAGCACTGAGCGTCTGAACGCTGAGCTAATCGCTCGTAGCAAATCAGTGAGCGCTAAAAACGATACGCTAGAGCAAGCGGTAAAAACAGCGCTAACACTAGAGCCAGACTACGATACCGACACGACTGATAATATCGATGCAAGTGGCTGTAATATCAATGGTGACTTAGACCTTGGTAACAACTGTGATTCTGCTATTGTCAACGATATGGTTGGGCAAGCGACCAATCGTGTCGATATGGCCGTGACAACGATTACACCTCCAGTAGAAAAAGAGCTCGAAGAATACTTAAAAGAAGTGGCTAACAACAATGTCGCCTTTATTAATCTAGGTGAAGGTCAACAGCTTAGCACTTACAAGCAGATGGTACAGGTGCAAGCCCCTCTTGGCTCAATATTTACTTTATACGCCAATGGCAAAGCGGTATCAGAGCAAAATATCGGTAAAACTGCTAAGCAAGAAAAGCAAAATGTGACGGCTTTTGACTATTATGCGGTTGACCTACAACGTGGAAGTAATATCCTGCGGGGTGTGGCCACTGATATCAACGGCAAAACCATCTCTGAGCAGACGATTAAAGTATTGACACCTGATAGCTTACAATCTATCGATTATCGCACTCAGACTCAGCTAGTAGCTGCAGACGGCATTAGCGAATACCAGATAGTCGTTAGTCTAAAAGATCGTGACAATCGCCCCTATATTGGTACTACTTCTCTTACACTTGATACTAATATCGGTCGTATCAATTTGGAAGACAGCAGCAAAGATCAAGCCGGCACCCAAGTTACTGTGTCAGGTGGTGAGCTACTCATACCAGTCATCGCCTCAAGCGTACCCGGTAAAGGCGAGCTCGTCATTGACACGGGTAGCAGTAAACAAGTCATTCCATTACAGTTCACTGCTCAATTGCGTCCGCTGATTGCCGTTGGTATCGTAGAAGGGGCTATTTCGCTCAAAGATTTCGACGGTGGCAGCATTACTGATGCTCAAGGTGCATTTGAACAAGAGCTCAATGATTTTGCGGGTAACGACGATTACACAGCCTCTGGTCGTGCAGCGATGTTCCTCAAAGGCAAAGTGCGCGGCGATTATTTGCTGACGCTTGCTTATGATAGTGATAAAAAAGGTGAGCGACTCTTCCGTGATATCGAGCCAGGCGAATACTACCCTGTGTATGGCGACTCATCAGCTAAAGGCTTTGATGCGCAGTCTACAAGCAAGCTCTATGTGCGCTTGGACAAAGGTCGCTCATTCGCTATGTATGGTGACCTAAAGACACAGATTGATAATGATGAAGGTATCAAGCTGGGTCAATACAACCGTACCCTAACTGGTCTAAAAGCTCAGTTTGAGGACAGCAATACTCGTGTCACGGCATTTTTGGCAGAGACCAGTACCAGCCAGCGTGTTAATGAGACGCGTGGCCTAGGCATTTCAGGTCCATATCCATTGGCTGAGAACTTCGATGCGGTATTAGAAAACTCTGAAACGATTGAAGTGATCACTCGTGATGCCAATAATCCTGGTCTTATCATCAGCCGTGAAACGCTGACACGTTTTGCTGATTATGAGATTGATCCGATTAGCCGCAGCTTATTTTTGAAATCACCGATTGCCAGTCAAGACATCGAAGGCAATCCTGTCTATATCCGTGTTACGGTAGAAGTAGATGAAGGTGGTGAGGACTATCTAGTTGGTGGTATCGCTGCTAAGCAACAGCTAACCAACAAAGTCTCTATTGGTGGTAGCTATATCAATAGTGACGATCCACTGAACAAAGAAGAGCTTGCAAGTCTCAACAGCGTGATCAAATTCAACGACAAGTTAAAGCTAGTCGCTGAATACGCCATGAATAAAGCTGAGAATCCAAATTTTCAAGCCAGCAATCAAATCAATACAACAGAACTCGATGATAGTGATGTCGAGGGCAATGCGCTTCGTCTTGAGATTGACTTTGATAATAAGAAAAACACCCGTGCCAAAGCGTACTACAATGATGCTGATGAAGGTTTTGTCACTGGTGCCTCACCGCTTACGGCGGGGCGTACCGAGTCTGGTGTAGAAGTCGTTCACACGATAAACAATAAAAAAACAGCATTAAAGCTAGAAGGTGTACGTACCGAAGACCATACTACCGAGGCGAGCGTCGAAGGTATACAAGCCAGTATAGAGCAGCGTTTGAGTGAAAATGTTGTCGGTGAGATTGGCGTACGCTACTATAAGCAAGATGCTACCGCTGCTTCACGCAATACCCAAGCGGCGACAGACGTGTTGGATATCACAGACGACACGCTATTTAATGATGACATCATCAATCAATCAGCTTTAAGTAGCGTTAGTAATGCTGATGAAGACATCGAAGGTACAACCGTTCGTGCTCGTATTACCTCTCGCCTGCCTAAATTGAATAATAGCTTGGTATTTGCAGAGTATGAGCAAGATATCGACAATAGCTCACGTAATGCCACTTCTATTGGCGGCGAGACCCCTCTTGGTAGCTTGGGACGACTGTACGCGCGTCACGATTTGATCAACAGCTTATCGGGTACTTATGGTCTTGATGATACTGATGAGCGTCAACGTACTGTTTTTGGTTTCGATGCCACTTATATGAAAGACGGTAAAGTGTATAGCGAATACCGTATGAGTGACGCTATTAGTGCACGCGAGGCCGAAGCCGCTATCGGTCTAAAAAACAAATGGTATGTCCAAGAAGGTCTAACTCTAAATACCTTGTTTGAGCGTGTTGAGTCGCTTGAAGGTGAAGAAGACAACACGGCAACCGCAGCAGGTATTGGTGTTGAGTATCTTGCCAAAGAAAACTACAAAGCATCGGGGCGTTTTGAAAAACGCTGGGGCGAAACAAGTGATACATTGCTGGGTAGTGCTGGTATTGCCTATCGCTATACTGATGAGATCACCCTACTTGCCAAAGATATCTACTCACGCACTGATTACACTGATGGCGACCGTACTATTAATCGCTTTCAGCTAGGCGCAGCTTATCGTGATTATGATAGCAACCAGTTAGATATGCTGGCAAAGCTTGAGTATCGCTTGGATGATAACAACACTGGTGATGACACTTACCGAAAAGACACGACCATCTGGTCATGGAATGGTAACTACCATCCGACGCGTCCACTAACCTTATCTGGACGTTATGCTGGTAAATACACAGAGTACAAAGCAGATGCATTGACCAGTGACAATACGGCACATGCTGTCTATGGTCGCGGGCTTTATGACCTCAGTGAGCGCTGGGATATCGGCTTACAAGCAGGCACTTACTGGAACGATCAAGCAAACGACTTGGCTTATATGCTTGGTGCAGAGGTTGGCTATAGTCCAATGACCAATCTGTGGTTATCACTTGGCTACAACTTTATGGGCTTTGAAGACGAAGACATCGCCTATGATGACAGTACTCAAGAAGGGGCTTATTTCAGACTGCGCTTCAAATTCGATGAAGATCTATTCAAACGTGAAGATCCACGAAAAAACCAGCGTTTGATGAGCAGCTCTACTACCGTTAGCGATAATACGTTGTAAATTGACAACGCGATCTAATGGCATTGCTTCAGTACCGTCTTATGACAATGCCACTATAACTGCATTACAACCTACCAAGCTATGAGTAGCACTAGCCCTGATAATGGTAAATAACATCCCTTATTACCTTCATACAAGGTTTGCATTATGTTTAAAGCTGTCATGAAAACCATACCTGATAAGCAAACGATATCTACTGCCTTATCGGCAATACTGCTACTGACGGTAGCCTCACCTGCTTTAGCTAACAGTGACATCGTTAATACTTCAGCTCAAATCACTAATACGACCAATATTACTAACTGTCGTGATGACTTGCAGAGCCATGTGCAGAAACAAGCGCATTCTTATAAGTATCAAAGCCAACAACAGCGTGTATTGAACTGTATGGTAGCGCAATTAGAGCCGTATCAACAAAAAGACAAGACAGCTCATGAGCAGTATCTCGCTTATAAAGCACAAGCATGGCTTACTTATGCTATCAATAAAGACAGTATGAATAGCCGCTCATCTGCAGGCTCAGTTGCAGTAGAAATGGCAGAGACTATTTTGCAAGCACTAAAAAATAATAGTGCACAAGACATGAGTATATATCAGGATATTCCTACTACCTCTGCGCTAATGCGACCTGACCTGTGGGCAACGCTGAGTGCACTCAAAGATGGTAATGGTATAGCGTCAGCACCTCGTGAGATGGCATTTGGTGAAGTGGCTCTAATATGGGCCGCCACCAACCAATGCGAACGAGGCTGGCGAGAGTCCGGTATACATTTTCGTATGGCAGATCGATGGCTTGAGCAAGCACGTGAAGCTTATATCAACGCTCATGACTCACAGACTAATGTAGCGTTAGAAACATCAATAATCAGCTACTATCAGCAATATGCCCCTTTAGATGCTGTCGATGATGTCTGCCGTGGACAAGACTTAACGCCAAATAGTTGAGAGACAGCTTATTTTTGACAAATACCATTAATCATCACTGCTATGACCGTATAACGCCTCAATGGACGACAACTATGTATTTAGAATATTGTAGTAAATACAAAACATAAAAAAGCCGACAGAGATGTCGGCTTTTTATATGTGGTATGGAAAATTAAACGCTTTTGCGTCGTAGCTTTTCTGGTAGATAGCAGCGCAGATACGCAATAAATGCCGTATTTGCTTCTTGAATATAGTCCTCAGTAATGCTCTGATGACGACGATAAGACAAGGTAAAGATAGCGTTGACGATACTATAAGCAATCAACAGGGTGTTTTGGATATCATCAAAGTTTGGCATCTCATAACGCTCTGACAAGCGCTTATATACCAAGTCAACGATTTGATGGTCCATATCTTCACCAAAGCTGTCGCCTTCAAAGTCAGGCGTATTGGTATCGTAAATTAGCTTGGCTTTGGTCTCATCACTATGGAAGATCATCACGCACTGATCAATAAGTGCAGTCAGATATCCTTGCCATCTATCGTAATTACCGATATCAACTGTTTCTACCATCTCCAGTATTTCGATTGCGTTCAAGAAACGCAAGGCTAAAAATATTGCTTCAATATTAGGAAAGAAGTGATAAGCAGAGGCTCTTGGTATGCCTGCTTCTTCACATACGGCAGCCAAGGTAATATCATTAATTGCTTGTGTTTCACTCAATTTTTTGGCACCAGCCAAAAGTTTTTGGCGGCGTACACGGCCTTGTTGGCTGGTAAATTTAAACTTGTTCGGTACAAGTTTTTTTGCCAATTCTGAGTCTACCAACACATCTTCAATTTTGTCGTCTTTGTTATCACTCATTATAAATCTCTTTATGTTACGCCCTATTGTATAGATATAATCTTCATCAGACAGTATTCATCCAAAACTAACGGATTACTGGTTATTGGCTAAAATATAGCGCCAATATTATCGTTACCACACTCGATGAGGAGGCATCATAAACGCTTGTACACTATCAAGCAAGGGACATGAATGGGTTAGAAGTTCATGTATCGATTAATACTCTACTAGAGTTAACTGTTTAATTTTAAAAAGTTAATCATTAAGTTTGATTTTCGCTCTTATAATACCATGATCAGTGACTCTGTCTGCATAATCCCATTTAAGGTGATCATTGAAATAATCAACGCGTTCAACCTGACCAAGCGAAAACTTACTATCAGGTAAAAACTCCTCTGAGACAAACAGCTGATCGATTACTTCTGGCATGCCTTGGTGTATATGGGTGTAAGCGACATCTTTCATCCAGCCATAACGAGCCTGAATACGAGCGGCATCAAAAAGTGCGACGTCGCGCATACTTTTATCGTAATTGACCTCACCAGTTTCGGTCATCAACTGAGTGGTGACACTACCTGTCACATCATTCATATCACCCAGCAGTATCAATGGCTCACGCGTATGATGCAAACGCTCCATAATCGCCATTCGAATCGATGCGGCTTCTGCAGCACGCATGCACAAACTGCGCAGCTTGGCACGAATACGAATATTGGGATCATCCATGTCTTCTAGTAGATTGCCGTTCTTATCACGTAAGAAAAAAGCACGTTTACTTTTTAAATGCGCAGTAATAATCGTTATCGGTTGACCATATGCATCGACACGCAATACGAGCGGTGGACGATTAAAGCGCTCATAAGGTCCTATATCTGGAATATCAATCACAGCCTTTGGTGCAATATCTTCTAATAGACTGGTTTCTAACTGCTCAAATCGACTGATAATACCAACAGCTGGTGTGCCTTGTGCCCCCATACCTTGAGTATGCGGACTGGCACTGTCATTACTTGCCAGCGGAATAACAGCATGCTCTGGTTTGAATCCTAACGAAACAGATAGCGCCTCTAGTGCCTCACTGTCCCATACTTCCTGCACGGCAATGATATCAGCATTCGCTCTGGATAATAAGTCTGTAAGACCATGCAGCTTATGCTCATAGGATTGCTTATCATAAGCCGGTGCATTGTCGTAATAAATCCGATCAGGGTTGGCGAAATTCAATAAGTTGGCTGTGGCAACATAAAACTGCTTATTATTATCAGCGTAATTACTCATATATTCCCTATTGTTTTCATCATTATAATACATAATATTCATTTATGTGTATAAACAGCAAATTTTATGCCTAAAAAAACCTCCAAGGTCAACCTTGGAAGTTTTAAAATAGCATAAATTTGATAGTTAAATCTATTAGTAGAACTAATCATACAATTAGTCTGTTTGTAGCAATGAATCAATAATATATTAGTTTATTCATTTACTAAATCGTTTAGCGAATCCATGTTACATCATGATATGACTTAAAGAACCCCAACTGAATCATTGACTACGTGGCTTCTACTATGGCATGTGTATTACGAAACACGGTGCCATGCATCACGTGATGCTAAACGTGCCTCATCCCATGCTAGGCGAGACTCACCTTTCACTTCGTGCCATGAACGCTCCAAGTCTGCTTCGTGATCTTCAAAGCGAGCATCTGCTGGATAACGAGCACGGTTTGCATATCCTACTGCATAGGCTGGATGCAAATCACGATCGAAGTCATGTCCTTCTTTATAATAGTCAGCGTTTGCGTATTCTGCACGCCAGTAGGCTTCTTCATGCGTTGGGTTTATCGCTTCGCCCGCTGCATGACCTGCACCGCCACCAACAACTGCACCGATAGCACCACCGATTAACGTACCTAATGGACCTGCCATCGAGCCGATCGCTGCACCTGCTGCTGCACCGCCTACACCGCCAATACCAGTACCTACTGGATGTGAACCTGGTTCACCTGTTATCATGTCGGCGTTCAGGTCGTCTTTTGTCTCATCAGACATGTGCTTTACTTCGCTACGGTCGATAGCGTCATGGTCACGGTTGTAGTCGCCTGTTACATTTGTGCGTGTAGTGCCATCTGCATTAATTTTTGTTTTATTTAGTTCGTCATGGTTATTCATAATAAATATATCCTTAATTAGTTATTGATTTCCGTTTTTTTTAGGTCTTGTCAAAATCCTTGTTTGACTGCCATTTGAAGTATAGGAACAATCAATACCCTACGATATACAGGTTATGTAAGCTATGTCGATATCGTTATAGGCTTGCGTTACAGCCTGTATCTTTATCACGTTTATGTACGGTTGACCTATACTTTGAGTAATTGTAAAAATGCGTTGATATTAAGTTCGCTAAGTAAAACAGGTTTATAGCTGCCTTAACGACCTCTCGATAGCACGTTGCCATTTATCAAGATGCTGTTCGCGGGCATCAGTAGACATGCTTGGCTCAAAGATACGATCTACCTGCCATGATGCTTTCATTGTTGACTCATCGTATAACCCAGTTTTTAGACCCGCGAGTAGCGCCGCGCCCTTTGCTGTAATTTCTGTGTCTCTTGGGCGTAGTACAGGAACATCTAACAGATCCGCCTGAAACTGCATCAGCAAATCATTGTTTGCCGCGCCGCCATCCACTCTCAGCTCAGTCAACGGATGAGGACTGTCTTTTTGCATAGCGATAAGTACATCATACGTCTGATAGGCTACCGCCTCTAATGCTGCACGGGCAATATGCGCTTTGGTCGTACCGCGGCTCATACCTGTGATACTGGCACTGATATCAGAACGCCAGTAAGGTGCCCCAAGTCCAGTAAACGCCGGTAGCAGCACCACATCTTCACTACTATCCACTTGGCGCGCTAGGTCCTCAACATCACTACTTTGTTGAATCATACCTAAGTTGTCACGCAACCACTGGACGATAGCACCAGCCATAAAGACACTACCTTCTAACGCATAAGTGACTTCCTTTTTGGGCGGCTGTAGCATACGTTTGCCTGACTGTACAATTTGATCAAACGATAAATTGTCTGGACGGGTTGGCGATGTTTTTCGTTGCCACGCGATAGTTGTCAGTAGCTTATGTTCGCTCAACTTTGGTTGCTGACCGATATTCATCAGCATAAAACACCCTGTACCATAGGTGTTCTTTGCCATACCTGCATCAAGACAGCCTTGCCCAAAAAGCGCCGCTTGCTGATCACCAAGTACTGCTTGAATGGGTATTTGTTTGGCAAACAAGCCTTTTTTAGTTTTGCCAAAATCACCGTCTGAGGGCAGCACTTTGGGTAATATGTTCATAGGAATGGCAAAGCGATCACAAAGTGTCTCTGACCACGCCAGTTTATGGATGTCAAATAACAAAGTGCGAGAGGCGTTAGTCACATCGATAACGTGCTCTCCACCTGTTAGCTTGTATATCAGCCAACTGTCGATAGTACCGACAGCTATCTCACCTTTACTGGCTCGCACACTAAGCTTTGGATTGCTTTCGAGCAACCACGCAATCTTGCTGGCACTAAAATAAGGGTCTAACCGCAGGCCTGTAATACGCTGTACCTCATGCGCCATATTATTTTGATTATTTTCAGACGTGTTCGTATGAGAGCTGTTTTTATAGCCGCTATCATCCATACTATTGGTAGCGCTTTCAGCAGCAAGCGTCTTACAGTAGTTTGCCGTCCGTCTGTCCTGCCAGATGATAGCAGGTGCCAATGGTTTACCCGTTTGTTTGTCCCACATCACGATAGATTCGCGCTGATTGGTAATGGCAATGCTGGTGACGTCCGTTGCAAGCAAACCTGCCCGATTGATAACATCGTGCGCACAGCTGATCTGGGTTTGCCAAATCTGCTGTGCATCTTGCTCTACAAATCCAGCACTTGGCGTTTGGAGGGTCGTTGGTTGTTGTACCATTTTTATAGGGCGTGCATGATCGTCATAGAGGATCGCTCGACTCGATGTTGTTCCCTGATCCAGCGCCAAAATATATCCTGCCATTACGCACATCCTCTACTAAGGTTATTTATTTTATTTGACAAAAATTCGTAATAAGTGACTACTTACTCTTCATTGATTAACGTTCATCGCTTGCTGTTTTTTTATGAATGACTGATTAATTATTTTAATAGTAAAACTAAAAACAAAGTTTATTTGAAGACAAATAGAATCATCTCAAAATACCTCCTAAGCTATGTTGTTAGTTATAAAGAGATATTTAAATATAGAGTTGAGCTTCTATCATACCGCTACTGCCCATACAATAGAAAACCAAAAAATACTGAGCATTGACCGGTCACCATTGTGGCTCTACAGTGTACGCCTTAATTTAAATGATGTTTCAAATGATAGACTGTCAGCGACGCTATGATAAGACCCTTTTTATTTAAAAGTCCTGACCTATTTGACAATAAATGTTTTGTATCGGCATCATTTACTCGATGACTGGTAGACGCGGTCGCTCATAGATAGTCTATAATAATTTGATCAGTTAATATCTGAGCAATACAGTCTATCAATGATAACCGTTGTCTTATAATACCTTACCTCTCAATTAATGGTTTATGTGACTTATGAAATTCGCTTTATCAGCGCTACCGTCCGCTATGATGACTGTTACACTCATAAGTGTTGCGCCTGTGACTTACGCAAGTACTGATGCCGATCGTATCGAATCAACTGGTATGGCATCTGGCCCTGTAACACAAATCGTGGAGGCTAACGATCCGAGCAATCATAAGACCACTGTAACGCCTAATAACACATCGATAAATACTTATGATGGGCAACCTTCACTGGCTACCCTTGTCGATCCCATCTCACACAAAACGATTGATAATAGCTATCCGTTAGAGGTCTCCAGCTTTTTGAGCTTAGCGCAAGCACAAAAACTTTTAGTCCAAGTATCGCCCAAGATAGCGGCCAATCAAGCAGCCATTGCTGCCAGCGAATACCAAACTGATGCTCTAAGAACCATCGATAACCCGCTCGTATTTGCTCGCGTATCTGCCAGTGCTTACCATCTAGACCAAGATATAGATTTGTCTACTCTTAAAAACGGCATCATAGATGGGGTGAATAATCGTGTCGATAGTGTCATTCCTCCTATTGCAAGCTTGCCAGACTTACCCAACTTTGGCGAATTGGTTGGTGAGCGGATTCCAGACTCGTATGACCTCAAACGCTCAGGCTCCACAACTGGAGCAGGTGTTGGTGTGGTCTGGCCTATTTATACTGCTGGACGTACAGATGCCTTGACTGGCGCCTCCGATGCACGCACCCAAGAAGCGCTAGCAGATAGTATTCTTGATAAAAACGAGCTGTATAATACGTTGATTGAGCGCTACTTTAAGGCGCAGCTAGCGATCATTGCCGCTTACTTACGTGAAGACGCTTACGATACACTGCAACAAACTGACCATATGGCAGAGCGTCTATTTGAAGAAGGCTTTATCTCACGGGTCGAGAGATTAGAGGCTCAATCTGCGCTTGCCGACGCCAAAAGCGAGTCTGTTAATGCCAATAACGATGCACGCTTGGCTATGATTGCATTACAGCGGTTACTACGTACCAACTACCGTATTAAGCCGACGACGCCTTTGTTTGTGTCTAGTCGCCCGCTACCAGATGTCAGTTATTTTCAAGATCTGGCTCTGAGTCATCACCCAGGATTACAGAAAGTTGCCGCTAAACGTGCGCAGGCACAGCAGCTGCATGCGTTATCTGATACTGGTTATAAGCCGACCGTTTTGCTGTATGGTTATGGTCAGGTAGAGAAGGATCCAAGCTGGGTTGCTGGTATATCTGCCAGTTGGAAACTCTGGGGCGGACTTGATAAAACAGCCTCATTGGCATCAAGTAGCGCTCAAATCCGTCAAGCCGATCTCTCTGAAATTGAAGTCAGTGACAACCTACTCCTGCTCGTAGAAAAAAACTGGCATGATGTCAATAATGCCCAATCTCGCTATCAGGCACTTCAGAGTAATGTTGATTTGGCGGCAGAAGTGTTGCGACTGCGCCGCCTTGGCTTACAAGAAGGTGTGAATACCACCGTCGATGTGGTACAAGCGCAAACTCAGTCGCTCAAAGCACGTACCGAGCAAGCACAAGCTGCCAATAGCTATGTACAGTCATTGGCTGCACTCATGCAAAGCTGTGGCACCCCGCTTGCTTTTAATGCTTATCTGAATGCCGCTGACATTCAACTGCCAACTTTGTATACTGAACAATAATGAACATGAAAACCATAAGTCGTATGGATGAGCGCTTGTACAGTCGATTTAGTTTTTTATTATAACGATGTCTTTGAGCGGTACGGTACATCGACTGCCTCAAGTGCGTGAGGTGCGATCATACCTTTGTAATGCACTGAATACGGGGCCTGTCACAACGCTGACAACATCCATACTGTTACTCATTCTATTGTGAATAATTGTTTTATGAAAAAATCTACCTCTAAATCGATAAGTCATTGGTTGCAGCCTTTACTCAAAACATGGCAGCTTGCAAACACCTCCAACGTTTGGGCACACTGTGCAAGCGTGGGATTTTTTGGTTTTTTGTCGATATTTCCCGTGATGGCAGTGTTTGTACTCGTTTATGGCCTCGTGTTTTCACCCGTCCAGATGCAAGAACAGATCTCAATTTTGAGTCCATACATACCCGATACCGTGTATGAAGTCCTCAACTCACGCCTGAACGACCTAGTCTCTACTACCACGTCTAAGTTAACTTTTAGCCTTATTTTATCGTCACTGCTCGCTCTCTATGCTGGCTCTAAAGGCATTAAGTCTTTAATTATCCTTATCAACCTCGCCTTTCATATCACTCATGAACGTGGGTTCATTCAAGGTACTATTCGAGCCGTTGGACTGACCTTTGGCGCAGTAGTTGTCTTGATTATAGCAGTCTCCTCTATCGCCATTATTCCTGTGGGAGCGGCTTTTTTCCCGTTTCCTCAGATAGCTGAAACGATTGCGCTTTGGAGCAGATGGCCAATATTGGCTGGTATTATATTTCTGAGCTTTTTGGGGCTCTACCGCTTAGCACCTAATCGCGATGCTGTCGCGCTAAAAAGGCTAGTGCCAGGTGCCGCACTAGCGACCATTATGTGGATTGTATTGTCTGTGCTGTTCTCCATCTATGTGCAAAATTTCAATAACTATAGTGCTGAGTTTGGTGCGCTTTCAGCTGCTGTGGTAATTATGCTGTGGCTGTATTATTCGGCATTTATTGTCGCTTTTGGTGCTATTTTCAACTCTGAAGCGTTAGACAGTGCTAAGCCTTACGCTGTTCGAATGTATTAATCATAACCCCTTTATTCTAGACCCTTTATTCTCAACTTTGCTGCTTTAGGAATCCCGCTGTCATGTCTGAATTGCCAAATGAATCAAACGACTCAAATCAATCTGATGATTCAACCGAGTTAGCGACCTCTCAGGACAGTCAATACTCAGCTAAACCAGCAGAAAACACGCCTGACGCTGAGCCGGTGCAGCCTACGCCACCGTACAATCGCGGTAATGCTAACGCTGATAAATCTGCTCGTGTAAAAAAAGCGCTACTTGCAGGGCTTGCATTGATTGTTCTTGCTGTGATTGCCTATGGTCTATATAAAAGCAATCAACAGAGCGAGCTTGAAATCATTACGCTTCAAGGGCAAATGCAAATGCAGCAAACCTCTATCGCTGCAAAAGTGCCTGGCCGCATTGCACAGATTATGGTGACAGAAGGTGATACCGTTACCGCGGGTCAACAGCTGGTCGAAATGGATTCGCCTGAAATTAATGCCAAGATCAACCAGGCGCGGGCTGGCAAGCAAATCGCACAGAGCCAGTTGGACAAAGCCGAAAATGGCGCACGCCCGCAAGAAATCGCTCAAGCAAAAGCGGCTTGGCAAGCCAATAAAGCGGCCTCTGATCTGGCAAAGAACACTTATCAGCGCGTTAA
Organism: Psychrobacter sp. T6-6; assembly: GCF_052258185.1. Taxonomy (NCBI): domain Bacteria; kingdom Pseudomonadati; phylum Pseudomonadota; class Gammaproteobacteria; order Moraxellales; family Moraxellaceae; genus Psychrobacter; species Psychrobacter sp. T6-6. The sequence goes on from NZ_JBQQEX010000001.1 coordinate 297,377, forward strand.
TCGCCTCTACGAAGAAGGATTGATGGCGCGGCAAAAGCGCGATGAGGCGTATGCACAGTACCTTGCTACCGAAGATCAGACTGAAGCGGCACGTCTGCAATATGACTTGGCGTTAGAGGGCGCGCGTAGTGAAGATAAGTCAGCCGCTACCGCCCAAGTTGCACAGGTCGATGCCCAACTGGACGAGGCACTGGTCGCAAAAGAAGAAGCCAATCTAAAAAGCCCTATCGCAGGTATTGTTGATAATGTCATTGTCAGTGCTGGTGAAGTCATCGGTCAAGGCGTTCCTTTGCTCACTTTGGTAGATACTAATGACCAATGGGTGGTACTCAACGTCACTGAATCTTATCTGAATCAATTTGCTATCGGTCAAACTTTTATAGGAACTATCCCAGCTCTATCATCAGCAGACAAACCTTATAGCAAACAGTTCACTGTTTATGCGACGTCGACCCTATCTGATTTTGCAACTTGGCGACCGACTAACAATGACGATGGGTTCGATGTGCGTACCTTTGAGGTAAAAGCTCGACCATCAACGCCAGATACTCGTATTCGCTCGGGTATGAGCGTGATTGTGCGTATCAATCCTACGCCTATTAACCAGAACCAAGAGTAAACCATGCGCTTAATTGAGGCGTTTTTGCGCAGTGCAGCCTATGAGCGGCGATTTTTGACCAAAAACCAGTGGGACCTTAGCATGGTGTTATGGATACCGCTGGCAACCGTCCTACTTATTTGGTGGATATTTTCACAGACTCAGATTACTGATTTGCCTATAGGCGTTATCGATCAAGACAATAGTGCGATGGCCAATACTGCCGTACGCTACTTAGAAGCCAGTCCTACGCTGACAGTCAGGCAGTTGTATTATTCTCAAGCAGAGGCCGAGGCTGCGATATTGCAACGCGATATTTACGCAGTCGTGACGATTCCTGAAGACTTCTCTCGCCATATTCTATCGAATACACCTGCGCCACTCACACTACAAGTAAACGCACAGTATGGTACTCACTCTGGTATTATTCAAACGAGTGTTCAAGCAGTTGCAAGTACACTGTCCGCAGGCGTCGAGATACAGCGATTGGTCAAGCAAGGCGTAGCACCATCACAAACCGCGACTGCTTACGCGCCTATCAGTATTCAGCGTATCAGTCTGTTCAATGCAGCGACCAATTATCAGCAGTTTTTGGCCTCAACCGTGATACCTGCCCTACTACATATACTGGCAATGGTTGTTGGCGCAACGACCATTGGACGTGAGCTACGTGATAAGAATATTGGTCGCTGGTACCGTTTTATCGATACCAAAAATCCTGAACAAACATCACCTCAATATTCGAAAACACCAACCGCACCGTTCACCAAGCAAGATAGTATCAATAACAGCCGCGATAATGCTACGGTAGCATCAACCTTACAAGCGCCACAGGCAGTCAGCATGTCAGTATTGTTATTTGGTTTATTAGGTAAATATTTTTGGCCAATGCTGGCCTATAGTGTATGGTCGGCTATGATCCTGTGGTTGACAACTTCGAACCAAGCTATAAGCATAGCTTCTTTTGCTGTGGTCTATGCTGGTTTGTTATGCCTAATGACACTCTCGTTTTGGCTGGGTGCGATCTTTACGTTGAATGCTTTTTCTCTACGTATGGGGCTGTCTGCTACTGGTTTTATCTCAGCGCCTTCTTACGCCTTTGCTGGCGTGACCTTTCCTTATATTGCGATTAGTGATAGCGCGCAGTACTGGTCGAATATCCTACCACTGACGCATTATCTCAAGCTTCATATTGCACAACTGCAGATGCAGGCACCCATTGCTATATCCCTGCCTGGTGTCTACGGTCTCACCCTTGCTATGATCATAGCACTGCTACTAGCCGCATTATTAACCAAACGTGCATTGGCACATCCTGAACGTTGGGGAGCACGCTAATGTCAATACGATCAAACCCCAATCTCAAAAAATCTGAATCAACGAAGTCGTTGTCATCACCGTCGTTCTGGACAAGCTTTGTCCAAACGCTTAAAGATATTTTTGGGGATAAAGGTATCTTGCTGATGTTGATCATCGCCCCTATTATTTATGGCTTCTTTTATCCGTGGCCTTATTCTACTGAGGTGGTCAATCATGTACCGGTAGGTATCATCGATTATGACAATAGCAACTTATCGCGTACGCTCGCTCGTTACTCAAGCTCCAGCCCTTATTTAGATACCGAGCGTTTTGTCAATGAGCAAGCCGCCAAAGAAGCCATGTGGTCTAATCAAATTGCAGGTTATATGGTGATTCCTAGTGGGCTTGAAGCGCAAGTACTATCAGGACAACAAGCCTATGTCAGTATTTTAGGTAATGGTGGCTATTTTATCTTAAATAAAAATGTTCAGCTGGGCTTCTCTCAAGCAGTGGGTACGGTATCAGCAGGCATAAAGGTAAAGAAGGCCGTTGCGACAGGGGCTTATGCACCCACTGCCGCACAGAGCACGCAAGCAATACCGCTACGCATCATACCACTGTATAACCAAACTGAAGGCTATGGTGCTTATGTCGTGCCAGCTGTCTCTGTCATTATCTTGCAACAAACACTACTGATGGCGACAGCGATGCTGATTGGCACATGGTATGAGCAACGCCGCCATGCGACGAGCATACGTGGCTGGCTAGGACGCATCGGAGCGCTAAGCACGCTAAGCTTTATCGTCGGCTGTTTTTATTATGGCTGGGCGTTTGAGCTTCATCATTATCCACGTGGTCAAAACATGCTTGGTACGTTATTGTTTTTGGCATTATTTTGCCCGACGGTCGCCACGCTCGGCTGCGTGCTTGGGCTATGGTTCCGGCAGCGAGAACGCAGCATGCAAATCTTAATCTTTGTCTCGCTACCGATATTTTTCTTGAGTGGCTACCCATGGCCAGCAGACCAGTTGCCTCAGATATTACAAGTCATACGCTGGATCGTGCCCACAACCCCTGCCATCAATACCTCTGTACAGCTGAACCAAATGGGTGCCAGCGTGTCCCAAGTTGCTATTGGGTTTTATGTACTGGCAGGCTTATGGCTATTTTACTTTGCCTTATTACTGCTTTTACGCAAACGTATACCGCAAAGACAATCCGCTTATAGTGCTTAATAGTAACTGAGCTCAAGACCCTGACAAAAAAGCGCCTGCTAACAATAGCAGGCGCTTTTTATGGAGAAGACTTTATACTTTCAAGCTTTTTACTTGCGAACTTTGTACTTCCAAGCTTTTTACTTCCAAACGTTGAAGCTTTCTAAGCAGTTAAAGGAATCGTTAGAACACTCGGTTCAGACCATTGAGCGCCGCAACACGATATGCTTCTGCCATTGTTGGATAGTTAAAGGTGGTATTAACGAAGTACTCAAGCGTATTGTTACACTTCATAACTGCTTGTCCGATATGGATAATCTCTGATGCATGGTTACCGTAGCAGTGAATACCCAAAATCTCTAGCGTCTCACGATGGAATAGTATCTTTAGTACGCCTGTACGCTCACCAATGATTTGTGCGCGAGCCAGATGCTTAAAGAAAGCTTGACCGACCTCGTAAGGTACTTTCTCATCTGTCAGCTCTTGCTCGGTTTTGCCAATACAAGAAATCTCAGGGATCGTATAGATACCCGTTGGTACGCTAGATACAGGTTCAGCATCACTGTCGCCAACCATAAATGCAGCCGCACAGCGTCCTTGATCATATGCCGCTGATGCTAATGATGGCCAGCCGATCACATCGCCTGCTGCATAGATATTATCAACATCAGTGCGATAAGTATCATCAACTTTTAGCTGACCACGGCTGTTCGCTTTTAGCCCGATAGCTTCTAGGTTTAGACCTTCAGTGTTACCTGAGCGTCCATTTGACCACAGAATGGCATCTGATTTGATTTTCTTACCGCTTTTGAGATGTAGGATTACGCAGTCATCATGGGTCTCAAGATGATCAATCTCTTCGTTACTGCGAATGAGCACACCGAACTGTCTAAAATCGTGCGCGATGGCATCGCTAATCTCGCTATCGAGGTAGTTAAGCAACTGATCTTGGTTGTTGATTAGATCCACTTTATAGCCAAGACCAGTAAAGATGGAAGCGTATTCACAGCCAATCACGCCAGCACCATAGATGATGATTTTTTTGACGATATAATCCATCTGTAGGATCTTGTCAGAATCAAAAACACGCGGATGATTGAAGTCTAAGATATCAGGACGATATGGACGACTACCGACCGTTACGATGGCTTTATTAAAGGTAATGGTTTCAAACACATTGTCATCCGTTTCAACACGTAAAGTATGTTTGTCAACAAAACTGCCCCACCCTTGAATGACTTCAATACGGTTGCGCTCATAAAAACCCGTATGCGTGTTCACTTGACGGCGTATCACTTGACGAGCGTTGGCAAGCACTTTATTCAGCGGAACTTGCTTATACTCCATCGCTTTTGTGAACATTGGATCACGGCGAAAGTTAATCAAGTTAAATACCGATTGGCGCAGTGCTTTACTCGGGATCGTACCTACATGAGTCGAGTTACCACCCACCTGATCACGCGGATCGACCACCACCACTCTCTTACCAGATTTGGTAAGCTTCATGGCAGCAGCCTCTCCAGCTGGTCCTGCACCCAATACCACAACATCGTATTCATAGTCGTGATTGTCGCTTTTTAAGCGACGAGAGTCTTTGGCAAAACCCGATTGAATATCGATACGGGTGTCATCGAGCGGGTTGATAAGGTCTGGATGGTGCATGACATCATCAGTAACTTGCTCGTGGGTTTGTTCAATTTTTTGTTTTTTGTCTTTACCTTCGGTATGTTCAGGGTTGGGCGTGCGACCGTTCTCTTTATTAGATACTTCGGTATGAATATCTTTACCAGTATCATTGGTCGCGTCGCTTGCACTTTTACTTACCATGATGTCCTCTTTATTTATTGATTATATGAATAAGTTTGTATGGGAGTGAGTTTTTACGATCTACGTAGGTTAATAAAATTAGGTTAGTAAAATCACGCCACCATAAAGTATGGATATCTTTTTTGCAATCTTGATACGTATTGCGCACTGTAATAATTTATCAGCCAATACGGCGCTTAAGACCAGTCATTTGCAAGATACGGGTGGCAATCTCTTCAACAGACATCTCCGATACGTCCAAGCTTGGAATACCATGAGTAATATAGATACCTTGTATCGCACGCTGCTCTTGCTGACATTGTTGGTAGCTGGAATAACGACTGCCTGCACGGCGCTCTTGACGGATTTTTACTAAGCGATCGGTATCAATGAGCAAGCCAAACAGTTTGTCTTTGTGCTCACGTAATGCTTTTGGCAACTGATTGTCGTACAAATCATCTTCGGTCAAAGGATAGTTTGCCGCTCGAATACCAAACTGTAATGCCAAGTATAGCGATGTCGGTGTCTTACCAGAACGCGACACCCCCACTAAGATAATATCTGCTGCATTATAGTGGCGAGTACGCGCTCCATCGTCATTGTCCAAAGCAAAATGAACCGCATCGATACGCTCTTTGTAGGTTTCAGAGTCAACGTCGTCGTGCGCATGACCAGAGTGACCATCTGGCTCAACGCCGGTTTCTTCTGCAACGCGTCCTATTAATCCCTCATACATATCCAAGTTACAGCTGTGGGCTGAGTTAATCTTTTCGCGGATCTCTGAATTAACGATAGTATCGAACACCAGCGGCAGTGAGCCATCGCGCTGATAAGCCATATTGATTTGCTCGACTGCGTCTTCAGCACGCTCTAGGCTGTCAACGTATGGCAAAACACGCGTCTCAAAAGGCACTGAAGCAAACTGACTTAAAATAGCGCGACCCAATGTCTCAGCAGTAATCGCTGTGCCATCTGAGATGAAAAATGCCGTTCTGATGGCTTGTGAGCTGTCCAAGTTGAGTGCGTGATGGTTTTGGATAGTGGACTTAACTTGTTCAGATGGATTGCTTGAGTACATGACGTTGGCACCTTGGTTGAAAACTCAATAATGATCTTCATTTAGCTTCTAGTGATGATTTGATAGCGTTTATCTAAATTTGGCGGCTTAATTGAGTTACCTGATTAGCTATTTAAGTACTCAATGATTGCTCTTGAACGAGATACACAGCGGCATCTGTATCGTACGTTGATAGAACCATGCACATCACCTATCTATGCGCTACATTATACGCATATTAAGCCCTTAATAGAAATCAATGTTACAGGCACACACTTAGAACCAACACGGTTTTTCACGCAATCATTACCTTCAACTGCCTACTCATTAAATGTTTTTATTACTGAACCTTTTATGTAGAAATAGAAGTTGTGAGAATACTCGAATACCGTCGCTCGAATGCACTCATCTTCAAATTTCTTGACAATTATAAGCACTCAACAAGCACATACCATTACTAATACTGTTGATATTTTTTGTGCTTTCAGACAAAAAAATCTCAGCCACTTACCAAAATTTATGTGGCAATTCCTACAATTTGTGTATTTTTAACAAGTTTTTTGGTCAAACCCCTCGAAATCCTCATAATATGGCGGTATAATTCACCGTTATAATCTTTACTAAATAACCTTATTTTCTGGAGTTATCATGGCAGCGCAATCTACAGCACTTGTAATCAATCTTGATCAGCTAGGAAAAGACGATATCGAAATGGTTGGCGGCAAGAATGCCTCTCTTGGTGAAATGATCAGCCATCTGTCTGATTTAGGCGTTAGTGTTCCAGGCGGTTTTGCCACCACTTCAAATGCTTTCAATCGCTTTTTGACAGAAACAGGCTTGCTGGACAAAATCAACAATGAGCTAAAAACACTAGATGTTGATGATGTCAAAAAACTTGCAGAAACAGGTAAAAAGATCCGTACTTGGATTATTGAACAAGAGCTGCCAAAAGATCTTGAGCAAGAAGTACGTCAATCATTTGAAACCATGAGTGGCGGCGAAGACATCGCGGTTGCTGTCCGTTCTTCTGCTACCGCTGAAGATTTGCCAGATGCATCATTTGCCGGTCAGCAAGAAACCTTCTTGAACATTCGTGGTATTGATAACGTTCTAATCGCTATTAAAGAAGTATTTGCTTCTTTATATAATGACCGTGCCATCTCTTATCGTGTACACAAAGGTTTTGAGCATGAAGGCGTTGCCTTGTCTGCGGCTGTACAGCGTATGGTACGTTCAGAAACTGGCGCTGCTGGTGTTATGTTTACGCTAGATACCGAAAGTGGTTTTGATCAAGTCGTGTTCATCACCTCAAGCTACGGTCTAGGTGAGATGGTTGTACAGGGCGCGGTTAACCCAGATGAGTTTTATATCTCAAAACGTCTGCTAGCTGATGGTAAGCCTTCTGTTATCCGTCGTAACCTAGGTAGCAAGCATAAGAAAATGGTTTATGGTGACGAAGGCAGCACGGCTAAATCAGTGAAAACTGTCGATGTTGAAAAGCAAGAGCGTATGCAATTCTCTTTATCTACTGAAGAGCTGACCTCACTTGCCAAACAAGCCGTAACCATTGAGCAGCATTATGGTCATGCAATGGACATCGAGTGGGCAAAAGACGGCGATAGCGGTGAGATCTTTATCGTTCAAGCACGTCCTGAGACTGTTAAGAGCCGCCAAGACAGCAATGTCATGGAGCGTTATGTCATCGACACGACTGGCGCAAAAGTATTGTGTGAAGGTCGTTCAATCGGTCAACGTATCGGTTCAGGTAAAGTGCGTATCGTTAGCAACCTAAACGAGATGGACAAAGTAGAAGAAGGCGACGTACTCGTATCAGACATGACTGATCCGGATTGGGAGCCAGTTATGAAACGCGCTTCTGCTATCATCACTAACCGTGGTGGCCGTACTTGTCACGCTGCTATTATTGCGCGTGAGCTAGGTGTGCCAGCTATCGTTGGTTGTGGTAACGCCACTGAGCTATTGGTTGATGGTCAAGACGTGACTGCGTCTTGTGCTGAAGGTGACACTGGTTTCATTTATGAGAGCCAGATTGACTTTGAAGTACAGACCAACTCTGTTGAGTCTATGCCAGAGCTTGCATTTAAAGTGATGATGAACGTTGGTAACCCAGATCGCGCGTTCTCATTCACCCAAATGCCAAACGAAGGTATTGGTCTTGCGCGTCTAGAGTTCATCATCAACCGCATGATTGGTGTGCATCCAAAAGCGCTACTAAACATGAATAGCTTGCCACGCGAAATTTCACAAGCAATCCAAGAGCGTATTGCAGGCTATGCCTCACCTGTTGATTTCTACGTTGATAAGTTGGTTGAAGGTATCTCAACCCTAGCCGTTGCCTTTATGGATCAGCCAGTTATCGTTCGTATGTCAGATTTCAAATCAAACGAATACGCTAACCTGCTAGGTGGTAAGTTATACGAGCCATCAGAAGAAAACCCAATGCTTGGTTTCCGCGGTGCTAGCCGTTATGTCTCTGACAACTTCCGTGATTGCTTTGAGCTTGAGTGTAAAGCACTAAAACGTGTTCGTGATGAGATGGGTCTGACCAATGTTGAGATCATGATCCCATTTGTCCGTACCACTGACGAAGCAGCACAAGTAATTGAGCTACTTGAAAAGAATGGTCTAAAACGCGGCGAAAATGGTCTACGCGTCATTATGATGTGTGAACTACCAACCAACGCCTTACTCGCAGAAGAGTTCCTAGAGCACTTCGATGGTTTCTCTATTGGTTCTAACGATTTGACTCAGCTAACGCTTGGTCTTGATCGTGACTCAGGCATCGTCTCACATCTATTTGATGAGCGTGACCCTGCAGTTAAGAAACTATTGACGATGGCTATTGACGCCTGCCGTAAACAGAACAAATATGTTGGTATCTGTGGTCAGGGTCCATCAGATCATCCAGATCTAGCATTCTGGCTTATGGAGCAAGGTATCAGCTCAGTATCATTGAACCCAGATTCGGTACTAGATACTTGGTTCTTCTTAGCTGGTGAAGAAGCACAGTAAGTCACTGTGTTAAGTGATCATTGTGTTAAGTAACTATATTGACTCACTATGCTAAGTCACAGTATTAAGTTACTGGGGTAATTCACACAGTAATTAAAGATACCACTATTAGGGTCTATTTGATTTTTTCAAATAGACCCTAATATAATGTGTTAAGACATGACTAACTATGCAGGCAATTATGCAGATTTTCCTTGCTCGAAATAACGTACAAGCTGGCCCATATGATTTGGAGCAGCTGAATATTATGCTCGCCTCTGGTGAAGTACTGCTAGATGATTTGATGTGGCATGAAGGCCTGAGCCAATGGCAACGTGTAGGCAATCTCACCAACAACCAAGCGGCTTATAGACCTACTGCTAGTGGTCGTTCTGAAAACAACGATTCCATTATCAACAATGTAACCGTGTTTCCTGAAGACAATGCTAATAGCGCGAGTGGTCAAGAAGATAAGTCTGTCTCACTAGATAGATTGTACGGCAAGCCTGAACGTCCCAAAAGCGTCAAGGCAGATATGACGACCAATCGTCATCAAACGCCGCATAACAATGTATCGTTGAACAAGTCCAATCTCAAAAAGACGGCCGCAGACAAAACCGTGGGTAACGTCGTGCTCGCGCCTATTATGTCGCGTGTATTGGCAACGGCATTAAATGGTTTACTTTATGTCTTAGCCATTTTGCCATTGGTCATGGCATTGACCAAATTGGATGTGGATTACACCAAGTTCCAGAACATCCAAGACATGGATGCCGCTTATCAGTATTCAATGTCGCTCATGGAAAGTCTTCCTAGTAGCACGTTAATGATGTCGCAAGTGATGGTATTTGGACTATTTGCTTTGCAATTGTTATTTATTGCTATGCGCGGTCAATCACTAGGCAAACTGATTACTGGTATTCGAGTGGTGGATCAAACCACGCATCGACTGCCTTCATTCATAAAGCTTATCGGTACGCGTACATTATTGTTGTTCATCATCTACAACTTGCTCTTTTCGTTTACCAGTTTTTTAGGTTTCGTGATTATCGCTATTCATTATTACATGGCATCAAGAAATCCTCAGAATATTGGCTGGCATGACAAACTTGCCAAAACCTTAGTCGTCAAAGCGGACAGTAGCCAGTTAGAAAAAAAGTCTAAAACGAAGTAAATCTTTTTTATACTCGATTATCAATACTGTCTCTACTTTTTCTTGTAATTACTATAGAAAAGCTGCGTATAATCGCGGCTTTTTTATTTAGCGAAGATTATTTATCCTCTTTTTATATTTTATTGGCAACAGCTTGGTGATTAACCTTTGTGTTAATCACCGAGTACTGTTATAATACGGCGCTTTATAAACTAAGCTTTTTTCTTATAATATTTTTAGGAATTAGGGCTTACCTTGTAAATCTCCTTGCTATTAACATAGGGTTAATAGCTACTAATCCGTAAGGAGTCATAATGCGACATTACGAACTGGTGTTACTTGTACACCCAGACCAAAGCGACCAAGTGGTCGGCATGGTTGAGCGCTACATCAAGTTAGTTCAAGACAACAACGGTGTTATCCACCGTCTAGAAGATTGGGGCCGTCGTCAACTGGCTTACCCAATCAACAAGATTCACAAAGCTCATTACGTTCTTTTCAACATTGAAACTGACGGCGAGACTTTAGCTGAACTTGAAGAATTATTCCGCTATAACGACGCGATCATTCGTAGTCTAGTTATGCGCCGTGACGAAGCTGTCACTGAAGAGTCGCAGTTAGCCAAGAATGCCGATGAAAAACGCGCACGCAAAGCAACTACTCGTCGTCCAGATAATCGTGAAAACGATAATGACGACAACGACAACAGTGAAGACTAATTAAAGGAGAATACTCATGGCACGTTTCTATCGCCGTCGCAAATTCTGCCGTTTCACTGCTGAAGGCATCACTCACATCGACTATAAAGATGTTGAATTGCTAAAACAGTATATTAGTGATAATGGTAAAATCGTACCTAGCCGTATTACTGGTACATCTACTAAATATCAGCGTCAACTAGCGACTGCTATCAAGCAAGCTCGTTACTTATCGCTACTTCCATACACTGATAACCATCAAGGTTAACCGCTAACTAGGAATGACTCATGCAAATTATTTTGTTACAGCGTATCGTCAACCTTGGTAAACTCGGTGAAACTGTCGATGTAAAACCAGGTTACGGACGTAACTTTCTTATCCCTCAGGGCCGCGCTCTACCTGCTACTAAAGCTAACATTGAAAAGTTCGAAGCACGTCGTGCTGAGCTTGAAGCTGAAGAAGCAAAAGAGATCGCTGTTGCTCAAGAGCGTGCTGATGCACTAACTGACGTTAATGTTATCATGCGCGCTAAATCAGGTGACGAAGGCAAGCTATTTGGCTCTATCGGTACTCGCGATATCGCTGAAGCATTGACTAACTCAGGTCTAGAAGTTGACCGTGCTGAAATTAAGCTACCTGAAGGCACTCTACGTCAAATTGGTGAATACAATGTTGATATTCAGCTACACCATGACGTTACTGCTAGCATCTTAGTTACTATTCTTTCTGAAGATGGTAACAACGAAGATTCAGCTGATGAAGAAGCATCTGAAGAAGACTACTCTGAAGAGTAATTCTTTAGACAGTTAAGTTTATTTAAAAAACCAGCAGCCTTGTGTTGCTGGTTTTTTTATTGTGTACGATTTTTGGTTATAAGCTCACATATGTGAGCAAAATCACTATCACTTCATAAATTACTGTCAATTCATAAATCAACACACTAACAAATTAGGACTCAATTTTTCTTTAGCTGTTTTTGTATTATTTAGAAAATACATTGCTATAACAGAGATGCTACCGACGTAAAGTTGTAGCAACTATTTGCTACAACTACATTAAAAATGGCATACGAAACAATAAGATAGTGCCTATATAATTATCTTTATTATCGATAGCAGACTTGATATTCTGCTGTTTTAGTTATAACGGGGCGCAAGAATATGAAAGACAATGAAATACACACAGACGATAAGCTTATATGTACTCAAGGCAATGATATTTACCGAGAAGGTGAAATTTATACAGTAGGCAGAATCGTCAATGACAAGTACTTCCAATTATTGACGAGTGGCAATGATGATCATTGGTATGCCACTCATGACGAACAGGGCATCCATGTGAGCTTTGATACAACGGTATTAACCACGCCAAACAAAGCGTTTTTTGATAAAATCGCGTAGTCATATGTAGGTGTTCGTTGGTTCAATACCATATCGCTTAAATACCGCTTGTTCATACCTTGTTTTGGGCTAAAACTTTGATATGAGCATTGCGTTAGACATTATCTTTTATCAGTACAAACTGGTCACTAAATGTGGCCAGTTTTTTTGTGCCCTATCCATATAACCTATTCTAATAAAATAGACTTCAGTAGTGTCGATGCCATGAAATACTTTGAACAAACGTTGATTTTCTTTTAGAATGGCTTCAATAAACAGTAATCCCATACAGCTATATTATTTTTCAATATGACATGGACAGAAATAGCGCTATATTTCTGCTGAATATATTTCCTAGTAGCAACCATTTGCTATAGAATATGCCCCTTCAAAATTTCGTATCGTTATTGATGTTTATAATCAGTTCAAGATGACTTATATAAAAACCCGTGCAAATAAGAGTCCTGCCATTATGACATATAGTCTGAGCAGCTCTGATGCCGTATATGACTTATATAAAATTGACTGTATTTGTATTAATAATCCATTAAGTTCTAAACCATATTGAGACAGTGATGATTGTATTTTGGCTTGTACTGACCATTCTTTTTATTATTTTCGCTACTGCAAAACTGAAGTGGCATCCTTTTTTAGTATTGATTCTATCTGCTTTTTTGGTCGCGCTATTTTATCAAGTACCGCTCAATACAGTCGCAAAAACAATCTCTGATGGTTTCGGTGGGATTTTAGGATACATCGGTCTAGTTATTGTATTTGGTACGATTATTGGTTTAATCCTTGAAAAGACAGGCGCTGCTATCGTAATGGCAGAATCAGTGATCAAAGTATTGGGGCCACGCTTCCCTACGTTGACCATGTCTATCGTTGGTGCGGTGGTATCAATACCTGTGTTTTGTGACTCCGGCTACATCATCTTAAACTCTCTAAAAGAATCTCTAGCTGAGCGTCTAAACGTCTCTAGCGTGGCAATGAGCATTGCCTTGGCTACTGGTCTATATGCTACTCATACTTTCGTACCACCTACTCCAGGTCCAATCGCGGCAGCGGGGAATTTAGGACTAGAGTCAAACTTGGGTCTGGTCATCATGGTCGGTGTGGTCGTGACAGCAGTTGCAGTACTAGCTGGCTGGTGGTGGTCTAACCGCTTTCTCAATGCGACACCTGACAACATAAACGAAGCTGACGCCCCAGCAGCAGCAATGCCTGAAGGCATGAAAACTCGTGATGATTATAGTCACCTACCGTCAGCGACAATGGCGTTTTTACCTATTATTGTTCCTATTATCTTGATCTGTCTGTCTTCTGTTGCTAATTTCCCAAGTGCACCATTTGGCAGTAGCATGGTAGCTGAGATTTTAATATTCATTGGTAATCCACTGACTGCGTTACTTATCGGTTTGTTCTTATCATTCTTCTTAATCAAATCAAGCCAAAAAACGCAAGAAATTAGCGATAGCATCTCACAAGGTTTGGTTGTTGCTGCCCCTATCCTATTGATCACTGGTGCTGGTGGCGCATTTGGTGCCATGTTAAAAGTGACACCGATTGGTGATTATTTGGGTTCAACGCTATCTGCTTTGGGATTGGGTATCTTTATGCCATTTATCGTTTCTGCTGCCCTAAAAACAGCGCAAGGCTCAACCACAGTCGCATTGGTTACGACTTCTGCAATGGTCGCACCTCTTCTAAACCAAATCGGTCTAGACAGCGAGCTTGGCCGGGTATTCTGTGTGATGGCAATCGGTGCCGGTGCCATGACCATCTCACATGCCAATGACAGCTTCTTTTGGATTGTGAGCCAGTTCAGTCGCATGAGCGTGGCACAAGCGTACAAAGCTCATTCAATGGCTACTGGTATCCAAGGTGTGACTAGCATCGTATTTATCTGGTTGTTGACGCTAGTATTTATCTAATTCTAAGATTAGCTGTTTTTACAGACGTTTATTTGGCTATTATTCAGTAAACGTTTTAAAACATGACACCATCGCAATGATCGTGTCATTAAGATATTCAAAGAGAGCCGTATGAAAATTTTGATTGCCCCTGACTCGTTTAAAGAAAGTCTAGAAGCGCTCGATGTCTGCCGTGCCATTCAGTCTGGCTTTAGCCAAGTGTTTCCAGATGCTGACTATAAGCTACTACCAATGGCAGATGGCGGCGAAGGCACATCAGCAGTACTGTCTTATGTATTAGGGGGTAACTGGAAAGAAGTCAAAGTACACGACCCATTGATGAGACCAATCACCGCAAAGTACTTACTGTTGCCTGACGCGACTGCGGTAATCGAAGTGGCTCAAGCGTGCGGATTGCATCTACTGACAGCTGATGAGCGTAATCCTGTTATTGCGAGTAGTTATGGTGTGGGTGAGCTGATCGAAGATGCGTTAGCAGAAGGGGCCAAGCGCATCATTATCGGTCTCGGTGGTAGCGCAACCAACGATGCAGGTCTTGGTATGCTAATGGCATTAGGTGTGACATTTCATGACATCAATGATAGCTTGCTCACTCATGGTGGCGGTGCGCTTGCCAGCCTACATCATATCGAAAGCACCAACCTCAATGCCAAGATATTGAATACTGTATTTGAGGTCGCTTGTGATGTGACCAATCCATTATGCGGCCTGCTAGGAGCAAGCGCAGTATTTGGCCCGCAAAAAGGTGCCAGTCCAGAACAAGTCAACGAATTGGATAAAGCACTAAATCACTTTGCAACAACGTGCAACCAGCATGGCTATGAAGACTGTCAACACGTTGAAGGTGCTGGGGCTGCTGGCGGTCTTGGCTATGCGATGATGACATTCTTTCAAGCTCAGCTAAAGTCAGGCTTTGACACGGTTGCTGGAGTGGCTCATCTGTCAGAGCATATCGCAGAGGCTGATCTTGTCATCACTGGCGAAGGTAAGCTCGATGCGCAAACCGCCATGGGTAAAGTGGCAGGCGGTATCAGCCAAATCGCTAAGGCTAGCCGTACACCTGTTATCGCTATCTGCGGCAGCGTAGACGGATTAAAGCCTGCGCAGACCAGTCAGTTCGATGTGGTCATGCCGAGTATCCAAAAAGTAGATACGATCGATAATGTGTTAGGCTCTGCTTACAACAATATTGAGACTACTGCTGCTAATATTGCTGCAAGTATTAAGCTGGGCCAAAGCCTAAAGTAGCGCAACGCCCACAAATTCATAGTCTTCTCTAAATATAAAAACGTTAAATGCACCGCTCCTATATACCTGCTAGCGGTGCATTTATTGTTTTCAAAATATCTATAGCCATTTTTTGATATCATCAATGACCGTATACATTCTATTAGAGAGTACCTGCTGTCGTCTGACTGCCAGATATAGCGTTTCGCTAACGGCAACTGGTAAAGCATGGCTGTTGATGAGCTCAGGCTTTGAGTAAGCAGCTACTGCATGTGCAGGTAAAACCGTAAAGCCTATTCCTCTGCTGACAGGCTCTAAAATCAGACCAATCTGATTCGAAAAGCCCTTTTTCTTAAAATCATTGATATGCTGAAATTGTTCATAGTTGGCAGTCAGTAGCATGCCTGCATGATGGGCACCATCCGGATGATCAATAAATCCGAGCTGGGTAAGCTGCTCCCAGCTCGGCTCGGTTGTCGTCGCAGGTGTCACCAGTATCAATGCTTCTTGCGCCATAGGCTTACAGCTAACCGTTTCATTCTCTGAGATATCTGTCATAAACCCAATATCAATCTCATGGTTGGCAAGTGCTTGCTCAATATCTGAGTTGGGTGCAAAACGATAATCAATCACCAGCTGTGGGTGTTGCTGCTGTAGATTTAGAAGCTTTGGATATAGCTTAAGCCCTACACTACCCGGTGACATCAACCGTACCAACCCTTCATAAGGTGGGTCTTCACCGATACGTTGCTCTAAATTTGATAGACGCTGCAATATCTCGCCTGCTTCTTTATAAAGCTGTTCACCTGCATTGGTCAGTGAGAACTGCTTACCTTGTCGAATCAACAAATCCGTATCTAGTTGCTCCTCTAACTTACGTATGTGCTGGCTCACGCCAGACTGCGTCATGTATAAGCGCTCAGCGGTACGCGTAAAGTGCCCGACCTCAGCAAGCGTGCAAAAAGTACGTAGCCATGCGATGTTTATCATTACGTTTCATACTTATTTATATAATATTTGATAATTTTACATAATTAATCTGTATTTGTATACTGGCTCCACGTTAAAGAAAAAGCATATCAAACAGGAGCACGAGCTATGAATAACGTCTATCCAAGAAGCTTTTCTCATATCGGTCTTTCAGTCCCTGACTTAGAGGCCGCTGTAAAATTTTATACTGAAGTGATGGGTTGGTACACCATCATGGAGCCTACTGAGATTGTCGAAGATGACAGCCCGATTGGTGAGATGTGTACTGAAGTATTTGGTGAAGGTTGGGGCAGCTTCCGTATCGCTCACCTATCTACTAGTGATCGTATCGGTGTTGAGATTTTTGAATTTAAAAATCAAGAAAACCCTGAAAACAACTTTGAATACTGGAAAACAGGTATCTTTCACTTCTGTGTTCAAGATCCAAACGTTGAAGAGTTGGCTGAGCGTATGGTTGCAGCAGGTGGTAAAAAGCGTATGGAAAAACCACGCTACTACTACCCTGGCGAAAAACCTTACCGTATGATCTATATGGAAGACCCGTTCGGTAACATCGTTGAAATTTATAGCCACAGCTACGAGCTTATCTATAGCGAAGGCGCATACTAAGTTCAGTATAAATTTAAGTTAGTATAGATTTAGATTATATTTGACTGAAAAACCAATAGCGTACTCATCATCTGGGTGCGCTATTTTTTTCGTGAGCTTTCTATGTGTGTGCTCCATCTATTGTATAGAATATGAGCCATGCTACTATTTAAAACGCTTTATATAACTTTATAAATAGTAGCCTTTGCCAAATCAAATAATCGATTATCAAGGATGATATATGACACAGCCTGACACTCCCCTACACACCGACGATATTTTGGTCCTCAGAAAAGACGATAGAGAACAGGGTGTGGTGACCCTGTCATTGAACCGACCTGCACAATTTAATACGTTGTCAGTTGACGTACTGTCTGCCATGCAAGCGGCCCTAGATAATATTGCTCAAGACGATACGATCAGAGTCGTCGTCATTCAAGCAATGGGCAAAGCGTTTTGTGCAGGACATGATCTGAAGCAAATGCGCGCTCACTCGGATGCAGCCTTCCATCGTGCGTTATTTCAACAATGTAGCCAAATGATGCTCACCATCAACCGTATGCCGCAAGTCGTCATTGCAAGGGTGCAAGGGATAGCCACTGCGGCAGGATGCCAATTGGTCGCAGCTTGTGACTTAGCCGTGGCAGCTGAGCATGCAAGATTTGCCACTTCTGGGATAAATGTGGGGCTATTTTGCTCCACGCCCGCCGTTGCCGTCAGTCGAAATTTACCTCGCAAGCAAGCGTTTGAGATGCTCATCACAGGCGAGTTTATCGATGCACACACTGCTCTACAATACGGGCTGATTAATCGAGTGGCACCAGCAGAGCAACTGGATCAGGTACTTCAGTCATTAATATCAGCGATTACCGCCAAATCCTCTGTGGCAGTGAAGACTGGCAAAGATATGTTTTATAAACAGCTGGATATGAGTGTGGCAGATGCTTATGACTACGCTAGTGAAGTGATGGCTTGCAATATGATGGCGGACGATGTGAGTGAGGGAATTGATGCGTTTGTGGAAAAGCGTCAAGCGGTATGGAAGGGATGCTGATAGTCATATAAATAATTAAACTAATTTATTATAAAGCATAAAAAAGCCACGATATTGCTATCATGGCTTTTTTTACTGCTTGGCTAAAGGTGCTGCAAGCAGTCTTTACTCAGCAGCGACGGCAATCATCTCAACCAATAACTCAGGACGTGCCAGTGCTGATTCGCCGCAAGCGCGCGCTGGTGGCTCGATACCTTCAAACCACTCGTCATAAACTTCATTCATAGCTGCAAAATCAGCCATGTCTTTGATCCAAACCGTCACTGAAAGCAGTTTTGATTTATCACTACCCACTTCTTCTAATAGCGTTTGGATCTTTTCCAAACACGTTAATGTTTGCGCTTTGATATCGTCTTCTGCATTACCGACCTGACCACATAAGTAAACGGTCTGGTTATGGACGACGATTCTACTCATGCGTGGGGTGCTATGTAATTTCTTTATCATGTGATCTACCTTCAATTTATTAATTTAAAATGGTACTAAATTTGCTAGACGCGCTTTTAATTAGAAAAACGCTGTGCACTAAATGGTGCCAAATCTACCAATGCCGGCTTGTCATGAATCATCTCTTCAACCAGGCGCCCTGTCATTGGCCCTAAGGTAAAGCCTTGATGACTGTGACCAAACGCAAACCATAGTTTGTCATGCTTGTCAGCAGGTCCGATGACGGGCTTCATATCTGGCATACAAGGACGTGATCCAGCCCATGCTTCACTTTCAACGGCATCTTCTAATGGCAAGATTTTCTTAGCAAGTTTCAATACGGTTTTTAACTGACCAAAGTTCTTTGGCGCATTCATGGTCGTCATCTCAGCACCAGTCGTGATACGGATACCCTGCTGCATTGGACCCATGACAAAGCCTTTGTCCATATCAAACATACTATGATTGATGGTGTTCTTATCTGTTACTTTGAAATGCTGATGGTAGCCACGCATCGGGAATAACGGTAGGTTATATCCCAGTGGTCTGATCAAATCATTCGACCATGGACCTGCTGCAATGACTAATTTATCACTGTAGTAAGTATCTTTATCAGTGATGACTTTCCAGCCGTCAGCATTTTTGACGATTTCTTTAACGTCATTCTCTTTGATCGTACCCTGCATGTCTTGGAAGTTTTTTGCATAGGCTTTTACAAGCGAGCTTGGGTTTGATACTTGCCAAGAGTTTTTCCAATGAATCGCACCAACGAACCCTTCAAAATTGGCACTAGGCTCCATGGCCTTGAGTTCTTCAAGGTTCAGTACGTTATGCTCAACACCTTGGTTGCGCGCATCGATGGCTGATACTTGGGCTTCTTTAAACGTCTCTTCCGAGCGATGTAATTGCAACCAACCATCACGAGTAATGAGCTCGTCAGCACCAGAGGCACTGATCATGGTTTGGTGCTCACTGGTACAATGCTCAATCAGCGTCTGCCACTCAGATTCGATTTGTTTAACAGATGCTGGCGTAGAGTATTTCCAGTATTGTAGTAGCGCTTGGTGATAACGCAAAATAGCTGGTATACGGTAGCGAATATCAGTACCTTGGTTCGGCAATACTCTAATCATTTCTGTCAGCTGACGCGGAAAAGGATGGGTATGAATCGCTTCGCGCTGAATCAATCCTGCATTGCCATACGAGGTCTCTGAACCTGGCAATTTCTTATCTAAGAGTAATACATTTGAGTTATTTTTTTGTAGATGCCACGCGATTGACGTGCCAACCATACCTGCACCGATAACGATCACTTCGTAGCGCATAACCTATCCTTTTCTTAGGGTGTTAATACAGAGTATCAAATATAAGGGTCGAACCGAATTAGGTGCTAATAGTAACGCATTGGGCTAAATATGAAACCCTTATCTGAAAAATATTTTCGCCATTAAATACTTTTGGTTATGCCTTTATTAGTAGAGTATTTTCAAAAGGAATAACTGAGGTATGGTATGGTTATCTGGTTATAAAAATGGAAGGAAATAAGCTAAAAATCAGCACGAATTTCTACTGTAGATCTCATGTGATATAAAAAATACGCTCTTCTTCTTTGTCTTATAAAAATAACGTAATTTCGCAGTCTCATCAACAGTTACCACCACATTGGATCATCATTATCCATGATAAGCGGTTTTACCGTTTCTACTGTTACCTCGTCGGCAGATAACTCCGCGATGAAGCGTGATGCCATATCAAAGTATCCAGAGTAGCTAGAAAAATAATTCGGCGCGGTCAGATATAACTGTGTCTTTGCACGACTACAGGCCACATAAAACAGTTTACGCTCTTCTTCTAATGCTTCAAAGTCATCCAGCGAGCGGTGATGCGGCGTGATGCCATCTACCAATGAGTTAACAAATACCACTGGCCACTCTAGCCCTTTGGCACTATGAATGGTTGAAATGGTAACCTTATCATTACTCTGCTCATCATCAGATCGCCCCATGACCGCGACCGAATCATTCGGTGGGTCGAGCGCAAGATTTTCTAAAAAACTATCGAGGCTGGTATGCTCTTTCGCTAAGTTCTTTAGCACCCGAAAGTCCTCAGTACGCTCACGCCAGTTGTCTTCAATCAGCTTTAACACAGGAATATAAAAATCAAGAATACGCTCAATGGCTATTTCAACCGATTCCGCTTTCTGGGCGCTAACAAGTGTATGGTACAGCGGTTGTAGCTGTTCACTTTTCTTGGCAAACGGCGCTGCCAATAACGGCTCAAACGCATTGTTGTCAGCAGTGATGGCTTGTGTGAGACGAGTTGCGGTAACTGCGCCTACCCCTTTAAACAAGGTCAATATACGGTGCCACGCAATCGTATCATTCGGGTTGTAAAGTATTTTAACGAACGCCAGCACATCTTTGATATGGCGCCTTTCGATGAATTTGATACCGCCCACCACGATAAAGGGAATATTGCGCGCCATAAACTCCAACTGTACATAATTGGACTGAAAAGACGTACGGCACAACACAGCAAAATCGTTATAGTCAAACTCTGGCTTGAGCGCGATAATTTTATTAGTAATATAACTCGCTTCTTTCGTCTCATCACTGAGTCGTCGAAATATTGGCTTGTCGCCTGCTACGGGTGCGTCAGAGTGCAACTGCTTTTGATAGCCCAAGGTAATTTGCGCTGACAATGCATTGATGTAGCTTAGAATTGATGGCGTGCTGCGATAATTCTGTTCAAGCTTGATAAGTTTGGCGGCAGGATATGTCTCACCGAACAGCAAAATGTTTTCATAATTGGCACCGCGAAAGGCGTAGATGCTTTGATTGTCATCACCAACGACCATTAGTGACACCGAATCAGGCTCACAGATCAAATCGATCAGCTGCTTTTGCGGGATATTGGTGTCTTGGTATTCATCAACCATGACATAACCGTACGTGCTTTGGAGACGCTTTCGAAAAGTGTCGTTGGTTTTTAGATGACGCACCACTTGACTAATGATGTCGTCAAAATCATATAAGTGATTGGCGCGTTTATACTCATGGAAGTCAACTGCCAACTGCTCGATGATAGGAATGTGTACCGCGATATCAGGGTAATTACTTTCTATTAAGTCGCGAATATGAATACGCCTGTTTCTAGACGTTGATATGATATTTTGCAGTGTTTTTTTGCGCGGAAAAGCTTGGGTTTTAGTTTGTGCGGGATATTTTTTTTCTTTATGTACCAAGTCAATCGCATCTTCGCTATCACTGGTATCCAAAATAGTAAATCGTGGATTGATACCAAGCAGCCCAGAATACTGACGTAGCAGCATATTGCAAAACGAATGGAACGTGCCACTCGTGATGCTGTTTAATGCCTTGTCTGTTGGTAATTTATCTTCAGCTAGCTCTTCGTTTGTTAGCCTACTTGCCAGCAAAGACTTAGCGCGATCTTTGATTTCATTCGCGGCTTTACGAGTGAATGTCAGTAGTAATATCTCTTTAGGCGATACCCCGTTTTCGAGCAAGTAACTGGTACGATAGGTCAAGGTTTTGGTTTTGCCAGAGCCTGCGCCCGCAATGACCAACACTTTACCTTCGGTGGTAGTGGCTGCCATAAGCTGATCGGGATTTAACTCGCTGGCATAGTCAACCGTTAATCCTAAATGACTATCTAACCGTTGAGCGAGAAGCTTGGTATTTTTGACATCACTGGTATGAATTAAATTTGCCTCTAGCTTTTTTATGGCCTGCTCAAGTCGAGCAAGCTTAGGCTTCATCTCAAGGAAGTTTTGCGGATATTTATAGCGCTGTGTATCAAAGATCGAGATTGTCATCGTCAGATATTGCCTTACGTTTTATTTTGGTGCGAACTGATTGTTTTTTGGTCAGCTTTTTATCGCTGTGATATCAGGCTATAGAATCAGTATTAGCTGTTAAGTCAAACACCACACAAGTGCTTCATCGTCTTGTGCTTTAGGGTACTGTTTGTATCAGATAGCTTACCATACTAAAAAGTCTTGAATAACCGCGCAAAAGTAATGCTTACCACTCATATAAGCTGCCCGACTCGTTTATGGACGCTCTATGTATACGAACCTAGCCATCGAGCAAGCTGTCATTGGCAGGCAAAAACCTTAGCATATAAAGTAACAACCTCACCCCTATTCAGGTAAATTTGCTACAATGTGCCCAATTTTGATTGACTATCTGACTGCTGTTCTAAATGCCTATTTTAAACGCGCTTCGTTTCGTACAGGTGAGGTTTTAGGCTTACGCCATAATCAGTCTTATAGTCACTACATACCAACTATTTTTATTAATACATTGAGAGACTATTATGGGTTTTAATTGTGGCATCGTCGGCCTACCAAACGTGGGTAAATCCACTTTGTTTAATGCATTAACCAAAGCGGGTATTGCCGCTGAAAACTTTCCATTTTGTACCAAAGATCCCAATACTGGTATCGTACCAGTACCTGACCCTCGCCTAAAGCAACTGGCTGATATCGTCAATCCTGAGCGCGTGATGCCTACGACGATGGAGTTTGTCGATATTGCAGGGTTGGTCGCAGGCGCTTCAAAAGGTGAAGGTATGGGCAACCAGTTCCTAGCCAATATCCGTGAGACTGATGCGATTGCTCACGTCGTTCGCTGTTTTGACGATGATAACGTGGTACACGTTGATGGTCGCGTCAGCCCGATTGATGATATTGAAACCATCAATACTGAGCTGGCTTTAGCCGACTTAGAAGCCGTTGAACGCGCTATCCTTAACTTGACCAAGAAAGCCAAGGGCGGTGACAAAGACGCCAGTGCCATGCTTGATGTGTTCAAAAAGATTGAGCCATTATTAGCAGAAGGCAAAGCGGCACGTGCGGCTACTCTAGATGCTGATGAGAAAAAACTGATCAGAAGCTATGGTTTAATCACCCTAAAACCTACCATGTATATCGCGAACGTTGCTGAAGATGGTTTTGAAAACAACCCATACCTCGATGCGGTGCGCGACTATGCCACTGGTGAAGACTCTATCGTGATCGCTCTATGCAACCAAATCGAAGCTGAAATTGCTCAGCTGGACGAAGAAGATAAGAAAGACTTCTTAGCTGAGATGGATATGGAAGAGGCCGGTCTTGACCAAGTCATCCGCGGTGGTTACGACTTACTTGATATGCAGACCTACTTCACAGCTGGCGTAAAAGAAGTGCGCGCATGGACAGTAGCCATTGGCGCAACCGCACCGCAAGCAGCAGGCGTGATCCACACTGATTTTGAGCGTGGTTTTATTCGTGCCGAAGTCATTGCCTATGATGATTTCATCGAACATAATGGTGAGAAAGGCGCTGCCGCTGCTGGTAAATCACGTCTAGAAGGCAAAACTTATATCGTGCAAGATGGCGATGTCATGCACTTTAGATTTAACGTGTAGCTTTAGATAGTTAACACTGTTTAGTCGCTAACAAGCCGATGCTGGATATTCTCCAGCATCGGCTTTATTTTATTACTTAATTGTTATAATATAACATATCTTTTTTGTCTTACTCTAGGATTATATTGTGATCAATTCTTTTACTTTTTCCAAATTCGTAAGCGCTGCTCTAATAAGCAGTGTTATGACAGTTTCACTGTTAGGTTGCCAGCCCAAAACAGACAGTGAACCAGTAGCATCTGAAGATGTAACAACCACAGACAGTCATGCAGGACACGATGAACATGCTCATGAAGAGCATGACCACGAAGCACATGATGATATGGAACACGATCATGAAGGACATGATCACGAAAGTCATAATGGCATGGACACTCACGAAGGACATGATCATGCAGGTCACGACCATTCTGAGCACGCCAGCAACAGCATACCGTTCACCTGTGAGCCAGCTGCTACTATCGGTGTCTCTTATCATAATGATGTTACGCCGCAGACAGCGCATCTGCTTATCGATGGTATCGAGTACGATTTGTCAGCGGCTTCTGATAGCAATGTGAATACGGATAAAGCCACCTACACCAGTGATATTGGCTTAGATAACGATCATGGTATTATCTGGCAAGTAAATGGTGACAGTGCGACATTGCGGAATAAGACAATAGACGGCGCTATCGCTCCTGAAGACGAAGACGTACTTTTTGACTGTCAGAAGTCTTAATATAGTCCGTTCAATATCTATTAGTTATAAAGGCGGCGAGTGACAGTACTATTATGAGTCAGCTAGGCAAGACTGACACTCTATTCACTGTATAAAGAATGGACTATAGCTGTACCAAGGGCGCTATTTTGCTATGCTAGAGGCTCCCTTGGTTTCGGATGTTTTAGTATGCTAACCTCTCCCTCTTTGCTGTCTTCTACCGCGCAATGGTCTCATCTTCTTAACTCGCAACGTCTTGGCGCTGCCAAAAAGCCTAACGCCAATACCAGTACACGATCTCAGTTCCATAAAGACTACGATAGGTTGGTATTTTCTCACTCATTTCGTCAATTAAACCAAAAAACCCAAGTCCATCCTTTGACCAATCAACTGGGCATTCATACCCGCCTCACACATTCACTTGAGGTATCCTCTATTGGGCGCTCCTTAGGCATGATGGCAGCAGAAAAACTCCATGATAAGTTGGGCAGTGGTCTACCAGCAGGCGTCTCACCATATGATGTCGGGGTGATAGTACAGGCCGCCTGTCTCGCTCACGATATTGGCAACCCGCCCTTTGGCCATGCTGGAGAGTACGCCATTCGTGATTGGTTTAGGCAGTCCGACCCTCAGGCAGTATTACAACAGCTAAGTAGCAATGAGCGACTGGACTTACTGGCTTACGAAGGCAATGCTCAAGGGTTTCGGCTCTTAGTACGCAATGAGCATCATCCTGATAAAGGCGGTATGCGTCTCACCTGCGCAACGCTAGGCGCTTTTATGAAGTATCCTTGGCTCGCCACTCACAGCAATGATACTAATGATAAAAACCACAATATACAGAAGTTTGGCTGCTTTTATAGTGAAGCTGCTCAGTTAGAGGAGCTGGCAGCGTGTTTACAGCTGCCGCGCGCCGCACAACACGATGGGTTTGCTCGTCATCCTTTAGCTTATCTATTAGAAGCGGCAGACGACATCTGCTATGCCCTAATTGATTTAGAAGATGGCATTAATCTCAATATGCTAACCTATCATGAGGTTGCCACGATATTTTATGAATTGATTGGTGAGCGTCCTGATAGCGTCAGCCTGCCCGCGCACATGTCTGTTAGGCAGAGCCTCGCATCATTGCGATCACGCGCTATGATGCGTTTGGTTAATACAGTCACCGATGCTTTTGTCGCCAACAGTGCAGCGTTGCTGGCTGGTACACTGCAAGGCAGCTTGTTTGCTCACTGTGATACTAGCGTACAAAACGGTATCTTGCAGGCCAAGCAATTAGCGCGTGAAAAGATATTCAATCACCCAAGCAAAGTCAGAATGGAGCTGATGGCCAATCAATGTCTGCATCGTCTGATGGATGCTTTTGTGCCATTGGCTTGGATAGGCTCTCAAGTAGACAGCTTATCATCGATGTCTTTTGAGCAGCAGCGTCTACTGAGCTTGCTACAGCCACATTTTGACGAACATCGCCGCGTGTTATCAGACGATATTTATGACAATATATTGAATATTTTAGATTTTATTACAGGTATGAATGACCACGAGGCTTATCGATTGGCGCAAGAACTGCAGGGCCATTGGGGTACCGTGGTTTAAAAAACTAGGTACAGATCTAGTAAATTCACACGAATTGCGCATTTTGGTCGTA
The DNA here is from genome assembly GCF_052258185.1 of Psychrobacter sp. T6-6. Classification (NCBI taxonomy): domain Bacteria; kingdom Pseudomonadati; phylum Pseudomonadota; class Gammaproteobacteria; order Moraxellales; family Moraxellaceae; genus Psychrobacter; species Psychrobacter sp. T6-6. The sequence goes on from NZ_JBQQEX010000001.1 coordinate 323,594, forward strand.
TTTATGCGTTGAAATGAGTATGATAAACACTTATCGGACAATTTTGAAATATTATGAGCAGTCGCGAACAAAAGAAACTTCAAACTCGGCACGCTTTTTTTAACGCCGTACTCGATCTATGTATGACAGGGCAATCTTTTAGCTCTATTAGTCTCAGGCAAGTCACCCGCGAGGTTGGCGTAGTGCCGACTGCGTTTTATCGTCATTTTGATGATATGGAGTCACTAGGGCGCGCCTTAGTCATCGAGGAGCTGGGCGGTACACTAGCCGCGCTTAGCGATAGTCTACAAATCGGACGCAAGCGCAGTTTTGATCGTCAAATAGCCAAGAGCATTCAGCTGTTTTTGTATATGGTCAGCGACCAGCCTTATTACTGGCAGTTTTTGGTCAGTGAGCGTTATGGCGGTTCAGAAGCGGTACGCAAAGCTATCAATGAGTTAGTAAAAAAGCATGCTCAAAGCTTAGCAGATGATTTGGCGTTACAGCCAGCGTTTACGCATATCAATGCTTATGATCGCCGTTTGCTGGCTGAGGCTGGCGTAAATATGTTCTTTTCTTGGATTATCGACTGGTTGGAGTTGACCTATACTGAAGACCACGATGATGAGATCGATCTAAATGAGATCGAAGAGAATAAGCAGTTGATGCTCCATAATTGTACTCGTCAAGCACAGATGTTGTTTTATGGTGCTTATAACTGGAAATCGAGTGAAGAGACTCGCCTGCGAGATTAATGAGTCATTCACGATGATTCACTAAAAACTCGGACGAAAAGCCCAGAGTCGCTGTCCAACCACTTTGATTTCTTTGGGCGTGTCGCTATTGGTATTACCACCATCAGTACCGTTTGGGGTTTGGTTATTATTTGACTGCTGGCTGTCATTCACTGCGGTCTTGCTGATTAAAACGGTAGCAAAGCGCTGTCTACCCCGTCCATTATCAGTCACAGCATTGTCATTTGCTGTGATAAGCGCCATAAAAGCTTGACTGTCAACTGCTAGCAACGGGGCTATCGCTTGACGCTGTGTATCATCTACGTCGCTCAGATTTGCCAGCTGCCATATCTCATCGATAGAGGTCAATGCTTGTCTTGCGCGCGCGTCGACCAATCCTTGCATCTGCTGGCTAGTTGCACCATCAATCAGTGCTGCTAACAATACTGGGCTGGCAGCATTGATGTTGATAGGCACGTAATAAGGAACCGCAGTCAGATAAGGTCGCATAGTCGCTAATGCCTCAGCACTTACCCCTTGCACTTCTTGTAACTGATCAATACTGACAAAAGGTTGATTAGGTAAAGCGCCATTTGCAGTGCCGTTTAACTGCTGGGCGTATACTGTGCTTTCATCACCGCCATCTTGATAGACATCGCTGTCCGTGTCTTGCCAATCAAGTACCGCAACAGCAATATCTGTCTCTAGGTTTAGTTCAGTCAATAATCGTTGAAAGACTGCCAGTGCAGCCGTATTAACCGCACCGCCTTGATACAAATTATTGATATTAAAACGACCCGCCTCATCGCGTAACTCAACACTAATACCATGGTTCGCCAATGTGTAAGGCGGAATTGGCTGTGCCCAAATGTCTCGCTCACTATCGGTATCGTTAAGCTGACTATCCGCGCGAATCATCGTCACTGCCAACTGTTGACCGGCATCGATATCTTGCAATAGCTGATTTTGATCAAACAATAAGCCGCTACGCCTAATAGCGACCTTTTGACTGGCTAGCATCGCTCCTGCAACCACGGTAATACTCACGACCAATAGTAATATCGTGAGCAGCGCCACACCGCGCTGAGCGTTCACTGTTATTGACATATATAGCCTTTATCGCTCGGCAAGCGATGCCTGTTAGATACCACCCTTTCAATTACCATTTTCTATACTGCCATTATTTATATTGCTGCCGCTGCTACCATTACTATCACTACCACTATCGTTACCATTACCCTCAGGATTGTTAGTCACGCTTGGCGTACTTTGTGGTATCGGCTGCGGAGTAAGCGCCCACTGCCACGTGATTGGCATATCTTGATACGTAAAATTAATAGAAACACCTTTTGGGAGCAGAACAGCATCGGGCTTACTACTCTCGGTATTTGCTGTCTGTCCCAAGGCGGTGTTGATATTGGTGCTACTACTATTGATATCATCACTTGGAAATTTAGGGCTTAGCTCTGGTAGATAGGCTTGCCAACGTCCTACGCTAATATCTTCTAATAGCACGCTGTCTAAGCTGACGCTATTGCTTCCATTTTCTAGACTGGTGTACTGCCGACGTATCAAGCGCCCATCTGCAAATACATATTCGATATGCTGGATACTCGTGCTGCTTTGATAGCGTGGGTCAGGATCAGCAAAACGTACAAAGCTGATGTGCTCACTATCTACCTTCATAAAAGGCTCAGGTACTGTTTCGCTGGTTTGCTCGCCTGCTGGACTGGTACTATCTGTACGGTTATTTGTAAGCACAGCAACACTGACGTTTGGATCGCTAGGCGCTTGGTAAGGGACTACTTGTGCCATATCTTGTTGCAGCTGCAAATAAGCATACTGTAGTACAGCCAAGTTATCAGCATGGGTTTGGGCGCGTTCACGAGCGCGGTTGACACTATCAAATACTTGCCAGCCTGCGACTGCTAGCATCGCGAATATCGCCATAGCAACCATCAGCTCGAGCAGTGTAAATCCACGCTGTCGCTTCACAGGCCATCTCCTGCTTGCCCGGTACTATCACCACCCACGTTATTAAAGTCTAAGCTTGCCGTATCTTGCTCAGCATTACTTAGCATGATACTAATATCAGTGACCGAGGTACGTGTTTGTCCATCTATGATAGGTGCCACCGATATATTAACTTCTTTTAACGCAGGTGTGATGGCATCGCCAACTGTCATCACTATTTGCCAGTCACGACCTTGAGCATTCACGGTTTGAGTACGATTGGCGGTCAGCCATGTCTCTTGGATTCGTAAGTCAGCAGCGGCATTTTGCGCCACAAAATGAGCGAGCGTACGGGTACGCAATATATCAACCGATCTTAAATACGCACTGCTGGCACGGCTGGCTGCTACTGCCACTACTGCCAAGATAGCTAAAGCAACCATCACTTCGATTAACGTAAATCCACTCTCACGTTTAGCATTGATTGCTCTCGGCTTATTCATCGTTCTGGGACTGTTAGATCGTTTACTCACTATAGTCCCTGCCCTATCATCATACTACCATCAGGCATAATGGTAATCACTTCCCCTACTAGTCGCGAGTCATGGATGACTTCAATAGTAACTGGTGTCGCTTGTCCCGTACCAAACCATAATAGCTGTGGTACGGTTTGATCACTAAACCAAGGTTGTAGCGACTGCGTCTGTCCTGTACTTGTCAGATTGATAGCGTCCAAACTTTGGACTCTGATACTGACACCAGCAGGTAACTCAGGCAAGCTCACTTCTGACTCAAGATCCCAGCTCGGTGTTGGCTGCTGCTCTCCAGTGGAGCCTGACATACCGCCCAGATCTGCAGACAGCTCCATCGAGTTTTTCGACTGGCTGTCGAGGTTATTTGAGAAGGAGCCTGATAGGGTGCCTGATATGCTATCAGCAGTTTGATAAGCAATATAAGGATTCGACAAGGTGACGATGACGGGCTCTATTTGACCTTGATTATCTGCTTGTAGACGCAAGCCCATTGGCTGCATACGCTCAGCTGATAGTAGACGAACGTAGCTCAAAGAATCGGTAAAGTGCTCATAAAAGGCGCGGTTTTTTCGGGATTCGCTACTCCCAACAGACAGACTCATCATGCCAGCAAATATAGACAGAATAACCACCACTACTACGATTTCAACCAGCGTAAAGCCAGTCTGCGTGGTCTTATATATCGATAAAGGAGATAATGAGTCACAAACAGCTGTAGGAGCACCGCTGTAGTGAGGGTTGGTAGCTATCGTACCGAAGTGGGTTAAACGTGAGGTTTGACTGATTAAGGCTAAAGGGCGAGTGGCCACTGAGCTGGACTGAGTCTTGACAGTGACCGGCATATCGCACCTATAGAGCCTGTAATTCGTTTATATATGTAGGATAATAGATTTTGCTTTTGTAAATGCTAAAAGGAGACCTTTAAAGTGTTGCCATATCGGGTATGACAACACAAAAATGACGTCATTGAGGATAATCAACACAGTAAATCATAGACCGTTTAGTAATTAGTATTGCGATGCTCTTCTGATTCAGTGTCGATCTGCTCTACTAGCTCTTGCATGTCCTCATCCATCACCTCATCATCCTCAGCGGGATAGTGACTAGGCAACTCTAGCATTTGCTGAACAAAAGCGTAGCGCAAGGTATCACGGCGACCCAAGTAACGCTGATAAAAACTTGAATTTAGCAGCCCTGCACCGCCTTGACCCATCGCCCAAATAGATGACAAATAGTCACGTGTGCTCAAATTACTGTGCTCGTCTTTTAAGTAGGCACTGATAATATCAATCAAGCGCTTCATACGTTGGCGGCGAATATCATATAACTCACCAAATAGGCGATTAAGACCAGTAACTGATGCGGCAAGACGCTCTTCTATTTGATTCAGCAGCATGGCTTTTTGCGGATTAAATAGCTGCTGAAAAATCATGCGGGCAACACCTGCTGATGGGCAGTCATCAATACGATTGATATCGAACAATTGCTCTTCATAACGAATAATAATACGTAGGTAGAGCTCATCTTTGCTAGAAAAATGCTTATATAGCGTGCCTTTGGCCAAGTCTAGCTGATCTGCCAAACTGTCCAACGTAATATCACCATCGCCTGACTCAAGTAGCAATTGCTCTGCCATCGCTAAGATATTCTCTTCTCGTGCCTTGAACTGATGCTGACGACTCATAATCTCTCCTAAAACATGACAAGATTAAGCATACAACCATCATTCACAGCAGTATAGGTAGTAAGCGTTTAATGCTATACCAAAACTGCTAAAGCTCTACAACGGGGAATATGCTTATGTTTGCTGACATAGTTATCGGTAGTCATGTGATTATATTTATTGTGATAAATACTTAGGGGGATTGAACCACAAGACTATCGAATAAATGACTGATTGGTCATAGCATAACCATTTTAGTGGTACTGTGCCAGTAAATTTTCAAAGTTTTTTGCCGTCAATGCCCCTACTTCTTCTGCACTACAACCATACATGTCTGCGACGCAGCTCGCCACGTAGGGCACATACGCAGGCTCATTGGGTCTACCGCGTTTGGGGACTGGCGCCAAGTACGGACTATCAGTTTCGATTAATATTCTATCTCTTGGCATTTGTTTAGCAGCATCCTTGATATCTTGCGCGCTCTTAAAACTCACGATACCTGAGAATGAGATATAAAAACCCAGATCCAAAGCACGCTTTGCGGTCTCCCAGTCTTCAGTAAAACAATGAATGATGCCATGCTCAGCGCCCTCACTTTTTAGGATATCTATCGTATCCTCTTTTGCATCGCGCATATGTATCACCAGCGGCTTTTTTAACTGTTGACTGGCATGAACATGGCGCGCAAGGCTGGCTTGCTGCTCTTTTTTATTTTCTGTTGACCAATAGTAATCGAGACCCGTTTCTCCTATTGCCCATACGTGATCAGCCTTTGCAGTTTCTATCAGACGCTCGACTGTCGCTGATTGCAAGACACCAATATCTTCACAGGGATGGATACCCACACTCATCCCTAAATTGAGTGTCTCATCGCCATAGGTACTGACAATATTTGCAATCTCATCATATTCCGCAAAATCACACATAATTGCCATCGCACGCGTCACATTGGCAGCTTTCATGGCATCAATTGCGCCTGTCAGTTGACCATCATACTTGGTTAAATCTAAGCGGTTTAGGTGGCAATGTGTATCTGTAAACATAAATAATCTCGTTATTGGAAGCGTATCGGTAAAAACTATGCAATAAAAACTATGCAAATTAAAAATTCGTTAGTATCTTAATTGTTCTATCAATGATGGTTTTCAAGTAGTGGATGATTTTCGAGCGGCGTAAGTTCAAGCCAAGTAGCGTAAGTGCAGCTACGTGCAACGGAAAATAGACTTACGCTCGGTTGAGTGTTTAATGAGTATATTTTCACTTAACGTATGGTGCCTAACGTTAATGCAGTGGCACCACACGCATGACTTCTTCTATCGTTGTCACCCCTTCGCTAATGCGTTTAGCACCTGAGAGACGCAGTGGCTGTACCCCTTCACGGTACGCTTGTTGTTTGAGCACATCTAAGTTTGCATCAGCGGCGACCAGTTTTTTCAATTCATTAGATAATGGCATAATCTCGTAGAGGCCAACTCGGCCCTGATAGCCTGTATGGCGGCAGTGCTCACAGCCCTGCGCCATATAAATCTGTGCAGGTACTGCTGCACGCCATGGTTGGACCAACTCTTGCCATTGAATGGCGATTTCGCTATCTGGTGTCACGTCTATTGCTTGCTTGCAATGCGAGCATAGCGTACGTAGCAATCGCTGTGCCATAACCCCTAGTATCGTCGCTGACGTCAAAAATGGCTGGATACCGAGATCATGCAGACGAGTGAGCGAGCTTGGTGCATCGTTGGTGTGGAGCGTCGAGAGTACCAAATGCCCTGTTAGTGAAGCCTGCACGGCCATATTTGCCGTTTCGGCATCCCGAATCTCTCCTACCATAATAATGTCAGGATCCTGACGCATCAACGAGCGAATACCATCAGCAAAGTACAGATCAACTCCTGGATTGACCTGCATTTGGTTAAATGCAGGCTCTATCATCTCAATCGGATCTTCAATCGTACAGACATTGACTTGCTCAGTGGCCAGTTGCTTAAGCGTGCTATAAAGAGTCGTGGTCTTACCTGAGCCTGTCGGGCCCGTGACTAGAATAATACCATTAGGGTTCGCAGTCAGCTGATGCCAAGTCTCAAGCTGCTTGCCTGAGAGACCGAGCTGAGCAAATGAGCGTACGAGTACTTCAGGATCAAATACACGCATGACCAGCTTTTCACCAAAGGCAGTGGGCATGGTTGAGAGACGTAACTCAGTCTCCAATCCTTTTGGTGTACGGGTTTTTAAGCGACCATCTTGGGGTTTGCGTTTTTCTGCGACATTGAGACGCCCCAAAATTTTGATACGTGCTGTCACTGCCACGATGATCGCAAGCGGCATCTCATACACAGTATGTAGCACGCCATCGATACGGAACCGCACTTTTCCCGTCTCACGGCGTGGCTCTAAATGGATGTCACTGGCGCGCTGTTCAAAGGCATATTGCAACAGCCAATCAACGACTCTGACAATATGCTGATCATTGGCATCAGGATTGGTATTGTCACCCAACTGCAATAACGCTTCGACATTAGTGACATCAGCCGCGGCGCGTTTGTGAACACTATTTGCCCCAGCGATCGCTTGCGTGACTTGATAGAACTCCTGACGGTAACGGTTGATTTGGTCAGGACTAATATAAACCGTGCGATAGTTCTTTAATTTAATCAGCTTTTCAATACTGGAGTGCCAATCGGTATAAAAAGGCTGGTCGGTACCGATGACGACCTCATCTAGAGTAACCTCTATCGGCAAAATATGCTGTGAGCGCGCGTACTCAAACGACATCAGCTGCGTGACGGCAGGCACATCAATCTTGAGCGGATCGATACGGACCAGCGGCACGCCCGCTTTTGATGCTAGCCACTGATTTAACCATGCCAGCGTCAGTTTACTTTCAGCGCTAGTGTCTGCTGCATGACCATTCGGCAACCCAAACTCACTAATCGTCAGCAGTGGATGCTGCGTTTTATCACGGCGACTGGTAATCACTAGATTGTAGCTGCGCTGATCAATGATTTTATCTGCCAACAACTCATCTAGGCACCAACGCAAATCAATCACTATCGAATAATTTTGAGCAGACATATTTTTCTTCTTTTATTATAGTTAAATGGTCTCTTATCAGACAAGGCATCAACTCATACGAGCGCTATTGCCACCACTAATGTTATTTGTAGCTGCCCTGACGCTATTAGCCTAAAGCCCACATCAACAGACTTATAACGCATCACAAATGATGCATCCACCTCATGACGACGATAAGCTGGACGCGGGTCTTGAGCGATTAGCGCTTTGATAGCATCGATATCAGAGACTACCAGCTGGCTTTGTATCTGGCGAAGTGCTGCAGCTACTGTAGCATTTCTGGTGGCACTTTTTATATGGCTACTTATGTGGTTACTTATATGAGTACTGCCCTCGTCACTATCGTTGATACCAGCTGGTTCTTCAGTGCTCACTAGCAGCATAAACTGCTCGTACGCATGCTCGGTCATGATCACATCTAGCAGCGTTGGCGCAGCGGGTGCAAACCCGCTTTGTGCCTGTATGAGTGCATCGCTATAGGAAACATACGGCTTTATATCAATAATTGGGGTGCCGTCTATCATGTCGGCACCTTTAATGATAAGTAGTATACGACCTTGTATCACCTCTACACGCTCAAGCTTGACAACAGACAACCCCAATGCTGATGGTCGGTACATACTACGACTGGCAAACACCCCTATTTTTTGGTTACCACCCAATCTTGGAGGGCGCACTTGTGCTCGAAAATTACTATCCGCTTGATGATTGTCGCTATGTCCAGAATTTTTGTATCGATAATTATGATGAAACTGCCAACTGATCCATATATGACTAAAAGCATCTAAACCCCCAAACGCGGCTGGCGTATCATAAGGCGCGACCATCTCTATAGCGCTGGTCAGCGCGACCAAATTTGGCTGGCGCGGTGCTCCAAACTTTTGTGAAAGCGGTGCACGGTGGTAGCCAATGATAGGCGCTTGATGATAACCAACTAAAGGCATATTGCCATCAGACATAAGCCTGCTCCAGTAATAGCTGACTGTCTTTTTTAGACAGTTTTATCAAATGATACAAAATTACTCACTAACGATATTCCATTTTATCATGCTAGAAGGTAACGGCTAGACGGATTTTTATTTTAAAGTTTGGTATTATGAGCAATAATTTTGATGAGAGTCTTTTTCATTTGTACTCTCTGATACTTATTTGTAAAGGCTATTAGCATCGATTATGAATGGGTATACGAAATACAATATAGGCTACCTTCCCTTCTATAGAGACTGATAGGCCAGATTTATTATTAAACCTTCGTTACTTACGTTTTAATAATCAGTATTTTCGATAACTATTAGAATACTGGTAGGTTTTTATATTTTTTAATCTATCATTGAAAATTTTGATTTAATACGTATTTAAACGTGACGACACCGACAGCAACTTATTAATTAACGAGGACTTTATGTCAAAACTTCGCACCGAAACGGTCACAGAGGTTCATCACTGGAATGACTCTCTATTTAGCATCAAAACCACTCGTGACGATGGCTTACGCTTTCGTAATGGCGAATTTGCGATGATTGGACTTGTTGTCGATGGTAAACCATTGCTACGTGCTTACTCGATTGCCAGTCCTAACTACGAAGACCAATTAGAGTTCTTTTCTATCAAAGTTCAAGACGGTCCATTGACGTCACGCTTACAGCATATCAAAGTGGGCGATGAGTTACTGGTCAGCAAAAAACCCACCGGCACATTGGTACTAGATGACCTATTGCCTGGTAAGCATCTATATATGCTCTCAACGGGTACTGGGCTTGCACCATTCTTAGCGTTAGCACGTGATCCTGAAGTTTATGAACGCTTTGATAAAATCATCTTAGTACATGGTGTCCGTCATGCTCATGACTTGGCTTATCGTGATATGTTCGAAAACGAGCTGCCTAATGATGAGATATTTGGTGAATGGTACCGCGAAAAATTCATCTACTACCCGACTGTTACTCGTGAAGAGTTTAAGAATCAGGGACGTGTCACAGACTTAATGAAGTCAGGTAAACTGTTTGAAGATATTGGCTTGCCACCGATGAATAAAGACGATGACCGTGTCATGTTATGTGGTAGCATGCCGTTCAATGCTGAGGTTTCAGAGATTCTAGATGGCTTTGGTCTTACTGTTTCACCACGTATGGGTGTGCAAGCTGACTATGCCGTTGAGCGTGCCTTTGTCGGTTAGATTGAGAGTAACTTAGGGAATAAAAAATTATCTAAAATAATTCTTGACGCCTGCAAATAGGCTGCTATAATACGCAGCCTATACAGTCAACACTGTAGCCAAATTCGATAACAGTTGTAATAAACATTATCTCCTAACATGCCAGTGTGATGGAATTGGTAGACATGACGGATTCAAAATCCGTTGCCTTTAAAAGCGTGTCGGTTCGAGTCCGACCACTGGTACCATATAGCAGTCTAAGTAAGTCTGAGCAAGTCTGATTAGCCCTTATGTTTCATAGCATAGGGGCTTTTTTATGTCTGTATGTGTCTGTACTTGTCTGTTGTAAACCGAGATTATTAACAGTAAACTTGGCAGTAATTACCGTTTTTACTGTTTTAATGACTGGAATTTACTGTTATGGCTCGCATCACTAACCCACTGACTAATACCGAGGTCGCCAAAGCCAAGCCTAAAGATAAGCCTTATCGATTATATGACGGCAACGGTTTAGTGCTGAATATTGCGAAGTCCGGTACCAAAACTTGGTATTATCAATATAGTCGTCCTTATACCGGCATCGCTGATATGTTCAAACTTGGTCGCTACCCTGCACTATCGTTAGCCGATGCTCGCAAAAAACGTGCTGAGTGTGATGCGCTGATCGAAAACAACGTCGACCCAAAGACTGACAACCAAAATCAGATAGCGACTGAGCGCAATAAAATAGCGAATGATTTTAAATCGGTGTTTGATGAGTGGTTAAAAACCAAAAACTACTCAGAGTCGACGCTAAGTAAAACAAGAACGGCAGTTGATGAGATAATTGCGGTTATCGGCAATAAGCCGGTAAGTGAAATTACAACTGTTGACTGTATGGCAGTATTAAAACCGATTGAGGCAGCCGGTCATTTTACCAAGTTGCAAAAGACTCGCACCAAGATTAGCCAGGTCATGACTCATGCTATCGCTACCGGTCGCGCCACACAAAATCCAGCCTTACACTTGCGTGGTGTTTTTGGTACCGGCGAAGTAAAACACGCACCGGCTATATTAGATGAGCGTCGACTTGGTGAACTGGTAACAGCCATAGAAGGCTATCATGGCAACTTCTCCACTCGTAGGGCGTTACGCTTTGCAATCCTGACATTTGCGCGTGTCGGTGAAGTGCGGCACCTGAAATGGTCTGATTTAGACTTAGACAAGGGCGTTTGGATCTACACGCCACCAAAGACAAAGAAAAGCACCGGCGTTGATATGGTGTCTCCACTATCAACACAGACATTGCAAGTAATCGATGAAATGCGCGAATACGCCACTGGTGAGTATGTTTTCCCTTCGTCCATGTCAAAAAGTAGGGTCTTATCTGAGAATACACTCAATCAAGCACTCAAACGTATGGGCTTTGACAGTAGCGAGCAAACGAGCCAAGGCTTTAGGGCAATTGCTAGAACGCTGCTAGAGGAACGCCTAGAGTTTGAATATGCGCTGATTGATATGCAACTGGCGCACAAGGTAGTTGATGGCAATGGTCGCGCTTATAACCGCGTTAAATGGCTCGAAAAACGAAGGCTGATGATGCAAAAATGGGCTGACTATCTCGACTCTCTCAAAACCTAGGCACAAAAAAACAGCCCACTCGAATTAACGAATGGGCTTAGATCTAGACTCCGCATACTACAAAATCTATTTACCTTTGCAGGGTGTAGCTATTATAGCAGATAAACGTGGCTAGGTGCTTAATTATCTTTAGCGGCCCATCTTAGATTGCCAACGATACGGCGTGACCAACCGCGACCAAATGTCGCCCATGTGCCTAAGCGCGTGTAAAAGTCCAAACGCTCAGCATTGAATAGCAAGATAATATCGTTTTGGTCCATTGCTTTAACTGCTGCTAATGTACGCGGTCCTATAATACCGTCATCACTCGCGCCGATAGCTCGCTGTAGAAACTTGACCGCGTTACGGTTGCCATGATTGTATGCTGCATCGACTACCTGCCAAGCAACAGCGCGTGGTAGATCGTCGCCTTTCACCGCTTGCCAATATGACTTGTCAGCGATTGCTTGAGCCGTGGCTTTTGGTAAACTACGCATTGGACCATTATAACCATGAGCGCGGGCAACACGTTTTGTCACACCCCACATTGTCTCACCGCCAGGGTCACTTGGATGATTGACATAACCGCCCTCATGCTCCATTAGTCGATTGAATAAACCTTCAAAAATACTCATTTTCTACACTCCAAAAAAGCCCCATTAAGGGGCGTGTTTATTGCATTTACCTGATACCTTGCGAACCTGCATATATGCGCTGTATCGCGTGACAAGAAGCAATGCTAGTAGCCACGCTACAAAGCCTAAAAACCTTGCGAGCGTATAACCCCAGTGCCCTTGATAGCCAATCGTGTGAAGTGTCGGGTATGATGTAATAGCTGATGATGCCAAAAAACCATATACTGCCCAACTTAAAGCACCCGAACAAACTAGAGCCAACTCAATTATGGGCGTATAGACACCATCGTCAACGACACGCATACGTGTCATCATGACAGCTAAACCTAGGACAACAGCGCAGACCGCCATCGTTAAATCAAGATAGATTGGCGCTATCATCGCTACCTCCTTTTTTGTAATCCGTGTCGACTTGAAAATCATCGTCTATCGATGTGTCAAACCCTGTGCGTTTGCGTACCGCCTGATTCAGCGTTTTGTTGATACGTTTTTGGTTGCTAATCCACACCTGCGTACCTGCTACCAGTGGCGCACTAAACAGACCTGCTAGTAGTGCAAACAATGGTAGAGCGCCTGATTGAGACTCGCTGAAAACATCGATAGCTAGGCTTAATGCAACACCACTAAACAGACCTATCAATGCTTTTGCTAAACTTGGATAGTAAAAACGCACATCAATCTCAGGTATTTTAACGAATGCAGCACACAAACCACCTGCTGCCGAGAAAACCCATACACCTGTCCAACTCAGCAGAAACGGTGCAGGCAAAACCTTCGACTCAATAAGCTGTTCAGTCGCCCATGCGCTGATTGGGTATGATGCAGCTAGAGCAGCTACACAAGCCCACCATAGCTGCCAAAACTTAATCCTAGGCATCACTCCCCCTAATTTTAGATAATAAAAAACCCCGATTAAGGGGCTTCGTTAAACACGTATTAGGCAACTAGCACCCAGCGATAATATACTTTAGTGCCAACAGGTAAATCTTTTGCGCTTACTCGTATTGTTGCATCGTTTACTGTGTGCCAGTTCAGCGAGTAGGGGACTAAATAATCGTCTTTGTAAACAGATAGCTGTAAATTAAACTTATCTAAACTCCCCCAATTTACTGAGATGTTGCCAAAAGTCGTCGTAGCACCTGCTTGCTGCAAAATAACGTGACCGATACCCTCTTTTAGTATCTTGAGTCTACCTGTCGGCGTGTTAGGTAGTAAACGTGTCTCGTCAGATACAGTGACACTGCCACGTATCGCTTTAGTACCAGAGTTTGATGCACGAGCTTCGACTGAACCGCCTGTTACTGTGACATCGCCATCGTTTGTAATTAAACCAAATACTGGATCAGTACCCGTACCAACTGCCAGAATATCTGGGGCTGTAATTGTAGTCCTTGCGCCCACAGTGCGTGAGCAGTTAAATCCACCGACACCCTCAAATCGTGAGTCGTTAACATGCAAGTCAAGCAACCCACTTGATACTAAAGACGCACCATCGGGTGAGATATAAGTGCCACCGTGAAAATTCACTCGACCAGTCGTACCTTCCTGTAGCGATATATTAACGGCTGTACCGTTATTAACCGTTCGCACGTCACAGTTATTAAAATTAATCTCACCAAAAGACCTGTTGTTGAGTGTGACAATATTAATACCTGCTAGACCATTCGCCACTAAACCTTCTTCGGCATACGCACTACAGTTAGTGTAGTTCACAAGTACGTTGTCGTCATATGGGTGGAACATTTCAACGGTACGAGCACTAGCAACCCCTGTGCAGCTATACAAATCGACCTTAGCGCAACTGGTTTGCTCAAACAGTACTTGGTTGTCAATTGACGTACAGCCAAGATAATAACCTGTTGTTCTTTGTTCCGTTGGGTTTGACAGCGCCCAATGACCATAACCTGTACAGTGTATTGCTTCTACGCGCTCAACAGCAAAGTTCACAACCTCGCTGCACATAACGCCATGTACGCGCTCGCTTGGCGCACTACCCGCATTGTTTGCGTCCGCTGTAAAGTCAACAAATCTACAATTATCATGTACCATCTGTATGACGTTATTGCGTTGAGGATTGCGAGTCCACAGCTCAGGTATTACTGTCAATCCTGAGACAGCTTTGCTTATACCAAAAACGACCTGACCATCTTTGCCTGTGTTTATGCCCTCTGATGTACCATACTTAGCTGCTAAAAATACGTGATGACCACTTTGCATTGCCATTTTTACAGCAGCACTATCGTCAACAATGTTACCTAATGTACTTTTTGCACCGTACATCTCTGGCGTTACGATTTTAAAACCACCAACTAAGCCGATACCCGTTGGCGATGCCAAATCTTGACGTAGTGCTACATCACTAACCTCGCGCCACCCATTAGCAGTAAAGCCACCTGTGGCTTCTGGTGAGCTATTAGCAGGCACAGTCTTTGGTAAATCGCCTAACCATTTGTAGAGTTTACCGTCTGATGCCTTGCGTAGTGCTTGATTGCGCTGCGTGATGGTAGCGCCTAATTCAAAGCTGTCTATAATCACAAAGCCAAGTTTTGATACTTGAGTATCAATAGCCTGCCCGACGGCTATTACTGCTAAATCTACAGCAGATTGCCGCGCAGATTCTATAGCTGCATCAATTTGAGCAATAACATCATCGTTCCAGTTATTACGCATCATCGCAGCTTTGTAGAACACCTGACGACCGTACTGATCTAAGACCTTGACACTGTAGATAATCTCAGATGCGTGTAGCTCTATCATGTCACCGCTATCATTGATAAAACCGCCTTTGGTACGTACAGGCTGACTTATCGGCTTTGTCATCTGGTCATCTGAAAATATATCAATAGGATAAAACTCAGGGTCTTTATTTTTTTCACCAAAGAAAATCATGCCGTAATCTAAGGGGCGACCTGTGCTATCACCAATATACATATGTGGTGATACGGTCAAAGGTGTGCGTAATGCCATGTTGCTCTCCAAAATTTAGGCAAAAAAATACCCGCGCAAGGCGGGATTGTGGGCAATAAAAAAAAGCCCTGCAACTCAATGCAAGGCTTTTTTTATTTGGTTTTAATTAAAAGCTACTTACCTAGACGCTCAACCGCTTCGTTGATGATGCTAGGTAGTTGCGATCTATCTGCAAACTGCACTACGCTGGATAGACTCTCGCGACTCACAACGGCGTGTTCTTGAGGTATAAAGCCAATGTTTGGCTTACCGTTATGATCAAAACTCAGCATCATACGATTACTTTGTATCATACTGGCCATAAAGGCGCGGCATATCTCCTCTTTGTCAAAATCAGGATAACTAGGCAATTTATTGCCACTATTTACTATCGTTCTTTGTAGTGAGTACACATAATCCATCACCTCGTGCTTAACGCCCATGATGTATTGATTGTGCGTAAAACTGGATATTGGTGTGCTTTCTACGTTCAAGCTAAGTATTCGATCATGAACGTACTCAACAGCCTGTGATAACTGCTCAAGCGTCAAATCTTTAATGTGTTTAACGCCAAATCGTTGATGGACTATCTTATAACCTTCTGGGTACATGATGCCTGACTTTCCTACCAGTTTGTTTACAGCATTACGTAATGGCAAGGTTTGTTCAGCGGTAAGTTGATTGTTAAACACCTGAACTGGTGCACCAACTTCTTTATCGAGAATATCAAGTACCCATTTTCGGAACTGCTTGGCGATTTTGGTGCGAGCAAAAAACCCTATAGCGTGACAGCCGCGTAAACTAAATATTCTTACGGACATTTTACGCTTACTGCCACTAATTCCATTGGTCACTGATTCAATGACCAATGTCATTTGATCAGTAAACTCGTCGGAATTATTACTATACAGGTTGCTAACTGACTTAGTGCTCTTGTAGCCAAGCGCTTTAGCAAGGTCGATAGACGTTAGCCATATTTGACCGTTACGCTCAACTGGATTAAATGTGGTTTCGTTAAATGTTAGTGTGTTCATGATGAACTCCTAGTTGTTTTCTGAATAAGCCCATAATAGGGCGCCGAGAGGTTCAGAACCGTCAACTAGAACGGCGGGCAGTTTTCCCTACAAAGAGGTCTTGTATAGCTGCCACCCTCTCGACATAGCTGGTAGTACGAGGCTAGGTAGAGAAGTTGCCTTTTGATAGGCATAAAAAAACCACGATTACGCTTGTGGGTTGCGCTAGTTGATTGGAGGTTCTGACGCCTCAGTGGTTAATATAATACAGCTATCATAAGTTTGCAATAAAAAACCGCCAATTAAGGCGGTATTTGTTTGGGTTTTTTAGGATTTAAGTCTATTTATATACTCAATCCACTCTTGCCTAACTCTTGGGTATTCCGAGTCATCTAAGCCTTCTAGTTCTACGATAGCCTTGATGATTTCATCAAAACTCATATCTACATTTCTAAGCTTCCAACGATACTCTTTTATCGCTGGAGGCACCCCTAGGTCTTTTCTAAAGCTGTAGAAAATAGCGAATAACGACACAGCAACATACAACCAGCTAAAAACAATTAGAATCAAGCTCACACCCATGACTGCTACATATTTAAGTATGGACTTGCTTGCGCTGTCTCTTGGGTATCTAATATCAACTATACCTGAACCTAACAAGCTTGTTTTCTTACCTATCTTATTTAGGTTTTTTTCTAGCAGCGAGTTTTTTCTAACTACTGTAGAAATACACCCGTAAAGCCATAGCAAAAAAGCAACTGTTACGCCTGTTTCGTACATTTTCACTTCCCACTAAGTTGTATAGAGCAACTATAAACAAAATTGCAATAATCAGCAATCAAAACGATGTTAACGAGGCGCTATTCTCATCGCTAACCTTTGTGCTTGCTACCGCGTCAGCTGTTTTAGCACCTGCTGCGGCTGTTATCTTGGCGGCTGCCTTTAGGATATTGTCCAGTGCTGCTTGCTGTGACTCAGGTAGCTTATTAGCTGCTAACAGTAGGTTTTTACCTGCTCTAGTGGTCAATAAAGTCTTAGCTATAGCGGCAGCACCCCCAACTTTTAGTGTTAATGGCAAGCTGGTAGCAGCGCCGCCAATTATAGCAAAATCTGTCAATCGAACGCCTGTTGGTGGATTCTCTTTGTACTGACCCGCTCGCTCAACATGACGCATGAGCTTGACGAGTCCGTCCATTTGTTTCTTGTCATCGCCTTTAAATATATTACCGTAAGGCTCTGACATGCGCTCAAACTCACCTGCAAACTTAGCGGGGCTAAAACCTGTACTTTCATTTGTGGCCTTGCCGATAGCCTCATCAGCCATTTGATAACGCAGTGCTGCTTGCCCTTTCTGATCCAAAGCTTGATAAAAATTATTCGCCCTATCACCCCTACCTGTTTTGACAAATGCTTTGTAAATCTCATCGGGCTTGTTACTGTCCATAGCTCGCGCAATTGCTTTATCACTGCGCTTCATGGCTTGTTTATAAAACTTGTCAGCGCGTTTGTAGGCTTTCTTGATGGCTGCATTGCCTGAATTAAGCGCAAAATCTGCAATATCGTCATCAACTGCCTGGCGAATATCAGCAAACACTTTGGACGCTGCTTTGTTGCCATTAACAGGACTGCCGTATTTATCTGCAAGGTCGCCTAATTGTGATCTAAGCAGACGCATATTACTAAAACTCTTTGATATATCAGGGTCATTGATACGCGATGATATATCGGTTAATTCTTTTTGTAGTACATCATCAGGCGCTAGTGAGGCTGACTGTTTTTGCAGTGCGTCGTTCAATGCGGCTGTGGACTTGGTGGGTGTGATTATATCATTGCCGCTCGCTGCCACCGCTTCATCAACCTTGTCATACAGTCGTGATGCAATCTTACCTTCACGGAAGGCGCGAACCTCTGCACTCGCTTGTAGTACGCGCCCTGTGTCGTCACCTGCTGTCTCAACGATGTTTAGTACACGCGCTGCGTTTCTATCCCCTGCCGCGGCTGCCTGTCTGATGGTTGGTAGTGCCTTGTAGTCTGTTTCCGACATGACGCGTTTCAGCTTGCCTGTAATTTTACCTGCTGCGGATGTTGCCTCCTCATTTTGACCAGAACGAAACTTACCTATACCCACCACTGGCAATCGCTCCAAATGGGATTCGGTGTTTTTAATAACTCCGCCACCCTTTATATCGCCAACGGACGTTCTAACATCAAACTGCTTGCCGAGGTCGTCAATCTCTTTGTACGCTGGTGCAAGATTACCGCGTCTGGCATTGACTGCCTTTGTTACGCCTTTACCGATTGCACTACCGACTTTCTCACCGACGCCTTGACCGATAGCGCCACCTGCTGCGCCTACGCCCATATTTAGTAATCTGTCGTCTGTATCGTCTGCATATTGAGCTGCACCAACTGCTGCACCTCTCACGCCTTGGTCAGCCATACGAGCACCTAACGTAGTGCCTCGACCTGCTGCGTATATTGGCAATGTCGCTGCGATCTCAGCACCACCGCGCACCCAATCGCCACCGTCACGACCTGCAACCGAACGTGCACCATCAGTGGCTAAATTTGCTTGCTCGTATTCTTTGTTGTAACGCTCTGCTGCTGTGGTATCAAGATTTGTTCCAAGCACGCTGTTAGCGACTGTGTTGGCTTTATCACCAAACTGCTTGTTCATTTGCCAAATACCAGAATAAGCATCAGCCAAGCCCATTGCAGCACTGGTTGCATACGAGCTTAGCTTGTCGCCTATTGATGTGTTACTACTCGACTGACCTGCGACACGGCTGCCTTTGGCTCGGCTTGGATTTAAGCTAAACATGCCCATAACATCCTCAAGTGGCGTTTGTGATCCCGCCTCTTGATACCTTTCAACTGCTGTTTGTAGATTTTTGCCTACGTTGTCTTTTCGCTTGAGTAGTTTAATAGCAATCTGTTGGTCGCCTAGTCCTGCCTTGCGATACTTATCTACAATCTTTTGCACCGCTGCTTTAGATACGGCTGCCATAATTACCACCTATAATGTTTGGTTGTGCCTCGTTGTTTGGTTGCGACGGCTCTTGTGTCTCAATGCCTTGTTTAAAGCTATTCCAGTCGGTGCCAAGTGGTTGCATTGTTTGAGGCGATACTGGTGCGCTATCACCTTCTAAGCTACTCTTGAATGCGCTCCAGTCTGCACCTAAAGGCTTAGGCTGCGGCATAGGTTGCTCACTATCCATGCTAGATTTGAAAGCCGCCCAATCTGTGCCAAGTGGTTTGGGTTGTAGTTCTGCCTGACCACCCTCTAGTTTGCTTTTAAAGGCATTCCAGTCAGTGCCAAGTGGTTGGGGTGCTTGCTCTTGCTGTGGTGCACTACTCACACCTTTAGCGCCTAAAAACTTATTAACCGCTTGCCATGATTTGGTCGGCTGACTATAGCTTGCTGGGGCTGTTGGTAGTGACGCCCAAGTACGCCCCGATTTCCTTACAGCGCCCTGCATGTCACCTTTCAAAATACTACCTAATGCGCCATTTTGAGCAAGCAAAGCAACTGCACCTATGTCTTGGTTTTTGGGGCTAAAATCATTCAATCCATACTTTTTAGCTACGCCATCCCATGTGCTAGATAGGAATTGATAGCGACCTGCTGCACTGGTTTTGTTGGTTTTACCGTTCTGCTGCTTAAATGTTTTCATGTAGCGCGGATGGTCATTAAGACTGGATAAGCGACCGCCGCCAAACGCTGTGCGATAGCCGTTACCCTCTGTACCTTCGGTGTGAGCAATCAAGTCCAAAAACTTGCGTACACGAGGGTTTTTCGCGTACTTTTCTAGCTGCGCCCTTGTTGCCATATCGCACCTCTACTTAATCAAATCACTTAAATCAACCGAGCTATTACCACGACCACCTGACACAGTAGGTGTCTGCTCACCATTTGCGCTTTCTAGCAACTTAGCTGTTGCAAGCTCACGATTGCGCTTTTTCTGCGCCTTGACAGCGTTAGAGTCACCAACCTGGGCAAAGTATTGCTTTCTAGCGTTTTCAAACTCACTTTCTGCAATTGCTGCACCTGATTCGCGTCTCAAGATTGCATTAATGAAGTCACGTTGCGCCTGTATGTACTGCTGCTGCTCGGGTGAGTTGCCACCTAATGCCGAAGGCAGTAAGTTAGCCGCTGTCTCGCCTAAGCTGCCTGACCTAGACAATATAGAGCCTCTATCAACACCCTGTCTTTCCAACTTAGAGACAATATTATTCGCTTCTTGCATTCTTGATCCGAACAGATAGTCTTTAGTCTGCGACTCGGTGCGCGGTTTCTTGCCTTTGTTGGTTGCTATAAGCTGCTTACCGTCTGGACCCATAGCTGGATAAATCTCACCTGATTTATTGACAAAATAATACTTACCGCCAGCCTCTTTTAGTTCGCCCTGTTTATTCTTAACCGCTGCTTGCTGTCGTTCGTACTGTAGCTTCTGCTGAGCATCGGCGGAATTAACATCAATGCCGTACTTTTTCATTTCAGCCGTTACTTGCGTGTTGTATCGGCTTGTATCATTATTACGAATGTTGTTGCCTTCATTCACCGTATTGGTTCTGATGTTGTTATTTTCAGATGCCGTTACGGTACGAATATTATTATTCTCGTTAGCTTGATTGGTGCGAATGTTATTACCCACCAAGGTTTCGTTATCAAGCACGTTATCAGGCGTGGCTGCTTTGTCTGCAATCCACTCAGCACCGCTTACTTCGCCCGTCACTGGGTCAATAGCGTAATTCTGAATCTGGTCGCCTGTGTCCACTTCTTTGCGTTGTGGATTTAGCGCCTCACCATAGGCTTTAAGATTAGCACCTGATTTCTCATCGCTAAGACCTGCATACTGAATCATTAGTGCGCGTTGGGCTGTGGCTGGGTCGGTCAGTGACATTTCAGCCAGCCAATCAGCATCTTTTGCTGCTGCTTCATCACCTGAGTTTCTGTAACCTTCCGCCTGAGCTTTGAATAAATCGGCTGCTACTTGGTTAGAGCCGCTTTGCAATGCAGATATGCCACGGCTCATTGTTCCTAGCAGACCTTGTTGCGCCTTAGCCTCCATCTGACCGTAATAGTCTTGCGCGCCTTTCGTGTATTCAGGAAATTGAGCGACAACACGACGAACCGCGCTCATATCGTTCCAGTCAATCGTTTCAAGCGCCTGTTGCGCTGCAATCTTACGTGCTTGCTCGGCTTGTTTTGCCTGTAACAAGTCCTTGTTTTGACGTAACAACTGACCCTGACCGTATGCCTCAAGCACACCGTCGAACGGACTTGCTTGTCCTTGTAGATAACTTTGTGCGAGTTGCATTTAAAATCCTCCAAAACCTAGTGCGCTAGCACCTGCATTAAGTCCAAAGCCTAGCAATCCGCTATTAATCTGACCTTTTGCCAACTGATAACCTGCTTTTGCCTGACCAATATCCGCATAACCTTGCGCCATATTGTTGCCAAACTGCAAGCCTTGACCGCCAAGTCCTGCTGCTGCGCTCTGACCGTTAGCAGCGACACCGCTTAAATTCTGTAGCTGCTGCTGTACGTTGTTGTAAAGCATGTTTGATCGGTTGTCTGCCAATGCTTCTTGTGTATTGCCACCACGCAGACCACCAGTGGCAGACGCATTTTGCAATAGCGCGTTCTCTGCTTGTTGGTACTGTGATTTAAAGAATGGGCTATTTTCAATGTTGCCAATCGCTGACTGTTGACTGCCAAAGCCATTCAAGCCTAGCAGGTCATTTTGCCCTTGTAGCGCACCTGAGCCTTGGTCAACATACGGCTGCATAAGCTGCTGCATAATATCAAACTGGCGGCGTTGTTCTGCCATGCCCTTTTCGGTAGCTTGCTGCTGTGCCTTGCTTGCGTCTTTTGCGGCAGACTTGCCCGTTATGCTGTCAAACGCATCTTTAACAAATCCCATCTTACACCTCGCAAAAATAAAGCCGCTCAAGCGGCTCAAAGTTATTCTTTTCTAAAAACCCATCAATAGGGGCGCTGTCACGGCTCGATATGTACCAATATTTGACACCCATTGGTTTTAACTGCTCGCGTATGCCGTCAATAAAATCCGAGCCATTACCTCGATACTCAGGCTTAACCCATATAACATCGGTTGACGCATCGACAATCATAGGGTTACGAAGCGACGGACTGATAAACAATAATGCTGCGCCTTTGACTGTATCGCCATCGAACCACAGCATAGGACGTAGCACACCCATTTCATTAAGCTCAATGTACCGCTCAACTGGAATGTCAACCGTCTGCGGTTCAAGGTGCAACATATCCATCATCATTGCTGTGATCTCATGCTGATAGTCTGCGAATTTTACCTGAGTTACTGGCATAATTACCCCGTGATTTCAACAACCGTGACCATGATGTTTAGACCTTCGCCTGTCATCGTTAGTGGTTCGTCTGCCTGTAACTGCTGATTGAATAGTGTTGATACGACTTCGGTTGCCCCTGCTGCAATAGAGCGTGACACCATAGCCAGTGCGTTAACCTCGACTGTGTAATTGATAGCCGCGCCTGTCGGATTGTGAACCGTAAAGGCACGTATCTGCGCGTCAGTCGGTGGCGTGTAAATTAAATTACTGCCAGTAGTCAGCGCGAGTTCAGCCGCTTGTTTGTTTGTGAAGCTCATAGTGTGCCCTTATACGGTATCTAGTGTTTGTATGCAGTCAGATTGACCGCTGACGGCTTGTAGTTGGTCTTGATGCGTCATTGATAGTGATACTGGCTGTAACGCGGTATCAGGCGATACAGGCACACTAACAGCACTAAGATACGGCATAACCTCTTGTCTCAACTGGTTCGCTATCGTAGCGGCTTGCTGTGCGTCTGCTGCTGCTGTCTCAATAATCGCTTGAATGTCTTGTGGCAGTAGGTCAAATGCAGATAGCTGCAAATTCTCCATTGCCTTGACCGCTTGCATATCGCCATTGAATACAGCCATCAACACTTGGCGCGGTATTTTAAAGGTTTTATTAAGCGCCATTACCGAATGCCTCCACGTCTGCCTCAATCGCTGTAAATGATGCTAGTGAGTCGTCACAGCCTCTGAATTTAAGCCCAACCATTTGTCTGAACATGCCGATAGCTCTTAGCCAAATAATCCGCTTGCTGTACTGACCGCGCATACCTTGTCTATGCAATCGCTCGTTACTCCATGTCATACCGTCTTTTGTCCAGGATAAAAACACCTGTGGATCAGCAATTGTGTTTGTGCGACCAGTTAAGCCGACAAGCTCAATCGATTTGATTTGTCCTGCTTGACCACCGTTGTACAAGAATGTCGTGTTAATTTGCCAAGCAACCGCTTCGCCATAGTGACTCGATAGCTTGTTAGTGAGTAAGCCCACATTGCTGTTGAATCTATCGCCCACTATCCACCTGTTGTAGCACCATACGTGGTTGATAGCTCGATACGCACCTTTGCCGTCGCTAGACGATGACAGCTCAAACCAAATAGGCTGCCCCATAACCTGACTTGCTGCATAATCAAAAACCATCGTCCTATCAGGTAAATGTAAGTACAAGTGCTTGTGGTGGTTATGCTCTTTAGACTCAAGAACTACCGTTGATAGTTGCTGCTCATCATACTTAGACAGAATTATCTCTATCTCTCTTGTAGCAATGGGAGTCAAGCCCCCATTAGCGCCCAAATAAACGCTGCACGGCTGGTTCTTACTGCTGCCAATAAAGGCGAATGAATCCAAGAATGAGCACTTAGCATGTGCACCAACAAGCCCTTTGGTCATCATTGCGCCATCGACACGACTAAACGCAAAGCCTGCATTGCCCGTGTTGTCAAAAACCTCAATGGTGTACCGGTTCAACACCACAAGCTCATTACGAACTTTCATGAGTCCGACAATTGGGTCGGGGTCAGCCTCACTTGAACCATACTTAGTAGGGCTAACCTGTGTTGGGTCGTTCAATTCAGTCTGAACAATAAACTCGCCATCGGTTGTGATGAAGTAACCGTCAATCCATTCAACATCAACGACCGTACCAAGATCAGTATCAGTTACCTGTGTCAACTCACCATCTTGCAGGTAGTACAGATTGCCACCTGACGCGATGCCTAAGCGGTCAAACGAATAAGCAAAGCTGCACTGCTCACCGCTGGCAATCTCACCTATTGATGTGCAATTGCCTTGCTCACTCACTTGCCACAGCATGGCGCCAATAACACGATAGCAAATGCCATTCCAATTGATACCACCTCTATCAATACCGTCCTTGTCTTTGCCACAAAACAGCTCGATGCCGTCAGCCTTTTTTAGATAGCCGTTAGCGACACCGTTTTGCTTTGGTACTGGCACAAGGTTAAGCGGGTATGATGTGCGATAGTCAGCCGTGTTATCTGTGTAGATACCGTTGATAATTGGGATTTGCATGTGGCACTACCTTATTTTTGGCATTAAAAAACCCCACGGTTAGGTGGGGTCTTTTAATATTATTTAATTTCGAGATTTTTACATGCTGGATATTTTAGAGTTATCAAATTCACCGTACTGTCTTTTTGCATCAGCAATAACAGTATCTTCATAAACCTCTCGAATCATATCAAGCCTATCCGATAGGGTTTCGCTAGTTGCAGGGTCGTAATCTCCTCTGCATACAAGGTTTACCAGTTTTTCGTTAATCAGCACTCGTGTTAATACTAAAAACTTAAAACGGTTTGATGTTTCAGACGCGAAGTCTATATAGACCTCTGTGGCATCTGAAAATTTGGATTTAACCGCATTTTTTATGGTTTTTCTTTCGTGCCACATTTTTAATGTTGATTGCTCAAAACTTTTTAAATCACTCATATCATTAACACCTATTCAGATAAAACACCCTATAAGGTGCGGCAATCGGGGGTGTAATCCGACTTTCGGGAGCTACCCTAGCCACATGGTTATTATACCACTAAAACCACCACCTTGCTTTATTACCAGCACCTAAAACTACGTTGTCAGTAGAGTATTCAACCGATGGTATATTTTGGTAGATGGTCAGCATGGCATTGTATGCATCGTCAGCCTGATTGAGTAGCAGGACTGGCGGTTGCTTGCCGAATAGACTACAAATGCGTAATGCTAGCTTATGAGAGATACCTGAGAGCGCGTCACGCTTAATACCTGAATCATCGCCTAGATAGCTGTCGGTTACGTCCTCAGCCAAGAGATAACCAAAGTCGTAGTTATCTGTTTGTAGCTCTGCCATCATGTCGTCGAGCGTTTGCAGAATGTCTTGCTCGTCCTCGGGCGAGTCGTCAAGTTCCATCCCGCTCATAGACAGCAACTTAAAAGCGCGGTCTACAATATCTCGTTTCGTGATGTTCATAATTTACTCGCTGTCTTTAGCCTTTTGGATTAGCGCGTCTTTGCTGTCACGTTCGACAAACTCAACGTCACGCTGCTCAAGCAGTGTTTTGAGCTCATCTTTGGTCATCTCGTCATAGCTGACCACGCCATCACCGTTTACGTCTTTGCTTTCTTCATAGATGGCAAGTTTGGCTTTCAGTCCTTCATTCTCTGCCTCAAGCTCTGCAATGCGGTCTTTGTCTGCACTGTCTGACAACACACCTTTCATCACTTTGTTTTCAGCTTCGAGCTTTTGTGTTTCAATCTGCTCGATAATGTCATCGGCTTTCGATAGCCAACCATCAGCCTTGGCTTGCTCTACTTCTTCTTTGTCGCTTGCGTCAATCGTGCGAACGCGCATCTTATGACCATAGACGTTTTCAATGTTGCCACCCGTAGCGGATAGCGGTGCATAAATCATCATGTTTGACATTGGTTGTTCTCCGTTGGTAAATTCATCGGCACATGCACCGACCTGAGCCAGTGCATGTAACTATGTATCTAAGTCGTTGATTTTGCTCCGTTGCTCACATCTGAGCATCGGTATTATGCAGGTAAATCAAGGAACGCTAGCGGATTAGTCGCACGATATGTCACGACCGCACTGCGCTTGGCTTGGTATTCGTTATCACCGAAACCTTCTGCTTTTACGGTTGTACCTGACACCGTATAACTTGCCTTAAACAAGCCCTTGATTGCGTTAAAAGTCACCACTGGTGCTGTAAACGATGGAACTGCCATAATCTACCTCTCTATGCTTGGTTAAATAACTGGATACCTGCCATTTCAGGATTTAGCAACGCTGTACCGAATGAAATATCCCAACGATACTTAGTTGATAAGTTGTTGATCTCACCTTGACGTGTGTAGTAAAGCGTCAAACCGTTATCAAGTGTTGCTTGCATGGTTGACCAACCATCTTTAGCATCGATAGCTAGTTTTGATGGTAGCAACTCAAGAGCGCCTTTGTTAAACGCTGTGTTAGCGTAGGCTGCGTTCTTGTTCAGCATTGTGATAGCTGCACCGTTAGCAGGTGTGGTCGTCACGTTAGCGTATGCCGTCTCAGATTGTGTTGCTCCGCTGTGGTCAGCAGCGACGATAGCAGGGACAATTCGTACAGACGTTGGGCTAACAGCCTCTACAACACGGAAGGTTTTAAGCTCACCTGTTGAGTCTTTGCTCTCATGATGCAATGCGTAAACACCTGCAATCGTGAAGGCATCACCAACTGCGAACGCGCCACCGGTAGCAGCAACGGTCAACAACATTGAGCGGTTATCAACGTTATGCTCATCACCTGACGCTGCGTCCTTCTTGGTTGCAACTGGAATGTGACGCTGATTAGCAGCAGCAACGGTTGCGCCTGTAGCAGTAGCAGCAGGTAGCATGATTGCATTAGGGTCACTATGGACCGTAAAGCCTGCAATCTCGTTGATATAAGCCTTTTCATACGCTGTTTGCGTCTTGCCGTTCAGTGTCTGACGGCTTGCAAGGTCGCTGGCCATCTTCACAAAGTCACGGCTTGAGTAGTTCGCCATACGCTCATCAGTTGCCACACCCAAGCTGTCAAACTTAGACATTAACGATGCAACATCATCAAAGCCGCTTGCTGCACCTGCGCGAGTATCAACAATTGATGCGTAGTAAACAGCCTGACGACGTAGCGCGTTATTCACATCACTAGCTAGTTTGCGTTTAGCTGCATCACCATAGCGTTTCAATGCGCGTGGGTCGCGTAGCTCTTTAGCGTTCATCGAGCCTGGCGCTGAACGCACACGGTCAACTTTCACTGGTACAGCCATTTCAGTTTTGCCGCCAAAGTTACCTGTCTGGTCTAGACCTTCGTAGGTATCGGCTTGCATTGGCATTGGACGCCAAATCGTATCGTTCGAGCTTTCACTATCGACAGGATAGTTGCTTGCTTGCTCTGTGTAGATAAGTGCTTCTTCAAAGCCTTTTAGAACATCATCAAACATGACGATTTCTTGCTTTAGGAAGTTATTAGTTGTAGCCATTAGGCATCACCTCAATTAGTTAAGTTATTTGTTTCGCTTGTATGCGATTACTTTTGATCTATCGCCAGTCTTGGCGGCTTCAGCTTCCAACTTAGCCAGTTTAGTATCAACACCACCTGCTGCACCTTCCAGCTCATGCGTTTTCGGCTTTGGCTTGTTTTGGTTACGTGATTTTGATTTGGACGACATTTGCTGCTCCATCAAGACGATTTGTTTTGTGAACTGAACGTCATCAAGCTCTGACAGTCGCTCTAGCTGTGCTGGTGAGTTCTTGCCGAGTGCGTAGACTATCTTTGCAGGGTTATCAACGAGCATTTGCAGTAAGCCTTGTTTTTGCTCAGACAATACCTCTACAACGGATGACTCCACCTCGTCATAATCGGGCGCTTTTGTCTTGATTGCATCAACATCAGCTTTGTATCTATCACGATACTGTTGGTACTTTTGCTGCTCAGCTTGTACCGCTGCGTTATACTCTTGTTTTTCACCAATCCATCTTTCAAGATCAGCTTTATACTCGGGTGACTGCTCGTCATAGTCGTAGTCAGCAATGGATGGCATCTCGCGCAACTCTTGCTGCTCAGGTTGAGATTGCTGTTTCTGCAACTCACGAAGCTGTCGCTTTAATTCACGGTTTTCATTACGAGTATTTTTAACCCACTCGGGCGCAGGCTTACCTGCAAACTCGTCTTTTTCATCACCGTCATCATCAAAACTAAACTCAAGCGCGTCATCATCTGCGCTATCGTCCTGCTCGGTATCATCGTCTTGCTCATCGTCTTGACTATCATCAATATCCTGCTCGTCATCGATAACCTCGTTATCTTCGACTTGCGGGGTGTCTTCTTGATAATCTTCGTTGTCGTCTAAAATATCGCTCACGTTGGTATCTCCTCAGATTTATAGCATCTGGTAGCTGTTGGTTAATTTTTGGCAATAAAAAAGCCACCTACTCAGGTGACTCTTGTTCTTCATGTTCTTTAACTTTCTTGTCCATATACCGTAAGAATTTATCGGCAAGTAGCAGTAGGATTAGTTTCATTGGTCATCGCCTTTTGTTTTGCGATTAGCAAGCATTTTATCTACACCTTCTTTTAGCTCGTCCCATTCGCTAATGGAGATAAAGAAGTTATCGTAAGGGTCTACTGGACACTCAACAACAATGTCGTTGTTAGATAATCGAACTCCAGTCCGACCTATCACTATCACCTCGTCGCTCATCACATACCCTCCATTGGTGGCATACCTTCTTGCATAGCTGCCATTTGTGCCATCTGCTGCATATCAGGCTGCTCTTGTGGTGTCACTTCTTGCTTAATCTGCTGCTCATTCTGCTGCTGTGCTTGCGTCATGAGCTGCATCATCTGCATAAGCTCTTGCAATGTCTGCTGTGTCTGCTGTTGAGCCTCACGTTGAGACTGTTCAATCTCAAATAGCTTTTGAGCGGTCGTTGCGCGCGTCTCGTCAGTCTCAGCAATCGTTTTCTGTGTGTCAGCTTTCGCTTTCTCTGCACCTGCGAGTGCTTTCGCTGCCTCTGCCTCAAAGTATTGCGTCTGTGCGTCAGGCGGCTGATTTGCGGCTGCTTGTTGCGCGGCTTCCATCTCTTTTTGCTCTTGCTCATCAGGTTCTACAATCCCCATATTGATTAGGTTCTTGCGAGCGTAACGGCTCAAGTCGTGCATACCCTCACCGTCTTGATTGGCTAAGATAGTGTTAAGTAGTGCTGCCTGTTGTTGTGAGTCTTGGATCATAGGAACAAGGTTAAGCAGACGTTTAATTGTCTTATCGCGCTGCGTGCTAAACGCTTCGCCAATATCAACCGTTACCTTGTACTTACCGCCCTGCATATCGTTTTCGTATGCAAGCTGACCATCTTTGATAGTGGGTTTATTGATAACAACCTTACTATCAGAAT
Source organism: Psychrobacter sp. T6-6 (assembly GCF_052258185.1). Taxonomy (NCBI): domain Bacteria; kingdom Pseudomonadati; phylum Pseudomonadota; class Gammaproteobacteria; order Moraxellales; family Moraxellaceae; genus Psychrobacter; species Psychrobacter sp. T6-6. Next base: position 353,169 of record NZ_JBQQEX010000001.1, read on the forward strand.
CATCATGACTAACGCCTGACATTTCGCGGTTTTCTTCATCGTAAACCACTTGAGCCATTGACAACCAAATGCGCCCAACGTGCTTTATGGTCTTACCAAAGTTATCAAGATAGATGTACGCCTGAGCATCAACCTTGTCTTGCACCATCTCAACCGCTTCGGTAGATACGTTGCTAACTAACTGCTCACCGTTCGACTGGTTGCCTGTCAACTCACCAATCAATGCACCGCTTGACTCAATCAATGCACCCATAGCTTGCGGTATTACTGGCGCTTTGGTGTAGGCTTGTGGCCCGACTGCGACTAAATTACCTTGCGCATCTTTGGTTTGGTTAATAGTTAAGTACGGCTTACGCTCAACCTCTTTGCTCGCCCACTGTCCTTCATGGCCTTTCACCTGTGCTGGCGTAAAGATAGGCGTTTCATCTTGTGGACGGCTTGCCAAGTCAATAAGGCCTGACATTTTAAGGTTAAATGCTATCTGAGCGTCACGAGATAGCCCTACATGCCCTTGCGTGACCTCTCGACCACTCACGTACATGCGTTTGCCGTAGAATGGCGCTACTGGCAGATAATCACCTGCTATCACACCTAGTTTTTCGACAATCTCACTACCACTTAATACATAACCTTTGACTTCTTTACGCTTAACCTTCTTAACAAATTCAATCTCATAGCCTTGCACTGTGTAGGTGTTTAGCTGTTGGTCAAAATCCTCGTCATCTTCGTATAGTTTGACTGGTTCGCCACCATCAGGATGAACGAGTTTAGTAACTTCAATCCTGCGCTCTGTCAGCTCGTAATGTTCAGCGACTCGTACATTGTCACCGTCACGCCAATCAAAGCGATAACCTTGCAGCTCATCAAAGCTAGACACGTCTTTATTGTACTTAGACTCAAACTGAGCCTTTGACATTGCGGTAACGATAGTTACATGCTTTGCGTCTGCCTTGTCATAACGACGTGCATTAGCATCCCAATAGACCATGGTGTCAGCTTCAAAGATCGGTTTGATGCGAATACGTTGATACTCATCATCGTCACCGTCTTCATCGTCATACTTAGCTTCAAGTAATATAGCACCGATACCGCCACTAATACCTTCCATGAACGCAGTAGAGTATGCTTCATCAGCATTACTGTCGCGCTCATCGGCTCTGAATAGCTCTTGCAAGTTATCCGCTGTATCTGTGTCTGCTGCGTTGTTCTGCGGTCTAAATTCAACGGTAAAGCGGTTTTTAGCCCATTCATTGTAGATACGGATAACAGATAGCTGAATCTTGTTGAACTCAAACTTAGGACGACCTTCAAATTGTCTGCCAATATCACCGTCCCACTGTGCGCCCTGCACAAAACAAAAACGCCTGTCATCATAGGACTGGCGCTGATTGTCGTGTGATTGGTCGTAGTCTGCATCGATACGCTCAAGCAAGCGTTGATGCAATGCTTCATTTTGCTTGCTCATAGTTTATTACCAATAGGTTGTGATTCTAGGGATGGGGGCTTGCTCAGGCTCAGGTGTGCCTATCAATCCTTTCTGTACAGCAAAGCGTCGCATCATGTATGCGTAGCGCATAGCATCCAGCAAGTCATCACCAGTTTTTACAATGCTGCCTTTTTCGTCACGGTGATACTGTAGAAACTCGTTCAGCAACTCTCTAAGTGTGTTAAATATCTTGAATTTACCGCTTTTCATGAGTAGTAATATTTCAAGCAAGCCAATCTCTACACCGTTTGTATTATCGGTCCACTTAGCATAAGTCGGTAAAAGGTCAAAGCCAACATCATCATATGATTTCTTTTGCTGATTACCTGAGCTTTTCTCGGACTGCAAGCCATCTAGCGGCCATGCAGTCGGAACACCATCAGACCATTTCTTTGTAGCAGTCCACGCCTCACTTGGCGTAACCTGTCTTTGCTTCCAAGCGTGAGTAACGTAGATAATGTCATTCTCAAGGTCGATAGCTAATTGAATCTGTGCTTGTGGATGGTCCCAGCCAAAGTCCATGCCATCAATAAGCATGAAGTGATTAGGTATTTCAAACGGATCACAAGTGACAAACTCCTCACCCAAATCATAAATACGACCATGACCTAACATTGGAATACCCTTAGTACGCATATCGCGTTGGTGAGCTGGAAATGACTCAAGCAGTGTTTTCTTGGTTCGTTCGTCCAAATGTGGTGCGTCATCCCAACCTGCATTAAGCATAATTTGTCCGTCAGCAGGATTATCCATAAACTGAATAACCAAATCGGTACGGCCATTCTCAGGCGTAAACGTCAAGATACCTCGACCACCTTTGCCGTTGTCACCTGTTGCTGTACGAGTTAATACCTGCGGATAAATATTAGGGTCTTTTGGCTCTTCGTCGATGTGAAACCAATCAACGTTATCACCCATCAAAGCGTGCTGACCTTGACTGTATGACCAAAGCTGAACAGCTGCTGTTTGATGCTGAACGTCACCGCCGCCGCCATGCCTAACATACACGGTACGCATGGCGTTAGGTGTTCCGGTCATTGACTCATAGTCAAGTATGTACTCAGGCGGAATCAAGCCACCTACCCACTCATTCTCTCTGCGAATACCAAAAATAGGTTTTTGCAAAAGGTCGCGGCACTTCTCGCCCGAATAACCAAGCAGCCATAATAGCGGTGCATGGTCAAACGCGTGCCCATCCCACCAATCGGGATATTGACCTAATGCGTGAATAGCATCAATGTATGTACCTGTCATGGTCTTACCAACTCGGTTGGCAGCCATTAAACAGACCTGGGTGTAACTCTTAGTGCATTGCAGCATTTCTCGTTGAATTGGATATAACTGCTCACCAAATGTCTTGTAGCGATAGACCTGCTCTCTGCGTCTTTTTTCTTTTAGCAGATGAATAAGTTTTAATTTTTCATCACGAGTCGCCATTGTTTAGCACCGCAATTTGTGCGTCCAATTCGTCATCAGTTAAATTGGTGACGCTTAGGTTGATATTGCTGTCTATCTCTTGCTTATCACGCCATCTTGCAGGCTGCCTATTCTTTAGCCAAAAGATAGCGGCTGTCGTATCAGGCTGCACATGCTTCTTAGTTGGTACAATCAACGGCTCACCATTGTTGTTGAATATCTTATCTTCATCATGCTCATAACCCACAGCACGTTTATACAATCGACTAGCAACATTTGCATCTGCTGAAATCTTGCCTCTTTTTATGGACTCGCAAAAGTCAGGATATTCAACCTTCCATCTATTAATTGTTGACTCGTCCACTTCAAAGAAGTCAGCCATATCTTTATCAGTTGATCCAAGCAAACATAACTTCTCGGCTTGGCGATTAAACTCTGGCTTGTACTTAGTTGGTCTACCCATCACGCTGTCGAGCGCTTCATTAGTCATAGCACCCTCCAGCGCTCGGTTGATTAAAAACGCCCATCTAAATCAATAGTGGGCGAAAGTGGTTATTAAACCTGTCTAATAATATTCACTACGAACAACTGGCCGTCAAAGGTAGTGCTGTGCTCGAACTCATCATCAGGCTCACTATCGCACCATTCCTTAAACTCATCTAATTTACCAACTGGCACATAATGGTTATTGCCTTCATGGTCTGTTGTTATAACTACGTTCTCAGCAATCATCACTCACCTCGTCATTTAGCTTTATCCATTCGATCTACGGTAGCCTTTGCCTTATCAGCATCTTTACCGCCACGCTTGGCACGCTTAGTCATGAACCCATACCAGTAGTCAGCTCCTTGCTTGGTATTGCGTCTATTGCAATCTTGCCAACGCTCAAACACTTCGTCATTAGATAAGTCGCACATAGCGTCCCTGCTAAATTATAGGCATAAAAAAAGCCCCACTCGTTAGAGTAGGACTTGGTATTATTGGTTCGCTTTACGTAATTCGCTTAGCGTATCACTAATGTATATTATTCAGGGTACTTAGTCAAGTTATATCAGCAAGATACTCACTTATCTCTTTTTGATTAGCTTTTAGTAGCTTAATCAAATCACCTTTGACCCAATCACTGATCGGTCTATCACCTGACAACCATTGCCTGATACGCCTACTGTCAATATCAAAGTCACGCGCTAAGTTTGCTTGCCATTGGTCGCCATACAATAGGCGACCTCCTTGCTCTAGTTTCTCAATAGTCATCATAACCTCCTATGCAAGCACCCATTACACCGTCCTCACTCTCTACGTTGATCGGCAAGATATAATCAGACTCATCATCAAAACGTTTGATCGCAATCTTTAGCGCCTCGTCGGAGCTTGCAGCTTTTACCCTAAAGCTATTATTTGCGCCATTGGTGCATAAAAACTCAGTATCATCTATCTCTAAGTCCTTACTGCCCGCAATCAATGCGTCAAAAACTGCATCTATATCATCGACTGGCTCGTGTTGTGCTAAGTCATACATACCATCTTGTTTACCAAAGCCGTGTAAGCTCTCATTTGGTTGTAGTGGATAGACATCAGATGGAGAGCTTTGCTTTATCGCATACGCCTCCCATTTAGCTAGCGCATCGTCAAAATTATCGACAAATCCGTACTTATCGCCCACCACCATCACTGGTCTGTTATGTCCGTTGTAAATAGCGCCTTTGTTTTTAATTGAGTTAGTCATGATCTTATCCTTGATTTAGTTTTGGTTGATTACTTGATAAATTTAACACCTTTTTTTGCTTCCATTTTTTTAACGTTTGCCAAAACTGATTTAGTAATTAAAGACCAAACGTTTTGACGCATATCTTTATAAGTTTTATCAGCAGCTAAGGCGATCAGCTCATTAAAACCCATGCTTGCATACTTAGTAACAAAATGAGCTATACCTTTGTTTAGCGTGGCGATAAGAGCTGGCATAGCGCGTACATCAGTGCGTTTGTTATAAAAATGATTTAAAGAGTCAGACTGAGCATTGTTAAGAGCAGTGATGATGTTAGCGATGATTGTGTTAGCCCATGCCACTTGCTTGACTGTACCGTTGATGTTGCTGATAGATTTGATGTACTTAACCGCAGCGCCAAAAGTTACTTGGTAATTATCGCCAGCTTTGATTGTTGCTTTGGTTAAGATATGAGCTAGTTTGAAAGTGTTTGAGTTATTCATGATTTTATCTCTCTTAGAGTTAGTCTGGTACGATTACCTCGACTTGATGATTTATTGTACCTCGTAATAGGTACTAGCGCAAGCACTTATTTAAAATAAATTAAATTATTTCGCATTTTAATGCTTTCCTTAAATAGCCCTCGGCTCGTGCTAAGTGCTGATAAACGACATGCTTGCTCACTTTGCGCTTACTATCCTTACCGTACTTGATGCGGGTAAAATGATTACTAGCGATATAATCTACTTTTTGCCCTATGTAGTAACGCAAAAATACGCTGTTATAAGCGTCCACGTCATCATCTCTTAGCTCAATCAGCACCTCGTTGACTCGCATAGCATCATCATCATTGAGCATTGCCACACTGCGATACTTACGGCACGTTGTCACATCGACAATCGGCGCTTTGTGCATGATAGATTCCATGTTTGACTTGTAGCTCAGATTGTCTAATCCGCTGCGACTCCATGCGCCCCATTGCTCTAGTAGCTCTACGATATTGTCAGTCATCACTTAATCTCCAACAGTCCGTTATCTACCCAATACTGCAATGTCTCAAAATGCGCTCTTAAAATATCTTTGTGGACGTCCTCGCCCTTTACCCTGCCATCAATTTTGTCGTGACAGCTACTACACGCAAAGCACGCCATATAATCAGGTGGCTTGATGCCGATACCGCAAAACCTGTTAATCCGTATATGAGCGAGTACCACCGTTTCAGGATTGTAGTTGCAGCCTGTGAGCCGTAACGTGCAATTCTGACCTCTTGCTGATTTGCGTAGCTTGCTCATGCGAACCTCACGAATGTAAATATAGTGGTTAAGAAAAGCCCAACTACAATAAACAACCTGCCAAAACCACCTTTGCGCCTAATGTAGTAATCCAAGTGATAACTTATTAGAAACGTCTCAAATAATATGAATATAGCTAGCGTCAAATCACTCATAGTAGACTCCATCAATCGGTGGCTGGGTAAGGTGTAATCCGCGTTTAATGACAAAGTGGTTGTACATGGCATCTAAGTATTCTTGCATCTGTGATTTGTCCATTAGTCTTGTCACTGGCAGATCAATCGGTCTTGTCATCAGTGCGACCTTTGTCTCATAAGGTAGCGGCTCAACGTCAGCCATGTAGACCGCTTCATACTCATCATCTGCCGCACAGAGTATGGGCACTCCAAACCATAATTTGCATAACGCCCTGTACTGCTCGTAGGTGTGCTCTTTGTTTTGCTCTGCTACCTCGGTTAGCCATTTGTGCTGTAAGCTGTTCTGTGGGGTGCTACGTTTCACCTTTTCGCCATCTTCCTCTGTAGCTGTGTAGGGTAATGAGCGACTAGCCAAATAACTCATGTGCTTTAATCTCTCATCGTCATTACGCACTATTCGGCTGACTTTGGTTGATTTAGTCATCGGCTGCCTCGCTATCGAACCACATCAAAAACATCAAGCAACAAATAGCGTGTGCCAAGTGATGCAACCCTGTCTCGTCGTCTTTTAGGTCACCGTTAAACCAAGCGTCGATATGTCTCATTGCTGCGTCGTAGTAGCGCGTTCGTGAGTTATCGACCTTCTGCCAGTTATTGTCTGCGTATTTCTTTGAGCCAAATTCAAGCACCTGCACCACTTGATTTACCGTTCCGCTTGGCAGTAGCGAGTAGCGTAGTTTTGAGCTGTCGTCTTTTCGACCATCTGCAAACTTACCGCTTAGTGCTGCATGACACATTTGACAGTTGTTGTTTTCGTCCATGCACATGATTTCCATTTGTTCGCCCGTGTAATCGTGCTTGCAGTGATTGCAAATAGGGCTTTTTTCTTTATGTCCGAGAATCGGATAATCAACTTCAAAATTCTCAGCATCAACTAAGCACAAACAGTTCTTTTCTAGCTTTCCGCAGTTCTTGCATATCCAACCCTCTTTGCTCCCATCCTTCCAGCTTTGTTCGTAACCACAATTACCGCAAACTGCGCCTTTCTTATAATGGTTATAACCGCATTTCTCACAATCCCATAAACTAGCCATCTCTAATCCCTCACCTAAACCCTTAATTGTATTTAAGCCACCCTTGCATCAAACCAACTTTAAAACCTCGCATTTAGCCGATTTGATGCGTTTGTGTGCGTTATTTACGTCTCTAGCACCTCGATACCGTGGATAGCTAGCATCATGTGTTTTTTTATTCGATACACTGGACTTTTCTTGGTTATCACTGACTTCACATCTTCCACAAACGTCAATCCTGTTTTGCAATCGATGTAAGAAAAGTCTGCAAAATACCTAATGGCAGGCTTAGCTCTTGATGAGCCTTTGAATTTAACGCTCTCAATCAGCGTAAATTTTGGTTGTAGCTGCAACTGTTTAATCTTGCCGTCGCGCTGTAGTGTTTTTAGTTCAATGTAGCGATTACCCTCCTTGATGCTTTTAAAATTGACACCATCAATGACAATCTCTTTGTTTTTGTACTTAGATTGCTTAGCCATCACTCACCGCCTCCCTCATAATTGTTTAGCGCATCAATAAGCAAGTCGACCGACTCATGAATTGCATCTGCATAGTGAATTTCACCCATTGCACCGCTATCGGTGTAATCAGCACTTGCTTTACGTAAACCCTTAGCGGCGATAATCAAATCAGTTAGCGCGTTGCATTGACCATCCGCATACTTGCCACTTAGCTCGGCTCGGCACATTTGGCAATTGCCATTTTTATCAAAACAAAGATGGTCGATTGAGCCTGACGTAAATGTGTCATCACATCGATTGCACCTAACTGGATTCGCTGGCACTAATCTTGGCTGCTGCTCTGATAGTTCGGTCATTTCTTGCCACCTTTTTTCGTCTTACGATTATTACGTGGGTTATGCGGTATTCGGTCTTGACCCTTAAAATCCTTAGACGTAAGCCACTTATGCTCACTATGCGCTGCTAATATCGCTGCTGCTAAACTTGACTTGTGCATCACTCACCACCTTTTAATTCGTTAAACGTCAACTTCATAGCTTGCAAGACCTTATGTAAATAACTTGCTTTCGCCTCCGCCGCAAAACGTGCATCGCGTTCTTCTTCGTAGCGGTCTTGTAGTTGATCTAAGTCCTCAGCAACCCATTTGCGTTCTTGCGCCCTTGCCTTACTTCGTGCTTTTTTGGCTGCTAGTCGTACTTGTTTATGTTCTGACCAATCATCTTGTGCGTAGCGTCGCACTGCGTCACGGAACGCCTTAGCATCGCGCACCACTGTCACCTGAACACCCATCATGGCAAAGCATATGTAATTGTTAGCGCCACCTGTCACGCTTTGGCTAGTAAACCGCTTAAATCGCGGAAATATCATTCTTGTCGTTTCAATAATTAGCATCACTTAACCTCCCTAATGATCTGCTTGGCTTTACTCGCTGCCATTTCCTCGCTCGTGCCGTCCGTGTAAGTCACAATCACAGTCGTCATGCCTTTGGGTGTCACTCGCTGCACGTATTTTTGATTATTGAGGTTTTTGCGTTTGATTTCGTTTTTCATGTTTAAGCCCTCACCACCGCATAGCTGTTAACCAAATCCACTTTCAATGTCTCGTCACCAGCTCTCAGCTCATCGACAAAATCATTACCAAAACCGAATATCACCTTGGACAAATCACCTTGACCGCCCTTGTCTCTAAAAACCATGCTTTGCAATCCGCGCTTGTGTCCGTCAATGTCGAATATGTGCAGCGTGACTTGAAACTTGCGGTCTTTCTTCATAATCCGCTTGCGTCTGCTTGCTATCCACTGACCAGTAAATTGCGCTCTATCGGCTGCCTTCTTGTAATCGTCATCGTGTAGGAATATCTTGAAATAGCCGTCGAATACTTGCTTAAAGTTGCTCATGCTGACAATCTCCGTAGTTCTGCTAACTCAGGCTCAATATCAAAATCCAATCCGACTGCGCGTAGTTGCTTGCGCTTTTCGCGCTCTTTAGTCACCGGACAATTCATAATCATGTGCCAGTAGCGTTTTGGCTCATCGAACGGATCAGGGAATAACTGGCTTTTGGTTTGAGTAATCATGATTCGCTCCCATAGGCAGGTATAACGTCAGTGTGATAACTTGGCAGTAAGTTGCTAAAGCGGCTGTATTCACCCTCAAAGCTCAATAGCACCTTACCAACCTGTCCTTGTCTGTTCTTAGCAATACCAACCTCAGCAATTCCTCGCGCCTCTGTGTTTTCGTTGTAAACCTCATCGCGGTAAAGGAACATAATCACATCCGCGTTTTCCTCAATCGCGCCTGACTCTTTTAAATCACTCATGATTGGGCGCTTGTCTGGGCGACTCTCCAAGCTACGGTTAAGCTGTGACAGTCCGATAACTGGACAATTAAACTCTTTACCGAACCGTTTAAGCTCTTTTGCAATCTCACCAATAGCATTTGCCTTTTGCCCTGCATCTTTACCACTAGCACCGCCCATGATTTGTATGTAATCAATCATAATCACGCCAATTTCACCGTGTTTACTGCGAATCATGTTTAGTGTGGTTCTCATTTGATGCACTGTCATAGCTGGCTGTGACTCGATGAACATTGGGTATTCTTTGCTGTAATCGCGTACTGTGTTGTTTAGGTTCTGCCAATCCTCTGTCTCGACGTTCGTACCGCTACGGATTTTGTGAAGCTGTACGTTTGACTTTGACGACATGAAACGCTGAACAACTGAGTCGTCTGTCATTTCGATACTAAAGAACACACCAGCGCGTCGCTTATAGTTGCCGTCCTTGTCTGTGTAGAAGTCATGCTCAACCATGTTTTGAACCATCGTTTGCGCGTAAGTCGTTTTACCCATTGATGGACGACCACCGACAATAACCAGGTCGCCATTTTGAATGGGTGCTTTTGCGTCGATTTCCTCAAATCCTGTTGGCTTGAATGGCAAAACATCACCCTTACAAGCTGACTGCAAGTCATCAAAGAACTTGTCCATCATTGAGCCAACCGTGCGAGCACCTGCGCTGATACGCTGCGTGTTGATAACCTTGGTCAACCCTTCAATCGTGCCGTTAATCTTGTCGTCTAAGCGCAATTCAGCGTTTTTTAAGTCCTCACGCGCCTGTACTAGCAATCTATCGGCTGCGCGGTACTGTGATAGCTCTCTGATACGCTCAGCGTAGGCGTTCAGGTTAAATAGCGTAGCTGGTGTGGTGGCTAACATTTCAGCAAGGTAACTATCACCGCCTGTGGCTTTCATTAGATTATTTGCCTCTAACCAGTCATGGATCATTACGCTGTCGTATGGCAAGCCCTCAGCGTGTAGCTGCTTGATACCGCGATAGATAGTTTTATGTCTGTCGGCTGCAAAATCCTCTATCTGAATCTTGTCAATAACGTGGTCAAGCGAACCTTCGATGCTAAGTAGTGATGCAATAACTGATTTCTCTAAGTCGATGTTGTGATAACTCATGCTTGTAACCCCGCTTCAATCATTGCTTGTTTGTTTTTTTCAATCTGCTGCTGTCTGGTCAGTCTTGGCTCATTGGTTTGGCTAAATGCGTCACTACGGTTGCTGTGTGGTCTTGCTACCGTGTCTGCTGCCTGCTTTGGCTGTCTGTCTGCAATACTTGCTAACCAATTTTTTAACTTTGACTGTCTTAGGTTTTCGCGCTTGATTGGTTTTCCATTGGCTGCCTGTTCTTCGTAATAAGCCTTAAAGTCACTAACATGAGATAGATATTGGCTATCTGTCATATCGAGCTTTTTACCTGCCATGAATAACAAAGAGTTCATCGTTTCTTTTGATGGTGGTTGCCAATTACTGATTGATTCAGTGTTGCTATCTCTAACTGCTAAAACATCGCCTTCAATTTTTTGTGTGCGCCCACTCTCTTTATTAGTCTCTTGTTGTTCTCTTAGAGATGGGCCCATTTTGGGCTCATGAGATGGGCTCATTTTGGGCTGTTCCTGAGCCCAATCTGATTTGTTCGATGGGCTCATTTTGGGCTGTTCGGTAACTTCGGGCGTTTGACGATGTTTTAGTTCAATTTTCATCAGTTCTGCATAGTTGATTGTGTAGTGATTAACTCTGTCAAAAGAGTTTGGAGCTAGTTTTTCAACAAAAATTAAATTCTGATCTTTCAAACTTTTTACTGATCGTTTGATTGTATTTTTTGACCAAAACGGAAAGTCTTGCTCCTTCCATTTATCTAAGTTTTTATAAATCCACATCTTGCCGTCATGCTCAACTTTGGCGTGTCTTAACCAGTAATGTAGTTGCTGTAGTAAAAGTGCTTCATTTAAACCGATAGCTGCTGCCAATGAAGGGAGTACCTGTAGTGGTGGCTCATTAATTAGTAAATTACTCATTCTTTATTACTCCCAAACTCTATGCACCAGTTCCACTCATGTGTGTCTACGTCGCGCTCAAGCGTTATGTTTGTGATCTTGTAGTGATGATCTTTGTTAAATACTACGAACCTGCTTGCATCATGCTTGGTAACAAATTCTAGATTGTCGCCAATAGCCATAGTTGGATGGTCAACGCCCCACTTTGGGTACGTGCCTTTTGCTACTGGCGTTCTAAAATTTATTAATAAGCCGCTTTTAGCTGCATCTCTGAAATACTTATCCGTATCTATAAGGTGTGTTCTTGGTTGACTTATAATTGCTGCCATGGTTATAATCCCCTTGCATATCTTCATATATGTTTGTTAGTTGGTAAGACGCTCTCAGTTCGCGCTGACGAGCGTTTTTTATTACCTTCTACAAATCCAGCCCTGTGTTGCATTCAAGTGGTTGTACTTAACTGAATAACCAAACCGAACCAAAACACCTCTAAGCACTTCTTTATTGAGTATGTGATTGACTCTATCTTTTGGTAAAAACCCTTCATCGTTCGTGCCTTCAATAACTGCCCTTTCCGCTTTGATACGTGCGCCTGATTTAACTGTTCTACCGACCATTGCCCTTGCTCCATTTCTTTGTTTGTTTAATTACGATCTGCTTGGTCTTTTTGCTGTAGTGATTGCTATTGCAAAACAGACCCGTGTTATCTGCTGCTGTGAGCGTCTTAACACCGTGTTGCTTAATGTGCTGCTCTACGTCTGATTGACTTGTTGCCATGACTAAACCCACCACATAACGATTAATCGATAAGCCACTGCTGCCAGTGTGACCACTGTTAAAAATCTCATTGCTCTAACCAAAAACCAGTTGCTATCTATCGTCGTGCGGTCTTTATAAGCCTGATTAGCTTGTTTGACCTGATGCTGTGGCTGATGGTTTTGCTCTGCGTCTTGGACTAACTCCAAGTGTGTGGCGTGGTCACTTCTCATCTTTGCTATCCTTGGCTGAATAAGTGTTGAAAGGGATTGTGATAGTCGCTTTAATAACTGGCTCTTTGCCGTCCCAACCTTCGCGACTCTTTCGCATCATCTGGTTGTGCTTAATCTCACGCTCCAGTGCTGCTTCGTCTTGTGTGTTCATAACTAAGTCCTTGTTTTAAATAGATTATTTTTAGCAGAAAAAAAGCAGCTAATTTTCTGCTATTTAGAATTTAGACGCTTCAACCGCGTACGCGGTCTACTGTCGCTCAATTTTTCTTGAGCCTTTTTTAAATACCAGCGGACAGCTTCGGCTTCCAATTCCTCAACTGTTAACCCTTTTTTGCCTGCTAGTGCTTTAAAGTCTTCGCCTGCTCTTTCTCCAAGTTTTTGGTTTATATTCATAAGTTCGCCTTAAAATTAGCAGCTAATAAAATGTTTTTACGCGCATTGATTGCGTGTACCGGTTGCTGCATTATCTAAGTCATCAAGTTCTCTTTCGCACTGCTCTAAATATGCAAGCATTGCTATACGAGCCAACGTGTTTGGTTGTTCGTTTTTGAGAGTACACAAAGCCATCCAACTGTCGTTTTCATAGTCGTCTAGCTTCGGGTAGTAAGGGTTATCTTTTCTGCGTTTTTTGTCTGCCCAGGTCATGGTTATGCTCCTTCTAGTTCTAAAGCTGATAAGTCAGCCTTGAGTTTGTTGTTAGATACAATTTGGATAACAGCTTGACGCTCAGCAGGTATGCCGTTTTTCTTCCACTTACCAATTGCTGTCTTGGTTAGATTGAATTTACGACCAACCTCTGCGTCATACTGAAACCCATAAAACGCTTTTACGTCGTCAAGAGTCATTGTAGTAAACCACCGTTAATTATTAAGTTAACCATAGTTTACTACGAGTAAAAAACAATTACAAGTAACTATAGTAAAATAGTTAACCTGAGTTTACGGAGTGGTGTACAATGACAAATGTTGAGTTGGAAATGCTAGGAAATCGCATAGATGACCTTATTAAAAGCACAGGACTTAATAACGTGAAAATTGCTAATAAGCTGGGCGTCTCTAAGGTTGCTGTAGGTAAGTGGCGTAAGGGTCAGTCTGAGCCAACAGGTAGCAACTTAAGCGGTCTAGCGGAGGTGTTGAAGACTAATGCGGACTTTTTATTAACTGGCAAACAGGGTGATCTGTTTTATGATGACCTCAGCCAATCACGCGTAGTCGGCTGGGATGATGAAACCGAACTCGAAGATGATGAGTTTGAAATACCTTACTATAATAAAGTGACGGTCACTGCTGGGAGCCAAGAGGGCGAGGTACAAGAAGTGACAGGTAAAACAATCAGGATGAGTAAAAGCTCAGCTAGGAAAGCTGGTGCGAGCATTACGCAGTCTTTTAGCTATGTTAACGATGGTGACAGTATGGCTGAGCGCATATCAGATGGCGCAAGGTGTACGGCTGACGCTAGCAAAAAGGAAATAAAAGACGGCAAGATATATTGCTTACGTCATGGTGTGATGAGACGCACCAAGTATTTATATAGGCGACCTGACGGTGGTCTATTGATACGCAGCCACAATCCTAATTACCCTGATGAGATTATCGCCCCCGAAGATATGAACGACATTGAAATACTTGGCTGGGTTTGGGAATGGTCGAACATGGAAAGATGGTAAAAAAATAACCAAAAGTAAAGCATGATTAATGAACCGTCCGTAAGGGCGGTTTTTTTGTGCCTGAAATTCAGCATAGGGAATAAAAGTTAATTTAAGTTAACTTTATTGTTGACATAGTTAATTAACTTCGGTAAACTTTGGTTAACTTGATAGGAAATGATTTAAACCTTCAAGTATCGCAACGAACAACGCAGACGATGCAAGCGATACCAAATTCAAGACGTAAAAAAGCCCTGAACATCCGACCAAGAACGCAGGGCTTTTACTTAAATAAGCGAGGATATTATGACACAGATTACGTTAGACCCACAAGCAGATAGTGATGATGATTACGTTTACGTCATCAAAGATAACATCGGCATGGAGATTAAATTTGACGCTGATTATCACGAAGATGGTGAGCGCGGCGAGTGTTGGAACGGTCAAGTGATGGTAGATGGCGACAGTTGGATTGAGGTTGATGAGGTTCGCAATCTGCAAATCACGCGAGTGTACGACCCTGAAACTGACGATGATTTGGCACTCGATAGCACGGTGATAAACGATGCCGACAAAGCGCAGATTATCGAGATTATCAAAGGCGTTATTTGCGGTTACATCGAGCCACAACACAAACCCGCTTACGACCACTACGTAGTATAAGGAGCATGACCATGAAACTTTGGGAATTAGCATTTTTTGATGGCGGTGTTTACTGCGTTGAGCATCACTACGGTACAACACGAATGGAAGCAAGATGCGGTGTCACTCACCGCTTAAAGCGTCAAGTGAAGTTTGAAGTTGTGCGCGTTGTTGATGAAAGCGAGGTCACAGCATGAACTATTACATAGCAGTACCAGTTGTAGCTGTACTTGCACTAAACGTCTGGCTTGTGTTGCCAGTGCTGAAAAGCGGGGTGGCGTGATGGATAACGTACAAAAATTACTATTGCAGCTTGATGGATTGAGAAAGCAATTAAAACTATCAGGTTATAGCAAATTAAATTCTCACTTGCAGCACGGCATAAGTTCGGACAATGCTGCTACCAAGTTTGACGCCTTCATGGTGGTGCGTGACGAAGTACAAAAGATGCAGGGTCATAAAACGGTTCAAATTAATAGTGAGGTTTATCACGCCTGTGGAGAAATGATATGCCTCTGCAATGAGGCACTTATTTATTACGCCTTAAAAGGTGTTGGTAGAGAGTCTGAGGTTCATGAATACGAAGGTTGTTTTGACAATATTCTCGCTTTAGTCGAGGTCGCCCAATGAAACAAATAATCTTCATATCATTTTGGGCTGTGTTTGGTGCGTTTGTTACGCATCAGGCACTTGCCGACACGGTGGTTATCGACGACAAGGCTTATCAGATGGTCCAGATACACGGTGAGCTATACACCAGCAACGAATGGCAGCCGACAACTGAGCAGGGCTATACGGACGAATATGTGAATTCTGAGCAGTATCAGACGGCAAAACGCGCTAACCAATTTATAGCAACAGCATATGGGAGACATGAAGATGAATAAAGATATTCAAAGAGTCGAAGTAGAACACAACCCTCCATGTAAAACAGACCCTAGCAGCCACTTTCTAACACTAAAATGTTGGGATGCAGATGTAAATATAGTAGTTATTGGCGGTCGCAATGAGGTGTTACTTTCTGTGATTGATATGGGAAGTGAGTGCTTATCTAACGGAGAGTTGGATAAAAACGAACTCAAGACAATTAGGGATTTCTTTATAACGGTTGAGCCACTATCAGTCAAAGATATTATGAGAGCTATTGCCAACAAAACGGTTAAGGCTGCGAATGAGTCATTGAGAAGAATTAAGGAAGGTGAGTTATGAGTAGGTTAACTAAGAATGAGCGTATTGATAGATTGGTAGCGTGTCTGAGAACACAGGGTATAAAAATGAGAGAGCTTGAAGCAAAGCTTGAAGCGTTGGATGAATGGTCTAAAGGTGCAGACGATATGCTGACCGAGCTAAATCACGCACTGCCTGACCCTGAATACGATGCTAAGTGTGAAGAAAATGCGGTAGCTGTGGAAGCATCACTAGCGAGGCATGCTGTACGACTTGGGCTAAAAAAGCCAGAGCTGACAGGTAGTGACTTGTGCAGACACATAAAAAGCAGGAAGCATTGGGTTTTGGCTGTAGCCAGCGACGAAAACGATGCGACTGCCGAGTTTCATCAGAGAGCTATTGTTGTGACGGATATAACAAACGACGGTAGATTTAAGTGTGGCGATGTGACTTGGCGTTATGCCGTACCTATTGACCATAAAGGCGAACCCCTAACCGCGTCGGAGGTCGGACTATGAAACAACAATGGCAACAGTTTGACCACCACGACACGCTGAGCTTTGAGCTGACCGATGATGAGGAACGCGAGCTGATAAGCGCGTGGACTCAATCACATATTTTTAGATAAGGAATAAGACGATGAGTAATGCAATTAAGCAGTACATGAGCAACCCTGGCATTCAAAGCAAACTAAACGATCTACTCGGTGAGCGCAAAGATGTGTTTTTAACAAGTGCGCTGCAAGTGGTGAACAGCAACAACCGCTTGAAAGATGCAACACCTGAAAGTGTCTTTGGTGCAGTAGTGACGGCAGCGACGTTAAACCTGCCAATCAATAACAACTTAGGGTTTGCTTATATTGTGCCCTACACGCGTAAATGGAAAGAAGGCAACCAATGGAAGGAGGTGCAAGAGGCTAGCTTTCAGATGGGTTACAAGGGCTTTGTGCAGCTTGCACAGCGTAGCGGTCAGTTTAAGCGTATCAGCGCATGTAAGACATACTCAGAAGATACTGAGCAATCGGTTTTTGAGCGCCTAACCGCATTTTTACCCAAAGAACCAAAAGGTGAAGTGACAGGTTATATCGCTTACTTCCAGCTAACAAACGGCTTTGAGGCTCATTTAGCAATGACTAGAAAGGAGCTTGACGCACATGCCAAGCAATATAGCCAGTCGTACAAAATGAATTACGGTGTGTGGAAAGATAATTTTGATGCCATGGCTGAAAAGACGGTTATCAAGTTACTGCTAAGCAAGCAAGCACCTTTATCTATCGTGCCAACACTGGCGCAAGCGGTAGAAGCTGACCAAGCAATTATCCGTGATGTTAATGGTCAGCCGTCTTATGAGTATGCAGACAATCAGCCACAGCAAGCGGCTATTGAAATGGATATTAGCAACAGCCCTGACATTTTTGCCAACGTCAAAACGTCTATCGCAAATGGCAGCATGGAGAAACGATCAGTGCTTGATGGTAGTGCAGGTTATACCATCAGCAACGAACAAAGACAGGAGTTACTAGCATCATGACTTTTAAATGCAGAGCAAGCGCGTTAGGTGGATTGATGACGCGCTTACAGAACAAAACCACGCTTGGCAAAACATCAAAAAAAGTGGTACTCAACGCTGTTTTGCTCGATGTGTTTAATTATCGTCGTGAGATTGACGCCAAGATGATTAACAAAGGCTTGGCGCTAGAAGATGACGCAATCAAAGCCGTTAGTCTGCTAAAGGCGGTCAAGTTATCAAAGAATACTGAGCGCAAAAGTAATGACTGGTTTAGCGGTGAGTGCGACTTACTGACTGATGACAGCATAAGAGATACCAAGTGCTCATGGTCTATTGATAGCTTCCCCTGGACACATGATGACGCTGTGCAAAAGGTCAAAGACGGTGGCTATGATTGGCAAGGTCAAGTCTATATGGAGTTATGGGGTAAAAAGGTGCATTACGTGGACTTTGTGCTACTGCCTACTCCGCATAGCTTGCTTGGCTATAACGATGATGAGTATGAGCACGTTGAACTGGTTAATCAGATACCGCTACAAAAGCGCATCAGGTCGGTCAAGATTGAGTATGACGAGTCGCTAATTGAGCAAGCAAAGGAGCGCGTCGAAATGTCGCGTGACTACTACAACGAATTATTTAAACAACTATCGAATTGAGGTGATGATATGGATATTTATAGCATAGAGGTAAAAACCTCATCAGGTATGTTTAATATTGAGGTTTCAAGAAGCGATAACGCATTACAGTCAATCATAAAGGACTTGCTGCTTAAAAAATTACTTAGTGAAAAGGAGGTGGTCACAAACAAGCCTGTTCCTGTAGCTCCAGTAGAGCAACCCCTATTGACTAAGTGCGTTTATACCAAAGGTGCATTAAAACAAAACTCTCGACAGATGCAGATTAGACGGCTTGTTATCGCTGATTTAATGAAAATAGGTAACGCTTGGCGGTGCAAGGAAATGCTTACCAATGAGATAGTTGACAAGGTGGAGCTAAGCAGGGCTAGCATCGACACCTATGTAAACGGCATGGCAGCAGCAGGCATCATAAAGAAAAACGGTGAAGATAAGAAGTTAATTAAGCTAACAGAAGAATTTATCAATCAATCAAAAGAAGGTGAAACAGCATGAGAGGCGTAAACAAAGTAATCATCATCGGTAATCTTGGAGCAGATCCAGAGGCTCGTCAATTCAACAACGGTGGCAATGTAACCAATATATCAGTGGCAACGTCTGAGCAATGGACAGATAAACAAAGCGGTGAAAAAAGAGAAGCGACTGAGTGGCATCGAATTGTTTTATTTAACCGTCTAGGTGAGATTGCAGCACAGTACCTACGCAAAGGATCAAAGGTTTATATCGAAGGCAGTCTACGCACTCGCAAGTATCAAGATTCAAACGGTCAAGATAAGTATATTACTGAGATACGAG
Source organism: Psychrobacter sp. T6-6 (assembly GCF_052258185.1). Taxonomy (NCBI): domain Bacteria; kingdom Pseudomonadati; phylum Pseudomonadota; class Gammaproteobacteria; order Moraxellales; family Moraxellaceae; genus Psychrobacter; species Psychrobacter sp. T6-6. The sequence continues at coordinate 371,962 of NZ_JBQQEX010000001.1, forward strand.
CTGACCAGTTGCAGATGTTAGACGGTAGAGATGAAGGTCAAGCGCCTAATAATCAGCAGAATAATAACCGACCTGCTCAGAACAATCAGCAAGGCTTTAATCAGCAGCCACAGCAGAACAACAACCATCAACAGAGCGCACAGCCACCACAGAATAACAGACCAGTATCTATGCCAGCAGGGCCAGTAGATGACGATATTCCGTTTGCAAGACACTTTGATGGGGTGATGTGATATGAGCTGCTGGGATGCGTACAACGACGACCATGAATTACCGCCAGTTGGCGAGTGCAAAGAATGCGGATGCGATATAGATGTGAACGGAGACACCACGCTTGAATGTTGTGGTTATTCACCAAAATGCGCAACGTGTGGCTATCAACCTTGCGACCATAGCTGCTAACAATTACATCCTGCGTGGGAGCTAATACACGCCGTTATTGCCAGTAGTGACGTTACAACGCTGGCAGCTTAGATTGACACTCCTTACGTGCATAGCATGTGCGTTGAAAAAGCAGTCGAGGCAAAGCCGTTAGTCCACGATAAGAGCCACCCTATTTATTGATGAGGATTGAGATATGGAGTTTGTTACTTGTATTGAGTGCGGTCATGAAGTCGCATCACATTTAGCTGTCAAAGACGACCAGCATATTTTTTGCAGCACTGATTGCTTGGCTGCTTGTGTTGGATTTACTTATGTTAATAACAAAGGTTACAAGCCTGATGATGAGTTATTAAAAAAGCTGCTTTTTGCAGGTATGTAACTCACCTATTTACTAATGAGGATAAGAAGAATGAGTAATTTAAAGTTTAGACAATTTGATCCTACGCTTGATGATTTTATGTTTTTCGAGCTGAATAACGGGCGTGTGCATATCACCAATGGCGATATAAAGTCGTTTGATACTGATAGAAAGGGCAGCCCGCAAGAACAATTCACTGGATTAAAAGACGTAAATGGTGTTGAGATTTACGAGGGTGACATACTAAATATTTACTACACATCAAGCCATTATGATGAGGTACATAATCACGATGGAGTATATATCGCTGTCACGGGCGCTCTGGGTGATGTTGTTTTTAAGTTCAAAAAACTCTTATGGGATAACTACGGTCACAACCAATACCCATTTAATTCAACATTATGCCAAGAGTTCAGATCTTTAAGTTATCGATATTCGGAAGGCTTAGGTAGAAATGAGTTAAGAGCACCTGATAGCTCAACTTACTTTGAGGTCATCGGAAACGTACACCAAAACCCCGAACTATTGGAGAAAAACGATGAGTAATTTACAGCAAGTTAATTGCATATTCGCATTGCATTTTGATGATATTGACGACCCACGCTATAAAGCCATTACCAAGATTGTTATGGGCGGTGAAATGTGGACTGAACGAAACTTAGTCTATGCAGCGCATTTAGATAGTCGTGATGAGCTGTGTGCTCAAATAGAAAAACTGGAGTACAAAGACGATGAGTAATTTACCGTTACAGCCGTTGCGGTGGAATAGTCAAAATCATGCAAGAAGCGCGTTTCATGAGTATCTGATTAGAAAAGATGGTGAGGCTAGAAAAAATAGTAAGTCGCAATATGAGGTCGTTTACGGACGGCTGAACACACAGCAAAGTTATGATGTTGCCACTGGGTTTGCCACAATCGAAGATGCTAAAACATGGTGCTGGAATCACTACAACGAGAAGATGCAGCCGTATGTTGTTCCCGACTCTATCGCTGATATTGCAAACTGGTTTAAAGCTGCAAAGCCTGAGCCGACTGATGAGGACTTGTCTGTGCAAATTGGGTGCTGCTTGGAGGAGGTTTGCGAGTTACTAGAAGGATTGGGAGCGCAAACAGGTCATTATCGAGAACTAACCGACCTCGCTAATGAATTTAAGTATAAAGGCGAATGGGCGTTAAAGAGGGTTAGAAACCTGACCTACCAGCAACGTATAGACATCGTAGATGCTTGCTGTGACATCAATGTCACGTCTGTAGGTGTCATGAAGTTACTTGGCGGTGTCGATGTATTAGGCGCTCAACGTGAGGTCGTACGCTCGAATAATAGCAAGATGGTAGATGATAAGTTTATCTTTGATGATAACGGCAAGATAATGAAGCCTGATAGCTATAGTAAGCCTGATTTAACGCCATTTGTAAAACAAGGAGAGTGATGTGAGTAATTTTCTAGAAGATATTGAAAAAACTTTAGCTAGAGACTGCAACAACGAGCAAGTGGAGTCAATTGTTATAAGCAAGTATGTTAATTATGACAACGACTTTGATGGTAAAAGTATACCGCTAGATATGCTACATAAGCCTATCGACTGGGATTTAGCTAAGCAGGTTCTAAACTATAACTACGACACAGGTTATGGCGGTGCTGACTGCAATGCTATTTATTTATACACAAAGTCGTTCATAGTTTTTGTGTCTGAATATGACGGTGCTACCAGCGTCAACTGCATACCAAGAAATCCTATTGAGTGCGAACCAGACTATTTATAAGCGAGGTGCAAAGTGACTAACGGACAGATAAAAGAAATCGCACTAGCGAACGGCTTTAAGCTCAAAGAGCAGCCAAGCGGTGAAATGGATTTGAACCCTTATGTTTATAGTGCTATTCGCAACGCTATACTTTTCAAACTTGGACAGATAACAGCCGATATGGCTGACTTGATAGATAGCAAGGACACGTTAGAAAGTCAGTCAATGTTAGATAGGTGTGACGACATTATTGATAAGCATATTGCAGAATTAAGCGAGGTGACAGATGACTAACTTACGACGACTACGGATTGACCAAGTGGCTGACAAGGTAGCTTTGCCGAGGTCAACGATTTATGAGAAAATCAAAGCCGGTGCCTTTCCAAAGCAATACAAAGATGGTAGCTCGTCTTTTTGGTTCGAGCATGAGCTTGACGCATGGCTAATAAAAGTGCATGATTTGCACTTAGAGACAGTGACTGAAAACGAAGAAGAAACGGCTTGATATTGATTAATAACAGTAAAATTAACAGTAATTGACCATCAACTAAAATAACAAGTCAATTAAATCAATGGTTTACCTGTTATGTTCGAGTCCGACCACTGGTACCAATATGTAGTGCAATTCAACCTCCCCCTTCGGAGGTTTTTTTGTGCCTGTAACTTTATGACTATTACGTTACGCTTGTCACTTTTTACTGGTCTTGCCACTTCTTACTGGCAATATTTGCTTGTACTTATACCGCTACTTCGTATTGCGTAACCGCACTTATCTTAATCGGTACGGCATAGCTCCATGGCATGCCCGCACTGCAGTAAAAAAATCCATCACGGAATGATACGATATAGGCGGTAAAATCATTGCCACAATGATCCATCATTGCTTGCTCATCGCTGTCATCACAAACCGCACACCATATTCGCTTGGTACCGCGTGCTAGCATTGCCCGTGTTAAGTCACTCCCCTTCAGTTCGTTATTCATCATCGGCTCCTTGACATTCTGCACTCTCTCACAATACCTACTTTTCAAGAGTTGATTTATCCGTACTCAATTCGTAAATTTGGTATTAACGACAAACAATGTTTTCGTATAAAAAATCATGTTAGGCGTTATTTATTTTTCACCGCGCTTATTACTATTGAGTATCTACTAGTGTAAAACTTTAATGGACTGACTGTAATAGATAGCTATCAGATTAGCGATGAATGGCAAAACTACTAAGACAAACGGCTTAGTTGAATAAAAACACTTAACAAACTTTTTAATAAAACTGGGAAAAAAGAAACAACTGTTCACTAACGTTGCAAAAGCGTGAAATTTCCTATCTATCTAGAACAGTGGTGCGCCACTTATATTATATTTACTTTATGATATATATCAAAATATGGATATTAATGCAACTTTGTTTATCAGTTTTTATTGGCTCCTATCAAATCTAACAATTGATAATAGAAAAAGTCAGCAAGTCAGGTAAAATATCGACTATGAACATTTCTGAAGAATCCAGTCCTCGCAAAATCATTCATATTGATATGGATGCTTTTTATGCCAGTGTTGAGCAGCGCGACTTTCCCGAGCTTCGAGGCAAGCCATTGGTAGTTGGCGGTGATCCTAACGGTCGCGGCGTGGTTGCCGCTGCCAGTTACGAGGTACGTCAATTTGGCGTACGTTCAGCAATGTCCTGCTATGAGGCACGTAAACGCTGTCCAGAGGTGGTATTTGTCAGACCACGTTTTGAGGTTTATCGAGCGGTCAGTAGTGACATTCGCCGTATTATGCATAGTTTGACCCCCCATGTTGAACCATTATCACTAGATGAAGCCTATTTGGACGTTACTGGACTTAACGCGCACAAAGGCTCAGCAACGCTAATGGCCAACTGGTTGAGGGCACAAATTCTAGAGCAGACAGGGTTGACTGCTTCTGCTGGCGTCTCATTTAATAAAATGCTGGCTAAAATTGCTTCCGATATCAACAAGCCCAATGGCACTGCTATCATCACACCAAAAGATGCTGATGCGTTTATTAGTACGCTACCTATTGAACGCTTTCACGGTATAGGGAAAGCAACAGCAAAGCGATTGCATGCGATGGGTGTGAGCAATGGCGCAGATCTCCGGCGTGTGCCAGCAGCTACTATGGTTGAGGAGTTCGGTAAACGTGGTCAGTTTTATTACGATATCGCTCATGGCCGTGATGAGCGACCAGTCAAGTCTGAGCGCACTCACAAATCAGTCGGTTCAGAGACGACTTTTAGAGATAACTTGAGTGATAATGACGAGCTGCGTATACAGATTTATGAGCAGAATGCTGATGCTTTTAGCCAGCTGCACAAAAAAAAACTCGTTGCCCATACCATCACGCTCAAAATAAAATACTCGGACTTCACTCAAATTACGCGCTCGCATACTTTATCTACCACTTTTGATAGCGCTGAGTCTGCACATTACTGGTTAGACAAGCTATTTGCAGATATTCCACGCGAGCTGCCCATTCGGCTGGTAGGTGTGACCTTTTCTTCTTTATTACCTTCTACGCAGTTATTGCCTCAATTAACTTTATTTGAATAACCTAATCGCTGACTGATGGTTATTTTTAATAAAAGCAATCAGTTTCGTATTTCCGCTTAGGCTATTACTCTGTTCTAACAGTCATATCATACGCTGCTATCATCGGGTAAAGTATCCTTTCATAAAAGCATTTCTGCTACAATTATGCCAAAATCTCTATTGAACTAAAGACTGATTATGACTGACTCTCACACTGCATTTACTGATACAAACACATCGCTTGATACCATCGCCAATAACGATACCTCAAACTATTTGAGCGTTGAGGACTATGATTATGAGCTGCCAGATAGCTTGATTGCCCGCTATCCTCTAGCACAGCGTTCTGCTTCAAAATTGCTATACTTGCCTGCTAACTCTCAGACAAACACTACTCGAATAGAAGACTGTTTGTTTTCTGCATTGCCCGACTTATTGGATGCAGGCGATCTAATTGTCTTTAATGATACAAAGGTAATGAAGGCGCGTCTGTTCGGCCAAAAAGATACTGGCGGCAAACTTGAAGTCCTGATTGAACGCTTAGTTAATCTTGATGATTTAGATACTGCAGCCCTGCATCTAAAAGACATGAGTGATGAGCCAGTGAATCAAGAACACATTGCGCTTTGTCATGTAAAAGCAAGCAAAGCACTTAAGCTGGGTCAGCGCTTGCAACTTGCTGACGGTCATATGAGTGCTGCAATGATTGGACGTCAAGACAACTTGTTTATTTTGGCATTTGATGCGCCGATTTTACCGCAATTAGAGCTCTATGGTGAACTTCCTATTCCACCTTATTTTGAGCGTCATGCCGATGAGACTGACAACACTCGTTATCAAACCGTTTTTCATGATCCTACTAAGCTTGCTAGCGTAGCGGCTCCTACAGCGAGTTTGCACTTCGATGAAGCGGTACTGAGCAAGCTTGCAGAAAAAGGCATCAATACTGCTTTTGTCACATTACACGTTGGGGCTGGTACCTTTGCGCCAGTCAAAACAGACAACCTACTCAATCACACCATGCATAGCGAATATGCACACCTACCGCAAACGACGGCCGAGCTAATCAATCAGACTCATGCAAATGGGAACAAAGTTATCGCTATCGGTACAACAGTAACTCGTGTCCTAGAGACGGCTTATCAAAAGACAGCTATGGACGGGCAAAAGCTCTCTAGCTGGTCAGGTGATACCGATATTTTTATCTACCCAGGATTTAAGTTTGGCGTTATCGATCGATTGTTAACGAACTTTCACTTACCTAAATCAACACTGCTGATGCTAGTGTCGGCATTTGCAGGCAAATCATCTATTGAGCACGCCTATCAACATGCTATTGACAAACAGTATCGGTTTTTCAGCTATGGTGATGCCATGCTGTTAGATAGAAAAGTTGACTAAACATGACATAAACATTTTGTGCATTGCACACAACAGTTGTGAAATAAACTGGTAAACTAAACCGTATTTTGTTATAACAGCAAAGATAACTTATATCCTAAAGGACTACTCATGTCTTGTCATCTATCTCGTCGCTTGACTCCTGTACATCGCGCGGTATCGATGGCAATGCTTTGCTCTATAGGTTGGGCGGTCCTAGTATCAAGCGCACAGGCAGCAACTATCGGTAAAACGGTAGTTACCTCAGCTCAGCATGAGCCACTAGCCGCTAGTATCGCTGTTAGCAATATAGAAGCAGCGGACTTTTCAGCCAGTTTGGCAAACTCTACTATCTACCAGCAAATGGGACTCTCCCCTACTGACTCTATGATGGTACGATTTCAACCGACCTCGGCGACCAGTGGCCAGTTGCTTATCACCACCTCACAGCCTGTATCCAAGCCGTTTGCTGATGTTGTTTTGGCGATAAACGACAATGGACAGCGCAATATGTTGCCAAAAACATTACTGATGCCTTTGAAAGAAACCCTGCCTATCAATACCAGTAACACTATGGCGACAGCAGCAAAGAAACCAAATCTACCTAGCGTCTCTGCAAGTACTGCCATGCCTTTGACAGTCCGCAGAGGTGCTCCGCCACCGCTGATTTCGGTACCTGCAATATCCTCGCCTAAATTATCAACGCCCCAATTATCAACACCAAAAGCACCAACAGACGCCTTATTGGCGACCACGTTAGCGGCGCCTAACGTACAAGCGCCCACTGTGACCGTTACCTCACAGGTCAACCGTCTCGCTTATGCACCTAGTCGCCTTGATAATGGACGTTTGAAGCGTATCTCTGATACAGATAATAATTCTAGCCCTACTGATAATCGCGGTAACTTAACAAACTCTATGAGCAATAGCCTCTTGAGTACCGCAAGTAGCAATAGTGGCTCGGCGACAATTGACAGTAGCGCTATCAATGAACGCTCTAATAAAAACAGCATAAATACAGTGGCAGCAGATAAACCAAGAACCAATCAGCAGCTCGATATTCTCAATATACAAGTGACACGTCAAATACAGCCAAGCAGCAAAGCAGATGCTATAGCAAGCTCACCTCTCGTACCAACGAGCAAGCTCATAAGCGTATCAACAATCGCGCAAGATGCGAGTGATACTCCTACGGCGGCCTCTCAAGACCGCAAGACCGCGGATAGCACAGCACTATCTGTACCATCGCCTAATGATTCGATGACAGCCAGTAATAAAGTTGTGAGTAGCGCTACCACTCAGTATCAGGTACAGCGCAACGATAGCTTGTGGGTGATTGCTCAGCAGATTGCAGAAGAAAACAATCTAGATACGCCAACAGTAATGAAGCAGATTCAATCACAAAACCCTGATGCCTTTATCAATAAAGATGCCGATCAGTTAAAAGCAGATGCGAAGCTGAGCCTGCCCAGTTACGATATCATACCGTCGCAGCAGAGTTTGGAAGCTGCTATTAGCGCCCAAAGACAGTATAACCGTAGAGCTAATACACCTGTAATCAAAAAGGCTGCACCATCACCAACCAAAAAATCATCTGAAACGGCGCAAGTAGCCAAGCGTCCTGAAAAACCCACAACGACTAAAACAAAGATACTGCCGCAAGCGCAGTTTTCTGTGCTTGCCCCTGGTAGTGACGGCAATGCAGATGGAACACAAGCAAAATCTGCGGCGGATACTGGTAATGGTCTAAGCACTGATATTTTAGCGACGCTCAAATCGTCAAGACAAGGAACAGCCTCACAGGCGAAGCGTTTGTCAAAGACTAGCAGCGCACTCAATAGCTATACTAAAAAGCTCCAACTACAAAATCAAAAACTGGCTGAGCTACAAGCTCGTCTTAAAAAACTACGCAATCAATAATTGCCTAACTGATCAACGCAAGACGCTATGATCATAGGCGTAGGAGTAACAATGGACAATATGCTATATATTATCGCCGGATTGGTGCTTATTCTGTTAGTTGCAGGCTTGTTATTGCGCAAAAACAAAGCACAAAAACAGAGTGTTCAACCCCCTGTCAACTCGCTAAGAAACTCTGCTACTCGGGCACCGCAGACGGATTATGGCACTACTGCCCAAAGCAATGAACACGCTAACAATAAATTTGATCACATTACCATTGCTCAGCGCTTCATAGATCAACAGCGTTATGACAAAGCGATCGAAACAATCAATCGTGGTCTAAGTGAAAAACCTAATGATGGTCAATTATCTATCAAGTTACTCAGTATATACGCCACTATTGATCAGCCAGAAAACTTCGATAACGTCTATAACACCATTAAACTTAATAACGATGGCAAGACCCTTACGCTCGCTGATGAACTCAAAGATCTATATGTTGGCGAGCCACGTCCAGTCGCTACACAAGAACTAGCAACTGAGGATGCTGTTGATAATACCTTTGACGGTCTAGATTTTGATTTACCAACTAGCCAAGTCAATGACACAGATACAATCTCTGATCAGCCAGTCATTGAAGACAACAAAGATACTGTGATAGACGAGCCTATTGCTCAGCCAGTACTTTCGGATGAACTTAATGATACCAGTCCAACTACTGAAAATGCAGCAGATAGCTTTGACCTGACGCTTAGTGACTTAGAAAGCGACTCATTAGAAAGCGACTTAGAAAGTGATTTTGACGAGCCTCATACTACTGCTGACAATCCTGTTGCACCATTATCTATTGCAGACGATAACGCCTCTGTTACATCTACTGATGAAAGTACTGAAGTTATTGAAGACAGTGATTTCAGTGACTTTGAGTTTGATTTTGACTCGACGACTGACGATACGTCGACTGACAACGCTATCATCTCAGGTACTTTAGACGACCAAAACGAAGAGTTAGCGTTAGAAGATGACGATTTTGTCTTAGATTTTGATGACTTAGCTGCAGATACAGATACGGAAATAACTAACGATGTAACTGATAACTTAGTAGGCACTTCTACTGATGCTATTCAAAGCAGTGAAGATGACTTTTCTTTATCTCTAGATAGTTTAGATACGCCAGATAACGTTGATACTGTCTCTAATGTCGATACCGGTTTTGATAGTGAATTGTCTACTACCGAAGAAAGTAATGATCTCGATAGCTTTATTTTAGAGAATACTGATTTTGAAGAAGTTGCTGCTGAAGACAATACGTTTGAAAACAGCACATTTGAAGATGATAGTTTTGCAGAGCTTAACATTGAAGAGCAACTACTCGCTGATGATGTTGAAGGTAGTCCTGTTGAGGCATTGGATGATTCATCACCTGCACCGCTGAGATTTGATGACAATACAAGCATAGATGATGACTTTGGTATTGATGATGCTGACTCTTTATTAGAAACTCCCGCTTCTACAACCGCACCAGTGGAGCTCGAAGCTGATAACACCACTGAAGCTGTTGAATCAGCAGAAGACTTTTCATCACGCTTTGCCGCTGATTTCGATTTTGTGAAATCTCTAGATAGCAATCAGGTAACATTAGACTTAGCAGGTCAGTATCTACAGCTGGGTGAGTATGATAGTGCAAAACGTTTATTGAATGAAGTAGTTGCTCAAGGTAATAGCGAGCAAAAACAACAAGCACAAGTACTGCTTGAACGTACTGCATAGTCAACAAACAAAGTAGTCTTCAGCAAGTACGTTTTAATCAGCAAGTACTCCCTAATTAAGGTGTACTTGCTGTTTTTTTTGCATCTAATTCTGATACCATCTATTATTGAATGCTATCACTGCTGCTACTAAACTCTATAGCACCTCTTTTCTTCCATACTTTTTACTGTGTTGATATTATGCCATCTTCTGCTACATCCAAAAACCTATCCGATCCTATTCAACTGATTTATGCTGGTGGTACCTTTGGTAGCTATGGCCGCCCTTTGGCCCCTTTATCAGCAGAAATCTTTTTGCCCACACTAAAAAAACTATTGTCTGAACAAGATAACGCCGTTACTTCACCAACCATTTCATGGTTGGACAACACGCTAATCAAAGACAGTAGCCAGCTTACCCCCAGCGATTTTGTACATTTTTATCAACTGTTACTTAATGCTTACACGCAAGGTGAGAAACGCTTTGTGTTGATTAGTGGCACTGACACATTGAGTTACTTAGGTGCGTTTTTAGCGGAAGCTTTTGCCGGTAGCGATATTTGTATCGTAGTGACTGGAAGCATGCGACCATTGCTAAACAGTGAGGTAATACAGTCCTATGAGATTGACGACCATAGCGATGCTTGGAGCAATCTTAACGACTCATTAAAGCTGGCCGCTGCTGGTGATTCAGGCGTCAAAATTAGCTTTGGCGGTGAATCGTGGCCTGCACAAACCGTGCAAAAGATTCACAGTCATGATCTTATGGCATTTACGGGTCATTCGCGCGCGGCATATCCGGCCAACAGTTATATCAGAAACCTCCCAGAGACTCGCAGACAGCATTGGCTTGATGATCAGCAAGTCTTGCTACCTAATATCACGGCACGCGCTGAGCAGTCCAAGATCCATGCCTTATACTGCTTGCCCAATGATGCGTCTGTGATAAATAATCAATTACAAAACTTATTATCTCAGCCGCCATGCGGTATTATCCTGCTAGGGTTTGGCGCTGGTAATATTCCTTATTCAGATACACTAGCAGATACGCTCAGTCTTGCTCATGAGCAGGGACACATCGTGATATGCGCCAGCCAATGTCCGTTTGGCGGTGTAAGCGACAGCTATGCCGCTGGTAGTTGGCAATACGACTATCATGTAATTGCTGGTGGTCGTTTAACTATCCCTGCTATTTATGCACGGTTGCTGTGGTTGCTACTGCGCTATGACAGTCCAGCAAGACGTCGACAGCGTTGGTTGAACAATGTCAGTCAAGCGGGTACAAGCATCAAAAAAAGATAAGCAACTCTGCATCCATTCCAAATTTATAAGCTTAGAAACCACAATGTCTGATACTAAAATCATCGATCATGAACAATCGCCACTACATACTTTAGCGATTGCCATCGAATTCTTGGGTACACACTATCATGGCTGGCAGCGACAACGAGAGGTGCTGGGTGTCCAAGAAGCGTTAGAGAATGCCATTAGCAAGGTCGCCAACGAATCAGTTGAAGTCATTGCTGCTGGACGTACTGACGCCAGTGTCCATGCCAGTAACATGATTGCTCATTTCACCACCCATGCGTATCGCCCTACTCATAACTGGTTACGCGGCGTAAACAGCCTCTTGCCTGATGATATTGCGCTACGCTGGGTTCAGCCAATGCCCGCTGATTTCCATGCGCGCTTTGGCGCAATTGCCCGGCGTTATCGCTATATCACGCTCAATCAAACACAGAGACCTGCGATACTGAATCATCAAGTGACTCACATCTATGAGCCTCTTGATCTCACCGCTATGCAACAGGCGGCGTCCGATATCGTTGGCACGCACGACTTTAGCAGCTACCGTGCTGCGGCTTGCCAGTCCAACCAGCCAGTCCGTACCATCAGTCATGCTCATCTTTTTGCTCATGGACAGTTTATTGTATTCGACATACAGGCAGATGGTTTTTTGCATCATATGGTTCGTAATCTAATGGGTACGTTATACGCTATCGGTAGACATGAGCTAAAACCAGCAGATTTTTTGAACATTTTGAATAAAAAAGATCGAACCATTGCGCCGCCCACGGCGTCAGGCGACGGTCTGTATTTTATCAATGCCTACTACCCCGAACGCTTCCAATCCTTATTACCAGATGCACCATTAACGCCTGTCTGGCTAAATCTACCTGATTGATGCAACATAACCTGATATACATATCACTTACAGGCTGTCAAGTCAAAACCAGGTTCTGTATTGCTTTAATCTACTAACTTACGTATAATATGGGCTTATTTTTAATTGATTGATACAAATTATGGCAAAAGACGATATTATCGAATTTGAAGGCGAAGTCATTGACACCCTTCCTAACACTTTGTTCAAAGTTCGTTTAGAAAACGGACACGAAATCATTGCACACATCTCAGGTAAGATGCGTAAGCATTATATTCGTATTTTGACAGGTGATAAAGTTAAGGTCGAGATGACCCCTTATGACCTATCTAAGGGTCGTATCACGTACCGCGGTAAGAATTAAATACATACCAACCAAATAGTTATAAATGTATTTGTAAAAATACAGCCAACAACCAAATAGCTACTTTATCGCTGATAGCTGATATAGACGCTTGGGTGGTTTAACTGATAATAATAATGAAAATGCTGACCTACTCATTATTGCCTATCACAGTTTTAGTTATTTAGTATTCGCTGTTTATTTTTACCAAAAAATACCGCTCAATATTAGCGGTATTTTTTTGTCTGTGTTTTATGAACTGCTTAAATTATAGATTAATTAAACTCGACAGTTGCATCGCTCTTGATAACTCCTAATAGACTAAGTGCATCCCAGTTGGTGAGGCGAACACAGCCCGCTGATGCTTGACGGCTGATACGCTCAGGATCTGGTGAACCATGAATGCCATAAGAGGGCTTGCTTAACCCAATCCACACTGATCCGACTGGATTATTAGGACCTGGTGGTATGATCGACTTTTTACCATCATCACTCGTATAGGTGTAATTGGGCTCATGAATTTTTACTTTGACCTGATGCGTACCCGTTGGTGAAGGTGTTGCTGTACTGCCTACTGTCGTCGGGTAACTGGCTACCAAATTATTACTATCGTCATAAGCATATAGCGTTTGGGTGTCTTTATCAGCGACCACGCGACTTACTAGTGTGGTGTTGGGATTGCCTGGATTATAGACGATAATAGTTTCACCACTTTCGAAGCTAGCATTGGGATTGAGCGATTTAAGATAGTCACGACTGATATGGAATTTTTCACCTAAAGATTCTAGAACGCTTTCGTAATACATACCATCTAGCTTCGCTTTGGCTTCAGCACTAGCCGGAATCTGCGTTGTCTTGACGTTTACATCAGCGTCAGTTAACTGATAGCTGACCAATACCGGCTGTGAGGTAAGCGTACTATTTTGAGTTAATGCTTGCCACGTTGTTTCGTCCAGCGATTCTGTTACTGGTAGGCCTTGTGCTTTTTGGAACGCTTGCATGGCTTTACGTGTATTCTTTCCCCAGTAGCCATCTACTGCCCCAACACCACTATGATTCCAGTTCAATAGTGCTTGTACTTTAGTACTGACATTCCGATCTATTTTACTATCAGCTGTCCATGTGGCGTCATTTACTTTTTTGGCAGTTTCCGATAATTCTGTTGTACTATATTTAATTTTAGGAAGTAGTTTATTCAACGAGTTGGCAGTGTTGCTATCCCCTTCTATTTGCTGACTGACACCATTGGTGACGGGACTGGTATCGTTGCCACCCATCATCGTGCTGTCTGTTGCCCCAGTATTGGTACTGTTACTATTTTGATTGCTCATAGCGCTCATGTCAGTGTCTGTATCTGCAGCCATATTACTATCTGTTGTAGGAGATTCTGCACTCGTCTCCATACCTGCCGTGTCATTACTCGCTGACTTATCTTCAGTCGTTTGTACGCTGTTTTCAGTGGTATTAGCATTACTGCAACCCACTGATAATAATGATGCTGTCCCTATGGCAACGACAACGCCGCCAACCTTGAGTAGTTGAGACATAAAACCTCCTAAATAATTACTATATATCGAAAAAAGTATCGAAAGAATGTCAAAAAATTTATTGTAGGAATATATTGCCACAGCGCTACCACTATCCTCTAACAGCTTTATGTTAATAACTGACTATTCCTACTATGCATTTGTTAATAGAGCGTATAAACATACTGGTTTGTTTACACTAAAGGACGACTCTATGCCTATAGTATAAAAAAACCCATAAGTTACTTAATAACTTATGGGTTCAAAAAACATAAATGAGGCTATAAAAGAAATCTATATCATATCAGCAAACTTACGATAATTTAGCTAGAACAGCTTGACCCATCTCTTGGCACCCTACTTGTTTTAAGCCAGCTTCGCTACTGTCTAGAATATCAAGCGTACGCAAACCATCATCGAGAACCTCACTAACTGCTTGCTCGATCGCTTGTGCTGCTGCTTCTTGCTTAAAGGTGTAACGCAGCATCATAGCAACAGACAAAATAGTCGCCAGTGGATTGGCTTTATCCTGCCCAGCGATATCTGGTGCTGAACCATGGCATGGCTCATACATACCCTTGCCAGCTTCATCTAAGCTTGCTGATGGCAACATACCAATGGAGCCTGTCAACATTGCTGCTTCATCAGATAAGATATCACCGAACATATTGCCCGTCACCATGACATCAAACTGCTTAGGATCTTTGATCAATTGCATGCACGCGTTGTCCGCATACATGTGCGACAGCGCCACATCGCTATAATTAGCTTGTTGCATCTGAGTTATCGTCTGCTTCCACAGCTCAGTCACTTCTAGGACATTGGCTTTGTCTACTGAGCATACTTTAGCAGCTCTACCTGCGGCTTCGGCACGTGTTTTTGCCAGCTCAAAAGCAACTTTACCAATACGCTCAATCTCGCTGGTGCTATACACCATTGTGTTATAGCCTTGCTGCTCGCCGTTGTCTAGTGTACGGATACCACGTGGCTCACCAAAATAGATACCACCTGTCAGCTCACGAACGATAAGTAAATCTAAACCAGATATGATCTCAGGTTTGATGCTTGACGCATTGGCTAGCTGCGGATAAAGTTTTGCTACACGTAAGTTAGCAAATAGACCAAGCTCGCCGCGAATTTTTAGCAGACCGCGCTCAGGGCGTTTGCTGCGTTCAATTGTATCCCACTTAGGTCCACCAACTGCACCTAATAATACAGCATCTGCTGCGCGCGCACGCGCTAACGTCTCATCAGGTAAGGGCTCACCTGTTGCATCAATGGCTACGCCGCCAATAAATCCAGACTCTAATGTTAAGTCTAGCGAAAACTTATCATTGACTGCTTTGAGCACATCAATAGCTTGAGTCATGATTTCAGGGCCAATACCATCGCCCGCTAATGTTAAAATCGTTGCCATACTAATCCTTTTGGATATATTTTTATTGGTAAATTAATTTTATTACGCTTTGATCTTTTTGGCTTTGGATGATGATACAGTTTTTATGATGTCAGTCTCTACAAACTCACCTTGATGCTCAGCCCCCAGTTGCTTACAGAAGCGGCGCTGCACCTCATTACCTTGCAATAGCTCGATACACAAAGGCTCAGGTGATGCTGTTTCTAGTAGGCTGCCAGGCTTTTTGCTCATGTTTTTTTGATAAGCACGTAACTGATAAGTACCTGCCTCAGTAAAATCATGAATCATCGCAAAACGCTCAATATAACCCATGTTGTTTTCTGGATAAAAATTAACATGGACTTCATGTTTTGCAGGCAGTACTCGAGCATAGTAATTGGTCAACCCAGGCATGCTAGACGCTGCTAGTGGCACTATCTTTATAGCGTTTTTATTGATAAGAGGCGTCATATCCATACTTGCAGGGGCGTTTATCGCACCTTGGTAACTCGGCATATCTACTACAATCTGAGGATTGACTGGTTTGTGACTGTCAGGCGCGATGATGAGCGTCTTGTCTATTTGCACAATTTCACAGTGATAAGTGCCCACACATGCGATGTTTACTTCCCCATCGATAGGTTGAATTTTACCTACCCACGCTTGCGCACTTTTTGCCTCGTCTATTTTTTGGTAACCCGTCAGCAGCTGACAGCCTGACAAAAATAAGCTTGCAGTAACAATGGTGCTTGTCCATAGAGCATAATGTTTTTTATTCATAATGGCGGCTACTATTTATAAGAGAGATAATAAAATATTGTAAAAAACCACCTTTCATTTTAGCCAGTTCACCGCCATAACTCAACGCTGCGTTACGCCTGTCCGGTAGTTTTGTAAGCAATAACGCATAAACTCATCGTCGACCCACCAGCTAAGCGCGTACGCTATTGAATATCCATGGCGTTTTTTGCATCATTTTATGCTCATAGTCTTTGATAGCATCACTTTGCTGCAATGTTAAGCCGATATCATCAAGTCCATTGAGTAAGCAATGTTTGCGAAAAGCATCGACATCAAAGGCGTACTCTTCGCCTGTTGGCGTGATAACTACCTGACGCTCTAAATCAGCGGTAAGCTCATAGCCTTCATTGGCAATCGTGGCTTTCATTAGAGTATCTACAATAGCTTCGTCTAAAACAATCGGGAGCATACCGTTTTTGAAGCAGTTATTATAAAAAATATCTGCAAAGCTTGGCGCAATGACGGTGCGAAAGCCATACTCTGAAAGCGCCCAAGGGGCATGCTCGCGACTAGAGCCACAGCCAAAGTTTCTGCGTGCCAGCAATATAGTAGCGCCTTGATAGCGCGGCTTATTCAATACAAAGTCTGGATTAATAACGCGTGTACTATTATCCTGACCTGGATATCCTTCATCCAGATAACGCCAATCGTCAAATAGATTTACGCCAAAACCTGTACGCTTAATAGATTTCAAAAACTGTTTTGCGATAATTTGATCGGTATCAACGTTTGCGCGATCAAGTGGGCAAACGATACCGGTTTGGGTGTTATAAGCTTGCATAAAATTCCCTATCAATTGTATTTTTGCTGGCGGAAGACTTTGATGAGTCAGTAAAACGGCAATAAATCTCTCACTGATTCAAACAATATACTGGCATAAGTAATAACTATATATACCAGTTTTCAACTCATCTTCATCGGGCCTAAAATGTACGAACATCCACAAAATGACCGGCCAATGCTGCAGCGGCTGCCATTGCTGGGCTTACCAAATGCGTACGACCGCCATTACCTTGACGACCTTCAAAATTACGGTTAGAGGTTGAAGCGCAGTGCTCTTGTGGCTCAAGTTTGTCTGCATTCATCGCAAGACACATTGAACAACCCGGCTCGCGCCACTCAAAGCCCGCTTCAGTAAATAAAGCATCCAAACCCTCTGCTTCTGCTTGCAATTTTACTTGTCCAGAGCCTGCAACGACGATAGCTTCTTTGACGTTATCAGCAACTTTACGGCCTTTGATGACGGCTGCTGCATCACGCAGATCTTCAATACGCGAGTTGGTACATGAGCCAATAAAGATACGATCAAGCTGGATATCTGTTATTTTCTGACCTGCCTCTAGCCCCATATAGGTATAAGCGCGTAACCAGCCTTCTTCTTGCGCTTCATCAATAGCTTGATCAGGCGTTGGTACAGATTGCGTGATATCTACCACCATCTCAGGTGAGGTACCCCAAGACACCTGAGGCGCTATTTGACTACCATCGATTTCAACCACAGTATCAAATACCGCATCATTGTCTGAATATAGTGTGCGCCAGTAAGCTTCCGCTTGTTCCCACTGTGATTCATCAGGCGCATACGGACGACCTTTGACATAATCTATCGTCGTATCATCAACTGCTACCATACCTACGCGGGCACCGGCTTCGATGGCCATATTACAGACGGTCATACGACCTTCCATACTCATGTCTTCAAATACTTGACCTGCAAACTCAATCGCATGTCCTGTGCCACCCGCCGTACCGATCTTGGCGATAATAGCCAATACGACATCCTTCGATGTCACACCAGTACCCAGTTGACCAGTAACACGGATCTGCATGTTTTTTGATTTCTTTTGAATCAAACACTGCGTTGCCAATACATGCTCAACTTCAGAGGTACCGATACCATGAGCCAAACAACCAAGCGCACCATGGGTGGCTGTGTGCGAATCGCCGCAGACAACGGTCATACCAGGTAGTACTAAGCCTTGCTCAGGACCAACGACGTGCAAAATGCCTTGACGCGCATCGTTGATAGTAAATTCAGCAATATCAAACTTGGTACAGTTCTCGTCCAAAGTCACAACTTGCAAGCGTGACACTTTGTCTTTAATCCCAGGTACGCCTTCTAGTCGCTCTTTGGTGACAGTCGGTACATTATGGTCAGGACTTGCGATATTGGCAGATAGGCGCCATGGTGCCCTATTGGCAAGCTCTAACCCTTCAAAGGCTTGTGGACTGGTTACTTCGTGTAAAAGATGACGATCGATATAGATTAAGCTCGAACCATCATCGCGCTTGGTGACTTCGTGAGCGTTCCAAAGTTTGTCATATAATGTTTGACCGGCCATGATGCTATCCTTTATTGATGACTAATGACTTAATTTTCGCAGACTTACTCAATGGCAAGCTGGGATTTTATCTATTTGAATGGTTGTTTAAATATTATACTGGTCTATAACGTTGTCTCTACAATCGTGATAATTACCTATGCCGTTTAGGTTATACCCTTTAAATTATATTCTTTAGGCTGTGGTTTTTAAGGCCAAAAGTAAGACTGCTAATTTTTCAATCGCTATTTTTAGACCCGTAGTTAAACCAGTAGTACAGATTACTTACCTATAACTTGCACTCTATGACGATTATCAGTGCTCAAAGCATGTCTTTGTGTCGTAAATAATCAGGTTTGTAGAATAAATATGTGACAATACGTCTTGATGTCTTGTGATTATAGCAGGCAAATCCTATAATAATAATTGATGATTTTTAACCAGATGCAAACTTTTATTTCTAATACGTTATAATTAGATACGCCAACTTTTATTTATAGCTCATAAAGTAGCTAAGGACACCCGCTTGAACACTACAAACTTGACGACATTCGTTACCGTTATGCACACCGGCAGTATATCAGGTGCAGCAGAAAAGCTGTTTATCACTCAGCCGGCCGTCAGCAAGCGCATCAAAAACCTAGAAGATGAATTTAACATTACTCTGTTCGATACTGTAGGGCGCGGGATTGTACCTACTCAAGCAGCCAGCGAGATGTTACCACATGCCAAGCGCTGGTTAGAAGATTATGAGAATTTTAAGATTAATCTACAGCACTCTCAGCATATCGTATCTGGAAAGCTTGTGATTGGTACGAGCCATCATATTGGCTTACATCATCTGGCACCAGTACTGAAGCATTTTATCCAGACTTATCCAGCAGTCCAGTTAGAAGTGCATTTTGTTGATTCAGAAAAAGCGCACAAAGCAGTATTGGATGGTGATCTGTCGTTGGCATTTGTGACACTACCCCCTGTATATGATAAGCGTCTAACGTATCATACGCTATGGTCAGATCCGCTCTACTTTATGACCGGTACGCTATCACCTTTGGCTACCAAATCGAATGTCACACTAGAGCAGCTAGCACGCTACCCTGCCATTTTGCCGTCTGCCAATACCTTTACCAGTCAGATCACTTTGGCTGAATTTGCTAAGCATAACCTCAAACCTTATGCCACGATGAGCACCAACCCTCTTGAGTCCATTCGTATGTTGGTCTCTGTTGGACTTGGCTGGTCCGTGTTGCCACAAACAATGGTCAGTCAAGATTTAGAACGTATCGATATGGCTGACAATATCGAATTACAACGCTATTTAGGTGTGGTTATCAATCCAAAGTTAACCCAATCTAGTAGCGTGACTGCATTATTAGACCTGCTTGCACCTATCGAGTAAAAACCGTCTACTATAACAATTTATCAGATTAAGCTATTCGCATTTGTGACTGCCATGCGTTATAATGCGCTTGACGTTGCTTTAATAACAAAAACTTACCACAGGGACACTGATAGTCATATATCGAATACTTCTAGTAAGATATGATGGTTAACAGTAAGTTTAATGGTTTCATCTGATTGATTATGTAGGTTGCTAATACTCATATATAAATAGCAGATGCGAGCAATAATAAATAAGCGGAATGCGACATTCCCGTTGTTCTCTATCTCTATATGAGTGCTAGCCATAGAGCCATCTCAATCATATAAAACTACATTAGATACTGAAAAAAGCCATTATGTCTCACATTAATGGCTTTTTTTGTCTTTAGATATTGTTTTGAACATCGCCTTGTAGGATGAAGACTTTTATAGTTAAAAAATAATTACAGCCAACCATGTTGGTTAAGGATAATTTATATGAACGGAGTTTCTAGTGGCGTGCTGATATCGCTTGGCGCCTATTTTTTAGTGATGATCGGGATTGGCGTCTATGCTTACTTTAAGCAAGCCAATGATACTGAAGGCTACATGCTCGGCGGCCGTAACTTGGGCCCAGCAGTAACTGCACTATCAGCAGGTGCCTCAGATATGTCAGGTTGGTTATTACTTGGTCTTCCAGGCTATATGTACGCTGACGGTGTCGTTAGTATATGGATTGCACTTGGCTTGACCCTTGGTGCCCTTTTAAACTACATCATTGTAGCGCCTCGCCTTCGTGTTTATACCGAAGTAGCTGACAACGCTATCACCTTACCAGATTACTTTGCCAACCGCTTTGAAGATAAGTCGCACATGCTACGCGTTATCTCGGCGGTGGTTATCATTCTATTCTTTACCGTTTACACGGCTGCAAGTCTAGTAGGTGGCGGTAAGCTTTTCGAAAGCTCACTTAACCTATCTTATAGTACTGGTCTATGGGTTACTGCTGGTGTCGTTGTTGCCTACACGTTATTCGGCGGCTTCCTAGCGGTGTCAATGACGGATTTTGTGCAGGGTGTTATCATGCTTTTTGCAATGGTAATCGTACCTGTCGTTGCCTTTACTGATCTTGGTGGTATTTCTGCCACAAGTGAAGCGGTTAGAAACATTGATCCAAGCCTGTTAAATGTGACGAGTGGTATGAGTGTTATCGGTATTATCTCACTCATGGCATGGGGTCTTGGTTACTTCGGTCAGCCGCATATTATTGTACGTTTTATGGCTATTCGCTCGGTTAGAGATGTACCGACAGCACGTAATATCGGTATGAGCTGGATGGTTGTCAGCCTTATCGGTTCATTAATGACTGGTTTTGCGGGTCGCGCATATGTACAAAAAACAGCGATGACGCTTGATGATCCTGAGACGATTTTCTTAGTATTTACTCAGTTCTTGTTCCATCCATTAGTGTCAGGTTTCTTATTAGCGGCTATTCTAGCTGCCATCATGAGCACAATTTCATCACAGCTGTTGGTGGTATCAAGTTCTCTAACAAAAGATGTTTACAAGCTATTTTTTGATAAAGACGCACCAGAAGCGCGTCAGGTATTGGTTGGACGTATTTCAGTAATCATCGTTGCTGTTGTCGCTATTATGCTAGCCTCTAACCCAGATAGCTCAGTATTGAACTTGGTTTCTAATGCATGGGCAGGATTTGGTGCAGCTTTCGGTCCGTTGGTTATCTTTAGCTTAACATGGCGTGGTATGAACCGTAACGGTGCTGTTGCTGGTATGGTTGTTGGTGCATTGACAGTTATCCTATGGATCTATGGTCCATTCCAAGTCGATGGTATGGCGCTTAACAGCTGGTTATATGCTATCGTTCCAGGCTTTATCTTAAGCACTATCGCTATCTTTGCCGTTAGTATTATGACTGGTGGTCCAAGACCTTCAGTATCTGCTAAGTATAAAGAGATGGAGCTTAACTTAAATAAATAAGTTGATACACTCGCTTTATTTTATGATTAAAAAACCTCGCCATTAGTGGCGAGGTTTTTTTGACTGTGCTTATCAGTAACTCTTAACTACAAGCTAAGCAGCCGCGATAAATGAAGCAATTGAGGCAGTGATCTAAAGCACTATATAGGCATCTACTCTTGAGCAAATAGTGATCTAGCAATCATGGCGCTAGATGTATATCTCGCTGGAGCATTGATAGTAGAATGACAGCATCATGTCGTTATTCACTCATGAAGACGACTATCATTAAAACTCATCGGGCAGCTACAACGTATCTTCCACAGGTATCAAGTTAGCATTAATATATAAATAAAGCTACGAAGCTAAACGCTATTATTGTAATAGCACTCGTCCCCCCCCCAACTGACTATGATCACATAACCACCTATACTCAAAACCTTATATAACAATCACAATATTACAGTCCACAAAAAAGCGACCTATTGTAGGTCGCTTTTTCATTATCTAACAGTTACATCAAGAAACTATTTTCCCTGATAAGACAGTTTTACACCAGCGATGAAGCCATCATTGTCTTCAAAATCAGCAACGATTTTATCGCTAGGTAGCTGACCTTGAGCATCACCGAACCACAAGTATTTACCGCCAGCTGATACTGCCCAGTTTTCAGTTACGTTGTACTTGGCACCAAGACCGACACTATAGTAGCCTTCAACAGGACCTAATGATGTTGTTGGATCGCCAGCACCACTATCCCAACCAACCGTACCACTAACAGCTAACGCTGGTGCAATACGCTTGGCAAGACCTAGCTCTACTTGCCATTGGTCATCATCATACTCAACCAAGTTTAATCCATCAGGGCCATAGCTGATTTTACTAGTATCATTATAAAGTGGTGGTGTGATAACGAAATCACTCCATGGCACCCAGCGCACTTTTGCCGTAGCTAAAGTCGTTGGGTTAATACCTGTTTGGAAATCAAAGTTGACTGATTTAGGAGTAGAAATCTCATAATTACTCACTCTGTTTGACAGCGCTGCTGCCTGTTCTGGCGTAGCTCCTGCTGATATAGCTCTAATCGCTACCAAAGGATAAGACTCAGATATTTCTACATCATGATCAATTTCAGAACGGTAGGTCAAAGCAGCTTTCAAAGCAATTTCAGGCTTACTAAAAGATACACCTGCGATATAACCATAATCCATATCAGGATTGCTATTTGAGGTATAACCAGAAGCAGGACCGTAAGCTAAGCCGCGCAGTTTTGTTTCTGCTTGAATACGCTGTGCTACTGGACCACCATAAATTTGAAAGTTTTTATTCGCACCAAACTTCATCCCAAGAATACCTGTTAAGCTCTGGCTACGAACTTCAACATTAGTATTTTCACCAGCACCAGTAGCTTCTGCTGTTGCTACTGCTACTGCTCCACGCAATCCATCCAAACTTGCTTGTTGTTCATCGGTCAACAAACCAGCAGTTTCTCCTGGTTCAAGTTGAGATATACCAAATTGTGCTGCTGCAAGGCTCGGAGCAGCACCATCAGTAATAGACGCGATGGAAGCATCAATGTCTCCTTGCCCTACAAAATTACCTTGCGTGTATTCAGCTGCTGCGCCAAAAGGCTCATCGTATAAAACACCAATACTGAAAGTATCGTTGATATCAGTTTTTACACCATAACGGAAGAAATCGTAAGACTCGGCAATATCACCCGTTGCATTACCACGTTCATAATCGTTTTGAGATGGGTTAGTATTAGCACTATCTCTACCACTGACATCAGCATCGATGTAAGTATAGACAGCTTCAGCATAGGTACCATCTTGAAAAAAGGCGGTGACATCTTGACCTGAACGATCAAGACCAGCAGCGTTGGTTACGCTAGCGAAAGAAAGAGCGGCAATTGCTACTGCAAGGGTTTTCAAGTGAAAGGTAGTGCGCATTATGTATCTCCAACGGTCCTTGTTGTATTACTACTTTAATAATCAGTATTTAGCATTGATTTACCAAACATTGAAACTATTAAAGTCGTGTCCTAAGTTGAATACTAATGCCTTTTTGACACTAAAACAACAATTAAAGTGCTTTATTTCTCAATTATGACTGAACAGTACAAATAAGATATTAGTGAAATATTGTTTTTTAGTTTTGTTTCATCGTGATATTTACATTGCCGAGTAATATCAACAATCTAAATATGTTGGTTCACAATATTTCAAACAGCACGTATCGAGAAATACGACATAAAAAAAAGCGACCCTTAATAGAGTCGCTTTTTTTATCACTAGACGATAAAAATCATTTTATAGTGAAACTATGATTTATTGGGCTTGGTAAGAGACCTTTACACCCAATACAAAACCGTCATTGCTTTCAAAATCACTAACGATGGTTTTACTTGGAATTTGACCTTCGGCATCACCGAACCATAAATACTTACCACCAGCAGATACCGCCCAGTTTTCGGTCACGTTGTATTTGGCACCAAGGCCAGCGCTATAGTAGCCTTCGATAGGTCCTAGTGAAGTTACAGGGTTACCTGCTCCGCTATCCCAACCTACAGTACCACTAACAGCCAATGCTGGTGCGACACGCTTGGCTAGACCCAACTCCACTTGCCACTGATCGTCGTCATAACTGACTAAGTCTAAACCATCTAAAGGTATACCAGCACCAGCAGGTGTTGTTGCAAGTACTTGGCTGACACCATTATATAGCGATGGGGTAATTGCAAAATCGCTCCATGGCACCCAACGCACCTTTGCAGTCGCTAGCGTTGTAGGGTTGATACCTGTTTGGAAATCAAAGTTTATTGACTCAGGAGTAGTAACCTCAATAGTATTGGTACTATCTGTTGATAACCCTACTCTTGGAGCAAAAGGATAAATTTCAGCCGCTTGCGTGTTATGTTCGATTTCTGAACGGTACGTTAATGCTGCTTTTAATGCAATTTCAGGCTTACTATACGCCACACCGGCGATATAACCGTAGTCTTGATCAGCACTAATATGTGTTGTATAGCCATTGGCAGCACTATAAGCAGGTCCACGTAACTTTACATCTGCCTCTACGCGCTGAGCAACTGGGCCACCGTATACTTGGAAGTTTTTGTTTTGACCAATTTTTGCACCAAGGATACCAGTAATACTTTCTGTACGTACTTCTACATTCGTACCTTCACCTGTTGCATCTACAAAGTTGCTATCGCCTACATAATCAGCCGCTGCACCGAAAGGCTCATCATATAAAACACCGATGCTAAAGGTTTCGTTGATGTCTGCTTTTACACCATAACGAAAAAAGTCATAAGACTCTGCAATATCATCGAGCTTGTTGCCTGAAGAGTCTTCACCTGTTACATCAGCGTCGATATAAGTATAAACAGCTTCAGCATAGGTGCCATCTTGTAGAAATGCGGTGACATCTTGACCTGAACGATCAAGACCGGCAGCACTAGCGACGCTAGCAACAGAAAGAGCAGCGATAGCTACTGCAAGAGTTTTTAAATGAAAAGTGGCGCGCATTTTATATCTCCAAACATCCGCATTGTTTTACCGCTGTATCCGATTTTTCTAGATAAGCAGTATCCGAGGTGGAAGATAGTAAAGATTTTTTAACACTAAAACAACTGCAAAAACACATTATTTCCGAATTATGACTTCATAGTCACCAGACATTACTCTTAATCAAAAATGCTAATATAGTATTCATTAATTACCAGCTATATGTCTCATTTACGTCTGTTTTTGCACTTATTAATAATGTGGCGGACGGTCTGCCATGACATCAAATGGTGCAATACCATTGTCTGTGTCCTGCCCCTCAATTTGTTTGTAAATCAGCTGAAGTTGACGCTGTAGGGTCTGAATGTCCTTATCTTGACGTGCAATAACCTCATCGAGTCGCTCTACTGTAACCTCAAGATGCGTCAAGCTCATTTGTAGGTCAATCACTTGGTTTTGCAGGTCATCTTGCATATTATAAGCCTCGTTTTTATTATCGGATTGGTTCATATGGTTCTCTACGGTATAGTGAGTATAGTTCGGAGGGCAAGCGAGCACAGTGGTCGATAAATACTAGACATCAGCGGTAAGCCTATGATGACAATCACAAAATGTCAGTTGTTGGTCATCGCCATAAATAGTACTGATAAAACCATTTACGCGCACTACAGTTAGACGGTGGCATGTTATACTGCTGGCAATTTTGCAACAACCCCTACCTCACTATTATATAAGCTTAAGATACTCTATGGCACTGATACATTTAAAAGACATTCACTTAGCCTTTGGCGTCGCACCTGTTCTTGATGGTATTGATTTTTCTATCAACTCAAGTGAGCGTGTTTGTTTGATTGGCCGTAATGGCGAAGGCAAGTCAACTTTATTCAAACTTATCAATGGCTCATTGCAGCCTGATAGCGGTGAGATTATCACCAATAGCAGCATGCGTGTCGCTATGCTAGAACAAGATGTCCCTGAGTCTAGTGGTCGTATATTAGACATCGTCATGGGCGGTAGTCGCCGTACAGCTGACTTGCTCATCAACTATAACAAGCAAGTCGATATGTGTGCCAATGGTGACATGGATGCCTGCGAGCATATGGCGACATTGCAACATGATATCGATGCGGTACATGGCTGGGATCTAGAACGCGATGCTAGGCGTCTTATCACCACCATGGGACTTGATCCAGACGATGACTTGTCATCACTCTCGGGTGGCCGTAAGCGCCGCGTGTTACTTGCGCGCTCACTAGTGACTAAGCCTGATGTACTCTTACTTGATGAGCCAACCAACCATTTGGACGTTGAAAGTATCGAATGGCTTGAGCGCTTCTTGCTCGACTGGCAAGGTCTGACTTTGTTATTCGTAACCCATGATAGAGCATTTGTAAACAAGCTATCGACTCGCATTATTGAGCTTGATCGCGGTCAACTGACCAGCTACGACGTCACACAAGGTGAAGGTGGCTATGCACGCTACCAAGAGCTAAAAGAACTACAGCTACAGGCTGAAGAAAAGAACAACGCTAACTTTGATAAAAAACTGGCGCAAGAAGAAGTATGGATTCGCCAAGGTATCAAAGCACGTCGTACCCGCAATGAAGGCCGCGTCCGTGAGCTAAAAGCCCTACGTGAAGAGCGCAGTGAACGCCGTGAGCAAGTGGGCAACGTAAACATCACCATGGGTCAAGGCGAGAAAAGCGGCAAGCTTGTCTGTAAAGTTAAAAACTTACATCTTGAATACGATGGTAATGTACTGGTAGATGATTTTACGACCACTATTATGCGTGGCGATAAAATTGGTATTGTCGGCCCTAACGGTGCGGGTAAAACTACCCTTATTAAAGCCCTACTCGATATGTCTGATGCCGAAGTTACCAAGTCTGGTAGTGTAGAGTTAGGTACTAATCTGAAAATCGCATTCTTCGATCAGCTGCGTGATCAATTGGATCTTGAAGCAAGCGTGGCGCAAAACGTCTCAGAAGGTTCTGACTTTGTCGAAGTTGGCGGTCGCAAGACACACATCATGAGCTATCTGCAAGACTTCTTGTTTGCACCAGAGCGTGCGCGTACCCCTGTCAAAGCACTGTCAGGTGGTGAGCGTAACCGTGTTTTACTTGCCAAGCAGTTGCTAAAGCCTGCCAATATCTTGGTGCTCGATGAGCCAACCAATGATTTAGATATGGCAACGCTTGAGCTGCTAGAAGAGTCTGTAGCCAGCTTTGGCGGTACGATATTGCTGATCAGCCATGATCGCTCATTCATGGATAATGTTGTCACCTCTACATGGGTGTTTGGCGAAGATGAAGACGGTAAAGGTGTGGTCAATGAGTATGTTGGTGGCTACCAAGAGTATTTGGTGCAAAAAAACCGCGAAGAAGCCGCGCGTGCGGCAAAAGCACCAACCAATAATGTCACTAGCAAAAAAACAGCACATAAATCTGGCACAGATACCAAGCCAAATAAAGCTACTAAGAAGCTAAATTTTAATGAACAGCGCGAGCTGGATAACTTACCAAAAGAAATCGCGGCGCTCGAGACTGAACAAGCTCAGTTGCAAGAAAAACTGGCTGATGGGTCTTGGTTCAATACCGATGTAGATGCTGCGACTGCCGCAAGTGAGCGTTTATTAACGATCGAAGATGAGATGATGGTTAAGCTTGAACGCTGGAGCGAACTAGAAGGTTAGCAACTCGCTATCTGTCTTTGTTTAGGTGTGCCTTATTTAAGCTGCAGGCTATAATCAATAGCCTGCTGCAATAGATAGACAGGTATTTATATCTAGATAAAGATGATGACTGTCATGATAAAAACATCACCACTTCATTATATGTAGTGGTGATGTCTATTTTATAATGATTTACAAAACAGTTAGGTAGTGAAAGTTAGTGAACATTGCCTTGATTTCAAGTATCATTCGCTGTTGCTAAAAATCCTTATTAATTATAAGGTCATCGCACTCACAATCCTGATCAAAACAAAGTCGACGTTACACATTGATAATCCAGCTGTTTTGGTTTGATTGTCATATTCAACCTTATAATATGTCCTATCAAGGTTGCTTTATTTTTAACGCAATAATTTATTTTATCACCGAAATAGCTTAGAATAGCAACAATTAGCAAAATTAGGCACAGCTAAAGTGGCTTGATATTGTATATTTTCTAAGCCACAAACCCAGTGTGGGATAATCCCATTTCATTCACCTGGAGGAAGTATTAATGAGCCAAGCCGAAGGCGTTAATGTACAACGCCGTAGAGTTCTTATTGCCTCAACTGCCGCAATTGGTGCAGCTGGGGTAGCTGCCGTGGCGACACCTTTTGTCCGTTCTTGGTACCCAAGCGCTAAAGCTGAGGCTGCAGGGGCTGCAGTAACCCAAGATATTGGTTCTATCGAAGATGGACAAATGATCGTTGTCAAATATCGTGGCAAACCTATTTATGTGGTTAAACGCACAGAAGACATGGTCGCAGGACTAGAATCAGTCAAACCTTTATTATCTGATCCTGAGTCTGATGCGTCTCTACAGCCAGAATATTGCAAAAACCCTACTCGCTCTTTAGAACCAACCGTATTGGTTGTCGAAGGCGTTTGTACCCATTTAGGCTGTGCACCAAACTACCGTCCTGATGTGGGCGCGGTTGATTTAGGTGGTAATGATTGGTATGGCGGATTTTTCTGTCCGTGCCACGGGTCAAAATATGACTTAGCAGGCCGCGTATACAGTGGCGTTCCTGCACCGCTTAATTTACCCGTTCCAGAATATGGTATGGATGGTACCATTTTGACGGTTGGGGAGGCTTAACATGAGTATAGGTAAAAAGTTAATGCACTGGGTGGACGCGCGTTTTCCGGCGACTGAAACCTATGAATACCATATGTCGAAGTACTACGCACCAAAGAACTTCAACTTTTGGTACTTCTTTGGCGTGCTATCGATGATTGTATTAGTCAACCAATTGGTAACTGGTATATGGCTGACGATGATGTACAACCCAAGTGCCGAAGGGGCATTTGCGTCTGTTGAATACATCATGCGTGACGTAAAAGGCGGTTGGCTCATTCGCTATATGCACTCAACTGGCGCCTCTGCGTTTTTCGTAGTTGTATACCTGCATATGTTTAGAGCCTTGCTATACGGTTCATATCAAAAACCTCGTGAGCTTA
Source organism: Psychrobacter sp. T6-6 (assembly GCF_052258185.1). Classification (NCBI taxonomy): domain Bacteria; kingdom Pseudomonadati; phylum Pseudomonadota; class Gammaproteobacteria; order Moraxellales; family Moraxellaceae; genus Psychrobacter; species Psychrobacter sp. T6-6. The sequence goes on from NZ_JBQQEX010000001.1 coordinate 401,601, forward strand.
TCTGGCTCATCGGTATGGGTATTTACCTAGCATTGATGGCTGAAGGTTTCTTCGGTTACCTACTACCGTGGGGCAACATGTCATTTTGGGGTGCACAGGTTATCTTGAACCTACCTGCAGCGCTGCCAGTGATTGGTGACGGTCTTGCTGAATGGGTACGTGGTGACTATATCATCTCTGGTATCACCCTAAACCGCTTCTTTGCTCTACATGTTGTTGCTATTCCGCTAGTCCTAGTAGGTTTAGTATTTATGCACATTGTAGCGCTACATCATGTGGGTTCAAACAACCCTGATGGCATCGACATCAAGAAACTAAAAGACAAAAACGGTGTGCCACTGGACGGTATCGAATTCCATCCTTACTACACTGTGCATGACATGGTTGGTATCGTTGTATTCTTTATCTGCTTCTTTGCAGTGGTGTTCTTCTTCCCAGAAGGCGGCGGCTTCTTCCTTGAGCCACCAAACTTTGAAACGGCAAACTCACTGAAAACGCCAGCGCACATTGCACCAGTATGGTACTACACACCATTTTATGCCATCTTGCGTGCAGTTCCAGATAAGCTTGGCGGTGTGATTGCGATGGGTGCGGCTATTGCGGTATTGTTCTTAATGCCTTGGCTAGATAGATCTCCTGTTCGCTCAATGCGCTACAAAGGTATCTTGTCTAAGATTGCCCTGACTATCTTTGCTATTAGCTTTGTTGTATTGGGTTACTTGGGTGCGACACCTGCAACGCCAACAGCAACGTTGATGTCTCGTATATTCACGGTTCTATATTTCTTGTTTTTCTTACTGATGCCGTTCTACACTGCTATCGAGAAGTGTAAACAGCCACCAGAACGCGTCACCGGAGGTCACTAATGAACACGCTAATTAAATCCCTAGCTGGTCTAGGCTTAGGCGCGGCATTGACCTTAACTGCTGGTACTGCCCAAGCAGCTGGTGGTGGATGTGGTACGTTCACCAATGCTGAAGGTGTTGACGAGCATTTGGCCTGTAGCACTGCCCCTATTGATTTTACTAATAAGGGCTCGTTACAGAACGGTGCAAAGATCTTTATGAACTACTGCGCTGGGTGTCACTCAGCAAAGTATGTTCGTCATTCGCGCATTGCCAAAGATTTAGAGATACCACCTGAGTTGGTCGAAAAATATCTGATGGTTACCACTGATCAAATCGGTGACCATATCGATGCTGAGATCGATCCTGAAGTTCAAGCATCTTGGTTTGGTGCAGCGCCTCCTGATTTATCACTTGAGACGCGACTGCGCGGCGATGACTGGGTATACACATACCTACTATCGTTCTATGAAGATCCAAGTCGTCCTTGGGGCGCTAATAACTTAGTACTGGCAAATGCTGCTATGCCTCATGTATTGCACAATATGCAAGAAGAGCTAAGCCAAGAAGAATTTGAATCTGAAGTTGGTGACTTGGTCAACTTTATGGCGTGGATGGGTGAGCCTGCTCGTCATGATCGTCAAGTTATCGGTTTCTTTGTGATTTTATTCTTATTAGTGTTGCTCATCCCAGTATACTTGTTGAATAAAGAATTCTGGAAAGACGTCAAATAAGTCATCGTCGATAGATATTTTTTAGAAATAAAAAAGGCACTACTTCGGTAGTGCTTTTTTATGCCTTGATAGTGAGCCCAAATGCCAGATAAGCTGAAAAATAAGCCTCTTAGAGGTAATGTTTACGTACACTACCTTGATAAACAGAGCGAGTTTGTTTACGATGACAGCCTTCACTCTTAACATTAGGCTTTCATGATTGATGCGAATGACATTCCAAGTAGTCAGCTAATTCTGTATGCTGATGACGGCTACGACAGTCATGTGGTACGCCTGTTACTTGAAGAAAAAAAGCTCGCTTATTACTTGTCTCGTCTGCATTCTGAGCGCCCTGAAGATTTGACTGAGCTTAACCCTTATCATACCTTGCCTGTATTACAGCAGCGTGAGATCGCTCTTTATGAAACCAACGTGATCTTTGAATATCTTGAAGAGCGCTATCATACTAATAAACTGCTCCCTGATACGCCGCAAGAGCGTGCACAGTTTCGTCAGCTGGCTTGGCGCATTCAACGTGATTGGCTCGTACTTGGCAAGCGCTTATTGACACATCCAGATAGCTTTAATAAAGCGCAAGCTGGTGCTGCCAAAAAGCAACTGAGCGATTCGTTGATTACTTTATCGCCTTTGTTTGCTCATAAACCTTATTTTATGGCTGATGAGTTTGGCTGGTGTGATGTACTGTTAGCACCGTTGTTATGGCGGTTGGATGAGATGGGTATCGAGTTGCCACGTGCGATCAGCCGTCCATTGTTTGAGTATCAAACGAGAGTCTTTGAACGTAGTAGCTTTCAAAAAAGTGTTAAGTAGAATTTGTCATTTGACAAAACTCTAAGAAATATATTTTTCAATTATCAAAAATCATTATTATAGGAAATCATTAGATGAGCGAAAACACCTCTATCACACCGACCCGTCCTTATATGGTACGCGCATTGTATCAATGGATAGAAGACAACGCTTTGACGCCTTATTTAATGGTAGATGCCACTGCCGATAATGTTCAGATACCCACAGAACATGTACAGGACGGTCGCATCGTACTCAACATTGCCAGTCGCGCGACAGGTAACATGAGTATGGAAAATGATTACATACATTTTAGCGCTCGTTTTGGCGGCGTTTCTCAAGAGATTTGGGTACCACTCACTGCGGTAATGGGTATATACGCCAAAGAAAACTCACAAGGAATGTTTTTTGACCCTAAAGAGTATGATGACTATGTACCAGAAGATGACTCAGTGCCAACAGCCAGCCAAAGCCCTACAAAAGCTCCGAAACCGAAGCGTGATAATAAAGCAGGGTTAAAATTATTGAAGTAGTTGGAGCACCATATCTATTCTTTTTGACATAAGAAAAGCCAGCCATAATTAATATGACTGGCTTTTTTGTTGCCTATTTAAAGGCTTAAGCTCTTGATATGATGCATAGAATCTGACTGTCTAGGTTCTTGGCAGTGTCACGCCACGCTGACCTTGGTATTTACCGCCACGGTCTTTATAACTGGTCTCGCAGACGTCATTAGCATCGCTTTGGAAGAACAGCATCTGCGCCACCCCTTCACCGGCATAAATACGGGCTGGAAGGTTGGTCGTATTACTAAATTCGAGCGTCACATGCCCTTCCCATTCAGGCTCAAGCGGCGTGACATTGACGATAATACCGCAGCGTGCATAAGTCGACTTACCTAGGCAGATAGTCAGTACATCACGCGGAATACGGAAGTATTCCATCGTGCGCGCTAACGCAAATGAGTTTGGTGGAATAATACATTCATCACCGACGATATCGATAAAGCTTTTTTCGTCAAAGTTTTTAGGATCGACAACGACTGAGTGTACGTTAGTAAAAACTTTGAACTCAGGGGCACAGCGTACATCGTAGCCATAGCTTGAGGTGCCGTAGCTTACTAAACGCTCACCTGCATCATTAAAGCGCACTTGACCTGGCTCGTATGGCTCAATCATGCCATGCTCTTCAGCCATTTTACGAATCCAGCGGTCAGACTTGATAGACATTGTTGTTCCTTAGCAAATATTTAATAGCGACGATTATACGGAATTGACAGCTAGATTTATAGCGTGATGGCTGCTTTATCCTATATTGGTTTTAAACTGACTAAGTAACCAACACCCTATCTTATTATTACCTACTAGAAAATTCGCTTATCATCGACAGGTTTTGCAAATTTATTGATATTGGTTTCGATGTTTTTGGCGATGTCCAGATAATAACTCGCAAACTCATCATTAGCCAATACGCTTGGCTCGCCTTTATCTACTTGTGCACGGATACCACTGGCAAGCGGTAATTGACCCAATAATGGCACATGGTACTGCTCAGCGATAAACTCACCGCCGCCAATACCAAAGATCGCTTCGGTATGATTGCAATTACTACAGGTATGTAGTGCCATGTTCTCGACCACACCCAGCACAGGTATGTTGGTTTTGTTAAACATCTCCACACCTTTTTGTGCATCTAGTAATGCAACGTGCTGCGGTGTTGTCACAATCACTGCTCCCGTGACTGGGATACGCTGTGCCAATGTCAGCTGTATATCGCCTGTACCTGGTGGCATGTCAATCACCAAGTAATCTAGCTGTGGCCAGTTGGTTTGATTATACAGCTGCATCAGTGCGCCTGTGGCTTTTGGTCCACGCCATGCAACAGGCGTGCTGTCTCCATCGAGCAGACTGCCAATAGAAAGCATAGCCATGCCATGCGCATCGACTGGCACAAATTGCTCGTTCTCTAGCTGCGGCTTTACATCAGCGACGCCCAGCATCGTTGGCATACTAGGGCCATAAATATCCGCATCGAGCACACCCACGCGATTGCCGAGCTTTTGTAGTGCTAGTGCGATATTGACCGTTGTCGTTGATTTACCAACGCCGCCCTTACCTGATGCCACAACGATAATATGGCGAATACGAGGGTGCGCGGCCAATGAGGCTTGGGTAGGTGCAGCCTTAGTGATCGGCGGCTCAGCATTGTTAGCATTACTATTAGCATTAGACGTCGGCTTGGACTGTGATTCCATCGCGTTCGTTGTCTTCGGCATTTGCTTTGGCAAGCTTGAGCCTGCCCCTTTTTCTGGCGCGGGTAGACGCACATTCATATGAATCGTAGTAATACCGTGCGGATGTAACAGTTGTCCAAGCTCCTGCTGAATAGCTTCAGGGTTGCTGTCTTGCGGTAGACGCAAGTCTAAGGTGAGTGCTTCGCCATCACGCTCAAGCCCTGTAACCATCGTTGCGATACTGACGGTGCCTATCTCATATCCTAGTAGGACTTTGTCAACGGCGCTATCACGCTCTGCCTGCTGCTCAGGCGTTTCAGTTTTTGTGGGTTTTTTCTTCATAAAATTAAACATAGCTATTATTGTTGCCTATAAAAGTGGGTGGGCTTAGTGAACGGCTTATCTTATATCTTAGCGCATCTGTTGATGCGATAGCGTCGATGAGCATTTAACCAAACCTTCTATCGTGACAGTGTAGCTGAATTGGACGCATAAAAAAACCACAACGCCAGTAGGTCTGACATTGTGGTTTGTTCTATTATAATAGGCGCAATATCTGTCTATTAATTCATAAACCAGCCATGACTGACAACGATAGATTGTCCTGTAAACACATTACTGGGAAACGCCGCTAAGAATAGTGCCAACTGAGCAATATCCTCTACCGTCGTGAACTCTTTATCGACGGTATTCACCAGCATGATATCGTTGATGACCGACTCTTCACTAATGCCCTTTTCGGCGGCCTGCTCTGGAATTTGTTTTTCGACCAAAGGTGTTTTAACGAACCCGGGACAGATCACATGCGAGCGCACATTATGCTCTGCGCCTTCTTTGGCCAATACGCGGCACAGTCCTAGCAGGCCGTGCTTGGCAGTGACGTAAGTTGCTTTATAAAGTGACGCTTCATGCGAGTGTACTGAGCCCATGAAGATGACCGTGCCGCCCTTATTGCCTTTATACATGTGCTTAATCGCGGCTTTAGTGGTCAAAAAAGCGCCATCTAAGTGAATAGCGAGCATTTTTTTCCAGTCATCAAACGTCATTTTATGGATAGGATCGATAATCTGGATACCAGCATTAGACACCAAAATATCAATAGCGCCAAAGGTATCAACCAATTTCTGTACATCTTCGTTTACCGCATCTTCAGAGGTCACATCCATCGCAATCGCAAGAGCACGCCCGCCACCTGCTTCAATGGCATCAACCGTTTGCTCTGCTGCTTCAAGATTGATATCGGCAATACCGACAGCCGCGCCTGCTTTTGCATAAGTCTCAGCGATATCACGACCGATACCACTTGCAGAGCCAGTGATTAATGCCACTTTACCTGTCAAATCCTGCTGTAATTAGGTGGCCATATAGGTTCCTTATTATGATCTATAAATATTAGGAGATAAATCCTATTGAGCAATGCTAACTGGCGTTTTTTCTTGTAGCTCGTCAAAGCTAACACCATCTGCTAATTCAACCAATTTTAGGCCACTGTCAGTAACGTCTAATACGGCAAGCTCAGTGATGATACGATCAACCACGCCCTTACCCGTTAATGGTAGCTCACAGTTGGCTAAGATTTTTGGATCGCCATGCTTATTGACCTGTTCCATCAATACAATCACACGCTGTACGCCTGCGACCAAATCCATCGCACCGCCCATGCCTTTGACCATTTTTTTGGGAATCATCCAGTTAGCAAGGTCACCTTGTTCTGAGACTTCCATGGCGCCTAATATCGCCAAGTTGACATGACCACCGCGAATCATCGAAAAGGACTCTGAACTACTAAAATAACTGGCCCCTGCTTCTGCGGTCACGGTTTGCTTGCCCGCATTAATCAAGTCTGCATCGACGGCATCTAATGTAGGGAACTCACCAATACCCAGCAAGCCGTTCTCTGATTGTAGCCATACGTCTACGCCTTCAGGAATATAGTTAGCGACTAGCGTTGGTAGACCAATGCCTAAGTTGACATAATAGCCGTCTTGTAGCTCTTTTGCCGCGCGCTGCGCCATTTGTTCTCTTGTCCATGCCATGCTGGTTTCCTTATTTTTTTACGATATTCTATTGCTATTCATCTAAATCGTTAGCTATCTAAACAATTAGCTATCTAAACAATTAGCTATCTAAGTTATTATCAATCTAAAAACTGACGATAAGTCTCAACCATGATTTTATCTAAGCGCCTTCTACCGCTTTAGTCGTGGTTTTTTCGATACGTTTTTCAGGGCTAGCATTCAATACAATACGTTGCACAAAGATACCGGGCAGATGCACTTCATCTGGATCAAACGTGCCTGTCTCGACGATTTCTTCGACTTCGACGATGGTGATTTTTCCCGCCATCGCGCAGTCTGGGTTGAAGTTGCGAGCGGTCTTATTAAATATCAAGTTACCGGCTTTATCAGCCTTTTGTGCTTTGATGAGTGCCACATCCGCACGCAGTGAATGCTCTAATACATAAGTACGACCATCAAAATCACGCGTTTCTTTACCTTCGGCAACTAATGTGCCCACACCAGTCGCTGTATAGAATGCAGGAATACCCGCACCACCTGAGCGTAGCTTTTCGGCCAATGTACCTTGCGGGGTTAGCTCAACTTCTAACTCGCCTGCCAAGTACTGGCGTTCGAACTCTTTGTTTTCACCAACGTATGATGAAATCATTTTCTTGATTTGGCGGGTCTGTAGTAGCAGACCAAGTCCAAAATCATCGACGCCAGCGTTGTTGCTGATACAGGTCAACTCTTTAACGCCACTATCACGTAGTGCTTCGATCAATGCTTCTGGAATGCCGCATAGACCAAAACCACCGATAGCGAGTGTTTGCCCATCTTTAACAATACCGCTTAGTGCCTCTTCAGCACTGTTATATACTTTTGATTGACTCATGCTTATCTCCTTGCAAGTCTGTTTTTGTTATTAACGTCCATTATCTATCATGATTTATTTATTGTGCCAATCAATAGCGCATTGACTGTTTTAAGTTTAAATCAATACATTTTATATCGATATATCATGTATAAAATACTTATGCTAACTTAACATATTATTTTCGTAGCGCCTAGTTGCTTAGTGATTAGAAAATAACCCCAAGAGGACGCGAGTCAACAAAGTATTCCTTATCCTTCAGTAATATCTCAACTGGATTTATGTTTAATAAAATATAATAAATAAGATTTTTTGATTAATTTCTTACCTATATTAATAAGCGCGACATACTCGCTGTCTTAATTTTGCCAAGGAGGGCTATCATGTTTAGTACGCTAGCTATTGTCATTACCCTATTATTACTCATGTTTTTTGCTTATCGCGGTTATTCTGTGCTGATCTTAGCACCGATTATGGCGACGCTAGCAGTCTTACTATCAGGTGATTTTTTAAACACCATCCCCGCTTATACCGATGTCTTTATGGGCGCGTTAAGTGGGTTCTTACTCAAATTCTTCCCTATATTCTTGCTAGGGTCACTGTTTGGGCGTTTGATGGCAGACTCTGGTGCGGCAACTGCCATCGCCAATACCGTCGTCGAAAAGCTCGGTGCCAGCAAGGCCATTCTTGCGGTGATTTTGGTCTGTGCTATTTTGACCTATGGCGGCGTCTCGTTGTTCGTTGTGGCTTTTGCTATTTATCCAATCGCCAAGGACTTGTTCAGAGCAGCCGATATTCCAAAACGTTTGATTCCAGCAGCGATTGCCCTAGGGTCATTTACATTTACAACGACTGCACTGCCAGGCACGCCAGCCATCCAAAACGCTATTCCAATTCCTTACTACAACACCAACGTATTTGCCACGCCTATTTTGGGTATCATTGGCGGTACGATCATGTTTATCTGTGGTTGGTTGTGGCTTCAGTCACGTGCGAGGAAAGCAAATGCAGCGGGGGGAAGGTTATGGTCAGCATGATGAAGAGGATGTAGGCGGCGTTGGAGCGGCTGCAAAAGAAGCTGAGATATTAAACACTCATCACACTTCATTCACCGTTGCCATGATTCCGCTGATATTGGTCATTGGCTTGAACGCTATATTGACCTATGTGGTTTTCCCATCGATAGATTTCAGTAGCCTAAAAACTCAATTCCCAGATGGGTTTTTTATGGCTGGTTTATGACCATCAACATGCGGTGTAAACCTATCGTTCATGGCTAATAAATGCCTGCCAGATGAGAAGTAATTACCAAGGAATATCACAAAATTATCTGAATTACGGTATCATAGGCACACTTTTTGAATTTTTATTATTTTTAGAAGTTTTTAGCATTAACGATGTCGCATCTATGAGCGATGAGCCGCTTAAGATGTTCGATAACTAACCCGTTTATATAAAAATATAGGTGATTTTGTGCGTGAGATTCTAGTAACCAGTGCGCTGCCCTACGCCAATGGCTATATCCATTTGGGGCATCTTGTAGAATATATTCAGACCGACATTTGGGTACGTGCGATGAAAGCGCAAGGCCATCAGGTCACCTATGTCTGCGCGGATGACGCACACGGTACGGCAATCATGCTCAAAGCAGAAGCCAATGGCGTCACGCCAGAAGAGCAAATTGCCTCAGTCAAAGCCTCACATGAAGCAGATTTTTCAAAGTTTCTAATCGATTTTGACAACTATCACACCACCCACTCAGACGAAAACAAAGAATTCTCTGAGCTGATTTATCGTCGCCTCAATGACGCAGGTCATATCAGTACCAAAGATGTCGAGCAGCTGTTTGATCCTGAAAAGCAATTGTTTCTAGCGGATCGCTTTGTCAAAGGTATTTGTCCTGAGTGCGACTCACCAGATCAGTATGGCGATAACTGCGAAGTCTGCGGTACGACTTATGATGCTACTGAGCTAAAAGATCCCTACTCAACCTTATCTGATGCAACGCCTGTCCTCAAAACCTCCAAGCACTACTTCTTTGATTTGCCAGAATTTGAGCAGTTCCTAAAAGATTGGACACGCAGTGACAATCGCTTGCAAACCTCAGTCGCTAACAAACTGCAAGAATGGTTTGATGCAGGACTTGCCAGCTGGGACATCTCACGTGATGCGCCCTATTTTGGTTTTCAAATTCCAGATACGCCAAGCGATGAGCCAGACAAATACTTTTATGTATGGCTAGATGCGCCAGTTGGCTACATGGCAAGCTTCAAGAACTTGTGTGACAAGCGCGCAGGCACGGAGCAAGCGCTTGATTTTGACCGTTACTGGGCACAAGAAAACGAGCACAAAACCGAAGTCTATCACTTCATTGGTAAAGACATCGTTTACTTCCATGCCTTATTTTGGCCAGCGATGCTAGCGGGTAGCGAATTGCGTACGCCGACTGGCGTCTTTGCCCATGGCTTCTTGATGGTCAATGGCGAAAAAATGAGTAAGTCACGCGGTACTTTTATTAAGGCCGAAACTTACGCTGAGCACTTACATCCTGAATATCTGCGTTATTATTTCGCCAGCAAACTGTCTGATAAAGTTGAAGATATCAACTTAGATTTACAAGACTTTATGCAAAAGGTCAATTCTGATTTGGTTGGTAAAGTCGTCAATATAGCAAGCCGTAGTGCAGGATTTTTGGTTAAGAAATACGACGGTATGCTGTCAGAGGTTTGCGTCGAGTCAGCGCTGTTAGAAGACATCACCAAAACGGGCGATGAGATTGCTGCGGCTTATGAAAATCGTGAGTTCTCACGTGCTATGCGTTTAATTATGCAATGTGCGGACAAAGCAAACGAATATATCGATGCCAAAAAACCATGGTCATTAGCGAAGTTGGAGGGTACTGAGCAAGAAGTTCAAGACGTCTGCTCGGTTGCTATTAATATCTTCCGTCAATTGATGGTCTATCTTGTCCCAGTCTTGCCTGAGCTGACTAATAATGCCAAAGAGTTTTTGAACATTGATGATTTAAGCTTTGCCAGTCGTAATGAGTGGTTATTAGGTCATAAAATTAATAAGTTCAAACCGTTGATGCAACGTATCGAAGAAAAAGATATTGAAGCCATGATAGAAGACTCCAAAGCATCATTGGCTCAAACAGACGCACCTGCCGCGACTGAAAGTAGCAAGGCTGGCGCAAAAGACAAAGCGGCTGCGACAGATGCTGATACCGAGCAAACGGACTACATTGGCATCGAAGATTTCGCCAAAATTGAGATGAAAGTGGCACATGTTTTAGAATGCAACCATGTAGAAGGCGCAGACAAGTTACTACAGTTCACGCTAGACGTTGGTGAAGACAAGCCACGTAACGTATTCAGTGGTATTCGCAAGTTTTATGAGCCTGAGCAATTGATCAATAAGAAAGTCATTTGCGTGACCAACCTTGCCCCGCGTAAGATGAAATTTGGCATCTCAGAGGGCATGGTACTATCAACGGGTAATCCAAAAACTCAGCTAACGGTCGTTACGCTGCCTGATAACTGTGTCATTGGTGATGTGCTCGCATAAAACGTGCGTTTAAATAATGATGTAAGTAATCATTAAAGAACAAAAAATAAAGAACAAAAAAAACGGTCTATTTAGACCGTTTTTTTATGGCTGACTTAAAAGACTAGAGATTGTTGTTATCTATTTGAGATGCTATCTACTTAAAATCTTATCTACTTAAAATATCGATGATCTGCAACGTGTCATTGATTACGGTCACGATATTATTATCTGGCGTACGGATACGAACGTAACGATCATCATAACGATCTAAAATAACAGAACGATCATAATCTCTTCTGTCAATGTTGCCGACTACTCTATAACCGTATTTATCAAGATCACGCTTGAACGAAGCGTTTGGGCTCGCATTACGATAAGCGTTAATATTAGGCTGGGCGTTGCCGTTTTGCTTATAACCTTTACTACTATAAGTAGATTTGCCTTTGGAGTTGCCGTTACCGTGTCCACTATTGTCTTTTGCCATAGCAGGCAGGCAAACTAAAGAAGTGGCCGTAATACCAGCGATAGTCAATAGCTTGAGATTAGCGATATTCATCATGTAATCCTTAAAATAGTTATTTGAAAAATTAGTAGGTAAGCAGTAGAGCGCATCACATATCTATTATTTCAGTACAATGATGATTTGAATGTTATATGCTTTAGCGCATTAGTATTACCGTATGAAAATGAGCTTACATTAACAATGAAGCGGATACGTGATAGATGGGTTGCGTGCATGTAAGCTTTTTATTATCATTTTTTTGAGTATAAAGTTCAGTCAAAAGGCATCGCTTTATGATGACCTCTCTAAAATAAGCCTCTACACTGCTCGTCAACATGTTTACCTGTTACGCCTATGACGAACGCGCTTTAATTTTTTATTGCGATAACTTACATTGCTGTCATAATATAAACATAATAATCGATGGAACGATTACTGTATTTAATGGTTAGCCGGCTATCTTGTTATCGACGTAGCATTGACTCGACTAATCTGCATTCTCCAATATCCTTTTTCAACAATCAAAAAAAGAGCCTGACAGATGGTTTGAGCACTACTACAAGTAGTCACGACCACTCTGATAGCACTCATTTGACTTTTGTGATTGATATAACCTATGAGTTAATCTAATAATGACTATTGCTTCTACTCTACGCTTAAGCCTATATGGCGTTGCTCTTAGTGCCGTTAGCACACTTAGCCTCATCGGCTGTTCAAACTCCTCTACTGATACTGCAGCAACAACTGAAAATAGTAGCGCTACAGACAAACCCGCCAAATCCATTGCGATTACCCAGATTGTTGAGCATCCCTCATTAGATGATATGCGCCGCGGTATCATTGATGAATTGGCAGATAATGGTTATGTCGAAGGTCAAAACCTAACGGTTAATTTTCAAAGTGCGCAAGGTAATACAGCGACAGCCGGACAGATTGCCAAGCAGTTTGCAGGAGATAATCCGGATGCCATCGTGGCAATCTCTACACCATCAGCTCAGTCGATTGTAGCGGCGACCACCACGATTCCTATTATCTATACCGCGGTATCAGACCCACTAGGTGCCAAGCTCATCACCGAAGATGGCAAACCTTTTCAAAGCAATTTGACCGGACTATCAAGTCAGCTCCCTCTAGAGCCGCAGTTAGATTTGTTGCAGCAGATAAAGCCTGACCTAAAAACGATAGGCTATGTCTACAGTCCAGGCGAAGCCAATTCAGTATCATTGCGAGAGAGTCTCAAACAAGCCCTGCCAGCACGAGGTCTGTCGTTATTAGATATTCCTGCCAACCGCCCAACCGATATCGGTATGGCAACACGTAGTTTGCAGGGACGTGCAGATATTATTTATACCTCATTTGACAATAACGTCGCGTCTGCCTTTGAAGCAATGACACAAGCAGCAAATGAGCTAAAGCTACCGATTGTCGCATCTGATGAATTCAGTGTAAAACGCGGCGCCACCACTGCTTTGGGTGTCAACGATTATGACTTTGGACGTACTACAGGCAAAATGGTATATCGTGTATTAAACGGTGAAGCCGTCAATACTATCGAACCTGAAGTCATGAACGATCTGACCTTGTATGTCAGTCCTAAGCACGCTAAAACACAAGGTGCCAACTTGCCGGCAGACTTGTTAAAAAATGCCATCAATGTTGATACTGATACCAAATAAAAAGTATTCAGCTATCCATTAGCACATTCATTATTTATATAGTGTATGGACACACTATTATTTTAGGAGTAAAACCCATGTTGTCTCAAAATCGTTTTGGTCGTTTTAATTTTGGCAAAGCTATCTTATTAGGCGGCGTCTGCACCGCTATCTTGACAGGCTGTAATCAGTCACCCACAGATGATCCAGATACTATTGATGGTGCAGTAGGCGGTGATACGGTAGCGATGAAGACAGTCGCTATCACTGCTATCGTCGAACACCCAGCGCTTGATGATGTGCGTAAAGGGGTCATTGATGAACTGAACGAAGCAGGATTCAAGGACGGCGAAAACCTAACGGTTAACTTCCAAAGCGCGCAGGGTAATACGGCGACTGCAGGACAGATTGCCAAGCAATTCGTCGCTGATGCACCAGATGTTATCGTTGCCATCGCCACACCATCTGCACAATCTGTTGCCGCTTCTACTAGCAGCATTCCACTAGTATTCTCTGCTGTGACTGACCCAGTAGCGGCCAAGCTCGTACCTACTCTAGATGGTTCTGGTACCAATGTCACAGGCGCATCAGACGCCCTACCATATGAGCCACAAATCGAGTTAATGCGTCAAATCATTCCAGAGTTAAAGAACGTCGGTTATGTCTATAGCCCAGGCGAGGTCAACTCGACTATTATCCTAAAGAACCTAAAAGAGAAACTAACGCCGCTAGGTATCAATGTACTCGAAGCGCCAGCACAGCGTAGTAATGATATTGCGATGGCAGCCCGTAGTCTTGAAGGCAAGGTCGATATGATCTATACGTCGACTGATAACAATGTGGTGTCCGCGTACGAGTCACTCTATCAAATCGCAAGAGAAAGCAAAATCCCACTTATCGCATCGGATACCAGCTCAGTTGAGCGCGGTGCAGTTGCGGCATTAGGCGTAGATTACTATGAGCTTGGCCGTGAAACGGGTAAAATCGTCGTGCGTATCTTAAACGGTGAAAAAGCAGGTGCTATCCCTGTTTATACCCCGCAAGCACTGAATCTATATGTCAGCCCAAAACATGCCGAAGAAGAAGGCATCACTTTGTCACAAGCGGTTATCGATAAAGCAAAAGAAGTGGTAGAATAACGCACTTTTATATTTGGCTCAGAGCAGCGGCCGTTATAAGATAGCAATGACGCTTATTAACTGATCGTCTATCTTATGCTTCGATGTTAAATGTTAGACAAGAAACCCAGCTATGAATCAGTAGGCTGGGCTTCTTGTTTCAGTAGCGCCTATTTCAATGAGCTTGTTTCGTATATTGCGGTATTTAGCTTGTGGCTTATCTGGTACTTGTTGAGTAAAATACATTTTATCGCGTCGAATATTGCTGTTGCTTGAATCAGAGCTTTAAACCAAGGTAACTTATGATCGTTGTTAATCGTGACCTGTTTTGGTTTACCCTAACCGCAGATTGCTTAATCTGTTAAATTCACCGCTTAGCTGTTTAGCATGTAGAGGGTTTTGGCCATTGCCACTTACCTATCTTGACCATACGCTAGACACTGGGTTATGACTTACTGATCTCTTATGTCTTTAATTGCTTTTTTTGGTGCGCTTGAAAGTGGTCTGATTTACGGCCTAGTCGCACTCGGTGTGCTGATCTCATTTCGTACACTCGACTTTCCTGACTTGACCGCTGATGGTAGTTTTCCGTTAGGCGGCGCGGTCGCTGGTATCTCTATCGTCGCTGGTATCAACCCGTGGCTCGCCTGTGCTTTTGGTATGTTAGCAGGCTCAGTCGCTGGTATCGTTACCGCATGGCTGCACGTCAAGCTCGGTATTCTGCAACTGCTCGCCAGTATCTTGGTGATGGTCGCTCTATATTCTGTCAACCTACGTATTATGGGTGCGCCAAACCTACCCTTGCTTGGTGAGACGACGGTATTTAGTAGCTTGGTGACTGATGGCAATGGTTATTGGATGCGCTGTCTGATTATCGGTGTCGTCGTGGCGCTCGCGATGTTATTTTTAAACTGGTTTTATAGCACCGAAACTGGGTTATCGATGCGCGCTACTGGCTCAAACTTAAGAATGGCACAGGCGCAAGGCATCAATACCTCATGGATGACCATCATCGGTATGGCAATTTCTAACGGTTTGATTGCCCTAGCAGGTGCACTGTTTGTCCAGACTCAGGGTGGTGCAGATATCTCAATTGGTATCGGTACCATCGTTATCGGTCTAGCAGCGGTCATCATTGGTGAGACCATCATTCCTGCCAAGCGTATTTGGCTGATTACCTTTGCCGTTGTGGTCGGTGCGGTATTGTACAAGCTGTTCATTCAGGTGGCGCTATCGAGCGATACCTTACGTAGTATCGGTTTTGGTCCGCAGGATTTGAACTTGATTACTGCACTACTCGTGGTACTAGCCTTGGTATTGCCAAAAGCGAAAACGAAGTTTTTATCACGAAAGGTTCGCGCCTAATGACAGTTAAAGCAAGTATTAACAGCACTTGCAATGCTTGAAGAGACAATAAGGAATAACGATTATGATGCAAGCCACCGATTTACAGCTGACCTTTAATCCAGGCACACCTATCGAAAACCCTGCCCTACGTGGTATCAGTTTGAATATCGCTGATGGTGAGTTCGTCACTGTCATTGGTACCAATGGCGCAGGTAAATCTACCTTTTTGAACGCAGTAAGCGGTACAACGCGCGTCGATAGTGGCTCAATCTTGCTCAATGGCATTGATGTTACCAAAAAATCCGCCCATCAACGCGCGCACTGGGTTGCACGTGTTTTTCAGGATCCGATGGCTGGTACTTGTGAAGCTCTGACCATTGAAGAAAACATGGCATTGGCTTATAAGCGCGGCGGCAAACGCGGTTTGAAGTTTGCACTTAACCAAGACAACCGTGACTTGTTCCGAGAAAAGTTATCAGTATTGAAATTAGGTCTAGAGAATCGTCTGACAGACCGCATGGGACTGCTCTCTGGTGGTCAACGTCAAGCCGTAAGTTTGCTTATGGCATCATTGCAGCCCTCTAAGATTTTATTGCTTGATGAGCATACAGCAGCCCTCGATCCAAAAACCGCCGCTTTTGTTTTGGAATTGACAGATAAAATCGTCACCGACAACAAACTCACCACCATGATGGTGACGCATTCTATGCAGCAAGCCTTGGCACATGGAACACGCACCGTGATGCTGCACCAAGGGCAAGTGGTCTTAGATGTGTCTGGAGATATTCGTAAAGGTATGACCGTACACGACCTACTAGATATGTTTGAGCAAACACGCGGCGAAAAGGTCGAAGACGACAGTCTAATTTTAAGCTAAAACTTCTCAACTTATAAATTTTAAGTAACGGATATAACTGTTTTAACGCTTCCTGAAACCTTCAAGAGAATTGATTTTTCTTGAAGGTTTTTTGTTATCTATAGTTAATACTCATATGAAGTTTCTATTGACCATTATATAGTTGTTGTCTATCCATGCTTCGCTATTGTCATCTATCTATGAGGTCTGTCATGCGCAAAATTCCTATTTATTCCCACCCTGCTGCTGGTTGGCCTGCGCTGATCTCATCGACTCAAAAACTGATGGACTATCAGACGTTTTTGCGAGGCGGTCTTAGCGTGCTCAAAAGCAACCAACCTCAAGGCGGGTTTGACTGTCCAGGCTGTGCATGGCCTGATCATAAATCGCATAAAGCCATCGATGTTTGTGAAAACGGTATCAAGGTCATTGCTAGTGAGACCATGACGCACAAAGCAGACGCAGAGTTTTTTGCGAAGCATACCGTCACTGAGTTACAGGGATGGTCTGGCTACGAGCTTGAGCATAGTGGTCGTTTATCAGAGCCTGTCTATTATGATACCGCGCAAGATCGCTACGTCCCTATTCCTTGGGAAACGGCTTATAGCTTGATCGCTGAACAACTAGGACAGCTTGATTCACCCGATGAAGCCCTATTTTACACATCAGGGCGCGTGACCAACGAGCCAGCCTTTTTATATCAGTTATTTGTACGCTGTTTTGGTACCAATAATTTACCTGATTGCTCCAATATGTGTCATGAGCCCACATCGGTCATGCTCAGCAAACAGTTAGGTATTGGTAAAGCGACGGTCATGCTAGAAGACTTTGAGCAAGCCAAGCTTATTTTGATGTTTGGGCAAAACCCAGCAACAAACCATCCACGTATGCTGGAGATGCTTGCATACGCACATGAGCAAGGGTGCCGAATCATCTCAATCAATCCGATGCGTGAGCAAGGTTTAAATAAATTTAGAAATCCGCAAAAACCAACGCATATGGCAGCTGGTCAAAGTGCTGACATGGTTGATGATGTCATTCAGATTCAAATCGGCGGGGATGCCGCGCTATTGACGGGCATTGCCAAATGGCTGATTGAAAACGATAGAATCAACCATGACTTTATCACCACTCATACCTCAGGTTTTGAACCGCTAAAACAATGGCTAACAGCGCAAACTTGGGAAGATATCACGCTTGGATGCGGTATCACTCAAACAGATATTGTTAATCTCGCTAAGCTAGTTGCTGACAGTTCAGCGACGATTTGTACTTGGGGCATGGGCATCACCCAACACGTGCAAGGCGATGATAATGTCGCAATGATTACCAATTTACTGCTGCTAATGGGTATGATCGGTATTGATGGTGCAGGCGCCTCTCCCGTTCGTGGTCACTCCAACGTACAGGGCGATCGCACCATGGGTATCCACGAGCGCCCTAGCAAAAGCTTGCTGGACAGTCTTGAGCGTGTCTTCGAGCGCCCTATGCCGCAAGAACATGGCTACGACGTCGTTACAGGTGCCAAAGCGCTTATCGCGGGTAAATTAAAAGTCTTTATGGGTATGGGCGGTAATTACGCGGTAGCAGCCCCTGATACGAGCGCTATAGAACAAGCATTAACCACCACTCAGCTCAATATATTTGTCGGCACTAAGCTTAATGAGACGATGTTATATCCAGGTGCAAATAATATAATTTTGCCTTGCCTAGGTCGTACTGAGCGCATTACAACGACAAAAGGTGAGCAGTTTGCCACAATCGAAGACTCAATGTGCCAAATCGTTCCAACTCAAGGCAAGCTAAAACCCGTGAGCGACACTTTAAAATCTGAAGCACAAATTGTGGCAGATATGGCGGTTCATGTGCTCGGTGCTGATTCATCTATTCCTTGGCTTGCGATGAGTGAAGATTTTAACCTTATTCGCGACTATATTGCCCAAGCTATTAACGGTTTTGAAAACTTCAACCATCGCATTCGCACTTCTGAGCGCGGTTTTCATTTGTATCATGCGGCGCGTCATCGTGTATGGAATACCAAGAGCGGCAAAGCGCAGTTTGAAGTACCGCAGTATCCCATTACTTACGTTGCAGCCCAAATGGAAGATACGCAAAGCATTGATAATGAGAATACAATGCAAAAGGTTTGGCAATTGACCAGTGTCCGTAGTCATGACCAGTTTAATACCATGATATTCGGGTTTAAAGACCGCTATCGCCAAACCAATCGCCGCGATGTGTTGTTTATGCATCCAGATGAGATAAGCCGCTTAGGTTGGCAAAAAGGTGACCATATTATGGTGACTCGCCAACGTGTTAAAGACAGTTCAGGACAATCACGCATACTAGGTCCACTGGTTTTAACGGAGATGGATATTGCCTCTAACGCCGTTGCCGCTTACTATCCTGAATGCAATAACCTGTTCGATTTAAACACACACGCACCAGACTCTCACATCCCAGCGTATAAATCGACGACCGTTATTTTGGAGCGCGTCAATGCAGGTGCTCGAATAGCTGAGCCTGCGTAAATGACTATGATAACTGAAGATAGCGTTGAGCAAAGTGAGTTACCTAGCACCACCGATATGATAAATGGAGCTAATGTGGTTACGACAGATTTATCTGAAGATACTGCAGCGTCCGAGATGCTGCTTGCTCGCAACCACTTAGCGCATAAGCACTATTACTCATTAGATAATGATCGACTTAATAATGGGAATAATGCCTCTCAAGCTTATATCGAATCTCAGACCACCAGTTTGGCCATAGAAGCAGCGGTTTCAATTATCATCAATGGGATTCATTATGCGGTATTGATGGCCAGCCCTTACCAACTAGAGTACTTGGCTGTTGGCTTCTTATTTAGTGAAGGATTAATTCAGCACAGTCACGAGTTACTCGACTGGGAAGTGACTCATCTTACGGATATTGATAGCTACCAAAAGTTTGCTCAGGCTTCAAGAGACGAGAATTTCGAACCATCATCATTTGAGCAAAGCTTACAACAACTTCAAGATTACGATATCTATGTCGTAGAGCTGGTCTTAAGCCAGCGTTGCCATCAACGTATCCAAGCTCAGAAGCGGCAACTAGCAGGGCGTACAGGCTGCGGTATGTGCGGTATCACTGGCCTGACACAGGCATTGCCCGACTTGAGCCACTACTCACAAGCAAATATCCATGTCTCTAAGGCAACCGTGCCAAGCCTTGACTATCTATTGGCATTACGTCAGCAAGTGGATGCCGCACAGCACACACATCAACTAACAGGCGCTGTGCATGCAGCAGCAACGATATACAATGGGCAGTTATACTTGTTTGAGGATGTGGGACGCCACAATGCGCTCGACAAATTAATCGGTTGGCAATTGCGACAAAAAGCAGAGGCTGATTGCGTACTCATGACCTCACGCCTATCGATTGAATTGGTGCAAAAATCTATTCGAAGCCACATACCTTGGCTCATTGGCATGTCAGCACCGACCAGTACCGCCGTACGTGTCGCTGAACATTATGGTCTTGGGTTAGCGGGATTTTTGCGTAACAACCGAGTCACTTACTACTCACGGGTCTGATCACCCACAGATACAAGCAACACCAAAAAGACCACAAGTAATGATAAAGAGATCGCTCATCAGGTTAAGATTTGATGTTTAACACTCCTTTGTTCTTGTATTATCTAATTACAACTAAATCAATAGCAACTCAACCAATTGAAAATAAAGGGTAAATCCATATTAATTAAAAATAACCTTTGTTTGCATGAAAAATGACTTGTAATTTGGCATATTTTTGCTAATATAGTCCACCTTGATTGGCTGGATGGCAGAGTGGTCATGCAGCGGACTGCAACTCCGTTAACGCCGGTTCGATTCCGACTCCAGCCTCCAATTATTTATTAACTTTACGTTAATTTTGGCTTGCATTATTATCCCAACCGATTATAATAGCGACCACTTATCTAGTAACCAGATGGTCTATCAGCTGGTTTACACATTAGATAACACAAGTTTTGCCCGGGTGGTGAAATTGGTAGACACAAGGGATTTAAAATCCCTCGCTAGCAATAGCGTGCCGGTTCAAGTCCGGCTCCGGGTACCATTACATAGTCCTATACTATCTTATAGAACAGCTAAAGCCCCTGATATCAGGGGCTTTGTTGTATTTGGCGCTCTATACTGTCCTGCTACATAGAACTTTATTCAAAAGCTCTATATATCAATACTCCATGCGCAATTGCCATAATAACTAGAGTCGCGGCACAAGCCAAGATATTTAAAAAGCGTTTCAAATATTCTCACTTGCACCACTACACTCAGCAAAACCTATGTCATGTCATACTTGAGACTTTTAAAGTTATACTGATATCATTGTATAAGAGACCACTATCACATCTCTAGTAGTGCATCACCATAGTCGTCACGTAAGTCTTTTTTCACCATTTTTCCAGCGCCATTAAGCAAAATACTTTCTGTAAAAATAACTTTGTCAGGTATTTGCCAGCTAGCAATCTTGTCTTCATAAAAACTCAGCACTTGTGCCTCGTCGAGCTCTACATTTTCTTCTTTAACCACAATCAATACTGGACGCTCGCCCCATTTTTTGTGTTTTGCAGCAATTGCGGCTGCCATTTTTATCTGTGGATGTGCCACTGCAATGTTTTCAAGTTCTACTGAAGATATCCACTCCCCACCAGATTTGATCAAGTCTTTTGATCGGTCACGAATATTCATATAGCCATCAGCATCAATGGTTGCAATATCACCGGTGTCAAACCAGCCATCTTCCGTGATGGCATCAGGGTTTTCCGTATAGTAGTCGTTGATAATCCAGTGACCTTTGATTTGTAGGCGACCTTGAGAGATGCCATCTTCTTTCACTCTTTTGAGCGGCTCGTCAGTATCTATGAGGCGTAACTGTACGCCATAAGGCGGACGACCTTGAGAATTACGTAATTCGTTAATCTCATCCTTGCTCAGTGATTTATGCTTAGCTTTGATTTGATTCATTGTGCCAAGTGGACTGGTCTCCGTCATACCCCAGCCATGTACCGCATCGCAGTTAAAATCTTCTCTAAAGGTTTTGATTACTGATGGTGGACAGGCAGCGCCACCAACGATAGTACGTGTCATGCTGTCTAGCTTACTTCCTCTGGCTTTAGCAGCGGTCAATAGACTTTGCCAAATTGTTGGGACGCCCAAAGCGACAGTCACGTGATAATCATCAATGAGAGAAACTAGGCTGTCGCCATCAAGATTGGGGCCTGGAAGCATCAAGGAACAACCAGTTAATGCAGCAGCATAAGGAGTGCCCCACGCATTGACATGGAACATAGGTACTACAGGTAGCAAGACATCTTGAGCAGATAGCGCTGAGACATCAGGCATACACAGCGCCATCGCATGAAGTACAGACGATCGATGGGTATACAATATCCCTTTAGGGTTGCCTGTCGTACCTGAGGTGTAGCACAACGAGCTGGCAGTAGACTCATCGAACTGAGGCCACTCAAAGTCAGGAGAGTGATCTGCTAGTAATTCGTCAAAGAATAATACATCAGGCAGTTTTGCGACAACATCATCATCTCGATCACTTAGACAAATAAAGTGTTCAATACCTTTGATATCTTCTTTAATTGCCATAATTAATGGCAAAAAGGTGACATCAAAGAAAAGCACACGATCATCAGCATCATTGATAATGTAGCTTAGCTGCTCAGGGAATAAGCGTGGATTGATGGTATGACAAACCATCCCACTGCCTGAAATGGCGTACCACGCTTCTAGATGACGATGGTTATTCCACGCTAGTGTGGCAAGGCGCTCTGAAGACTTGAGTCCAAGGGCAGATAAGGCATTAGCCAGTCGTTTTGAGTTATCCGAAATACTCTGCCAATTGGTATGAGTCATCTGACCATCTACTTCTTTGGACAAAACCGCCGTATCGCCATGGTAGCGCGCGGCGTGTTCGATAAGACCGCTGATCAGCAATGGCTGATACATCATTTTTCCTAACATAGTACATTCCCTGTAGTTGTTTTAATGTCACCTTACTCTTATGAGTACATCTTCTGATGCTAAAATTAGGCCACAACTAAGAATAATCAGAATTATGGATGATGACAAGCGAATATTATGAGCTGATTAGATAACAAAAGCCTACTACCAAGCATCTAGTGCTCAATTGTTAGAACCATGCCTTTTACTTCTGAGCTCTCCAACAGAGATTCATAAGCTCCCCTGCTGTTAACGCTCTCAACGAGCAATAGTAAAACAAAAAATCCGACCACCTTAAGTGATCGGATTTTTGGTATTTAGTAGTCATGAGCAAAGACAGTAAATGAGTGCTCAACTTGTAATGCCATCAAAATTAAGTATGATGCGACATACTTTTGAGCCGGGCGCTATAGCTACTTTTTCAATTACAAAGATAACAGACGATGCCGAAATGTGTTTGCGTTATTAGCCATTACATACTCTCTTCGACTGGCTAATTTTGCTATTCTTACACACGAACTTGCCACCTTCGCAATGAGACACACCGCCCATTTTACCAGAGCATGGCTTATTCTGAGCATTCGCCTACATGGCGGGTGCCATGAGTAATAACGATACAATAAACGCTGACCACAATTTCATCATAACACCCTCAACAGTTGCGCAATATAATCGAAAATATATCACTACAAATGACTCTCATCAACAACTATCTGACTTATGTCTATTACTCAGAAACCAGCTTCATCTTGTGTCAGTTCACTTATCTCGATTGGCACAGCATAAAGCCACGTCCTATCAGCATTACAATAAAACTGTCCCTCTTCAAAATTTACAATACAAGCTGTAAAATCGTTATCCGCTTGGTCATCTAACGCATCTTCATCGCTTATGTCGCTCACTGCACACCATACTTCTTGGTGACCATTCTTAAGCATTGAACGGGTCAACTCGCTTCCTACAACTCCCCTATCCATAATGATGACTCCTACGATGAATATGATTGTTCAGTTAAACAATTGGGATAATAGGAGCAGCCACCTGAATATATCTTAGAGTTCCGATGTCCTAACTGTTTTATGCGTGCCATTGTTATTCTACATAAACATCATGACATACAATTAACCGTTAAAGAAGCGACTATAATAGTCCAAGCGCATCGTTGAATGACTATAAATGCTGATGCTCAGACCCACAAGGTCCAACTGTTTTAGACAATAACTGCTTACAGTCCTACTTCATCCTGAGTAAGCTCAACTTTTTTAATCGGTACAGCATAGCGCCATAAATTGCCTTGATCACAGACAAACTTATCTTGTTCAAAAGATACGATAGTGACCAATAATTCGTAATACCCATTATCGATAGTTGCCATCGCATGATCGTCATTAACATTGCTCACAGCACACCATACACCGGTATCGCTGCGTTCTAGGATCGCTTGTGTCAACCTACTTCCTTGTAGTTCGATAATCATCTCTAATCCTTAAAATATGACCCGTTGAGTCTCTACTTTACCTATAAATTCACTTTCTGCAATATATTTTTTAGACTCAGAAGTTTTGAATGGGCGTATTAGAGCGCAAATCTCATTACTTAAGATAGAGATTTCGTTGATTAAAATGGTACAACTGACAGGATTTATTAGACCAGAAACTATGCGATTTGATGACTGGATGGCGTGGGAGGGTCGAACTATTTTTGTTAATATTGAGCAGATTTATAATATCCTGTACTACTAGTAATACCAACATTCTATATAGAGCATCATAGGACGAGATAGAAATTAAAACCTAAAAAACAGGCAAAATAAAGGGCTGACAGTCTATGACGGTCAGCCCTTTATCAATGTTTGGTGGAGATGGCGGGAGTTGAACCCGCGTCCGCCAGCATTACGCTCATGAATCTACATGTTTAGTTTCTGTCTTTAATTTTAGTCCGCACCGATCCGACAGTCAGGATGGATTGGACGATTCTCTACTTTTGAACCCAAGCGATTGAGACAATCCCTTGTGGCGAGCCTACATGCGGACGCTTCAACTTAGTTAACCAACTGTAGGTGATCAGCAACTAAGTAAGCAGGGTTTATGCTGCTAGAGCGTAAGTTTCGTCGTTTGCGACTATAACAATATATGTTTGATTAACGAGAGGACATACACTCTCGACATGCATCATTGAGTTTCATCACCAGCGTCGAAGCCAGAACATCCCCAATAAGACTGGCTATTATATAGGAGATATCGGTTATGTTTCAACCTATAAGTAGCCTGCATTACATTACGTTACAGCTTAATAATTTACGCCAAAACAGTGTTTAACCACTGACCAATATTTTGAATCTGCGGCATACAAACTTGATGTGCCATCGGATACGTATTGTAAGACACATTATAGTCCTTTGCTGACAATAACTGCTGTGCTTGCTCACCTAGGATGACAGGCACGACTGGATCATGAGAACCATGCTCAATCAAAATGGGCATGTCTTTGTTCGCGGCACTATACTCAATATTATCATTGGTCGCTAAGTAGGTAGAGAGCGTCATCAAGCCAGCCAAACGTTCTGGATAGCCAAGTGCCACGTGATATGCCACTGCCCCGCCCTGCGAAAACCCTGCAATAACGATATGCTCTGGTAACACGCCGCGCTCTATCTCACGACTGATCAAATCTTGTATCTGCTGAGCAGACTCTTCAATCTGAGCCACATCTACTTTACGCTCCAGACTCATCTCTATGATGTCGTACCATGCTGGCATCACCATGCCGCCATTTACTGTGACTGGGCGTTTAGGTGCATGTGGGAAGATAAAACGTACTGCCATATCATCAGCCAAGCCAAGCTGCGGTACCACTGGCTCAAAATCATGACCGCTAGCACCTAAGCCATGCAGCCAAATCACTGCGCGATCTATCTTTTTTTGAGAGGGATTGTGCTCAACGACGACTGCGTCTAAATAGTTACTCATAGTTATCCTTAATAATGTAGTGAGATATGCCTTAAGCATTTCTATCTTTTTTGCCAAAATAATGTGTGTGTCATTATATGGTCAATATCATCTGTTAGTTTGAGAGTATGGTCAATAGTGCAGCATGAAACAGACCATAGCAAAAATGTGAACTCTAGAAAAAGACACATATGATCTTAAGACCGATAGGTTCAATACTATCAAGCTTGAATACTGTTAACTGTCTATTCTTTAGTACACTTGCCTACAATAGTGTCCGCATTAATGCTAATTTCTTACACGGTTAAGCTTTTACAAGAATACATTGACTTTAGTGCTTTTTAGCAAAACGTTATTTTTTTAATTCCTATCCATATAACCGATGGGATTTTTATAATTTTGCAGGAACATTTTACATGACAATTTCTAATAAATCAGCGCTTGAGCTGAGTAAGCAGACGCCGGCCAAGGTTAATAAGATTAATCTCGCCTTACCTTTAACGCTGATCAGCTCATTATTGATAGTAGGTTGCACTGCCGATAGCCGCTCAATGCTCACATCAAAAGCCCCTTCATCGACGACGCAACCGCAATCGTCTTCACCTATTGCATACACCTATGGCGTGCGTCCGTTTTATCTGATCAATGATATGGACGAGGGACCACTAAAAGAAGAGCTACAGGCCTGCAGAGGGCAACTGCCAAGTAAGACTGACTTCTCTATTGCCCATCGAGGTGCGCCATTACAACTGCCTGAACATACCTATGACAGCTACGTGGCGTCAGCGCAAATGGGTGCTGGCATCTTGGAATGTGATGTGGCGTTTACCAATGATGGGGAGCTTGTCTGTCGTCATGCCCAAAACGATTTGCACACCACTACTAATATTTTGACCACGCCGCTGGCCAAGCAATGTACCGTACCGCCCATCTTAGATGCTAAAGGCAAACTTACCAATGCCGGCAGTATCGAATGCCGCACCTCAGATATTAGCGGTGCTGAGTTTAAAACCTTGACAGGTAAAATGGACGCCGCCAATAAAGAAGCGACCAGCATTAGTGACTATATGAATGCAACCGCGCCTTGGCGAACGGATTTGTACTCACAAAACGGCAAGGTGATGACGTTAAAAGAGCATATTGCATTGGCAAGCCAGCTGGGTATGAAGCACACACCTGAGCTAAAAGCGCCTGCAGTAGCTATGCCGTTTAATGGCTATCGTTTAGATGACTATCGCCAACAGCTGATAGACACTTATAAAGCTGCCAACGTACCTGCAAGCGATGTGTTTGCTCAGTCATTCAATATAGAAGATCTTGATTACTGGATCAAAAAAGAGCCAGCTTATGGCGCCAATGCCGTCTACCTCATTGATGACAGCAACGAGACCGCTGACGATAAAACGTTTGATAAAGATGACGCAACCACTTGGAAGCACTCATTGGCTGATATCAAAGCACGTGGCATCAACACCATTGCACCAGCACTTTGGCTATTAGTCACTACTGACGGTAAGGGAAATATGCAACCATCAGAATACGCAAAACAAGCCAAAGCTAATGGTCTTAAAATCATTACGTGGTCAATAGAGCGTTCAGGACCATTAACTGATGGTGGTGATTGGTACTATAGCGGTCTTGGTGATGCTATCAACAATGATGGTGATATGATGAATTATATTGACGTACTAGCACAAGACGTTGGTGTTCAGGGTATTTTTTCAGATTGGCCTGCTACAGTGAGTTACTATGCCAACTGCAAAGGTCTGAAATAGGTTTTCGCTTAATCTGTTAATAGACAATCACGCTTAATCTTTATTATCAAGGTCAGCTGGTTCATTGAGCTGACCTTTTTTATTGAATGCATTAAGGGAGTAACGTCATAAACGGTTTACTTAGCACCTCCCTTTTCCATTAACTTTTCACATCATTTGACTCATGGCAGCAATAGCAATATACGCTTTTGTGCTACGATAATTTAATAAGCTTATAAGACGATGTAGAGACTATGACCCATATTTTACTAGTAGAAGATGATCCTGCTATTGCCATGTCACTCAAAGTGACTTGCAAGCGTGAAGGCTGGGATATGACATGGTTAGATAATGCCAGTAGTGTGTTACCCATGCTGCACAGTGATGAGGCTCGCGACCTATCAGCGATTATTATGGATGTCGGTCTGCCAGATGGTGATGGCTTGAGTCTGTGCCAACAAATACGTCATGCAACTGATATCGATACGCTAAAAGATTTACCTATCGTGTTTTTGACTGCACGTAGCGATGAGGTCGATCGTATTTTGGGGTTGGAGATGGGCGGTGATGACTATTGTGCCAAGCCCTTTAGTCCACGCGAATTGGTTGCACGCTTAAAGGCTATCTGGCGACGTGAGCAGTTACTGGTTCAGCAGTCTGAATCTTATACAACTAATGACAAAGTTGAAAACACGCCCGCAATCAACCTAACTGGGCAGGCACTGACGTTCGAGAATCAAGCTGGTGTTTGGCACTATCAGCCGCTTAATTACTCATTGAGATGGCAAGAACAAAAGCTTGAGCTTAGTAACACCGAGCGCAAAATCTTACTGTCATTATTACAAGCACCGAACCAAGTGTTTAGTCGTGAGCAACTACTTAATGCAGTAAGCGACTATCCCGATCATCGCTTGGCGCGCACGATTGACAGTCATGTTAAGTCGATTCGTAAGCAGTTGGCGACCGTCGATGCGAGTATCGATGTGATTCACACACATCGCGGACTGGGTTACGCACTATGTCCTGCTTGATAATGGCTTTGAACCTATGAATCATAAAGCCGATAACCGTAGTAATAGTAATAGTGACATCAATCGTGATCACAACATCGACGATGATCAAAGCAATTGGTATGCCAAACTACACCCTATCGGTACAGCGCAGCAAGTCTCTAAACGCAAACGACTGCTCAATCTGAGTATATTCTTTAGGATTTGGTTGGCAGTCGCTTTGGTACTCATTGTCTGCGGTGTTGTTGCCTTTACTCAGTTATTTGGTTACGTCAAGCCCACTGCACAGCAAGTCATTGAAGATACACTACTAGATACCAGTAAATTACTTGCTGCTAGTCTACAAGTGCCTCTATCTACAGGTCAGCTTTATGATGAAGCTTACCAGGCGCAGCTTGATGCTGCGTTTGTTGCTATGTCAACGACTGACGATAGTCTGGGCCCTGTCTACCAGACCAAAAACCATACCAGCTTTCGAGTATATGTGACAGACAGTAGTGGCAAGGTCATTTACGATTCGCTCCCCAAACCTGATAACAACGAAGGACAGAATTACGGACGCTGGAACGATGTCTATCTCACACTAAGAGGTCAGTACGGCGCAAGAAGTACGCTAAAAGATTACCAACAGCATGATGGTTCAGTCATGTATGTGGCTCAGCCCATCAAAAATCCGTCTGGTGACATTATGGGCGTGGTCAGTGTCGGCAAGCCTGTCGCTAGCATATTGCCCTACTTAGACGATACGCGTAATCGCATGCTCATCACCGCGCTATTTATGAGCATCGCAGCCCTTATTCTGGCAGGACTAGTAGCATGGTGGCTCAAACAAAGCATCACCTTAGTCACCCAATATACCAGTGCACTGGCAGAAGACACCAAAAAGCCCTACTTTTATCTCGGTTATGAACTAAATAGCCTAACAGACACAATCGAGTCCATGAAACATCGCTTGGAGAATCGTGCTTACGTCACTGACTATGTGCATACGTTGACGCACGAGCTTAAAAGCCCGCTGACTGCGATACGCGCCAGTGGTGAGCTATTAGAGGATGATGGCATGGATGGAAATGCCCTTGATCATGATGATCGGCAGATGCTTATCGAAACGATAGGTGAACAAAGTATAAAAATGCAGCAGCTTATCGATCGACTGCTATTACTTGCTAAAGTGGAGCAGCCTACCTTTAAGCTCAATCGTCAGCCAACGTCCCTACTGCCATTATTGCAGAGCCTGATAAAAGACAATACAGCTAAACAGCAGCAGCAGAACCTTAAACCTATTGATATCTATATTGATAATGAGCAAGTGACCAACAACATAGACTTGCCAGCAGATATCTTAGCGTCTACTAGCGTGTTCGCTGATGAGTTTTGGTTGATACAAGTGCTACAGAACGTACTAGATAATGCCATTCATTTTGCTGACAGCATTGTTGAGGTTTCTTTGCATGGTACAGCGCGGACGGTAACTATCGACATATTTAATGATGGCAAGCTATTACCGGATTATGCTATCGCAAAAGCTTTCGAGCGTTATTTTAGCTTATCGCATCAGAGCCAACCCACTTACCAAACCACTGAATCAAAACCGGCTACTAACGCTGGTAGTACGCTCAAAAAAGGTACGGGGCTTGGACTGACTTTGGTAAAACAAGTCATCGAACATCATGGTGGTCAAGTCACTATTAACAACACCCATGCCGACAAGAGTAAAGCTAGTGCTAGTAAACTCAGCACTCATCAAAAGCAACGTTATGGCGTTATCGTTAGCATCACCCTGCCATTGGCTTAAAAATAAACATGTACGGCAGTTCATCAATTTTCCATCATGACTGCATATGATTTCTATCTCTTCATTTTACGATAGCGTTATAGGCTGTTGAACAGCCAAATTCGTAAAGCAAATTAGGAGAAGATATCAAATGGCAAAATTACTCACTGACAGCCTTACTATTAGAAATTTAGTAGGTCATAGCCGTTATCATTGTATAGAGATATTATCAAACCAAGGGCTGAGTAGCATTGATTTTGGGCACTGGTTAGCAATTCCCAGTCAGCGGTTATTACTGATCTTTCGGAATCAACAATGTGTGGCTATTGATGCGTATCAATTGGCAGCCTAATACTTTGACAGTTCAAAATGTTTATTATATTTAGATATAATCAATATTATAACGAGCCATAAAAAAGCCCTTTATCGCCTCTAGTAATTAGATACTGAAAGCGATAAAGGGCTAATTACTCTACGACGGAAATACTAGGTGATTGATTGCACTGGTGGTTTCACGTCCGCGTTTTGACCGCGGTGACGCAGATAGTGATCTAGCACTACAATTGCTAGCATCGCCTCTGCGATGGGCGTCGCACGTACACCAACGCATGGGTCATGGCGACCTTTAGTCAGCATATCGACTGCCTCGCCTTGCGTATTGATACTCTTACCAGCCGTGGTAATACTAGACGTTGGTTTTAGCGCAATACTCACACGGATATCTTGCCCTGATGAGATACCGCCCAAGATACCACCTGCATGATTGGCCGCAAACCCATCTGGCGTCAGCTCATCACGAGCACTATGTCCGAATTGACCTGCCACGTCCATACCATCGCCAATCTCAACCCCTTTGACCGCATTGATACTCATCATCGCATGCGCGATATCGGCATCTAAACGATCAAACACTGGCTCACCCAAACCTGCAGGCACACCGCTTGCGATAACTTCAAGGCGCGCGCCGCAGCTGGTTCCTTCACGGCGCAAGTTATCGATCAACGTTTCAAAACGGCCAATCGCTTCTTTATCAGCACAAAAGAACGGATTGCTATTTACAAACGCCCAGTCAATTTGGCTAGGATCTAGAACGTTACTATGCTCGTTACCGATTTGGGTCACGTGACCACGGATTTGTACGCCCAAACGTTCTTGCAAATACTTCTTGGCGATAGCACCAGCCGCCACTCGCATGGCAGTCTCACGCGCTGACGAGCGACCGCCACCACGATAATCACGGAAGCCGTATTTCATACTATAAGTATAGTCAGCATGCCCAGGACGGAAGGTATCCTTGATATCGCTATAGTCTTTTGATTTTTGATTGGTATTACGAATCAATAGACCAATAGACGTCCCTGTGGTTTTGCCCTCGAAAACACCAGAGATGATTTCGACTTCATCAGACTCGCGGCGCTGGGTTGAGTACTTAGACGATCCTGGCTTGCGGCGATCCAAGTCTACTTGCAAATCTTCTGCAGATAACGCCAAACCTGGTGGCACACCGTCAACAATCGCCATAAGGCCTGCGCCATGCGACTCACCGCAAGTGGTAACCGTAAAAACCTGCCCAATACTATTGCCTGCCATAACTATCCTTAAACAAGTAAACGTTACTGATGACTATTTGATCCATCTTTTATGATTAGTGCTTATAATTCTCGAGTACAGATGTCGGTTACGGATATCAGCTGTTATTGTTTAGCGCATTCACTCATACAACCGATATCCATGCAACCTAATGGCTGACTATTGGATACTGTCCAATAGTTGAACAAAAGAGGCAAACAGTTGACGATGTGATACTAGCTCATCATAAGTGATCGCAAACACCCCATGCCCACCATGTGCAAACTTCAACCAATCGAACTGAATTTCAGGATAAGCTTGTTTTAATGCCCACTCGCTATCACCCACCTCACAGATCAACAATCCTTCTGGACTCAGATAATCTGGCGCTTCAAATAAAATGCGATGCACCAAGTCCAAACCATCTTGACCCGCGGCTAGCGCGTGCTCAGGCTCATACAAAAACTCAGGAGGCAAATCTGCCATGATAGCGGCATCGACATATGGCGGATTGGTGACGATAAGCTCATACTGGTTCTCAGCAGGTATCTTAGCAAACAGATCTGACTCAATTACGTTGACTTGATGTCCAAGGTCATGATGATCGACATTGACCATGGCTACTTCTAATGCGCCCTTATCGATATCGACTGCATCAACCAATGCATCGACGAAACGGGTCGCAAGCGCAATGGCGATACAAGCAGAACCAGTGCACAGATCCAAGATACGCTCAGGCTGTGACAACTGCTTCACTTCTAAACCATGGTCATAAAACACCGCTGACTGCTCATTTGGACTAACGCCTAGAGGCTTGGCAAGTTCAGTCACATCAAAGTATGGATGGAACTGCTGGCGAATCAACTCTGCGATTGGCGAGCGAGGGATAAGGACACGCTCATCCACATAAAAAGGCAAATCACAGAAATAAGATAAGTTAATCAGATAACTCAATGGCTTACGTTCAGCGATACGCTCTTCTAATAACCCAAGTACTGCCTGCTTCTCTGACGTGGTCAAACGGCAGTCTAAAATTTGCTCATTGGCTGACCAGTCTAACGATAGCGAATGCAATACGATGGCTGAGGCTTCTGCAAACTCATCTGTAGTGCCTTGCGCGACAACCACATCATAGTTACGCAACTGCGTGACCGAAAAACGAATAAAGTCGCGGATACTTACCAGTTGCTCACGCGCTTCATTCAGCTCTGCTTGTAGGTTAGCAAATTCATCGTGCTCACCAAGAAGTCCAGTCTCTAAATCATACTCCATCTCGCCGTCTAAGCCCTCAGACTCATCGTTAAAGTATTGGTTTTGAAACTCTTCTGCACTCATTGTTTGGTCTTCTGACATATCGCACCTTATGGATTAACTACATAGCGGATTAAATTGCTTTTTGCTAAAAACTGCTTTTTGCTAAAAGTCGGTTTATTAACCAAAAATTTAATCCTACATTATAGACGTAAACACCTAATAGCGCCAATCAGTGTCACTATTACTGCAACAAAAAACAGGGTCAGTATCAGATCATTTGCGTAAGAATCGCGCACCATGCCATACATATATTCGTTAAATTATTACCCAACTGTAGCGAATACGTCAGCAGCTGACGTTTGGCAACCGTTAAATACAAAAACATGTGTCAAAAGTTTGCGATGGCGACAAATTATGCGCATAATAGCCGCATTAGTAGCAACCACAAGTGATTCAACATGATGAAAATAAAGCCTATTATTACTGCTATATCTATTGCCACCATAAGTGCTAGCGTTGCCGCGCTAGCTGCGCCTGCTGATGCTACTCGCACATTGCCAGTACGCACATCAGATACGATGCCGAGCCTTGCCCAAAAGGTGAGCTTGGATGTACAAGAAAATCGTAGCAGCTCGTTAGACAGTCGCTTGCCAGCTGATCGTATGACTCAGCTTATTGATTCAAAGAGTGAGTCAAAGGCTGCCGACAACATGAGCGCGGCAGAATTGACACGTAAAGATGAGCAAGCTGACCGTGATGATGATATAACTGAAGGCCAAGCTGTTGCTGCTCCTAGCGATTTGTCATCTATCAATTCATCTGATCCACTTGCTTTTGAGCTGCCAGAGAGTGAGAAACGTCAAGACTTCAGTGATGATCCAACCATCAAAAGCATTGAAGACAAAGATGGTAAACGACACACCACACTAAACTTATCAAACTATGCTAAGCAAGTGAATAGTGCTGTCTGGTCACCAAACATGAACGTCAACTCAGCAATGACCATCAAAATACAAGCACTACTTGATTGGAACCATGCGTCTCCTGGTCCTATCGATGGCGGTTGGGGCATGAACAGCAAAAAAGCCTTGGTCAACTTTCAAGCGATGAGAGGCCTGCCAAAGACAGGTAAAATGGACCAAAAAACGTGGGATGCCTTAGTAAAAAATATTCCTGCAACCAAACCTGTATTGGTCACTTATACCCTGACTGAAGACGATCTTAATACCAATTTTGCAACCACGCCTTCTGGTTCAGAAGCCAAGTCAAAAATGAAAGGTTTGTATTATCAAGACATCAAAGAGATGTTAGGTGAACGTTTCCATATGGACGTACGCTACCTTGATAAATTGAATAAGAATAAAGAGTACAAAGTTGGTGAGACGATCACCGTACTGAACAATCGTGGCAAGCTCAACCAACGTATCAACCGTATCGTTGCCAACAAAGCAGATAAGACACTTTATGCATATAACGGTGATAAACTGGTTGCTACCTACCCAACGACCGTCGGTAGTGACGCCACACCGTCACCAAAAGGGTCATTTAAGATCATCAATAAAGTAAAAATGCCTTGGTATAAATCAACTGTCGGTGAAGGCGCTCAAAAGAAAGTCCATATGATAGCACCAGGACCGAACAATCCAGTGGGTGTGGTATGGATGGGCTTATCTAAGCCCTCTTATGGGTTACATGGTTCACCAGTACCTGAAGGTATCAGTCGCCAAGGATCAGCAGGTTGTGTTCGTTTGACCAACTGGGATGTGTTAGAGGTTTATGCCAATGTTGAAAATGGCGCGGTTGTCGAACTTCAGTAAATCTGACTGACTATCCCAATCCATCATAAAAATCATGACAAAAAAGACCTCCATCGTGAGGTCTTTTTGATACCTACTTGTTTTTTTCTGCTTATTTATAAAATCACTTTCCATATAGTCGCCTTATATATAGCGACCTTTTATAGAATCACTTTGTTGTAAAGCTGCCTTAGAATCAAAGCGTTTTAGCACAGCTTCTCACTTACAAAACGTAGGTCTTATTAACTACGCCTCGTAGCCCTCCTCATCACCCGTAATGTTGCCGATTTTTTTGGCAAAGAACATCGTTACAGGAATAGAAGCCAAAGCACCCACCGCGACCGCTATTTGCATATGAGCAATCTCATCGAACCCCATAATGAGCGTACCAATGATGACAACGCCTGTGGTGACCGTGCCTGCTATGATGTAAATGACAGCAAATAATGACCAATTCATGATTTAATCCTTACTTTTTTTGTGGGTATAATCTATTTATACTTCAATTCCACAATTTTATTAAGTATTTAATCTGAACGCTTATATCACCTATATCAGATGACTTTTATTCAAAACCATGTTAGCTTTAAGGTTTTAGATGAATGCTAATAAATTGCTCTTTTATCACACGCTTACCTATCTATACTCTCCTTTGCCTAATCGCAAAAAACCCCTATACCTTTGTCCGTTTATCATTACAATAGTGACTTTCTTCATTCGTTGAGAAAGTTATCTGTTATGACCTCATCTAAAAAAAACGTATCTACTGACTCAGCTCAGCAGAATAAAACTTCAGCCAATGCTGATCCTAAAAACGATCAAGATGCTTTGACTGATTCAGTAGCGGATACGGCGATAAGCGACACTGAAATGACCAACATGACTCAAGAAGCACTAGAAAATGAAGATCTAGCCTGTGCTGAAAACCCTGAAGCCAATGTTAAGATAGAGTCAATCAGTGAAGATGTAGTGGTAGCCACGCTGGAGACAACTGAACCTATGTCCCAGTCCAACTCTGAGCAGCCTAACCCTAATAAGCCCAATTCTGAGCAGTCCAATCCTAAACAGCAGAACCATGAAGATTCATCTGAATCCCAATCAGATTTCTTTCAATCAGATGCGGCTGATACATTAGAGAGGAGCGCTCAAGACAAAAAAAATGCTGACATAACGGAATCAACAGACGACGACCTAACTGTCGATGCTCAACACGCACCCTTAGACAGCTCTGATGAGCAAGCAGACAGTCAAGCGAAAACGAATAATACATTGAAAGATAAAAGTGTACATGAGCACGATAGTTTGCAAAGCGATGATCAATACAATGATCAAAGTAACGATCAGGACGAGGAACAAGACAACAGCCCCAATGTAGATGAACATAAAGAACACGAAAGCGATGAAGAAGAGGTTCAGGAAGAAAAAGAAGCCAAGCTTGAGTCTTATAAGCAGTTTGTCGCTGAGCAGTTCAATAACAAAAAAGTAGATTATCCAGAGGTGCGGGTTAGGATTGAAGCCAATGCGCTGCCCAGCAGAATGTACTTCATTATGAATATCCTCTCTGCCATCATCGCAAGCTATGGTCTAGTAACCAACTCGGCAGCGGTCGTAATTGGTGCGATGCTGGTTGCGATGATGCTAGGTCCCATCACTGGCGTCGCGTTAGCGATCATTGACTACCGTATGCCCCTACTACGTAAGTCACTAGTCACCGTGTTTCTGGGGGTGTCATTGGTATTGGTTGTTGGATTCATCGTTGGCTGGCTACACAAAGACCAACCCTTGACCGCTGAAATACTATCGCGTACCCAGCCCACCTCTATGGATCTTATGATTGCATTGGCAGGTGGTACGGCTGGTGCCTATGCGATGGTGTCTCCGCATTTATCAGTCGCGGTAGTCGGCGTTGCAGTAGCCACTGCGTTGGTGCCACCGCTTGCTGCTAGTGGTATTTTATTTGCTAACGGTGAGCTACAGCTTGGATTTGGTGCGCTTTTATTAGCAGTAACCAACATCATTGCTATTCAGTTTACTAATGCACTTGTGTTATGGGTTTTGGGTTTTCGCCGCTTGGTCGACAACGACTATAAATCAAACAACTATCTGACTTTTTTGCAGCGTAACGCGGTGACTTTGTTATTACTGGGTGGTTTGGGTACCTATTTGACCATCAACCTACAGACCAATGCCAAGCAGCAGGTGTTTGAAAGTAGTGTGAAAGAAGCTATCAACAGCTACTTTATCGATCAAGGCAACGTGCTGACCAATACTCAATTTGACACATCAGACGAGAATCAAGTCGTGCGTGCAGTCGTGCGCGGTGAGACGACACCGACCTCATCCGATGTTCGTCAAATCGAGGCGGTCATTACCCAAGATATGGCAAATAATTTTCCTGAGTATCTACCCATCAAATTGCAATTACGCTATCTACCCGTGCAAGTTATTGAGTCTGACCCCGTGACAAAAGACAAACTCGATGAGACTGATGCCGCTATTTTGACCAACTAGCTTGTTCATTGGACTGACCTGGTTGCACGATTGGCTTGTTTAAACCGTCAATCTTGATGTGCTACCAATCAAGCAGCGGTAAGCATGCGCATAATAACCTAGCAGTTATAACTCTTGTACCAAGAGCTTGGGCGTTTGTGCTAAAATCGCTTGCAAAATTATTTTATGTTATTTACTCAATTCTATCCGTCAGTAAGGAGCCGCTGTGAGCCAGCCATTTCGCTCAGCCGATATTCGCCAAGCCTTTATCGATTTTTTCATAAGCAAGCAGCACACCCAAGTTTCATCGTCTAGCTTGATTCCTCATAATGATCCGACATTACTATTTACTAATGCCGGTATGAATCAGTTCAAAGAAACCTTTTTGGGTATGGAGCCACGTGACTACACACGTGCTGTAACTTCTCAAAAGTGCGTCCGTGCTGGCGGCAAGCATAACGATCTAGATAATGTCGGCTACACTGCCCGCCATCATACGTTCTTTGAAATGCTAGGCAACTTTTCATTTGGCGATTACTTCAAACAAGCAGGTATCGAGTATATCTGGGAGTTTTTGACCTCAAAAGAGTGGCTAGCCATTGATAAGGATCGTCTGTACGTCACCATTTATGAAACCGATGATGAAGCCTTTGAGATTTGGAATAAAAACATTGGTATTCCAAGCGATCGCATCATTCGTATTGGCGATAACAAAGGTGCGCCTTACGCTTCTGATAATTTTTGGACCATGGGTGATACTGGTCCTTGTGGTCCTTGTACCGAAGTCTTTTATGACCACGGCGCCGATATCGAAGGCGGCTTGCCAGGTACTCCTGAAGAAGATGGCGACCGCTTTATTGAGATTTGGAACTGTGTCTTCATGCAGTTTAATCGTCAAAAAGACGGCACTCTATTACCGCTACCAGCACCCAGTGTCGATACAGGCATGGGACTTGAGCGTATTAGTGCCATCATGCAAGGCGTCCATGGCAACTATGAGATCGACCTATTTGTCCATTTGATGGATGCGGCGGCTGAAATCCTAGAGATTGACAATGAACAGCAGTCATCACTAAAAGTCATTGCCGACCATATTCGTGCCGTAGCGTTTTTGATTGCTGATGGCGTTACGCCAAGCAATGAAGGTCGTGGCTATGTCCTACGCCGCGTCATTCGCCGTGCCGTACGTCATGGCAACAAACTTGGTGCAGATAGTGAGTTTTTCTACAAAATGGTGGCGCCGCTCGTCGCAGAAATGGGCAGCGCTTATCCAGATCTAAAAGAAAAACAAACTGCCATCGAAAGTGCCATTCAAAAAGAAGAAGCACAGTTTGCTAAAACATTAGCCCAAGGTTTGCGTTTGCTTGCCAGCGAACTTGAAGGCTTACAAGATGGCGATACGCTATCTGGTGAAGCTGCCTTTAAGCTTTACGATACTTACGGCTTCCCACTCGATTTGACTGCCGATATCACTCGTGAGCGCGGTATTGTCATTGACGAAACAGAATTCGATGAGCATATGCAAGCGCAGCGTGAGCGTGCCCGTGATGCTGGCAAATTCGACGTTGATTACAGCAGCGTCATCCAAGTAGAAACGCCAACGACATTTATCGGCTATGAGCAGCTTGAAGAAGAAGGTGTCACTGTTGATGCGCTTTACCAAGATGGTAACCCAGCAGACAGCTTAACAGAAGGCATGGAAGGCGTTGTCGTACTTGATCGCACCCCATTCTATGCAGAAGGCGGCGGTCAAGTTGGTGAGCTTGGTGAAATTCGTACTGAATCAGGCGTCTTTAATGTACAAGACACTAAAAAGTCTGGGCAGGCGATTATTCATTATGGTGTCGTGACTATGGGTGAGATTAGCCCTAAGCAGACGGCTGACGCTCATGTACTCTCAAGCATCCGTGCCGCTAGTGCAAAAAACCATTCTGCTACTCACCTATTACATGCAGCGCTAAGAGAAGTATTAGGTGATGCGGTTACGCAAAAAGGCTCATTGGTCTCAAGCGAAGTACTACGTTTTGATTTTGCCTACGACAAGCCTGTCAGTGCCGCTGAAATTACGCGAGTAGAGCGTCTCGTCAATGAACAAATCCAAGCCAACACCCCTGCCCGCATCGAGCACATGTCGATTGATGAGGCCATGAACCAAGGCGCTATGGCACTGTTTGGCGAAAAATACGGTAGTGACGTTCGAGTCCTAACCATGGGTACAGACAGTATCGTAGATGGTCAGCGCAAGCCGTTCTCTATTGAGCTATGCGGTGGTCTACATGTGCAGCGCACGGGCGATATCGGCGTGCTAAAGATCACCAGTGAATCAGGTATCGCAGCTGGTATTCGCCGTATTGAAGCCGTCACTGGCATGAACGCGGTCAAAAACATGCAGCAAAGCGAGCAGCAACTGGGTGAGTTGGCAAGTCAGCTCAAAGTAAAACGTCCTGAAGTGGCGCAGCGTGTACGCACCATGGCAGATAAGCAGCGCGATCTTGAAAAACAACTAGAGCGTCTGCAACAAAAGATGGCCAGTGCTCAAGCAGCTAACTTACTTGATGATGTGCAGACTATCGCAGGTACACCAGTTCTTATCAGCACCCTAAGCGGCATCGATGGTAAATCTATCCGTACGCTGATGGACGATATCAAATCAAAACTACCTGATAGCGTGGTTGTACTCGTCGGTGATAAAGACGAGCAGTTGGCGCTCGCAGCGAGCGTAGCGAAGTCTGTCACTGCTAAGATAAAAGCTGGTGATATCATTCGTCATTTGGCGAGTGAGCTTGGTGGTAAAGGCGGCGGTAAGCCTGACTACGCCCAAGGTGGCGCGCCGAAGTCTGGCAACAGTGCAGCGGTTATCAGCGCTCTACCTGCTTGGATTGAAACCCGGCTTAGCTAAGCTAGTGAACATTAGACCAGCGAGTATATTGGTATAGCGCGTCATAATATACCTTATATTTATCGCATAGCTTTACTCGACTACGCACCAAATACGCGATTGGTTATAACCACTATAACCAATCGCCATATATCTAGGCGGTACTGAGACTTAAAGTTGTGCTGTAGATATGGTATAAAGGTCAACGTTTGGGCATGTTTTTCGTTCATTGAAGGTGGTAGACACAACCAGATGAACAAAAACCTAGGGCATCACTTTTATAATCTGGCTTTATGTATACAAGCATTGATAAGTCTCACATTGACACTCATCACTGATCATAAAAAGTCATTATTGAATAATAGGTAGATTTTTATGGCGTTAATAGTACAAAAATACGGCGGCACCTCGATGGGCAGTATCGACCGCATCAAAAACGTCGCCAAACGAGTCAAACGCTGGCATGACAATGGTCACCAAGTGGTCGTTGTGGTTTCAGCTATGAGCGGCGAAACCAACCGCTTAATTGATTTAGCACGCCAAATTAGCAACAATCCTGACGCACGTGAATACGACCAAATGGTCTCAACGGGTGAGCAAGTCTCTATCTCTCTACTCGCTATGGCGATTAAAGAGCTTGGTATTGGTGCTCGCTCATTTACTGGTCGTCAAGTCGCTATCAAAACTGACAACGCCCATAATAAAGCACGTATCGAAAGCATCGATGATAAAAACATACGCGAGCAACTAGATGCTGGCAATATCGTTATTGTGGCAGGCTTTCAAGGTATTGATGAAGCAGGCAACGCGACCACACTCGGACGCGGTGGCTCTGATACGACAGGTGTGGCGATTGCAGCAGCTTTGGGTGCTGATGAGTGTCAGATCTATACTGATGTCGATGGCGTCTATACCACTGATCCTCGTGTGACCTCAAAAGCCAAAAAACTTGAAAAAATTACCTTTGAAGAAATGCTAGAGATGGCGAGCCTTGGTTCAAAGATTCTACAGATTCGTTCAGTAGAGTTTGCTGGCAAGTACGGTGTACCTCTACGCGTCCTATCTAGCTTTGATGAAAACACAGATGGCAGCTTTGACCAAGAATTTCAAGACAATGTGGG
Organism: Psychrobacter sp. T6-6; assembly: GCF_052258185.1. Taxonomy (NCBI): domain Bacteria; kingdom Pseudomonadati; phylum Pseudomonadota; class Gammaproteobacteria; order Moraxellales; family Moraxellaceae; genus Psychrobacter; species Psychrobacter sp. T6-6. The sequence goes on from NZ_JBQQEX010000001.1 coordinate 442,693, forward strand.
CACCCTAATTACGATAGACGAAGGAGACAATATGGAACAGGCAATCATCTCAGGTATCGCGTTTAATCGAGACGAAGCAAAAATCTTAGTACGCGGTGTACCCGATCATCCTGGTATCGCCTCTGCTATCTTAAGCCCCATTGGTCGCGCCAATATCGAAATCGATATGATTGTCCAAAACCTATCAGACAATGGTACCACTGACTTTACCTTCACTGTAAACCGCACTGACTTAGACAAGACCCTAAAAGTGCTCAATGAAGAAGTCAAAGACGAGATTGGTGCCAAAGAAATCTCAGGCAATAGCGAAGTTGTCAAAGTTTCATTAGTCGGTGTTGGTATGCGTTCACACGCAGGGGTTGCAAGCCTAATGTTCCAGACATTGGCTGAAAACAACATCAATATCCAAATGATATCGACCAGCGAAATCAAAGTGTCTGTACTGATTCAAGACCAGCACTTAGAAAAAGCCGTCAAGTCACTGCATACTGCATTTGGTCTTGACCGTGAAGACGGCGAAAGCAAAATCGCTGGGCTATAACCCTCAAAAACTGTTAAAATACCGCCTGAGCATTGTCGGTAATTTGTCCAGTGCTACTGTTATATTGATATAATACTCAAATAAAATAGGATCTCTTTAGGTCCTATTTTTATTTTTTGCCCTAGCTGAAATGAGCACTTACCTAATAGTTTTGTGAAAAAACCGTGACAGTATCTGTTATGCCACCTATAATGGGGCTTTCATTTGGGCTAAATGAATCTACCTATCGTTACCGTTATGAGCACGATGTCGAGCATTGTAATTATTGATACATTGCTTGCCTAGTGCTACGGTAATGTTCTGCAATTGAGAAGTAATCTGATGAGTAATAATTTGTTGATGCGACATAAGGAGTGTGACGCATGTTAATTTTGACACGCCGCGTGGGCGAAACGCTAATGATTGGCGATGAAGTCAGTGTGACGGTTTTGGGCGTCAAAGGCAATCAAGTACGTATCGGTGTAAACGCACCAAAAGATATTGCCGTACATCGCGAAGAGATTTATCAACGTATTCAGCATGAGCGTTCTGTACAGTCGCAAATGCAGCATCTTGAGCAAGGCAACTTTTCGCCTTCATTCGATGACGAAGACTATTTCAATCGCTAATTTATAATACTTAGTGCTCAGCTGCTATCGAGTATCAATAAGTATTGTATTGTTTTTTTAATCTGCTCTGAGGTCATTTATTTATGAGTATCCGCCAATCAGATATATCGGCACTACTTAATGGTTTGAACAAAAAAGCCATTGGATTCAATGATGTCATCAGCTTTATTGATGATTTTTATCGCTATGCGCCTGCCCCTTTTGTGAATGGAATGGTACATAATGCAGCTGGTGAAAACGAAGGTAGTGCAAAAATTTTTGGTTTTGCTAAGCATCATGGTTTGAACCAGCTAGACACGCTAAAACTATTTGGCGAGCACTATGCTAAAGTACAATCAACGCCTAATGGTACTGATCACGCCAATATTCGTAACTTTTTGCATTGGGGCTGGCAGGGATTTTTGATGCAGAAAAACCCACTAACGGTTCGTCCTAGTGTCGATACGACTGCAATTTAAGCATGTGTTGTGATTAGAACACTATAAAGTAAAAAAGCCACGCTAATGAGCGTGGCTTTTTTGTGATGGCTGTATTTATGGCTATCACAGACCTACCTATTTGTAGGTCTATTTATCACAAAACTTATTTATCACGAAATTTGACAGGCTGCACGGCACCTTTAGGGTTCGGCATATTAGGATAATGATGTTCATGCTCGACATCACATTCAGCACCAGCCACTGAACCGTCGTCTTTTACTGGTTTGTGGATATAGCCAGTACGTTCAGCAGGCGGTAGGTGCTCATGCTCCCATATCATTACCGCTTGCATACAAGTGTCGCGCTGCTCAGCAGTAATTTTGCGACCATCAGGCCATTTGCCCAGCTCAATCGCCATACGAAATTTATCGACTACCTCAGGCGTTAGACTTGCTAGTATTGTTTGTTTATCCATTTTGCCTACTCCACTGCGATTTTTGGATCATACTTCTACATAAAAGACTGACTTATTCATCGTCCATAATATCATCATCGACATCAAGACTGAATTCTTCAGCGTGGACATTCCAGTGTAACTTTGTCCGGCACGCTTCATAAAAATCAAACCCAGGTGGGTGCAACAAAGTCAGTTTGTCAGGGTGCTTACGAATATGTAAGCGTTGCTCTTGTTCGAGCGGTACACTGGGCTTGCCATCTGCACTAACCATTGGCTGCGTACGGTTGTCTTCATGGATACGAATACAGACTTCACTATTACCGCTGACCACAATCGGACGACTAGATAAGGTATGAGGATGCATAGGCACGAGACAAATGGCATCCATACTCGGATGTATGATAGGACCACCACCAGATAGCGCATAGGCAGTTGAGCCTGTCGGTGTTGCTGCTATTAGCCCGTCACTATGCTGTCTATATACATCGTGTCCGTCAATTTTCATCTGAAAATCAATCATATGTACCGACTTGCCAGCATGCAACACGATATCATTGAGCGCCATATCCTCATGGACTATTTTGCGCCCTTCTCGTATTTCCATCGTAAGCAAAAACCGATGATCCAGCTGATAGTCTCCCATCAACACCTGACGCAGTTTAAACGCCGCTTCATCAGGCTTTACATCTGCCAAAAACCCTAAGCGACCACGGTTAACTCCCAATACAGGCACACGGTAACGTGCTAATGCTTCAGCAGCATGTAGTATCGAGCCGTCACCACCGACCACAATAACCAAGTCGCAAATCTCACCAATTAAGCCGCGCTTTACGATTTTGACTTTTTCTATGTCTATAAGATCCAATGTGGGCAAATTGGCAGTTTGCACATCCATGATCAATGTCAAATTCATGTCATTGATGGTTTGGGCGATCTGCACCAGACTTTGAGTGACGCTGCGTTTACCAGCGCGGCCCATCAGCCCAATGCGCCTAAAAGCAGGGTTCTTGATAGCGTGGAATAGCTCTGATTCATGTAAGTGTGGCAATCTTGCTGACTGCGCTGAGTTTTCCATAAAACGACTCGGTATAACGGTGAAGTACAGGGCAATGATAGCGATAAATGCGCGCTTAGACTAGCATGTTTCTCAATTATCGTTGTTAACTGTCGTAACTGACCCCATATAAAAGCTATCAAATGACTTACTTAGCCTTACTTGCCTGCCCAATATACGCACGAGCGTGCAGCAGTTTGATACGTGAGCTACTGACACTATTAGACAGCTAGGAAGACAGTCACAATGGCTGTCACGCAAACACAGTTGACAATAATGGCGGTTTTGCTAAAGTAGCTAACATCTCTATTTTCATATTTTATTATTAAGGATTTATGTATGGCCAATCCTATTGTCAGTCGCGCAGAACTTGCGATCGGCGGTAATCCAATGACGGTCAAGGGTGTTATTCAAAAGACCAGCCTATTACTTGGATTATCAGCTATTACTGGTGTGGGCTTTTTCTTTTATGCGCTTATGGCAGGTTTATCGCAAGGTTTTATTACCATGGCAGCCTTCGGTAGCATGATTGCTGCGTTTGTTCTTGCCCTTTTTATCACTTTTAAGCCACAAAAAGCCAAGACGTTGGCAGTGCCTTATGCATTGCTAGAAGGTATATTTCTGGGCGGTATCTCACTATTTTTTATGAGAATGTATCCGACCGTACCAGTAACTGCAATGTGTGCAACGTTCGTCACAGCGGCAGTCATGCTAGGCCTCTATCGCTCAGGTTTGGTTAAGGTCACTGAAAAATTCCGCTCTATTGTGACCTCAGCCGTTATTGCCATTATGCTTGTATACGTCGCACAATGGGTGCTTTCTCTAGCATTTGGTTCAACACTACCGTTCTTGTTTGAAGGCGGTGCTATCGCTATCGGCTTTAGCTTGTTTGTGATTGTTATCGCTTCTTTTACGCTATTATTAGACTTTGACAATATCGATCGCGGCGTTGCAATGGGTATCTCAGAAGACTACGAATGGTTATTCAGTATTGGTATTCTTGCGACTCTAGTCTGGATGTATATCGAATTCATGCGTCTATTGAGCTATTTACAAGACTAATTCGATACACTGTCTGATAGCAACTCTGTACAAAAACCGCCTTAACTACTTATATGTAGTTCAAGGCGGTTTTTTTATGGCTGAATGTTGCAGGCTGGCTTAACGTCAGTGCGTTCTGAAGTGACTAGGCACGTTTCAGACGCAGCGCATTTAACACGACAAATAATGAGCTAAGCGACATACCAATAGCAGCAAGCCATGGTGGTACATAACCTAAAGCCGCTGGTATCAGGACAATACTGTTGTAAGCGAGCGCCCAGCGAAAATTTTGCTTAATGATGCGCTCTGTTTTATCAGAAATACGTTTAGCAGCAGTGATGGCCTCTATTTGACCGTTTAGAATAATACTATCACTAGATACTTGTGCCAGATCTGCCGCACCAGCAATTGAGGTGGACACGTCTGCTGCTGCCAATACTGGCGCATCATTGATGCCATCACCAACCATCAATACGACCGCGCCTTTGGCTTGCAGCTGCTGAATATGATTGACCTTGTCCGTCGGAGATAGACCATTATAGGCAGCCTGCATTCCTAAGCTATCAGCCATCGTCAGCGCTTGCGGGCTTGGATCTCCTGTTAGCATCACAGACTCGATACCTAGCCCTTTTATAGTATTAAGCATCGTTTGAGCACTATCTCGCACTTTATCATTAAAATAAAAGCATGCCAGCGCCTGCCAGCCATTGGTATTTGCTTTTTGGCAAGACAAAACAACAGCTGAGCTTGCGCGATGAGTTAGTAAATCGATGGTCAAATCATTGTTTTTTTCAATACTATTTATATCACTGTTCAAAGCGAAACCTTCATGACCGATGCGATATCTCATACCATCAATCATTGCTTCCACACCGCCTGCCGGATAGTGCTGTACTGCCCGCGTCGTTGGTAGATGTAATTGATAAGCAGCAGTTAGCAGAGCGTGTGCAATCGGGTGACGACTGCCGACTTCTAAGGCAGCTGCAATTGCTAATAGCCTATCTTTTTGCGCTATTGACGACCCATCATCCGTTTCTGTCTGATCTATTGGTGCCACCAGTTCAATATGTAATAGATTTGGCTTACCGTAGGTCAGCGTTCCTGTTTTATCAAAAGCAATATGAGTGATTTCAGCCAGCGTCTGTAGCGTATGCCCACGAGTCGTCAAAAAACCATAGCTGGCTAAGCGATTGGTGGAAACAGTCAACGCTATTGGCGTCGCCAATGATAGCGCACAGGGACAAGTAGCGACCAATACAGCCACCGTTGCCCAAATAGCCTGACTTGGATCGACGATATACCAGCCAACAAATACTAAGACTGATAACACTAAAATACGGGCGACAAACCAACGTGCCAGCTTATCCGCTTGCTGTGCCAGTTTGGGCTTTTCACTCATCGCCCGGTTCATTAGTCTATCGATGAGACCTATCTGACTGTCTTGTGGTAGCGCTGTAACTAGCATCTCAAACGGTTGGCTATCGTTTTGTGCGCCGCCGACGATATAATCGCCTTGGGTCTTGATGATTAAGTCACCCTCGCCCGTCAGCAGGCTCTGTGACACGGTTGCCGTCGAGCTCAGCAAGATACCGTCACTAATAATCTCAGAACCTGCCTCAACCGAGATAATATCACCCACTTGCAAGCTGTGAGCCGTCACCATTTGCTTTGACGATACATCAGCTTCTAACGGTGAGATTGCATTTTTTTGATTACGAGAGTGCTGCCACTCTTGCGCAATATCTGATGTGAGCTGATGGACATCCGCATCTATCTTCTGCATAAAGTTAGGCATCACGTCAGTTGCAGAGACTGCCACCTCATGAGACTCATTTTCGATACTGTCATCTTGCTGAGCGCTATTGCCCCTAAGCTGCTGCAAGATACGCGCTGCCGCTGCTTTGTCTTCAGCCACTTTTTGGACCAATACAGGCTCGACCACGACCAAATCATTAGCCATAGTGGCAGCTTTTAGACGTGCATTGTGCTCGATATAACGCCCTGCTAATAAAAAGAATATAAACATACTGACTGAGTCGTAATACGTCTCCCCTTGTCCAGTGACGGTGGCATAGAGGCTGGCAAAAAAAGTAATAATCAGCGCCAGACTGACGGGCACATCCATATTTACTTGGCGTGCCCGAATCGCCGACCACGCTGAGGTAAAGAACGGGATACCTGCATAAAAGAAAACAGGCGTGCTCACAAATAACGATACCCAACGCAAAAAGTCGCGCTGGAATATCAACATATCGCTATATTCACCAAAATAGAGCGCAACAGCGTACATCATCGCCTGCATCGAACCCAATGCTGCAATACCGAGACGTAAGAGCATCTGGTTATTATGACGTGCCAGCATGGCTTCATGAGTATCTTGCCGGTAAGGCTTGGCTTCGTAGCCGATTTCATTAATGACCGCTAGAATGCGACTGATTGGCAGCACGTCTTCATTCCAGACGACGCGCATACGCTGATTGGTCAGATTTACCTGACACTTACTAATGCCTTGTAGCTCATCGAGACGCGACTCAATGAGCCACGTACAGGCAGCACAGCGCAAGTTATTAACAGACAATTCGGCAACTGACAGTCCATCTTGCGCATAGACGAACTGCGCCTTTATCTCATCATGATCGTATACCTCAAGGCGCGTCAGCTGGGTCGGCAAGCTTGCTGTACGATTGATCTCCGAACGGTCAAGATAGTATTGTTCAAGACCTGCCTCTACGATACTCTGCGCTGCTAGCTGACAACCCATACAGCACATCTCACGCGACTTGCCTAATATCTGGGCATGAAACGGTGGCTGCGGTACAGGATCGCCGCAATGGAAGCAGTGATCAGCCAATGGAAGCACTAACCCTTCAATAATAGAGTTATCTTCGTAGAAATGAGTTGTGGTAGATGCTACAGATGATGAGGTACTAGACATAGTCGGCGCTTACTTCCTTTGACAAGCTTACTCAAAACGTACTCACTAAAAGCAAGCTTGCTGTTATTGACTATTAATTAAATAAGAACAGTCATTTTTGACGATACTGACATTACTACTGGTTGAAACTGTTACTAATTGGAGTTGCTACTCGTTAAGATTACTATTGATTGCGACTGCTATTAATCGAGACTGCTATTAATTGATATTGATATTGCTACTGTTAGCACAAACTAAACAGCAGAAGGCTGATTGTAAAAACAAAACCCAAAGGCTGTTTCATACAAATTACATCGTTGCAGCAATAATAAATTGTTATCCTATATACGTTTATCAATGCTATACAAGTTGCTCATACCTCACTGCTCTTACCAGTGTTTCAGTTAAGATTATACTACAAGCAATCACCCTAGGCAGTAACATCAGCACTGCTCTGATACCAATGAATGCGCCCGTTGACGATGATAGATTGAAAAATTCATCAATTTGCGTCATTATGAGGCAGTTTTTTATCCAAAAATGGTGCGACGTCCGTGCAAAAATCCAATTTTAAGTTATTAAATACTAAGTCAGCTCCATCATCTAAGCCTGCTATGAGTACATTACCTTCACAGCAGCGCGGCTTGGTGTTTAGTAGCCTTCTATTAATTGTTATCATCGCAGGCATGGTGCTCTTGGCCCTGTACCTGATCAAACTTGATCGCACCATTACCCATAAGTTTGAAGGTAAGCGTTGGGATATTCCAGCCAAAGTATACTCGCAACCACTTGAGCTGTATCAAGGCGCCAACGTCGATAGAGATACGATGAAGACGTGGCTAGAATTGCTTAATTATCAGAGCAATAAAGCTTACGATCGCACTGGTACTTACCATAGATCAGGCAATACTTATTTTATCCATACACGCGGCTTTACTTATAGCTCCAGCGACAAAGATGCTGAGCAAGTCATCAAAATGACGATTGCTAATAATAAAGTGGACTCTATTCAAAGTACCGTACCTGCCAAAAGCGGCATCATACGTCTAGAGCCAGTGAATATCGGTGGCATATATCCTGATAGTAACGAAGATCGAATGGTGGTGTCGTTAGATGAAGTGCCTCAGCCATTGATTGACGCTTTGATTGCCACCGAAGATCGCGCATTTTATGAGCATAAAGGCGTCTCGATACGTGGTATCGCTCGTGCTGTTTACAATAACTTTTCTGGTGGCGCAAGACAGGGCGGCTCAACCATTACCCAGCAGCTTATCAAGAACTTTTACCTCAACTCAGATCGCACCATAAAGCGCAAAGCCAACGAAGCGTTAATGGCAGTATTGCTTGAACTGCATTACAGCAAAGATGAGATCCTACAAACATATTTGAATGAGATTTATTTGGGTCAAAACGGCAACCGCTCTATTAACGGTTTTGGATTGGCCGCACAGTTTTATTTTGACAAACCGCTCAATGAACTGCGCTTAGATCAGCAAGCCATGCTAGTCGGTATGGCAAAGGGACCAAGTATTTATAACCCTCGCCGCAACCCAAATGATTCGAAAGCACGCCGTGATGTGGTACTTAACAACATGCTCACAGTGGGCACACTGAGTCAAGAGGATTACGACAAAGCCTTAGAGCAGCCTCTTGGTATCGTGGACAAGCCTGCCGAAGGCAAAAGCCAGTTCCCTGACTTTTTGGATATCGTTAAACGCGAGCTTAATACTGTTTACTATTCAGACGATCTCAAAAACGAAGGTCTCATTATTATCAGCACCTTAGACCCTATCGCGCAATTAGCAGCAGATAAAGCAGTTGATAAGAAACTTGGTGAACTGCGCCGTAGCGGTAGCAAAACTAAAGACTTGCAAGGGGCGCTCGTCAGTGCCAACCCGGAGACTGGTGAACTGGTTTCTGTCGTCGGTAGTGGCAGTGAGTTCACAGGATTCAACCGTGCTGTTGATGCCAAACGCCAAGTTGGTTCTTTATTGAAGCCTATTATTTATATGACAGCGCTTGAGAGTGGTCGCTATAACTTGGCAAGCTCAGTGGATGACTCCCCTATCACAGTGAACCTAAGCGATGGTACCGACTGGAATCCCAAAAACTATGACAACCGTGATCATGGCTATGTACCTTTTACCACAGGATTATCGCAATCTTATAACCAATCTGCGGTACGTCTGGGTATGGAATTTGGGGTTGATACCTTTGCCAAACAACTACGCCGCATGGGAGTTGAAGAAGAGATACCACCGTACCCGTCAGCGCTGTTAGGTTCTGTCAATCTTAGCCCGATGGATATGCTGGGTATTTATCAGGTCTTTGCCACTGGTGGTTTCCGTACCCCTATTCATAGTATTCGTACGGTTATCGATGATCGTGGCCGCATTTTGCAGCGTACTGGATTGAATACTCAGCGTAGCATTCCACCTGAGACCAACTTTTTGACGAACTATGCGCTACAGCAGGTGGTTTCAAACGGTACCGCCAGACGTGCCCAGTCGCTTGGTAGCAATCTAAACCTTGCGGGTAAAACGGGAACGACGAATGATTACCGTGATGCTTGGTTTGCAGGCTACAGTGGCAACTATGTCAGTGTGGTTTGGGTTGGCCGTGATGACAATAAACCTATTGGCCTGAGCGGTGGTACTGGTGCGCTTCCTGTCTGGGTTGACTACATGAATCGTCTAAAACTCACCCCTGTAGCGTTACCAGAACCAGAAGGTATAGAATGGTTGTGGTTAGAGAACAACTCAGGCAAGCTGTCTAATGAGCGCTGTGCCAATGCGCGCTATTTACCAGTCATGTCCGCGTATCTACCAGAAGAAGCCAGTAGCTGTGCGCTGAGTTTGTACCAACAAGATCGTGCCCGTGAGCAAACGCAATTCCAGAACCAGCAAGGTGCCATCAATCAGCAGCGTCGCCGTGAAGGTTTAGAGATTCCAAATGGTGAAGCAGTTGAGAACACGGATTCAGAAAACAGCAATGAGCAAGACAATGGTAACGAAGAACGCGCTGATACTTGGTACGACCGTGCTGTTGAATGGTTCTAACGTTATTTTTGATATTTAGCTTTTAATATTTAAAAAAGGTCTCGACATGATCCCATCTTTACAGCAATTTGCCATTGTTAAAGAAGAAGTGACTCAGTGGCGCCAAAAGCTGATGTCAGCCAACACTTTGCTTGTAGGTGGTGCCTTAGCCGGCATGCTGAGTCTCAGCGCTTGTCAGACCGTACCCAGTACGTCGACGACTGCGACAAACACAGTACCGATACAGACAATCCCATCATCACAGCCGCCAGTTACAAGCACAGCAATCATCACCCAGGCGCCCATTGTTGACGTAGATGATGAAAATGAGTATCCAGTTGAGCCTTATATCCCACCTGAGCAGCTCGAGTCGCCAAACCCATTGACGCAAGAGGCGCCTGTATTTGAGCCCTCTACTCCAGTAACGACAGAGCCTGACCTAGGCGTTGCCGTACCCTCGCGTAATGACTATATAATCTCTGAGCCATCAGCACCCTCCCACAACGAGTTACTGGAGCAGGCACGAAAAAACTCGCAACAACGGGCGCAACAATCGACCAGCAGCAACAGTACATTGCCTGCATTTCGTAACTTGATGCAGGTCGGTATCAATCAGCTAAAAGCCGGCCAGCTGACCAACGCCGAAAACAGCTTTACTCGTGCACAGCGTTTGGCACCTAAATCATCCGCCGTATATTTCTATTTGGCCCAAGTCGCCCTAAAAAAGAACCAACCTCGCAAGGCAGAAGCAATGGCGCGGCGCGGTCTTAGTGTGTCACAAGATACCAATCGCAGACGGGCACTGTGGCAAATTATCTTACAATCAGGTCAAGCCCAAGGTAATTCACGCGTTATCAATGAAGCAAGGCGAGCTTTGCGCTGATAGGCAGGTAGCTAGTTAATAGACAGGTATCTAACTGTAGACAGGTATCTAACTGATAGGTATCTACTCAGAAACCTATAAAACTTCGCATTATTATTTGACAGATATTTGGCGTCCCACTTTCGACACCAAATATCTGTCTTTCATTCAAAATACACATTTATTATTTTAGCTTAAGGTTATCTTTATGGCATGGCAACAACTGCACTTACAATGTGAAAAATCAAACGTCGATTTGGCCGAAGCGCTTTTATTAGAGGCCGGCGCTCTATCAATTGCCCTAGATGATGCAGGTGATCAGCCTTTGTTTGAACCACTACCAGGCGAATCCCCACTGTGGGATGAGGTGATATTGACTGGTTTATTTGACGCGACCACTGATTCTGGTAGCCGTCAGGCTGTTGAGCAGCTCAGTCATGAAATCGCAGCACAAGTACAAGCGACCCGCATTTGGCTAACGGCCGTTGATGACAAAGACTGGGAGCGCGAATGGATGAGCAACTATCATCCTATTGAATGTGCCAATGACTTATGGATTGTGCCAGACTGGCTAACGCCGCCTAACCCTCAGGCGACAAATATCATCATGGATCCAGGATTAGCTTTTGGTACCGGTTACCATGCTACAACTCGTCTCTGCCTTGATTGGCTGACAGAGCAAGATTTGACAGATAAAGTGGTCATCGATTACGGTTGTGGCTCAGGTATTTTAGGTATCGCTGCTTTATTATTGGGTGCACGCCAAGTATATGCAGTTGATATCGACCCGCAAGCGGTGCTCGCGACCAACCAAAACGCGGTACGCAATCATGTGGGTGACCGTCTGCAAGCGTTTTTGCCAGAAGCGTTTACTGAACACTGTTCGCAAAACAATATCTTACCTGTAGAAGTCATCGTCGCAAATATCCTAGCAAAACCTTTAATTGGCTTGGCGCCTTACTTCTCAACCTTGATTGCACCAAAGGGCCGTATTGTTTTAGCAGGCTTGATTGAGTCACAAACTGAGCAAGTTATGGCCGCTTATCAGCCCTATTTTACCCTCGATCCTAAACATGCTTTTACCGCTCAAGAAGACCAACATTGGCAGCGTTTATCTGGTACATTTACTAGCTAGCAACATTTAATTACATCTGTTACGATAGAGGGCAGTCAAACGTTAGGTGTTTGACGCCACTCTGTCTTTGCTCATGATTGATATAATCTTAAGAGCACTGTAGGTAGCTGTTGGTGAGTGGCGATGCGGTATTGATAACCATACTTTTTTGGATTCGGCCCTATGACCACCCCTATAAAAACTCAGTGCCCTCATTGCCAAGCTTACTTTAATATTCAACAAACTCAGCTAAATAAAGTCAATGCTACCGTCAGCTGTGATCAGTGTCATCAAAGTTTTTTGGTCAACAAGAACCTCGTCGTAACTTCTGATACCTCAGCAATTCAAAATACCAAAGCAAAACGTCCTAATACTAAACCGTCACTCAATCAAAAACGTTCATCTGACACTCTCATTCATGATGATCTTATCTACGATGATATGGATATTGATGAGCCAGACGATAATCCTACAGAATATGCCTCTTTAGATAGTATGGATGCTTGGCTGACCCAAGTCAGCAACACACCTTCTACTACAGAAACATCAGCTACTGGGCAACACTCGCCCTCTGATATTAAACATAAAAATAACGATCCAATGGCAAAACCTGCTACGACACATGTGGTACCAGAGTCTTCCTCGATAGCACAAGAAGTCCTCAGTTCTGCAGCCGCCAATGACATTCACGCCAGTGTAGATGATACAACTGACAACTCATGGCTTGAGGCACTTCTTGACGAGCAAAGTAAACGCGACGAAAAGCCAATAAACGACACAGATTTATCACAGCTACTAATAGATATGGGTGTTCCTATTAGAGATGAAGAAATCTCTGCCGCAGAACGTGCAAAAATAGCACAGGCACATTTTGCGCCCACATCAGCAGCACTTTCGATCGCCTCTATACTTTGGATACTCGGGTGCTTGGTATTGGCGCTCTTACTTGCTGCACAATATGTTATGTTTAATTTAGAGACTTTAGTCAAGAATCCTACCAATGCCAAAAGGTTGCAAGCCGTATGCTCTGTTGCAGCGTGCAGCTTACCAAGTGCAGACTTGACTGCTTTTACTATCACTACTCCAAATCATAGAGCCAGCCAAATAAAGACAGCGGGTACATTTAGCGATATAAGTGCGACACTTAACAACCAAAGCACACAAGCTCAGCTCTATCCAAGTATAAAAGTCAGCGTTTATGGCGCCGATAGCCTTATCGGGGAGTTTATTGCAGCGCCCACCGATTACTTATTGGGTAAACAAAGCCAGCTACCCGCTAACGATAAAAAACGTCTGCTGTTTACTATACCCGTTGACGACAGACAGATCCGTGAAGTTACCATGACACCACTTTATTGATTTTTATTGGTATCAGCATAAATATTTTTCATAGGTGATATGCACCATACTTACTCTCGATGCGTATCGTTATAATCAAGATAGCCATTAATCTGTCAGCGTTAAAAGATATTAATTTGATATACTATTATTCTGACATCTTATGGTTTGACACTTTTTTCATTTCAAGGATATTATCTTATGGCACCTCATGCACAGCATAATGCCCACCATTTTGCTAAAAGCTCTGAGCATCCTGCCGACTATAATAAAGAAGACTATCACTCCTCTACTCATGATTTTTCGCGCTCTTTAGATAGTGCTGCGAGTAGCGTACAACAACCTCTGCATGTACATGTTGAGCGTGTGGTACGTCAATACTTTGCAATGCTAGGTGACGAGATGCCGACCGACCTATACGAACTGATCTTAAAACAGGTTGAGGAGCCTCTTTTATCTGTGGTTCTCGAAAAGACTCGTGGCAATCAAACCAAGTGTGCGCAAATATTGGGTCTGAATCGGGGTACTTTACGCAAAAAACTCAAAACCTACGACTTAATGTAGCACTGCTATATGAGCTTACTCATCGTCGCTAATTATCATGCATGGCAATTGAATATTCATAGCTTTATCTATCACGATAGAGTTTATGCTCATTGTCATCACCACCTTGCCAGACGTTTACGTCAGGCTTTTTTTATGGAAGATTTTTTATGAGTACAACCCCACTTGCCCTACTCTCGGTCTCTGATAAATCCAATATCGTTGAGTTTGCTAAAGGCCTTATCAAAGCAGGTTTTGGCTTACTCTCTACTGGCGGTACTTATCGCCTACTTACAGAAAACAATGTTGCTGTGACGGAAGTTTCAGACTACACCGGCTTTCCTGAAATGATGGATGGTCGTGTAAAGACACTGCACCCTAAAATCCATGGTGGTATTTTGGGTCGTCGTGGAACAGACGATGCGATTATGAGTGACCATGCCATCGAACGTATTGATTTGGTGGTCGTAAACTTATATCCATTTGCTGAGACGATTGCTCGCGCTGACGTGACTATGAACGACGCTATCGAAAACATCGATATTGGCGGCCCTACTATGGTACGTTCAGCGGCAAAGAATCACGCTCATGTCGGTATCGTAACTGACCCTGCCGACTATGATCGCGTAATTGATGCTTTAGATGGTACCACTGAGCTAACAGCTGCGCTACGCTACGATTTGGCAGTCAAAGCCTTTGAGCATACCGCACAGTATGACGGTATGATTGCCAATTTCTTAGGTAGCCGTGTCAATGAGACACAAGAGCCAGAAAACTTCTCACGTACATTCAATGTACAGCTAGAAAAAGCACAAGACCTACGCTATGGTGAGAACCCGCATCAAAACGCGGCATTTTATACTGAAAACCAACCCCTAAAAAGCCAGCAGGCCTCTATCGCTACAGCTAAGCAGTTGCAAGGTAAGGCGCTATCATATAACAATATTGCCGATACTGACGCTGCCCTTGAATGCGTAAAAGCCTTTAGTGCCCCTGCTTGCGTAATCGTCAAGCATGCCAACCCTTGCGGTGTTGCAGTTGATAATGATCAAGTAGCAGCTTATCGCACTGCTTTTAGCACTGACCCTGAGTCTTCTTTTGGCGGTATCATTGCATTCAACCGTCCATTAACTCTTGCTGCTGCAAAGGCCATCATTGACAATCAATTTGTAGAAGTCATCATTGCGCCTAGCATTGAAGACGGTGTGCTTGAAGCGACAGCGACTAAGAAGAACGTACGCGTATTGGTATGCGGCGAGCTACCAGCACCAGATCAACGTGATAGTCAGCTAGACTATAAGCGCGTCAATGGTGGTCTGCTGGTACAAGAGCAAGACCTTGGTTTGATTACCGCAAACGATCTAAAAATCGTGACTGATGTCCAGCCAACTGAAGCACAAGTGGCAGATCTGTTGTTCAGCTGGAACGTCGCAAAATATGTCAAATCTAATGCTATTGTTTATGCCAAAGGTCAACGTACTATCGGGGTTGGTGCAGGTCAAATGAGCCGCGTCAACTCAGCACGTATCGCTGCTATCAAAGCAGAACATGCTGGATTAGCTACTGAAGGTGCGGTCATGGCCTCAGATGCCTTCTTCCCTTTCCGTGACGGTATCGATAACGCTGCCGAAGTGGGTATCTCTGCTATCATTCAGCCAGGCGGCTCTATGCGTGACAACGAGACCATTGCTGCCGCCAACGAGCATGGTATTGCGATGGTATTTACAGGTATGCGTCATTTCCGTCATTAGGCTGTCATGTCGTTTTATAGACTGACATAAATAGCAGTTGAATATTATGACTGCTATTTATGATCAATCTGAATAAAAATGCTATCCAAAAAAAAGCCACTGTAACGTTACAGTGGCTTTTTTTCGGTCAATGCTTTTTTTTAGTAACAGGATAAACGCTTAGCGCCCTTGCGCATTAGCCATATTAGATTCATTGATCTCAACCTGATACATCAGACGCAGATAATCTAAGTAGTCTTGCAACTGATCTTGACCCAAATTGTCACGAATGATGCTAGCGGTCTGCGCTCGTTGCATATCAGACAGTGGTGACTGTTGCTCAGTTTGGATGCGATCACCCACCAACAGCGTTGCACCAAGCTCAGTCTCACTAGCAAGGGCTACCACTTTACCATCAGTAGCTTGCTTGCTAAAAGCCAAGCCGCGCTCTTTGTCTGTTAGCAGTGTCGTCTGACGGTTTATCTCACCCAATGCTCGTAAGCTTACAGACTGCTTAGAGATATCGCCTGATGTTTTGATACCAGCAGCTACCGCCTTGGCTTCTTTTAGTGCCAATGCTGTGGCTCTTTGCTGACGTAATATCTGAGTGATTCTTGGTGTAGCAGCACTCAGAGCAAGCGTCTTGGTAGGACGATAGTTGGTTGGTTGTACCCATACCGTACCATTACCGACTTCTATACCAGCTGTTACTGCTTGATCTTGAATCGTAAATTCATCAAAAGCCTGTTTGACTACTGCTGGTTGCGACAGGACTGAGCTGTTGTTTTGTTTGCGGTAATCTTTGATGTTTTTTAGCGTCACATTCTCTTGCTGTGCTATATCTTCGATACTAAAACCATCTGCTGCCAAATCATTAATCGACGTTACTTTGTCCGCATAAATCTCTTGACGCTTATATTCTTTCGCTTTTGCTGTTAGCTCTTCACGCATACTCTCAAGACTCGGTATTTTTTCACCATTGTCTTCGGTAACTGTAAATATCTGATAGCCAAAGCTGGTTTTGATAGGTGCGGTCACATCACCGACGCTCAATCCTTCTAAAGCGTTCTGAACCGTATCAGCATCACTACCAAATACAGAAGGGTTGAATCGACCGATATCACCGCCTGTTTCTCCTGAAGGGTCATCTGATTCTGTTTTGGCCACAGCAGCAAAAGACTCGCCTTTCGCTAAGCGCGCTTTGATTTTGTCTGCTCGTGTCTTAGCGTCATCACCCGTCAATAGAATTTGGCTCACTCGGCGCTCGTCAGTAGCAGCAATACTTTGCTTATACGCTTCATACTGCTGCTGTAATTCTTCTGAGGTTATCTCATCGACTTTGATGGTCTGCGGACTAAGCTGGATGTAAGCCAAATTGACCATCGCCGCACTTTTTAATGTGTCTTTGTTGGCATCATAGTACGTTTGGATGTCGGCTTTGCTGAGCTTGACCTGATCTGCGTAGTCTTGCCAGTTAAAACGGTGTATCCAGACATTGCGTGACTCTAGTTGCAAGTCAATTAGCTGACTAACCGCCTGCATGGGATATACCGCTGTCCCTACGATACTGGCATTCAACTGATCCAAACTTAGCTGATTACGAAACTCTGCAAACAACTGGTTTTTGGTCATACCACGTTGACGCAAGAAGTTTGAAAACTGGTCATTAGAAAAATTGCCATCCGCGTCTTTAAATATATCTTCTTCGCGCAGTAGACGATTGATCGTATCATCAGAGACTGTCATGCCAAGCTTGCCCGCCTGCTGCTCTAACAGGGTACGGTCAATCAGACCTTTTAGCACTTGTTCATGCAGTACGTCTTCATTTAATAAACTGGCATCATCAACTTGCTCGAGTATTTCGCTACGACGGTTATTGACGGCAGTCTGATACTCGGACAACCCTACGCTTGCCTCACCTACCTGAGCGACTTGATTGGGATCAACTCCACCGCCAAAATAGCTTTCGACACCCAATAAGGCAAGTGGCGATAGGCATAAAATCAATAAAATGCGACCCGGCCAGCTTTTTAAGAAATCGCGCAATTTATCCATAGTTATCTCTGCTTTATTAACCTATATTGATGAAAAACCATTGTAATACCGCTAGGAGCCAATAAATGCAACCTGCCAATATCAATGCTATCTAAGCCGGCAATGGCAAAAAAGAAGAACGTCTGCATGTTATAAAACAAAATAAGGCTGAATAGCAAACCTTACTTGAACAACGCATCTATCGCGCGCCCTATGATACGTGATTTTTCATCTATACTCAAAATATTCACATCGTATTATTCACGTTATATGATGCAAACTATAGCGACAAAAAAAGCACCTAAATATTAGGTGCTTTCTTGGTGCTTAGCTTATGACATCAGCCAAAGCACCCATTTGCTACAGGGCGTCTTAGTTCAAGCGCTCTTTTAGGTTTTTGCCAGCTTTGAAGCTTGGTACTTTGCTTGCTGGGATGCTTAGCTCTTCACCAGTTTTTGGGTTACGGCCCGTGCGCGCTTTGCGATCTTTTACGCTAAAAGTACCGAAACCAACTAGAGAGATGCTATCGCCAGCTTCTAAAGCTTCGCCAACACTTTCCATTACAGCATTCAAAGCATCACCAGCTTGAGTCTTATTTAGACCACTTTTGTCCGCGATGCTATCAATTAATTCTGACTTATTCATAAAATTTCCTTCAAGTTTATGGGGGTAATAAACGCTCACGCCAAGCATTGTAACGCTCTCATGGTACTTACGCAATAAAAACTACCTGACTGGCGTATTAACAGGTTTCACTTTGTTATCGTCTTTATATCAAGGCAGCATAAGGAGCGCAAGCGATTTTACATATTTTTGTGCGATATACTACGTATTTGACACCCAATGTTACGCAAAACATCTGCAACCTGTATTCAGGCAGGTTACTTTATCCTATCTAACCACCCTGCATATTTATTTATGCTTTGAAACGATTGTCAGACGGTGTCTGTGCACTGCCAGTCATAAATAGTAGTGTCTTTATTGACTGCTAAATTGTACTGTAATAATTTTGCCACTGACAGAAACTAGCGTTACTTTTTATTATAAAGGCGTTACTATAAACGAAATATCACTGCAAATTCTGTATACAGATAAACTTAAGTTCACTGATGTTCAATTTGCTAAATAAAAAAATGGATTACTTGCATGAAGCGTTCTACGTTGTCTCACTCTCTTCTTAATATTATTCTGGTGTTCATAGAGTCAGCGCTAACACTATTGTTGCGTTTAGATCCTGAACTGCGTAAAGCCGCTTATCCACTTGCTAAGCAAGGTACCGTTGTGGCACTACGTTTGTACCTACCTCATGTAGAAGTGTTTGCTACTTTTAGCACCAAAGGTGTGTTATTGGATGCTCAGCTACCTGTTGGACGTAGCGAGCCTGATGTTGTCATCAACGCTTATAGTATTCAGGTCATCAATGCCATCACGACTCATGACAGAGAAACAACCGAAAAATTACAAATGCGCGGTGAATCTCTACAAGTGCAACTGGTCAAGCAGTTCATTATACAGCTTGGTCTTGGCAGCCTGATTCAGGGTTTGATCAGAAAAATAAAAGGCGGTAAAGGCAAAACCAAACCGACCGATGCTGAAATGGCAGAGAAAAAAGATAATTACAAGCAGCGCATCAAAGAACAACAAACTCAAATTAATACATTGACCATCAAAAACCGCGAGCTTGAGACCACGGTAAAAGAGCTACAAAGTAAGCAAAAAACCTTAGTGGTTGTGACCGTCGTAGCGCTTGTCATTATGATCGGCTCAGTCATTGCTCTACTTGTGAACTAGCGCTAATCAAGAGCACTCTCAACACTTATATACTTAGTACTAGCTATACATAAGGATTTAATACTCGAAGTAGTATTAAATCCTTATGTATAGCACCCTCCTCTCTACTCCACACCTTTATCGCTAGCTACCTTATCACTACCCATCATTTAACAAGCTTTTTATAATCTGTATATATAATCAACTCTACTACTGGTTTATAAGTACATGTCACACGTCATTGTTTTTATCAATCATAGCGATAAGCTCTATTAACCGTTCGACCACACTTTAATCTTGACTAAATTACTCAGGATTAAGTATAATTGACCTAATCGTTGCACACATCGGGCTAACCATCTGTTGTCTAATAACGATAGAACACAACTTAGTTGGGCGAGATTGCAAAATTCTATATCGCTATAGTATTACCTTTCTATATACCCCTCTAAGATCGTTGTTAAATAAAAATGACATACAAGTTTGGAGATGACACATGCGTTTAACTACTCGAGGCAGATATGCTGTTACTGCTTTATTAGATTTAGCACTACAAACCAGTCAACAAGACAGTGCCGTTTCTTTATCTGATATCGCTAAACGACAATCGATTTCTATCTCCTACCTCGAACAGTTGTTTTCCAAACTTCGCAAGCGTGGTCTTGTGACCAGTATCCGCGGTGCTGCAGGTGGCTACCACCTAGCTAAACCATTAGATGAGATAGATGTGATGAGTATCATATCTGCGGTCGATGAGTCGGTAAATGCCATGCAGTGTGAAGGACGCGGTGACTGTCAAGGTGGTACAATGTGCCTGACCCATGACCTATGGTGTGCACTATCAAATCATATTGAGCAGTACTTGAAAAATATAACATTAGCGCAATTATTAGATATGGAAAACGTGCAGTCAGTATCAGAGCGTCAGCACACCTCTACAAAAGATATTTCCATAAAAGATATTAATACTATTACTTTATCGAACAGCGAGGCAAACCCAGCATGAGCCAACATAACAACCTTATATACTTAGATTATGCCGCCACCACACCAGTTGCTAGACCAGTAGCTGCTAAGATGAGCGAATATCTGACAGTAGATGGCATCTTTGGTAATCCAGCTTCTCGCTCACATGGCTATGGCTGGCAAGCAGAAGAAGCTGTTGAGACTGCCCGCGGACAAGTTGCTGAAGTTATCAACGCCGATCCACGCGAAATTGTCTTTACTTCTGGTGCGACTGAGTCTGACAACCTAGCTATCAAAGGCGCAGCTCACTTCTATCAGTCTCGTGGTAAACATATCATCACTAGCAAAATTGAGCATAAAGCCGTGTTAGACACGTGCCGTGAGCTTGAGCAAGAAGGTTTTGAGATTACTTATCTTGAGCCGCAGCCAAGCACTGGCCTTATCTTAGCAGAGCAAGTAAAAGAAGCGTTACGTGACGATACTATCTTAGTATCACTTATGATGGTGAACAACGAGCTTGGTACCATTACTGATGTGACTGCAATAGGTGAAATCACTCGTGAAGCCGGCGTAGTATTCCACGTCGATGGCGCACAATCTGTTGGTAAAGTAAAAATCGATCTTGAAGAAATGAAAATTGATTTGATGAGCTTCTCAGGTCATAAAGCGTATGGTCCTAAAGGTATCGGCGCATTATTTGTTCGTCGTAAGCCACGCATTCGCTTAAAAGCAGAGCAACATGGTGGTGGTCATGAGCGTGGTATGCGTTCAGGTACACTGCCGACGCATCAGATCGTTGGTCTTGGTGCCGCATTTGCTCTAGCTAACGAAAGCTTTGAGACAGATCATGCTCATGCAGCAAAATTACGTCAAAGGCTGTGGGATGGTCTTCAAGATATCGAAGAGATCTATCTAAACGGCGATCTTGAAAATAGCGTACCTAATATCGTTAATATTAGCTTTAACTTTGTTGAAGGTGAGTCGCTAATGATGTCGCTAAAAGATTTAGCTGTATCGTCAGGATCAGCCTGTACATCAGCAACGCTTGAGCCATCATATGTATTGCGCGCTATCGGTCGCCCGGATGAATTGGCACATAGCTCAATCCGCTTCAGCTTTGGTCGTTATACGACTGACGAAGACGTCGATACCGTTATTAAGCAAATGCATGAAGCTGTTGACAAACTGCGTGCCTTATCACCACTTTGGGATATGTACCAAGAAGGTGTTGACCTGAACTCAGTTGAGTGGGCTGAGCATTAATTTTTAGTATAGCTTTTTAGTATTAAGTAACCACATATATTTTATTAAACGATTGATTAGACAATTAAGTTAAGCGTTTGACCCCAATTATCGATGAGTAGTCGGACATTCAAAGTTAACAAACGACTATTCATCATCTAACCAGGAGAAAACCCCATGGCCTATAGTGACCAAGTTATTGATCATTACGAAAACCCACGCAACGTTGGTAATCTTGATAAAAATGCCAAAAACGTTGGTACCGGCATGGTCGGTGCCCCAGCTTGTGGCGATGTAATGCGCCTACAAATCCAAGTTGATGATAATGGCATTATCGAAGACGCACGCTTCAAAACTTATGGCTGCGGTTCAGCAATTGCTTCAAGCTCGCTTGTTACTGAGTGGCTAAAAGGCAAGAGCTTGGATCAAGCTGGCGAAATCAAAAACAATGATATCGCTCAAGAGTTAGCGTTACCACCAGTAAAGGTCCATTGCTCTGTACTTGCAGAAGACGCTATTAAAGCAGCTATCAGCGACTATAAAGGTAAGCACGGTACAGCAGTAACGGCAGAAGAAGCTGCTATCTAAGCTCAACCTATTAGCGTCTGCGTTATGATTTACTAGCAATGCTAAAGTGGCAATATCTAAATAGCTACTGACGCTAAAGAGGTGACAATGACATTATGTAATTGTCACCTTTTGTTTTCTGGTAGTCGCTAGTCTATTATTTTGGCAAACTTCTAATTTTAGTTGCCAATTTATACAAATTTTTATTAATACTTATGATTATTAATAGTCAATGGGAGTTGGCATGATTGAAATGACAGAACGCGCCGCTCAGCATGTTCGAGACTTTTTGGACAATCGCGGTAAAGGTGAAGGCATTCGCGTTGGCATCCGTACAGCGGGTTGCTCGGGTTTGGCTTATGTCTTGGAGTTTGTAGATACTCCTGATGAGAATGACACGCGCTATGAGAGCCGCGGTGTGAGCATTTTTATTGACCCCAAAAGCCTAGTGTATTTGGACGGTTTGTTAATGGATTACGAAAAAGAAGGCTTAAATGAAGGCTTCAAATTCACCAACCCTAATCAGAAAGGCGAATGTGGCTGCGGTGAATCTTTTACTGTCTGATAATTCGATGAGCTACTAGCCAAATAAAGACTTTAAAAAACAAATAAAAAGTAAGGCGTATGATATGACAGACTCTATTCTAGACACGCAATTTGGGAACTTCTTTGCCCTATTTGAGCAACCTGTACAATTTGAAGTCAACCAAGACAGTCTGGATCAACATCTACGTCTATTACAAAAGCGCTATCATCCTGATAATGTTGCAAAGAATTTAGCAAATACTAAGCAAGCTCAGCAGCAATCAGAGCAAGCCTCCGCTATCATCAACCAAGCATACCAAACGCTCAGCGCACCTGATAGCCGTGCTGGTTATCTATTGGATATGGCAGATCAAGCTCAAAATGTAGAGCACTCAATTGCAGATTTGGATTTTTTAGAAGATGCGATGGAAATGCGAATGGATCTAGATGACGCTATTACAGGTAAAAACCTTGCAACCTTGCAGCAGTTACATCCTCAAATTACAGCACGCCTAAACAATCAGTCTGAACGCTTTAATGCTGCTTATACAGAGCAAGACTGGGGTACAGCCATTGATGCGACACAAAAACTGAAATTCTTAGTGAAGTTAAATGCTGATGTGACGACTGGTCTCGATGATGTCGCCAGTACAGCGCATTCAGATGATGACGATCTCTATGTTTAGATGTCCGTAGGTTGTGTATTTTTTGACAATTAGATTTTAGTTTTGGCGTTAGATTCTGTATAGATGGTTAAATTAATATCAACTATGCCGTATAATCTCTAACCCTAAGTATGCATGACTGCCAAGATTTTCTGTCCTTAATGTGAGAACGTAGCTGTTATATCTACACTATACTTGCTCCATTTTACTTATTCATTTTATCCCTGAGTTATTCTTATGTCTTTAATGCAAATTGCCGAACCCAATCAAAGCGCCCAACCTCACCAGCATCGTTTTGGTCTAGGGATTGATCTTGGCACCACGCGCTCACTGGTCGCCGTAGTACGTTCAGGCAAGGCGCAAGTCTTAGAAGCAGGCAAAGCGTCAGATACGTTGTTGCCTTCTGTAGTCTATTATCCAGCGACCGGTAATCCATTAGTTGGTTATGATGCCCTAGCGCATTTAGCAGATGATCCAAAAAATACGATCGTCTCGGCTAAACGCTTTATGGGTCGTAGCCAAGCTGATATCAAATTCTCTCACCCTTATGAGTTGTCTGGTAGTACAGATGCTATGCCAGCATTTGTCACCGCTCAAGGTGAAGTGTCACCTGTCGAAGTATCAGCTCGTATCTTAGCAGCGCTTGAGCAACGTGCGGCAAGCGCATTACCTGCGGATAGCATTGAAGGGGCTGTCATTACGGTTCCTGCTTATTTCGACGAAGCGCAGCGCCAAGCGACTAAAGATGCTGCGCAAGCGGCTGGTATCAATGTGCTACGGTTGTTAAATGAACCAACTGCGGCTGCAGTCGCTTACGGTCTCGATCAACAAAATCAAAATGATAACGAAGAAAACTATTACCTAATCTATGATTTGGGCGGTGGTACTTTCGATGTGTCTATTCTAAAGTTAAATGATGGCGTTTTTGAAGTATTGGCAACGGGTGGTAATAGTGCGCTAGGCGGAGATGATATTGATCGTCTTATTACCAATTGGATCATCAAGCAATTGGGTATTGATCCAAAAGAAGTAAGCCTTCATGACAAGTCAATACTTGCACAGCAAGCCAAAGCTTATAAGCAAGCATTAACTGAAGCGGAACAGGTTGATATTGACGTTACTGTCAATGGGCAGTCTTATAAAGGTGTATTAAACCGTGAAGACCTGTTAGCTATTGTAGAGCCTGTTAGTCGTCGCACCTTGAGCGTATGTGAACAAGTACTGCGCGATGCTAAGCTAAATGCTGCAGATTTAGACGAAGTGATTTTAGTTGGCGGTTCAACCCGTATGCCCGCCATACAAGCAGTCGTCACTGAATTTTTTACCAAGCAGCCGCTTTCTCGTCTCAATCCAGATGAGGTTGTTGCTTTAGGCGCGGCCCAAACTGCTCACCAGCTGGTCAATGGCGACAGTGATAGCAATCTGTTGTTGTTAGATGTGACGCCATTATCATTAGGTCTTGAGACCATGGGCGGCCTCGTTGAAGTACTGATTCCGCGTAATACGCCCATCCCTGTCAAAAAACGCCAAGTGTTTACTACTTATCAAGATGGTCAAACTGGCATGGTTATCCATGTGGTGCAAGGTGAGCGCGAAACCGTCGAAAATTGTCGCTCGCTTGGACGTTTTGAGTTATATGGTATTCCGCCTATGAAAGCTGGGTTTGCTCGTATCGAAGTCACCTTTAGTATCGATGCCAATGGTCAGCTTACTGTCAGTGCTCAGGAAACGACGACCAAAACAGAAAGTAAGATCGAAATTGTGCCGTCTTATGGTTTGTCTGATGAGCAAAAAGAACAATTGCTTGTTGCTGGGTTTAAGCATGCAGAAGAAGATAAAAATGCGCGTTCTTTAATTGAGACCAAGGTAGAAGCTGAACGTGAAGTATTGGCTTTAGAGTCTGCACTGAACGAGTTTGCAGCGCTACTCTCTTCTGATGAGCAGCAGTCTTTAGCAGAGCAAATACAAGCGCTGAAGACCGCACTTGGCACTAGTGATTTAACACTTATAGAAGCGCAGCAGGCGCAGCTCAAGCCACATAGCGATGCTTTTGCTGCTCGCATTATGAATCAAAGCGTCAAAGCTAGCATGGCAGGTACTAGTGCTAAAGACTGGTAAGCGACACGCTTAAAATGATAGCTTAGTCATTATACTAAGCTAATTTCTTATTTTTAGATTGATTAGCATTGGACACATAATTTATGCCAAAAGTTACTGTACTACCCCATCACGAAATTTGCCCAGAAGGTGCAGAAGTTGAGCTAGAGTCTGGCGAAAACCTATGCAAAGCGCTATTAGGAAAAGGCATCAAAATTGAGCATGCTTGTGAGATGTCAAAAGCGTGCACGACGTGTCACGTTGTCGTACGCAAAGGCTTTAATAGTCTAGATGAGATGGATGATGTGGAAGCGGATCTATTGGATCGCGCATGGGGTTTAGAACCTGACTCACGTCTATCATGTCAGGTCATGCTTGATGATGAGGATTTGACCATCGAAGTACCCAAATATACGCTGAACCATGCAAAAGAAAACCATTAATAAATAATAAGTTTTATTTTGTTCTCAAAAAAAGCCAGCTATGATTAAATAGCTGGCTTTTTTCATCAATAATATGCCACGATATTACTGCTCATATCATGACTTTTTCTGAGTGCTATGGCGTTTACTTTCTTCAGCTATGCTAGTGGCCAGTTTTTCTTCCTCTTGCTCGATACGCTCAAGCGCAAAATTCAAGCGTGTTCTAATGTCCTGATAATCATTGTCTTTCATATCTTTAAAGTTCAAATGCAAGTTAAAACCTGGCAAGGTATGATCTACCCATTTAGACAAGTGACCTTTATTAGCATCAGGGTCAAACACCTGCCACGCATCTATTTTATTATCAAAACCCTTTAGTCGAAACGCGCCAGCATGCTGACACTCATAGTTGTGACAAATATAATCATAGGTGCTTTCGCTGACCAGTATCTCATCTTTGCCAGCATGTGCTTCAAGCCTTGATGCTAGGTTAGCTTCTTTACCGATGAGCGTATAGCTGAGGCGATTGTTGCTCCCGAAATTACCAACGTGGCAATAGCCCGTAGTAATACCGATACGTATATATAAACCCTCAAACCCCATAAGCCGCCACTTCTGACGTAAGGTGCGCATCTCTCGGCGCATATCTATCGCCATCGCCACACAGTCTAGTGCATCTTGGCGTGAACCACGGCTATCAGGCTCCCCAAAAAAACAGACCATACCATCGCCAATAAACTTGTCCAGTACAGCCCCATGCTTTTCAGCAATCAACGTCATGCAATGCATATAGGTATTCAAAATATCAGCCAAATTATCCGCACTTAAACTATCAGACAGCTCCGTAAAGCCTACAATGTCTGAGAACATAATGGTTAATTTAGCACGCTTGTTGGATACACTAACTGGACTATCTGTTCTGACAATGGGTTCCCAGATTTGCGGTGGTACAAAACGAGTCAGCTTATTGATAACTGATACCATCGTACTCAAACGCTCGCCTGCCTGCTGAGCACATGATTTGTAGGCAACATACTCTCCATACATACGCCGAAACTGGCATAGAATCACAGCCATACTTGCCAATAGTACTGTAGGTGGTAACCAGCTGTCATTACAGTCTATTCCACTGGGTCTTAGAATGGCGCTGACATAATAGAAAATGACAGCAGTCACTAAGGCTACGGTAAACAATCTTAGGCGATTCTGAGGCTTATTTAGAATAATTCTAACAGCAATCAAAGACGCCAAGCTGAGCGATATAATAATGCAAAACTGTGTCACGCCAATAACGACTGCCAGCAAAACAATGACAATATTGGACGTCCAAAAGTTGGTCTGGCGTCGATAGTTATAGATGAGAATCATCAGACTAGGCAGTGCAATAATAACGAGCAATGCCATTGAGGTAGGACGGAAGTCGTAGTATACAGCGAGTAACATGACCGTGAGTATTAAAACAAAAACTTCTGGGTAGTCAAATCGGCAGATGCCTTTACCCTCTAATAAAGTTTTTGGTTTCAATGTCTCTTTAAAAGGCATATTGAGTGTTCACTTAAATAAGACGGACTATCGAAGAGACAAGACATATAAGAATAACATGTATAGGCACTTTGTCTTTATGATAAATAATCATAAGATATATCTAATAATATATTATACTTTTTAAGTAGTACGAAACCTAGGTCATCGGTAACTAAAAAAACACCATTTATCATCTAATTGCACTACTGACTCGTAAGGTTTTATGGCTGTAAACACCCAATAGTATTAAAAAAGAAGCCAGATACAATCAGGTATCTGGCTTCTTTTCATTTCTGCATTATTTATTACTTCATAACTGTCGTTGTTACGCTGACACGTCGAATCTTTTTTATTACCGATTTCTTTTGTTAGCGGCACTATTAATAAATAGTATCAACTAACAATAGTGTCGATCACTTACTACATTTGCCAATCGAACGGCATTTGATGATGACCGCGTAGTGCCATCATCAATGTCTGCTGCATTTGTGCCAACACTTCTTTGGTATAAGGGACTGCTGGTACACCCCATACTGGATTTGGCCATTGCATGTCGTTTTGATAACGGACAATATGGTGAAAATGAAGTTGGGGTACTTGGTTGCCAAGGGCAGCGACATTCATCTTGTCCGCTTGAAACGTTTTAGCTAACTGGCTCGATAACCAGCTTGACTCACGTAAAAACTGAGTCTGATCTGCTTCAGACAGCTCATACAGCTCTTTTATACCTGATACGCGCGGCACTAATATCAGCCATGGAAATTGACAGTCATTAATTAAACGACAAGTGGATAATGGAAAATCCCCTACTAAAAAACTATCAGCAGCAAGTTTATGATGAAGTTGGAACATAATGACGGTTCTCTTGTTGTTTAATGCAAATAAAAGTAGGTACAAAATATAAAAGGTGAAATACAGTTTGGCTATTTTATCAGTTATCCTTTCGATAAAATAGCACCATAACTGACTGCTTCACTGTTACCTATCAACCTACTCAAACTATCTACCTTTTATCAAAGCCAAACTAAGCAGGTTCTGTCACCATATGCTCGCTAAAATAGCGCAACAGTTCTTGTATGACCGTCACTCGCTGCTGCGGTGTTGCCAACTTATCGCTATGTTGATAGCGAATACCAGATGCGCCATTCATACGGTAATGCTGACCATTCGATTGAATTAGCTTAATAATAGCTAAGGCATCGACTGGCGTATCTGGCGCAAATTCCAGCGTCATACTACTACTATTCGCATCAATCTTATTAATCTTTAATGGTTCTGCTTGCAAACGCAATCCATGAATGGCAAATAGCTGCTTGGTTTGGTCCGGTAACGCGCCAAAGCGGTCAATCATCTCTGTACGAATATCCGTCAACGATTCTTTGTCATCAGTGTTGCTAATGCGTTTATAAAACAACAAACGCTGATGCACGTCGTGTAGATACTCTTCTGGAATAAGCGCCGAGCTATGCAAGTTAATCTCGCTGGTTAGCGATAATGGCGTGTTCAAGTCAGGCTCTTTACCGGCTTTAATTGCTTTAGTCGCTCGCTCCAGCATATCCATATACAGGCTAAAACCAATCGCCTGCATATTACCACTTTGCTGCTTACCCAATATCTCACCTGCTCCGCGAATCTCTAGATCTTCACTCGCCAGCATAAAGCCTGCACCTAGTGTATTGGCGCGTTCAATCGCGTGGAGGCGGCGCTTGGCATCTCCTTTAAGACCTTTAAGAGAAGGCACTAATAAGTAGCAATACGCCTGATGATGACTACGTCCTACGCGGCCTCGCAGCTGGTGTAGTTGCGCTAGACCAAATTTATCAGCACGCTCAATGATAATGGTATTGGCATTTGGCACATCAATACCTGTTTCGATGATAGTCGAGCATACCAGCACATTGAATTTTTTATGATAGAACTGCTGCATGATTTGCTCAAGCTGGCGCTCTTGCATTTGCCCGTGAGCAACGCCTACTCTTGCCTCGGGTACGAGGTCACGAATGGTCTCTGCCATACGCTCAATACTAGCCACATCGTTGTGCAACAGATAGACCTGCCCGCCGCGTAGCAGCTCACGTAGGATAGCCTCTTTCATCAACGCTTCTGTCTTTTGCATGACAAAAGTTTTGATGGCAAGTCGGCGTGCAGGTGGGGTTGCGATAATAGACATATCACGCATGCCTGAGAGCGCCATATTAAGCGTTCTAGGAATAGGCGTCGCTGTCATAGACATACTGTCTACATCTGTCTGAATAGCCTTAATACGCTCTTTGTGGCGCACGCCAAATCGGTGCTCTTCATCAACGATCATCAGCCCAAGGTTGGCAAACTTCACATCGGGCTGTAATAGTTTATGAGTACCAATCACGATATCGACTTTACCATCAGCCAAATCCGCCAGCACCATGTCTTGATGTTTTTTACCACCGAAACGTGACAAGCTCTCAATACGCACTGGCCAATCAGCAAAACGATCACGGAAGTTGTCTTCGTGCTGTCCTGCGAGCAGTGTGGTAGGTACCAATACCGCCACTTGATAGCCTGCACTGACGGCAATGAAAGCGGCGCGCATCGCCACTTCTGTTTTGCCAAAGCCAACATCGCCGCAAATGAGACGATCCATTGGCTGGTTTTGTCTCATGTCTTCCATAACGGCATGGATGGCATTGGCTTGGTCAGCAGTCTCTTCAAACGCAAACTGACTGGCAAATAGCTCATATTGCGACGGGTCTATTTTAAAGTGGATGCCAACTTTAGCCTCACGCCTCGCTTGCATGTTGAGCAGCTCTGCGGCAACATCATGAATCTGTTCTAACGCCTTTTGCTTCGCCCTATCCCACTTACCACTACCAATCTTATGGAGCGGTGCTAACGCTGGATCACCGCCACTATAACGACTGATCATTTGCAGATTAGCGACCGGTACATAGATACTGGCATCATCATCATATTTTAAATGAATAAATTCTTGCTCACCATCGCCCACATCTAGCGTAATCAAACCGTTATAGCGACCGATACCATGCTCAATATGTACCACTGGGCTACCGTCTGTTATCTCAGTGACGCTTTTGACTAAGAACTCTTCTGATACACCGCTTTGACGACGGCGACGCGTTTGTAAGACTTGACGACCAAACAGCTGCGTCTCACTAATCAATACTAAGCGTTCAGGCACATAGACACCACGCTCAATCGGTGCCACAGTCAAACCGACATGCGGTAGACGAGCATTATTCATAGCACTCGTTTTATCTGCTGCTAAGAATGCTTCAAAGCTATCATATGCCTTGATATCAATCTTACCTTTAAACAGCTCAATGAGAATCTCACGACGGCCAGCGGTTTCTGCGACGATTAGTACTGGCGTTGCGGTTTCTTGTTGTGTGGTTAAGAATGCTAGTAGCTCAGCCAATGGTTCAGATTTTTGATGGTTAACTGCCAGCTCTGGCGGTTTTTGCGCACTTAATGTGACTAGGCCTTGCTGTTTAGTCTCATTATCATCAATGATATCGAGCGGCAGCTGTCTCTCAGATGGGAGTTTACTTTCAATATCCTGTGTCGCTAGCTCATCGCGTGCGCTTAGTATCACTCGCGGGTACTGGTTTAACTGCTCATTGAGCGCGTTAGATAATAGATATAACAGCGCAGGGTCTACGATAGGCTTATCAATATCGTGCCGACGCTCCTCATAACGGCGCTGGATCTGTGACCAATAATCTGCCTGCTTTTCGTTGATCAGCTCATCTGTGATAAACAACGCGTCATTGGGTAGGTAAGAGAATAAACTACTCTCTTCTTGCCAGTCTTTTAAATCAAAAAATAGCGGCTGATAATATTCCAGTCCGCTACTCGCAATACCTGCCATCACATCTTTATGCAGCTCAGACTTGCGGCTACTGGCATTAGGGAACATGGCCGCAAAATTCATGCGGAAGGTCTCGCGACCCTCATCCAGTGGGAACTCTTTTGCGGGAAGTATTTGAAACTGCTCGATAGGCTTAGAAATATCCGGCATCTTATGTAGTAGCGACAGCGACTCTTTGCCCATACTGGTATCATTACCCGTCAGCATTGCCTTGAGATCGTCAGCGGTCAAAGTGCGCTGCGTTTGCGGATGAAAAAAGCGAATGGTTTCGATTTCGTCATCAAATAAATCTAAACGTAGTGGGAAAGGCTGACCCATAGCAAAAATATCAATAATGCTGCCACGTACAGCAAACTCACCAGGCTCAAAGACATTGTCAACAGCACGGTAGCCCGCTTTTGCCAATAGCCCGCGTTGAGTGCTGATATCGAACCGATCGCCAACACTCAAATCAAAATGCTGACCGATTAACCAACTCGGCGGCGCCACACGATGCATTAGCGCCTGTACTGAGATAAGTAGCACGCCTGAGCTTGGCATGTCTGTCAACAAGTTAATACGTTCGCTGACGATATCTTGATGCGGTGACAGCTCATCATATGTCAGTGTTTCCCAGTCGGGGAACACATAGGCATCGACCCCGCAAAATGCCAGCTCGGTTTCTATCTGATTGAGTTGGTTTTGGTCGCGTGCCACCACGACCTTTAATCGCTCGGCAACATTCCATAGTGGCGTCTGAACCAAACTTGCCAACCACAAGCTACTGACCGCACCATGGACAGGCGCTAGCCAACGCCGCTCGGCATTTTGGATAGGAAACAACTGCTGGTTAATAGGGTCGAACGCATCAGTCAAAGCAGTAATAGGCATAAAAGATAGGATCAAAGTTAAGGAATTAGAAAGCTATTATACGAATATTTGAGCAATTACCAATACGATTTGACAAAACCAAACAGTTTGTTAGTATGGCACGCTTTTTATAATTATCGATCTTAACGTTTATTGTTTTGAGCTCTCTTTCTATTATTAGCATTTTATTGTTTTTATATACGTTTTCGCATATTAGCTTAAACAACTCTCTCCTATAAAGGCTTCTGACTGAGTGTCAACTACTCAGTAGCTTTTACGATTTATAGATCCTTAGAAGCCCTTTTATATCACCTAAAATTTAAAGCTTGTAGCTGCCAAAAACTATTTACTATTAATGAGTAGTCGATACTTTGACGGTGTCCAGCTCAGCTAACTCATCAGGAGATTCGTCACCTATGAACGAGCAAAAACAGATTCCAAAGCATCTTCTCGACAAGTTCCGTCGCAGACTCTATACCACTGAGCATACTACTGGTGAAAATAACACTGAGATATTAGGGTTAGATTTACACAGACCTGTATTCTTCTTTACCGCGTTTGCCGTTATTGGCTTTGTTTTATTTGCATTATTACTACCTAATATAGCTAACGCTTGGCTCAATGGTACTCAGGATTGGGTGGTCAATAGTTTCGATTGGCTATTTATCAGTACCGCCAATATCATGGTGATATTTAGTCTGATATTAATTGTATCGCCCTATGGCAGTATCCGAATTGGCGGTATCAATGCCAAACCTGATTTCAACCGGGGCTCATGGCTCTCAATGCTGTTCGCAGCTGGTATGGGCATCGGTCTTATGTTTTGGAGTGTGGCTGAACCATTGGCTTATGCAAGCGGCTGGGCAGGTACACCACTTGGCGTAACCGCAGGCAGTCCTGAAGCGTATCGTGCTGCTATGGGTGCAACGATGTATCATTGGGGTTTGCACCCTTGGGGTATCTATGCCGTCGTTGGTTTGTCATTGGCCCTATTTGCTTATAATTTCCGCTTTCCATTGACCATGCGCTCCGTGTTTTATCCTATTTTTAAAGAAAAAACGTGGGGGTTACCTGGCCATATTATTGATATATTGGCCGTACTAGCGACGATATTTGGTTTAGCGACTTCACTAGGTTTGGGTGCTCAACAAGCAGCCAGCGGACTCAATTATTTGTTTGGTTGGGATTTTGCAGGCAATTCACTTGAGATTGCCATCATAGTGGTCGTCACTGCGCTTGCCACAATATCAGTGGCACGTGGTCTCGATGGCGGGGTCAAGCTGTTGAGCAACGTTAATATGCTAGTCGCTTTGGCGTTACTATTGTTCGTATTCTTCGTCGGAGACTCACTCGGGCTTCTAAGCAAAATCGGCGCCACCACTATTGATTATGCAACTTATATCATCCCGTTATCTAATCCTATAGGCCGCAGTGATGGTGAGTTCTTTCACGGCTGGACCGTGTTTTATTGGGCGTGGTGGATCAGCTGGTCACCATTTGTAGGTATGTTTATTGCTCGTATCTCAAAGGGCCGTACCGTACGTGAGTTTATTACTTCAGTGATGTTAGCCCCTACCCTGGTAACCATCATCTGGATGACGGTCTTTGGACAGTCAGGATTGAGTCAATATGACAATAAAGTCGGTGAGCTGGCAGGTGGGGTTAGTGATGCATCCTTAACCTTGTTTCAGATGCTGGCAAATCTTCCTTTAGGGACCATTACCTCTTTAATTGCTATCATTCTAGTAATGGTGTTTTTTGTGACCTCATCAGACTCAGGATCTTTGGTTGTCGACACGATTACAGCGGGTGGTAAACTTGAAGCGTCAATATATCAGCGTATATTTTGGGCAGTTGCTCAGGGTCTTATTGCTATTGCGCTGCTTTATGGCGGCGGCGCACAAGCTCTAAAAACCATCCAAGCAGGCTCGGTAAGCACCGGCTTGCCTTTTACTTCGGTATTGATCGTGATGTGTATTAGCTTGTGGCTTGGCTTACGCAGGATCTATAAAGCACGTGAGCAGATGCTCTCGGAGCTTGAAAAATATTAACGGTTTGATTATTTTCAACCAAAAAACCCAGTTCTGTCATTGAACTGGGTTTTTTCTTTATAGTCATTTGGGATATATACTTGTTCGTAACTGTATGAGGTTTAGACTAATAATAATTTACGCTATCAAAGGCTCATAACTTGCAATAATGCCATTGTTATCTGCATAAACAAACATGCCTGAGTTGAGCGTTAAATCACCAAAGCTGATTTCGATATCTGTCTGTCCTTCATCACGTCGGGTCGACTTGCGCGGGATACAACCAAGTGCCATGACACCAATATTCATCGCTGCTATGTCATCAACATCACGTACACACCCATATACGATCACTCCAGCCCAGCCATTGTCGATGGCTGATTGCGCAATCATATCGCCCAGTAGTGCACAGCGCATAGACCCGCCGCCGTCGACGACTAGCACTTTACCGTTGCCCGCTTCATCTTTGCCATCACTATTCAATAACGATTTGACACGGCTATTGTCTTCAAAACATTTGACAGTCACGATTTCACCGCAGAACTTATCTTTTGCGCCAAAGCTATGAAACGACTTACCTTCTATATTAGGTAAGCATACCTGCAAATCAGGATTATCATCCAATAAATCACAAGTCACAAAATTCTCTCTATTCATTTCCATTGATTCTGACATTTCTTCTACTCCTTATCATTAGTGAGTTTGCTCATGGACATGCTTATGCTAACTGAAGATACTGTACTCTCTATCGGTGCTGTAATCTATCGGTGCTGTAATTTTAGGCTTGTGTCATTGGTAGATGGTCACTCCAGATGAGCACTCTCGTATGGCAACTTTGGGACGTACTCTGCACTTAAAAGACACCATACCGTTATTTCTTGACGCGAGTCATTGACAGCATTTTTTTATTTTCGATAATGTCTGTCTGATGAGTCTGAGGTTCGGAGCGGTATTTACTACGATGATAGATGTCATGCGCACTCATCGCCATAGCACTAGCAACACGTTTGGCAGAGATCGGATGTAGTGAAAGCGACTCTGAAACCAAAGGCGAGATTAGCTTAAACGCTTTTTGACCAATACTCTCAAGCGGACGTCCTTGGTGTTTACCTAGCAATAACGAAGGTCGTAAGATCACCAATTGTGTAAAGCCCAATGTCATAATAGACTGCTCAGTCTCGCCCTTAACACGATTGTACAAAAACCGACTGTCGATATCAGCATTCATCGACGACAGTAGAAAGAAGTTTTCCACACCTTTATCACGGCATAGTTTGGCAAAGTTGACATTGTAATCGTGATCTATCTTTCGAAAAGCCTCATCGCTACCCGCTTGTTTTTTGGTCGTACCCAGACAGCTAAAGGCATCTGTCGTTCGGTCAGCACCGACGCTTGCGAACACCTCAGAGAGGTTTTCAAAATCATTAACCTGATAAAATCGCATGCTGGCATTAATGTAGCGTGGCGGGCGCCGAGCGATCACAATCAGTGTGTCATAAAGCTCACTCAGCTGTTTTGCCAAATGCTGCCCTACCAATCCCGTTGCGCCAATCACAATTGCTTTTCGCTGCATACTCTATCCACTTATATGACATTAAAAATTCTATATTGATGAAGAATGACCCATGCTAAGGTCTATCGTTAGGATATCATACCTAAATTCATAGCCAGCTGACGCCATTATGCACAATATATTGTAAAAGATTTTATCAGCTACTTATATCTTCTAGTGTCTATGATTGGTTTCGTTATCTAAATACGCCAAATTTATAAAATTACACCACTTCTTTGAGCATTAATCATCAAATATATTGTCCTATGCTCAATAATTTGCTAAGATAACCGGCTTTACACGTCAACGCTGTTTAATTATTCCAAACAGTTCTGGCGCTTGCGATGATCTATTCATATTAGATACTTTAATATCAGACATCGACATCATGTTTGACGAGACGGCTGCTCGTCACCGATGATTGTTAAACCCATTATTGCAATCAACATTCATATTTTTATCTGTCTTTATCAAGGAGATACGCGTGGCTAATACTGCACAAGCTCGTAAACGCGCCCGTCAAAACACCAAACGTCGTCAGAACTCTGCGTCACAACGCTCTATGGTTCGTACTTACTTAAAACGTGTTGATGCGGCTATCGAAGCTAAAGATTATGACGCGGCTACCGAAGCTTACAAAAAAGCGGTACCAGTTATTGATCGTATGGCTGACAAAGGTATTATTCATAAGAATAAAGCTGCTCGTCGTAAGAGCCGCCTAAACAAAACAATCAAAGGCCTACAAGCTTAAGATTTGTATTGTTTAGACCGCATCACGCTTTTATAGCGTAATGACTAAAACCTTGCCACTGGTTCTCATACCGGGGCAAGGTTTTTTTATGCTACTCTCATGTACATATAAATATCTAGGAGAGGCTTAGTGGAATCAATAAATAAGCGGGCAATCGTGATTGGTGGTTCATTAGCTGGGCTGTTTTCAGGGACACTATTACGCTCTATTGGCTGGCAAGTAGATATTTATGAGCGCTCGACTCATGATTTGGACAGTAGAGGCGGCGGTATTGTATTGCAGGCCGATGTCGTCACTGCCCTCAAAAAAGCAGGAATTGCGACAGAAAATTTAGGTGTCGATGCCCTTGAGCGTTATTACCTACAAAAAAATGGCCAAATTGAAAAAATGGCCATGCGTCAGACACTTACCTCTTGGAATATTCTGTATCGCTCGATGCGAAGGCACTTTTCAGATGCGCATTATCATCAAGGCAAAGTATTAGCGCAGGTACAATCGAAAGGCACTAAGGTAACCGCTACTTTCGTTGATGGCTCTTGTGAGACTGCAGACTTATTAATTGGTGCTGACGGCCCAACTTCAACAGTGCGTCAGCAGCTTTTGCCTACTTACGAGCCTCAATATGCAGGTTACGTAGCTTATAGAGGCTTAGTCGATGAGGCTGACTTAGAGCCAGAAGCTGCCAAGATATTTACGGAACGCTTCGTATTTTATGATTTCCCAAACTCCCATATTTTGGCCTACGTCATTCCTGGCGAAAACGAATCACTGGTTCCAGGAAAACGTCGATTCAATTGGGTATGGTACGTCAACTACGACGAGAAGACAGAGCTCGCTCACATACTTACTGACAAGAACGGTAAGCCGCGAAAGTACTCTGTTCCACCAGAAATGATGTCACCTACGGTTGAGGAAGCAATGCGACACTACGCAGATGGTGTACTTGCTGTTCCTTTTAAAAAGTTAATAGCCGCAACTAAAGCGCCTTTTGTACAGTCTATTTTGGATTTGACAGTGCCGCAAATGGCTTTCGATAACGTTGCTCTGATAGGCGACGCTGCTTTTATTCCTCGCCCTCATACAGCAGCTGGTACCTCAAAAGCTGCGGCAAATGCGATTTCACTGGTGCAGGCACTGGTCCATCATAATCATGACGTTACTAACGCTTTACAGGCGTGGGAGAGCAATCAGCTATCGTATGGCATGAAGCTATGGAATCATGGTCGTAGCGTAGGTGATCGTTCTCAGTTCTCCTATGGTAAAAATCGAATAGCAGGATAGAACGCAAAATTAGGATGATTTTTCGCTTTTAAGATACCTAGGTCACATTGATACTTAGGTAATACTGATGCTCGGGTCAAGTGCATGCCTACTAAGCATGAAACACCTTTAGCAATCAGTTCCAATTCAATGTTGGCGGTAACAGCAACTTACTTGGATGAAAGCCTGCTGCACGGTAGCCCTCTAGTAAAGAGCTGACCGGCCTGGTATATACTTGCCCTCGCCAAATAAAATGCGCATTTGCCTGATCGAAAGGTTTGTCATCAAACCATAAAAACACGCCTTCCATCATCTTTGGCCAGTCATTCCAATCAATCTCAACCACATCAAACATCACTGCTAAAAATGCAGACAACAATGTATCGTGACTCACAGCAAGCATTAGATGACCGTGCTGTGGTTGGTTTTGATAAAAAAGCGATAAAATATCAAGACCACCTTGATAAGCATTTTTGGTACCCTCAAGATTGCCTTGCAAAAAGCGATTGATAAAATTTAGCACCCCAATCTCTTTGAATACTGGATTTGCTATTTCAGGCTCAGTGACGAGGCTACCAGGCTCAACTAATAGTGATTGACGTGCAATATCACGTTTAAGACCAGCCCCTTCTTGCATCAACTGCGCGGTATCAATACAGCGTCCAATCGGACTTGAGATACTATCGACATCGAGTGAGTATGGGAGGTGACCTGCAAGCCAACGCCCCCAAGATTTAGCCAATACGCGGCCTTTGGGCGTCAGAGGTAGCTGATAACTGGCAAACCCATTGCCATCAGAGCGCTCACGCAAAGAATGCCTAGTAAATAAAATCAGACGTTTGTCTTCAGGCAATAAACTAACCGATGGAATCATACTATCTGGTAGATGTGACGGTGCGGGCGCACTTGGTGTGTGACTCGCAAGCTTGTCAGCGGATATTTTTGATGGGGTATTATTCAGATATTTACTCATGGTAGCAAGCGTAGCAGATTTTTTGTCAGGAATGAACAACATACAAATTCAGTTGCAATATATCTTGTAAATATTTGGTAGTATTTTAATGTTATATCAAAGCTAATTTAACCAATATCGATGACTCTATCCCATGCAAACGCTAATGCCGTACTACTAACTTCATTGGGATAGGCTCTTGGATTGACGACTACCCGCGTATTGCCTATTTGATAATCAAAGGCTTCATGAGTATGTCCATGTACCCATAGCATTGGTGCCCAGTCCTCATCCATCCATCCAGATAGATCACTAACGAAGGCCGCATTACTCGGTAAGTTGGCGTATTTTTTGGACACGGACAATGCGCTAACGCTATGATGGCTCATTACTATTGTCTTTTTACCCAGCGCTTTGGCAGTGATCAATGCTTGTTGCAACCACTGACGGTGTTTTGCATGAATTTGCATTGAGATTTCAGGCGAGAACATCTCTTTACCAGCATAGATTTGCTTATAATCACGCATAAAATGCCTAGCAGCAGCCATGGTGTCTTCATTAGCATGATACTGGTAATCAGTCCATAACGTACAGCCCAAGATCCGTACGTCCCCAATATCAATGTGCTGACATTGCAAGACACGGACACCCTCACCAGACGCTGTGTTGTAGTTATCCCAAGTCGCAAGGTTTTGGTCAAAACTCAGTACATCTTCATCAAAGTACTCATGATTGCCTGCGATAGTAATCAAAGGCACTTGTAAGCGTGATGCTTGCTCTTGTAGCCATGGCATACCCTTATCACTATTGGCGGTATCTCCTGCTACCAATACGATATCTGCATCAGTCTTAGGAATATGCCCGATAGGCTGCGACTGGCGCACATAACTATCAATATGTAAGTCACTCAATATCTGTAATTTCATATTATTCAATATCATCCAGTAATGTCATTATCGATCATCTCACCAGCATACAAACGTACATCAAGTGCAGCCTCACTCTTTAAGCCAGCGCTTAGCAAGCCAAATATTTACTATGGTCGACAATACTTGAAAAATGCTATGGAGCATAAGACTAAACAGTGTAGCAGCTTTCTGTCCGTCATCGAACAGTAAAAAGGCAGCCTGAACGGCTGCCTTTTTACTGTTAACTACTACAAACCCTATATATCAAATACTCTGAAGTATTTTGTTCAGCTTAGCCGCAGGATCTGTCGCTTGAGTGATCGAGCGCCCAATAACCAGATAATCAGAACCGTCTACCAATGCTTGACTCGGCGTACAGATGCGCTTTTGATCATCAGCACTGTCTTCCGCTAATCGAATGCCAGGTGTGACCAACTTAAAGTCTGGACCACAGAGCTGCTTGAGTGCCTTTGCTTCCTGTGCAGAGCAAACCACACCATCCAAACCAGCTTGCTTAGTCAATTGTGCTAAACGGCTCACTTGCGCATCTAAGCCATCAGTAATACCTGTTTGCATCAGCGCTTCATTGTCCATCGAGGTCAATACAGTAACGGCAATAAGCAATGTATCAAGATCCTTATCTAGCAAACGTTGTTTTGCCAAAGACATAGCTTCTAGACCCGCACTTGCATGGACGTTCACCATCCACACACCAAGTTCGGCTGCAGTCACTACTGCTTGAGCAGTCGTATTAGGGATATCGTGAAATTTTAAGTCTAAGAATACTTCAAAATTACGCTGGTGTAGCGCTTTAATGACCTCAGGGCCACAGCGAGTAAACAACTCTTTGCCTACTTTCAATCGGCATAACGTTGGATCTAGCTTATCAGCTAACGCTAAAGAGGCTTGCAGAGTCATGTTATCTAGGGCAACAATCACTGGAGAATTAATCGTGTTATTCATGGTTTTGCCATATGTCAGAATTATCAAAGCATTATATTTTTGAGGTCAGCAGTACTGCTATCGCTCAGTAAGCTAATCACGTTTACGCTTGGACAGCGTACCACCAGCATTCAAGTCAGTTTCCGCGCTGCCCTGGACATTCGTAGTCCTTGCACTATAAACGGCTTCATCCACCGTTGGCGCACTTGCTTGACGGTCAATAACCGCATTGGCTTGCGTCAGCTGCTCTTCTAAATGTGTGTTCGCCTTATTTAGACGTGATATTTCCCATCTATTCTGTAAGACACGGAATATGAGCAATGACAGCAAGATACCAATGACAATGCCAAGCATCAAGCACAGGATGAGTAGTAACCCCAAGTTCATCGTAGGCGCTTGCGAAAACAGTAAATTGACTCCGACCTCGGTATTATTTGCTAACACCAAACCAAGCGAATAAGCAAAGCTCAAGAACAGCAATACAAATAGTAAAAAGCGCATGAGACAGTTACCCCTGTTTGGAATGATAAGGTGTGCTTGGTCAATAATAGATAAATATTAGCTATGGGCTACTTTATCGTTGACTGCTTCACGCAGAGCCTTACCTGGTTTAAAGTGTGGAATGGCTTTGGCTGGGACTGGTACACTTTCACCCGTCTTAGGGTTGCGTCCCACACGAGCACGGCGATGATGTAGACAAAAACTACCAAACCCGCGAACCTCGACTCGACCATCACTAGCCAAAGTATGAGTCATTAAATTTAATATTTCACGAACGGCATCATCGACAGTAGTATCTGCCATGTTGTCACAATTCGCACTCAAGTTACTAATAAATTCAGATTTGTTGATCGCTTGCTGCATTATTACACTTGCCTTGTTGATTAATGGATAAACTGATGATGAAACAGTATCGTGTGCTTAGTAAGTAATTTAATAGCTAATGATTAGCTATTCATTAAAAAATACATTCATGGCTAAAGTTAGGTTATAGCTCTGCATACACTGATGCTCACATCTCGTTACTCAATGTTGCAAATGATAGCGGATATTGCGGTAAATAGGAATAAGAGTTTGTCCATTTAGCCAAAAACCTTCGTTATTAATTATCCCTATCAAAATTTAATCAAAAAAAAAGCGACCGAAGTCGCTTTTTTATATTACTACTATATCAATAACTTACAGCTTACTGCATTTGTTCTTTGATCAAGTCACCAATAGTTTTTGGCTGTGCATCAGAACCTGGAGCAGCAGCAGTATTGGTGCTACCAAGATCTTTAATCGCTTGACGCTCTTCAGCTTCGTCTTTCGCTTTGATAGACAAGTTGATGTTGCGTGTTTTACGATCAACACTGATGATTTTCGCTTCAACGTCATCACCAACGCTCAGATGCTTAGTTGCATCTTCAACGCGGTCACGTTGGATCTCAGAAGCACGTAGGTAGGCTTCAACTTCGTCAGCAAGCTCGATAGTAGCGCCTTTAGCGTCTACTTCTTTTACTTTACCATTAACGATAGCACCGCGGTCGTTACCAACTAGGTATTCGTTAAATGGATCAGAGCTCAACTGTTTCACGCCTAGGCTGATACGGTTAGCTTCTGCATCTACAGACAATACCATAGCTTCTACAGTATCGCCTTTATTGTAGTTACGGATAGCATCTTCGCCAGTCTCGTTCCAAGAGATATCAGATAGATGAACAAGACCATCAATACCACCGTCTAGACCGATAAAGATACCGAAGTCAGTGATTGATTTGATCGTACCAGTGATTTTATCACCGCGCTCATGTTTCTTATCAAACTCATCCCATGGGTTAGCTAGAGTCTGCTTGATACCAAGGCTGATACGGCGACGTTCTTCGTCGATATCAAGAATCATTACTTCAACTTCATCGCCCACTTGAACAACTTTAGATGGGTGGATGTTTTTGTTGGTATGATCCATTTCTGATACGTGTACTAGACCTTCAATACCTTCAGAAATCTCAGCAAAACAACCATAATCAGTTAGGTTGGTTACGCGTGCTTTAACAACACTACCTACTGGATAAGTACCGCCAACGTTATCCCAAGGATCAGTACCAAGTTGTTTTAGACCTAGGCTTACGCGGTTGCGCTCACGGTCAAACTTCAATACTTTAACTTTTAGGTCTTGGCCAACTTCAACAACTTCAGATGGATGCTTGATACGGCGCCATGCCATGTCAGTGATGTGCAATAGACCATCGATACCACCTAGATCAACGAACGCGCCGTAATCAGTAAGGTTCTTAACGATACCTTCGATCTCGATGCCTTCTTCAAGCTTGTTCAATAGCTCTTCGCGCTCAGCTGAGTTTTCAGCTTCCATAACTGCACGGCGGCTAACAACAACGTTGTTGCGTTTTTGGTCAAGTTTGATGACTTTGAATTCTAGCTCTTTGCCTTCAAGATGCGTTGTATCACGGATAGGACGTACATCTACCAATGAACCTGGTAGGAACGCGCGTACTGAACCGATATCTACGGTGAAACCGCCTTTAACTTTGCTTGAAATAATACCTTTAACGATTTCATCGTTATCAGCGATTTTTTCAAGGAAGTTCCAAGTTTCAACACGCTTAGCTTTCTCACGTGACAGCAAGGTTTGACCCATGCCGTTATCAACCGCTTCAACTACGACATCAACGCTATCGCCAACTTCAACTTCAAGTTCGCCTTCTTCGCTTAAAAACTCTTCACGAGCGACGATACCTTCAGATTTCAGACCAGTATCTACTGTGATCCAATCGCTATCGATGGCCACAACAGTACCGTTGATAACCGAGCCACGCTCGATATCTAGGCCTGTTTCTTCGATGCTCGCTTCAAATAGTTCAGCAAATGATTCCATTATGTCTACCTTTGTATAGCCGTATCCTGTCCAGCACAGTACGGATCAAATTTATGATTGCATAAAACGAGGATACTGGTTTTATATCTCATACAATCATATAAAAAAACGTTTGTTGTTAGTAAGCATATTATCGAAATTACTAACAACAACTGTCTTTTTC
This sequence comes from Psychrobacter sp. T6-6, assembly GCF_052258185.1. Classification (NCBI taxonomy): domain Bacteria; kingdom Pseudomonadati; phylum Pseudomonadota; class Gammaproteobacteria; order Moraxellales; family Moraxellaceae; genus Psychrobacter; species Psychrobacter sp. T6-6. The sequence continues at coordinate 486,314 of NZ_JBQQEX010000001.1, forward strand.
TGAATTTTTCAGCTGACTATCATAGTCTGGTTAAAATACTGAATCCTAACTGTATAATTCTACATCAAAAACAAAGCTTGTGTTGAACTTTTTGGTACTTAATATGTTGTTTTTATTAGCTATTACTCTTTTATTAACTACTAAAAAAAACGCCTTGATCTTGGCAGTGCTTCTTTACTTGCTCATAAACAGCATCGGCATTGAGAGTAGAGCTATCAAGTAATAGAGCATCTGTCGCAGGTTTTGATGGCGCTGTACTACGATTTTCATCACGGTCATCACGTGCTTTGATCGTTGATAAAATCGCCTCAAAATCTGCCGTTTGACCCGCATCAATTAGCTGGGTAACACGGCGCTGAGCACGCGCTTCAGCACTGGCAGTCAAATACACTTTGACATCCGCATCTGGGAATACAACCGTTCCCATATCGCGACCATCAGCGACAAGCCCTGAACGTGTGGCCATGTCTTGTTGTAATGTGAGTAAGGCCTCACGAACTTGTGGAAACACTGCAATTTGCGACGCATATCCACCGACTGTCTCATTGCGTACTTGGTCACCAACTGCTTGCCCATTCACGATGATGTCTACACGTCCTGAGTCATTGTTCGGTACAAACGCTATATCTAAGCTTTTTGTAAGTGCCAATACAGCATCTTCGTCAATTGGTTGGCTAGCATCTGCGGTTATTAATCCAGCTTCAAATGCCTTGAGTCCTACGATTCTATATAACGCCCCGGAATCCAACAATTGATAACCCAGTACTTGTGCCAAACGCCAAGTGACCGTACCTTTTCCTGCACCGCTAGGGCCATCAATACAGATCACAGGATAGCGCGTTGGATGACCTTTGCTATCACTTTTGTTGAGCAAATCGTTGTCAGATGTGGAGACGGTCATAGTGCTTACTCAACAATAATAATTGCTACTTATGGGATCTATCACATAATCTCAATAAAGTAATATTTACTGATATATCATACGTTTGGTAGCAGAACAAAAGGTTCGCTACCAAATAGGGCGATATTATAGCAAAAAATAGACGCTATCACTAGCACCAAGACTGATATCTTGTTTATTAGTTATTTTCAATCAAAGCCTTACTTTTATTCTTTTTTGCTGCTCGCCTACGCTCACGAAAAAACGTCTTTAGCATCTGACTACTATGCTCACTGCACAACCCTCTATGAACTTGGATATTGTGGTTGTAAAAAGGCTGAATTGATAAATCAAGCTGACTACCTACCATACCAGCACGTGGTTCATTCGCTGCATATATTAGCCTATCTACACGAGCGTGAATCAAGGCACCAATACACATAGTACACGGCTCCAAAGTCACATATAGAGTTGTGTGTAGTGGCAATCGATAGTTTTCTAAGCGTTGACACGCATCTCTCAACGCGACTATCTCAGCATGAGCTGTCGCATCGTGACCGCCAATTGGTTGATTAAACCCTTGACCGATTATCTGCCGCTCATGAACTAACACTGCCCCGACTGGTACTTCCCCACACTCAGCTCCCTGTTCAGCGAGTTTCAGCGCTTTTTGCATCCATTTGGCATCTTCAGCTAACCAAAATGTACTGGTATGCACACCTTTGATATCTGGCTGATGACTCAACGATTGATAAGGTTTCAAACTTGTACTCGACATGGTCATCATCTATTGTGGCAGTTGCCAATCAATCGGTGTCTGACCGTATTGCACCAAATAATCATTGGTTTTGGAAAAAGGTTTGGTACCAAAGAACCCACCACGGTTGGCAGCCAAGGGTGAAGGATGTACTGCAGTCAGAATCAAATGCTTATCGGTATCAATATATTTTCCCTTCTTCTGTGCTTTACTACCCCATAGTATAAACACAGTATGCTCTGTCTGTTCGTTCACCGCATCAATGACTGCATCAGTGAACTGCTCCCAGCCTTTATTTTGATGACTATTCGGCTCGCCTTCTCGTACAGTCAGTGAACTATTTAACAGTAAAACACCTTGCTCCGCCCAATAGGTCAGATCACCATGCGCTGATGGACGGATACCGATATCATCTGCCATCTCTTTTAGTAGATTATTGAGTGATGGCGGCTTTGGAATGGCTTTAGGGACAGAAAATGACAACCCCATTGCCTGTCCTGGACGATGATAAGGATCTTGACCTAAAATTACGACCTTAACCTGTGATAAAGGAGTAAGGTTCAGCGCATTGAACATCAGTGGTGCTGGTGGGTAGATGCTATCACTCGACTGATAAGCTTCTTTCAAAAATGCGCGTAAATTGTCCATATTGTTAGACGTCAACTCATCTGCTAATGCCGTCTTCCAGTCTTCTGGCAAGCGGACATTATTTAGAATAGCTTGTTTTTGCTCTGGCGTTTTGGTTGTCTGTTCGTCAAACAGTTCCATGATATATCCTTTTTATATTTATTATGAGATAGGGCTCAATGATTGGTTTATTTTAAAGGTTAATGGTAACAAAAAACCATATGAGCTTTGTTGATAAATTATAGCAATAAAAAAACGGCTACCGCATTCATACGGTAACCGTTTGTCATTCACTCGAACTAAGCACCTTAGAACTAAACGAATTAGTAGTAAGTACCTCAGTAAGCTGCTTAGCTGGCTACTGACTCAGAATCCGAACGCGGCTCATGAGTTTCAACGACTGTCAGAACGATTCGACTGTCAGATGAGCCTTTATCCGTAGACTTATCTAGCTTCACGGTATCGCCATCTTGTGTGTCGTCTGCTTTGGGTTCCAAAGTCAGGTGAACTACCCCACCATTCACCAATTCACCGAATAAGATCATGCTTGCCAATGGCTTTTTGATTTCATCCTGAATCAGGCGCTGCATCGGACGCGCACCCATCAGACGGTCATAACCTTTGTCAGCTAGATAATCCCGTACGTCATCATCAATCTCTAAAGTGACTTGCTTATCATCAAGCTGTACTTGCAGCTCAACCAAGAATTTATCAACAACCGATACGACAACTGAAGTATCTAGGGGATTGAACTGAATAATCGCATCTAAACGGTTACGGAATTCTGGCGTAAAGACGCGCTTGAGTGACTCGGTATTATCACGGCTATGATCTTGCTGAGTAAAGCCCATAGAAGAGCGACTGATACTATCAGCACCAACGTTCGTTGTCATGATAACAATGACTTGCTTGAAGATAGCAACACGGCCGTTATTGTCCGTCAAGGTACCATGATCCATGACTTGCAGTAACAAGTTGAACACATCTGGATGTGCTTTTTCAATTTCATCAAGAAGCAATACACAATGCGGATGTTGGTTGATTTTTTCGGTCAACAAACCACCTTGATCATACCCGACATAGCCTGGAGGCGCACCAATCAGGCGCGAGGCAGTATGGGCCTCCATATACTCTGACATATCGAAACGTACCAGCTCTACGCCTAACAAGTTAGCAAGCTGACGTGATACTTCTGTTTTACCCACGCCTGTTGGTCCTGCAAACATAAACGAGCCGATTGGCTTATCTGGTGCTTTTAATCCTGCACGAGACAGTTTGATGGCATCAGCAAGTGTTGCAATCGCCTCATCCTGACCAAACACTAGATGCTTGAGGTCGCGATCCAAGTGTTCAAGAATGCTCTTGTCATCACTTGATACAGACTTAGGCGGAATACGTGCAAGCTTAGCAATAATAGCTTCGATATCAGCCACGTCGATTTTCATTGGCGGTTTCGCTGCTTTTGATACTTTTACACCATCAGTAGACTTAGCGCGGTCATCTGCCTTAGCAGCTTCGGCTTCGTCTAACATTTCATTATCACTGCCATTGTCTGCATCGATATCAACCTCTTCGGCATCGATTTGCGCATCAAAATCTTGCTCTAAATCGGCAATAAAGCTCTCTTCAGCATCGATGTCTTCTACATCAGGTACCACGCCCAAACGCTTATAAGCACCTGCTTCGTCGATTACGTCAATAGCTTTGTCAGGCAAGAAACGTTCGTGAATGTGCTTGGCTGATAATTGTACTGCCGTGACTAATGCTTCGTCGGTATACTCGACATTGTGGAACTCTTCGTAACGAGGTTTGAGACCGCGTAAAATATCAATAGTATCATCGACGCTAGGCTCTTTTACGTCGATCTTCTGGAAGCGACGCGATAGTGCGTGATCTTTTTCAAATACCTGACGATACTCAGTAAAGGTAGTTGAACCAATACAGCGCAGCTCACCGTTGGCAAGTGCAGGCTTAATTAAGTTTGATACATCCATATTACTACTCATCGACGACCCTGCGCCAATGATCATATGAATCTCATCAATAAAAAGAATAGCATTTGGTTTTTTCTTCAAGGCATCAAGCAATGATTTCATACGCTTTTCAAAATCACCGCGATATTTGGTGCCCGCGATCAGTGAGCCGATATCAAGGCTATAGATCACGCAACCATTAAGTGGTTTCGGCGCTTTGTCATTGATGATTAACCATGCTAAACCTTCGGCGATAGACGTTTTACCAACACCAGGCTCACCCACCAATAATGGGTTGTTTTTGCGGCGACGGCATAAGACTTGAGCCGCACGCTCAATTTCAGAAGCACGTCCAATTAAAGGATCTGTCTTACCTTCTGCAGCACGTTGATTTAAATTGGTCGCAAACTCAACCAATGGATCTTTGCTGGTTTTTTCAGATGCACTACGACGCTCACCAGACATAGAAGCACGAGGTTCAGACGGCTCTTCTTTGTCTTGACCATGTGACAAATACTGGGTCAGTTCAAGGCGACTAATGCCCTGCTTTTTGAGCAAATAAACGGCATAAGTATCATGCTCTGAGAACATAGATACTAAAATATCAGAGCCTTCAACTAGGCGACCACCGCCTATAGATTGCACGTGAAAAATAGCGCGCTGCAAAATACGATCGAAGCTTTGCGTTGGCTGCGGCGATTGTTCCGTGTTTGCATCGATAGTTGGCGTATGCTTATTAATATACGCTTCAAGCTCAGACCGTAGCGCCGACACATTGGCATTACAAGCAGTCAACGTATTGGCAGCGTGGGTGTTTTCTAGTAGCGCTAGTAGCAGGTGTTCAACAGTAAGATACTCATGCGATTTTTGGCGCGCAAGCGTCATTGCTAAACGTAGAGAAACTTCAAGATGACGACTTAACATAACAACTTCCTACGGTTATATCTATCTTTATAATTGATAGTTTTATGAATGAGTTAGTAAGTAAATCAGGGCGGTAGATCGATTGTTCAAGGGTGATATTCGTATTATCACAAGTCGTGAATATATTGTTTGTGATAAAGACTGTTTTACGAATGCTTAACCTATCTACCAGTTAGCAGTGATTGTGATAATTCATAGTCGCTTGTCTTTATATCAACACGATATTTGGACGGAGTCAATCTATTAACGCAGACTAAAGTGTATCAAAGCATACAAAAAGTAAGTGTTAAAAGGCTAAACAGCAACGACTGACACTCAAAATTTTGAGCAGATAAAAGATGAATAGATTATTAGGGGTATTAATATCGAGAGGATTATTTGAGTACTATGCCAAATGACTATGCTAAATAGCTCTGTAGCCAACAAAGCAGCTATCATCATAGTGCAGCTATCATAATAGTATCGAATTCAAAGCTATTTATAGACACACTTTAATATATAAGGATATATTATGAAAAAATCAAGTCTATCATAGCGACGTGGCTGCTCACTAATATGGTTAATACAATGAAGATTTGAAACAAAGTGATTAGAAAAATAAGTATTGAAAGAAAAGCAGACGTTGAGAAGATAAGTGATCAAGCTCACTGTGATAGTGAGCCGTTTATATATGTTAAAAAATCCTGCATGATGAGGCAAATACTAATGAAAAAACGAGACGCAAACGCTTATTCACCTTGATGAGGTTCAATCTGCGTCAGTAACGGATAACCTTCACGGTGCGCCAAGCTATTTACTTTTTTGGCTTTGGTCTCAGCAATATCTTTGGGGTAAATGCCAGCAATGCCTTTGCTACTGTTATGAATCGTCAACATAATCTCAACCGCAGAATCCATGGTATGGCGAAACTCTGACTGTAAAATATAAACAACGAATTCCATTGGCGTATAGTTGTCATTGTACATAACCACTGCATACATTGGTGGTTTAGCGACTTCTGGTTCTGCGACCAATACATCTGCTTGCGGTGATGTTTCATCATCGGTATCGCCATCTTGTGCACGATACGCAGGTATATGTGGAAAGTGCCAATCAGCAGCTGTTGGCATGTCTTGTGATATCATTTTTTTCATCATAATCAAAGTATAATTATAAGGTAAGTTTAAAATAAAAGAAGTTGTAAAGGCAGGCGGTGAGCCATGATGCAAAATATAATTACTAACTATAGTCGCTCTACTTTCTATGACTATAATCGTTCTACTTTGCTTTTGGCTATATCATCGCTATTAGATGTTTATTAGGACACGTCCCTATTGTGAAATGGGGCTTTCATCGACTTCTGGCAAATCTAAAAGTGATGGTAACATGTTATCAACTCTATCGCCGAGTCTCCAATCATACAGTTGTTCCACCTCTTGCCCACCTGCTTGCAAGCTAAGCTTTGCTTGTAAAGGCTTGAAACCTGATGGCATCACAAAGCGACCACGTATACGGACAATACCTTCAATAGCATAGCTTGCAGGATCTAGGGGCACTTCTACAAGGTCATCATTGTTGAGCAGTGTCAACGTTGGTCTAAGACGCTTGGCCTGACCATCGCTGCTAAGCATCCCGATGTCAAAACCATACTCAAAAGCATTTTCGGGTAGTGGCTCAATCTTGGCGCCTAATACTTGCAGTGGCATACCGCCTTTATCACTAATGACATCAGCATATAATTCATTGAGCTGTGTGACTTGTCTGTTTTCTACTGTCAACGCTTGCTGGTTTTCACGCAGCTCGTTGAGGTTCGCTAAGCTTATGGCCAATTCTTGCTTGGCAGTTGCCGCCTGATTCGTCGCTATCTTGTTACTGAGACGCAAGTCCTCAAGTGCTGCTGTCGCTTCAGTACCATCGATAATTGCTTGTTTAGCTTGTGTTTCCATCGAGTGAAAGCCGCGCTGATAGCCAAGCTTATGACCAAATACTAATCCAACCACAGCTGTTACTAATACGGCTACCACGAACAATGCCAGTACTAGCGTAGATGCGCCGCGTTGATTGCTCCCGACATGCTGTTCAAAACCATTATCATCTTGATTGGAATGCATTTTGTATCCCAAATCAGATAGAACAGGTTCTTGACACGATAAGCGTGCTGACTTCGAGAAAAAGCGTAGTTCAAGCTTAGTACGCATCTAGAGGGTATCTCTTAAAAGTAAGGGCAAGTCATTATAGCGGAATTTATAATCAATACCTAGTATCATAAATATGAATGACTTAAACGCAACAAAGTCAGCATTAAGGAACAATAGGCGCAAAATTTAGTCCCATTGTTTCATCAAATCCAAACATCACATTCATATTTTGAACGGCCTGTCCTGCTGCACCTTTCACCAAATTATCTTGTACGACAATAACCGTCAATTCGGCGCGCTCATTGTCTTGATGTATCGCAATGCGCAAACGATTACTAGCACGCACACTGCGTGTGTCTGGATAAATACCTTTTGGCATGACATCAACGAAACTTTCTAAGGCGTAGCTGTCTTCAAACGTTTGCTGCCAATCAATAGCCACGCCCTCATCAGTCAATTCCATATGAATCGAACTGAGCATGCCACGTATCATCGGTACCAGATGCGGTAAGAAACGGATACGGTGGTCAAACTGACTACCCAATAACTGTGCAACACCCTGCTCTATCTCAGGTAAATGGCGATGACCTTCAACGCTATAGGCTTTGAAGTTATCGGTTGTCTCAGCATAGTTGAGTGCAAGCGATGCTTGGCGACCAGCACCAGATACTCCAGATTTGGCATCAATTACGATACGAGACTCAATCAACCTTTTTGTTTGTTCATTTTGTGCTTCGATGATTGGTTTTAGTCCCAAGATTGCGGTGGTTGGATAACAGCCAGGATTACCTACTAACAATGCACTGGCAAGCTTATCACGATTGATTTCAGGCAATCCATAAACCGCTGTCTTCAACAGCTCAGGACAGGCGTGAGACTGTTTGTACCAGTGCTCAAACTCAGTCAATGATTGCAAACGAAAGTCAGCAGCCAAATCAATAACTTTTACGCCAGCTTGCGTGAGCGCTTCAGCTTGCTTCATCGCTACACCATGTGGCGTTGCAAAAAACACAACATCACACTCTTGTAGTGCACTCAGCGTGTTATCACCTAAATCACTGAACACGATGTCAGAGATACCGCGCAAACTTGGAAATATTTCATCAGCACGAGTGCCAGCTTCGCTACGCGAGGTAAGCAAATCAATAGAAACCTCAGGGTGAGCAGACAATAAGCGAATGAGCTCGATACCTGTATAGCCTGTACCACCGACAATAGCTGCTGAAATCATAAAACACTCTCTTTTATTCAAAATTACTAGACAATACCGATAGGCTCTTACATGGCTCATCTAGCCATACAAGAGTAAGCCCAATTTTAGATTTTATAGTCGTGTACTGCATCGACAAAGACTTTGGCATTGTCGGGGTTAACCCATTGAGTGATGCCATGACCTAAGTTTGCTATATAACCTGTCTTTTCGCCATCTGCATAAGCACGATCAAGCATTGCATTCACCTCAGCACGAATAGTCGCTGGTGATCCATATAGTGTTGCTGGATCTAAATTACCTTGAATGGCTTTGCTACTTTGCAGTTTTTTATGTTTTTTGGTCAACTGGCGCTGGCTTTCAGTTAGTACTTGACGCGCACGGTCAAGTGGCATCGTCCAGTCTAGACCTAGCACATCAGCCTCACTATCAGCTTGAGTATCAAGCCATAACCCGCCACCTTTAGTGAACAATACTACCGGTACTTGCGGGTGACGCAACTTCAGTTCAGCGACGATGCGTTTGTTGTAAACGTGCGAAAACTCAATAAACTGACGATGGCCAAGTGCGCCGCCCCAACTGTCAAATATTTGTACAATCTGAGCACCGGCAACGATTTGTGCATCTAGGTAATCAATAACCGAGGTCGCAAGCTTATCCAATAATTGATGTAAAAAACCAGGATTACTGTACAAGAAACCTTTCGTATAACGGTAATCTTTCGAGCTTCCGCCCTCAATCATATACGTAGCTAGCGTCCACGGACTGCCTGAAAACCCAAACAATGGTACTTGACCATTCAATGCTTTACGGATACTTGTGACGGCGCGCATCACATAGTCAAGAGAATCATTAGGTTCAAGTACCGGCAATCTATCAAGATCTGCCTGTTCACGAATCGGGTGTTTGAACTTAGGACCTTCACCCGTTTCAAAATAAAGACCCAATCCCATAGCATCAGGAATGGTCAAAATATCACTAAATAAAATAGCCGCATCTAGATCAAAACGACGTAATGGCTGGAGCGTCACTTCAGTAGCTCGATCTGTATCTTTGCACAGACTCATAAAGTCGCCTGCTTCAGCACGAGTGGCTTTGTACTCTGGTAGATAACGACCAGCTTGACGCATCATCCAAACTGGCGTGGTATCGATGGGTTCAAAGCGCAATGCGCGTAGCAGTCTGTCATTTTTCAAAGGGGCAAACTGCTGCTGAATCGAGTCACTATTGTCTAAAGCACTCATGTACAAATCTCCAAAGTAACACAATATCCATAATCGTTAACGGATGCTGTATTGGATAAAATAGATTGAATAAAATAATAAACGGTTATAGCGTATGAACTACATCAACTGAGATTAAGACAGAGTTTATCACCTATTTGTAGTTGATAAATTCATCTAACGCACCTAATATCCGGCGTACCTAAAACTTAGAGACGCTAGATAAAGTAAAGGCAGCTAAACAACTTATGCGCTATACGGTGAGTGCAAGATTATCACGATGTACCATAACCACGCGTTCTTCATTGTTGCCAAAGATCTTATCGAACTGTTCAGTACGCTCACGAGCGACGCGGCGTGCATCATTCGATGAAAAATTCACCTGTCCCACTGCAATACGCTCGCCAGTATCTTGATGGGTGATTTCTACGACGTCGCCTTCATCGAAGTCGCCACGCACATCTACCACGCCAACAGGCAATAGACTTCTATTGTGTTCAGTGAGCGCGTTGGCAGCGCCAGCATCAACCATCAGACTTCCTGCCATGCGCAAATGAGCTGCAAGCCACTGTTTACGTGCAATGATTTTGTCTTCGTCATTGGTAGTCAGCAATGTGCCTACCGCCTCACCTGACACCACACGAGTGATCACATCATCAATCGCACCGCTCACGATAACAGTTGGGCAACCGCCCATCGCAGCCAGACGACCCGCACGGATTTTGGTCAACATACCACCGCGTCCGAGCTTGCCACCGTCACCTGCTATGTCAAATAAATAATCAGCCATCGCACGCTCTTGACGGATCATTTTGGCATTGGGGTTGTCACGTGGGTTATCAGTAAATACCCCATCTTGATCCGTTAAAATAATGTACAAGTCTGCATTGATCATCGCCGCTGCCATGGCACCCAACGTATCATTATCACCGAATTTGATTTCATCAATAGTGATGGTATCATTTTCGTTGATAACGGGCAGTACACGCCATTCTAATAGTTGCGTCAGCGCACTTGTGGTGTTGAGATAACGGCTACGATTGGACAAATCATCGTGCGTTAATAGAAGCTGCGAGCTTTGAATACCATGCTGAATCAGAGCTGACCACCACGTTTCGATCAAACCCATCTGACCGATAGACGCACAAGCTTGTAGTGCGGCCAGTTTTTTGGGACGCTCCTCGAGATCCATACGTACCACACCTTCGGCAACGGCTCCTGATGACACCAGCAACACCTCTACGCCTTTTTTGTGTAAGCGAGCAATTTGCTTTGCCCACTCATATATGGCAGTACGATCCAGCCCCCGACCATTGTTAGTCAGTAACGACGAGCCAATCTTGACAATAACGCGCTGAATATCAAAGTTGCGATCTTGTTTAATAAACCTTGCTTCTTCGGTCGTATTTGCGATGTCACCTGCCATATAAACTCCTTTTTCTCACATAAATTGATTAGAGGGATTAATTTAATCATTCAAGTATATCAGCTCAAGCATACTAGCTTAAGGAACGTACATTACTTCAACACCATCGTCGTCATCGTCGTCATCAGACAAATCTAAACCTTCACGTGCCGCTTTTTTGGCTGCACGGTATGCTTCACGCTGTGCTTCAGTATTTAGACGTACTTCTGCTTCTAGTCGCTCAAAACGCTCTTTTTGTGCGTCAGCAAAGATAGGATCTTCTATCTCGCGCTCACGCTCACGTTCGATCTCATTCATTAAGTGATATTTGACTGCATCGACGCCTTCACCCGTTAAGGTTGCTGTGCGGAATACAATGCCTGTCCAGCCCAGTTCTGCTACGATATGCGTACATAGCTCATTCAGCTCTTCTTCAGCCACTTGGTCAATTTTGTTCAATACCAAAATCTGCGGTAGATTAGCCAATTCGGGCGAAAAACGCTCAAGCTCATTTAAGATAACGCGGGCATTCTCGACCGGATCACTACCATCGACTGGCTTTACATCAACCAAATGCAATAGACGACGGGTACGCGCAACATGCTTTAAGAAACGAATGCCAAGTCCTGCGCCTTCTGATGCGCCTTCAATTAGACCAGGAATGTCAGCCATCACAAACGAACGATGACGACCGATATCAACCACACCGAGGTTAGGAACTAGCGTGGTAAAAGGATAGTCAGCAACTTTTGGTCTGGCAGCAGAAACCTGACGGATAAAGGTAGACTTACCTGCATTAGGCAAACCAATCAGACCCACATCAGCCACTACTTTTAGCTCAAACTTAAGAACCTTTAGCTCACCTTCAAAACCTGAAGTGGCTTTACGCGGCGCTTGGTTGGTAGAGCTCTTAAAATGCGTATTACCCAGACCACCGTCACCACCTTTGGCAATCAGCAACGTCTGACCAATTTCAATCAAATCACCCAATACTTCATCGGTTTCAGTATCAACGACCGTCGTGCCAACTGGTACAGGTAAATAAAGATCATCTGACCCCTTACCTGAACAGTTTCTACTATGACCATTTTCTGCTCTCATGGCGTCATGACGACGTGTGTAACGATAGTCAACTAGGGTATTGGTGTTGTCTTCTGCAATGACATACACATCTCCACCCTTGCCACCATCACCACCATCAGGACCACCGCGCGGGACATATTTTTCTCGGCGAAAACTGGCGATTCCGTTACCACCGTCACCTGCTTTTACCGTTACGACGGCTTCATCAATAAATCGCATTCTACGTTCCTTAATTCACAATCCAGTGTATAAACTGGTAACAACCAACGGCTGTATTTTGGGTTTTGCTAGACTATTACGTCATAATGAAAACTAGACAAGCATCTATTACTCAACGCCCATTATGACAATAACACCCGATAATCAATCGGACTATCGGGTGTTTAAGTATGACAGTTAAAGTCATATCAATCTATTCAAAGTGGTATCTACGAACGCATAATTATCAAATAACGCTGATCTAAAGTAAATACGACTTCGATATGATTAATAATATGCCATTGCTCTAAGATGTTCAGTACACTATGCTGGAATTTGAGCGTAGCTGATTCCGGCCATTTGTGTCGCCAGACGTAGCACCTGAGTGCTGTAACCTACTTCATTGTCATACCAAACATATACGATAGCTTGGTTGTCAGTTAGGATAGTCGCTTGCGCATCAACAATACCAACATGGGTTGTACCCACAAAATCTGTCGATACTGCTTCTGTAGAGTCTGTATAAGCGATTTGCGACTGCCACGTGCTGCTGTTAGCCATTTTACGTAAGAACTCATTTAAAGCTTCAGCATTTGCTGGTGCATTTTTTAAGTTCAAGTTCAAAATGGCTAAGCTGACATTTGGCGTTGGTACACGGATCGCGTTACCAGTTAGCTTGCCGTTCAATTCTGGCAATGCTTTACCAACTGCTTTTGCTGCACCTGTGCTGGTAATAACCATATTCATGACAGCACTACGACCACGGCGATCTGCTTTATGGTAGTTATCAACCAAGTTTTGATCGTTGGTAAATGAGTGAATAGTCTCTACGTGACCATTAACAATACCGTACTCATCGTTTAGCACGTTTAGCGTTGGTGTAATCGCATTGGTCGTACAGCTAGCAGCACTAACGATAGTATCTTCGCCAACGGTATCATTGTTCACGCCATAAACGACGTTTTTGATATTGCCACCAGCAGGTGCTGTTAATAGAACTTTTTTCACGCCTGTCGCTTGCAAGTGTTTACCAAGACCAGCTTCATCTTTCCAAATACCTGTGTTATCGATAACTAATGCATCATCGATACCATAAGCGGTATAGTCGATTTCGCTTGGGTCTTTGGCATAGATAACTTGTACAAAACGGCCATTCACGATCATGCCGTTGTTGTCATCATCAATGCTAATGCCGCCTAAGAATCTACCATGGATTGAGTCACGCTCAAGCAATGAAATACGCTTAGCCAAGTCACCAGCAGCGGCTGGACGCACAACGATGGCTTTTAGTTGTAGACCTTTTGCGCTTGACGCTTGTGACAATAGCAGACGAGTCAAGATACGACCGATACGACCAAAACCGTATAGCACAACATCTGTCGCGCCATTTGAAGCACCCGCGTTATTGATAGACTGTAGAGCAGTTTGTAAGTCAGTATCGTTAGCAATCAATTGACCAACATCGATGCGAGTGGCTTGGATATCAGTGTTTTCTGAGATAACTTTTACCATCGCTAAAGTATCAGAGATATCGATAGATTTGGCACCGTGGTCACGTAGGGCTACTTTTTGATGTAGCGCTAATATCTGGCTGACTGAGGTAGAGTCTAGCGTTTCACCAAACAAAGTCACTTGTACATCTTGCGCATTGTAAAGCTTGTTCAATAGCCCCATAAGCTCAATGGCTTGTTGCTCTTGATTGTTGTAACTTTTTAAGTGGTCTTGATGTAATTGGCGTAAGGTATCAGCGTTGCTCACGAGAAACATCCTTATGGTCAGTAATGTATGATCAATAAAATATGGAGAAGTATAAATGAGATAGGTCGTATATGCTCTAAGTGGTGACTGTAATGCGATTATCAACCACTATCAACATCAGTTCTTGACGTCAGAGTATTCAAATCGCCTAGATTTTAGCCTAAAACGCCTTATTTTGCCAGTGATAACCGTTTACATAGTATCTATTAGCATCCCAGTTCTGATGTGTAGCAATAAAAATAAAGCAGCACGGACGGCTGCTTTATCTTGAATTAGTCTAGCTATTGAATATGAATCGTTGATGATATATCAAAAATTTGCATCTAAATCCCTGCAGAAGAAGATATGTGGCTTATTCAGCTTTATGGTACCAGATTCACGGTTTGATCAGTTTGTGACGTCAGCGTAAATTCTTTTAAATCGTAACCTTGCTGCTGCGCAATTTGGCGGTACTTTGCGTAGGTCTCTTGGCTAATATTTGGTGAACGTGCCAATAACCATAAGTATTTTTTGTCAGGTGTGCCCACGAGAGCCGTTTTGTAGTCTTCATCACGTGCCAGCACCCAATAATCTGCGCGACCTACTGGAATCCACCTGATCCACTTAGGTAAGAATGTCACTTTTAATTTACTGCCACTATCATCTACTGGCTTTGCTAGGCCTTCTGCAACGATATCTGAACCATCTGCAGCCACACATTTATTGGTGACTGTAATGCCTGAACCATCGTTATTTTGAGCATAATTTGCGGTTACGTCACCTGCGCACTTACGCTGAAAATACATCGGTAAACGACCAACTTCATACCATGTCCCTGCGTAAGAATTTAGGTCTACATTATCTACTGTGGTTGGTGTATTTGTAGACTTATAAATAATATCACTTGGCTTGATTGACAACATGTCAGTTGTGGTTTTTTCGCTCATCGCATTACTAGACGTTTCAGTAGTTGCCATATTTACTGATGGTGTAGCTGCATAGGCTGAAAAGGCCGCTAACGGTATAATAATCGCTAACGCAATGCCTGTATGTTTGATAAGTCCATTCATAAATACGCGCTCCGGTATCTCTTTATATGATGAGTCGATATCGGCTGACGATACGTTAGCATCCTGTTGGACGTTATCTTTTAAATTGCTCATTTGATCATCCAAAAGCCTTGATATCAATGGCTCATCTTTGTTAAGTGTTTTTGGTCGTTTGTAGCCATTAGCAGTATTGAATTGTTCTATGACCTGACGATTCATGGCTGACTCTTCTGCATCATTGAAATCTTTGTCAGCGCTTTTGTATCCAGAATAGTTATGTGATAAGACGTTATCTTCTGCCAAGTAGTCTGAGTACTCATTATCTGAACGTTCATTATTTATTTCTTTATGGCTATAGCTAGCATCATTACTAGCGTTTTTGGTCTGCTGCGTGACATAACTGTGCCTGCGGTAATCGCTAGACGGTACAGACTGCTGAGATTGAGAACCAGCTGCCTGTGTGTCAGTCCATTCTGACTTAGGTAACTTGTTGGTTTTCATAGGGATACCATATTAATAGTGACTGTTGAATTTCTTTGCGTATATCATCTATCTAGTTTCATTTATCCAGTTCCATTTATATAATTTCTAAATGAATATTGGCTATAAAATCGAGAACATATTCAAGCTTCACTACTACCAACGCTCTTATTTATTATAATTATTATAGAGTCGTCGTTAGTCAATCCATCACTGAAAAATAAATGTGCTTTAGATATGCAATATATACTAAAGGCAGTCAGGCGATTAAAACAGTAGTCCAATGTAGGGAAACGCAACGGTTTGTAAATAACGATGTGTTTGTGCATTGCTATAAATACATCATAACCACACAGTTACTTACTGAATAAATAGTTTAAAAATCAGTCATCTACATTTACTTATTTTAATAGTCACATGTGATAATCTAGCCAAAGTCTATACAAACAATATCGATAGCTGAACTATATTTGTTTTTGTATTTCTTACAAATGAAACTGACGGATACCAGCAATACTGAGACCGCCATGGTCTAATGCTTGTTCAATCATCGAAGGCGCCAATCCGCCTAATCCAATAACAGGCATATCAGCCAACTGTGCCAATGATGACCATGACTGCCAACCAAGTGGTACTGTATCAGGATGCGTTTGGGTCGCTAATACAGGGGATAGGAACATACCGATGACTGGAGGTAAGCCCTGCTCGATACGCGCACTGGCAAGCCTATTGGCAGCCTCAATACTGGCAGTATCATGGCAACTGACAATGAGTGGATAATTATTGAGTGAGTGGTCAGCGAGTAACTGGCAAGTGAATGAATAGTTATCATGCAGTAACGGTTCAGACGCTATAACGCCTTGAGTATTAGTAAGCCATTCCATTAATGCTGAATGTGTTAAGTGCCTAGCGACGATTGAATCGTTGGTTTTTTTGTGAGTAGCTTCTACTGAGACTTCAATGTCAGTGTCAGTGTCAGTGTCAGTGTCAGTGTCAGTGTCAGTGTCAGTGTATTGATAATCGTTGCTATACGGTAAAATTGCCAGAAGATCTGGACGTGCGTCCATTAGCTGCTTGGCTATAGACTCTGAATCAGAATGCTTCAAGCGAATATATGTCCAAGATTTTGGTGGTAGTTTTTCTTGATGATATTGTAGCCATGCTGTTTTTGGATCAGTATGCTGATGAAAATCAGCTAAAGGATAAGTGATAACTATTTGTGTAGGTAGCCTTAACCATTCTAGAATGGTTTTGTTGGCAGCAGGCAATGGGTAGTCACCTGCCAGTAGACGCGACTTATCTGCCCACGTTATTGCCTGCCCTTCTAAACCATACTCACGGCTCTTGTACTGCTCGTACTGCTGCGCTGTCAGCTCAATCTTATAAACCTGCAAGCTGACTTGCTTATCACCATAATCATGGTGCAAACGCCCAAGCTTAACGATACTATTATCATCAACTAAAATACCTGTCTCTTCAGCTACTTCTCGTTTTAGTGCCTGCTCTGCTGATTCAGTCGCCTCTATCTTGCCACCTACAAACTCATAGCGATTGCCTTGATGCTGTGCTGCATCTCGGAACCCAAGCAAATATTGGTTTTGGTAATGGATAACTGCGACAGCCACATTGACGATAGTTACGTTTGTTATTGCTGACGGGCTATTTGATTCACTTGGCATAGCGTTGTCCTCTACGATTATGTCTGTTGATGATTTTTAATTATTTGGTTTGAATCGGCTGTATCAATGAAGTTGATTCAGGCATACGAGATTTTTGTGCGTACAAATTTGCGTACATAACTCTCGAACTCTATAGTCTGTGACATCAAGCTTAGATAAGTTTACATAATAACTGCATTTTATTTTATCAATTGCTTGCAAATTCCTTTAATCTAAATGATAATTATTATCGTTAAAGTCAGTTACGATATAGCTAATTTACTAAGCCACTTACTATCAAAAGGAATTCACCATGAGCATGGTTATCTCTCGTTATTTAAACTGCCGTGAAAATCGTCTGCCGACTCTACAATCACAGCATCTATTTGCTTTGACCAAAGAAGTGCGTATTGAGCATGAGGGCGAAGAGTATCGATTACGCCTAACTCGTAATAACCGTTTGATCCTAACCAAATAGTTTAGTACCGTTTATTTGTACTTATAAAAAAACGCCTTCATTACAAGGCGTTTTTTTTGGACAGTCATTATTCAAATAGATTCAATTGACGTCAATAGTGAAACATCTGTCCTTGAGATACGTTATTAAAACTGCCAACTGTAGACGACATCCACGGCGTTTTCTGCCGCTGAACTCGCTTCTACGTAAATACGGCGGGTCAACTGATAACGAACCGACAGACTGTTTTGAGCATTGAACACGCCCACTCCATAGCGGATATACAGATCAGGGGTCACGTAACCGGTGACGTTGACATTGGTATCTTCACTACTGCCTGAGGCATCGACCGTTAGACTCTGTAGGCCAAAGGCTTGGCCAATTTGGTTGGTTAGACCACGTGTCCCACTCAAGCCAAAGCTCAATCCAGCGGCGGCAAGATTATTGGTCACCTGAGACTTAAATCCTTGCTCACTGATTTGAGTGGCACTCTTGTTATCAATACGTCCTGTTACCAGAGCGTTCATTGCTTGCTGCTGGGTCAGTCCTGCATTATTGAAAACAGTGATATTTGGACTCTCTGTACTGCCTTTCACACGTACGCCTACGGTTTTGCCAGTGATCGTTTTGACAGCTTCAATACTCAATATCGGCTTCATCACGTCGCCATTGAAGCGTACTTGACCATAATTAAGCTCTAAGTTCTGACCAAAGGCATTAATATTGGTACGGCGTGAGACCTGTACGACACCTGTTGCGCGCATGATACCTGTACCGCTTTGTGTGATATTAATCGCACCTGCTAATGGAATAACGGCACCAAAACCGCGGAAATTAATATCATCACCCAAATCGACACCGATATCAGCGTTGATTGACCATGGTTTTGAGATGGCCAATACCTCATCAATGTTACCAATCAAACGACGGTCCAATACGACGGCATCTTCAGTTTGAGTGATGATGTCTTCACTGGCTTCTGGTGGACGTATGGTAGCTGAGGGTACGCTAATAGCGCCTTTGATATCGACATAGCGATCACTTGGGCGCACGATGATATCGATATCAGGATCAATCTCAGCCACTAATAATGGTGGCTGAGTGATCACTAAGCGCTCGCCAACAATACTTAATTTGGCCTGAAGCTTTTGCTGCCAGTTGACGGTACCAGACAATTCACCTTTACCATCACCGCTGTTGAACGTCCCATCGATAGTCGCTTGCGTACCTCGTATTTTTGCTTCGGCATTCACGTTGGTTAGATTGACTGGTAAGTCAAGCATCGCGACGCGGCCGTCAGAGAGTTTTACATCACCGTAGAACTGCGGCTTAGTCAAAGTACCTCCCAGTCCGCCTGCCATCGTGACGTTACCTCTTAGGACACGCATACCAGGGAAGAAAGGCTTCAATATCGCTAAATCAAGCTCGTTGAGCACTAGGGCACCAGAGATTGGCTTAGGATCTTTGTAAGGATCAACGACAACCTCAGCATAGCCACGGGCACCGCGTCCTGTATTGATATCAGTGCGCAGCTTAATACCTTCCGGCACAGACAAAGCGATAAGAGAAACGCGCTTATAAGGCAATGTCATTGGTGTACTATCGCCATCTTGAATCAAGCCGATTTTGCCATTGTCTGAGTATAGGGTTGTGTTTATGGTTGGCGGACGACCACGTTGCCAGCCGACAACGGCTTTACCGTTGATTTTGCCATGCCAATCGATATCTTTTGGTAAAAATACTGAAAATAGTGAGGTGTCTAAATTCTGCAGTGCCACATCGACTTCACCATCGGATGGTGAAGCGACCAGTTTTTGGCGCAGACATAGCTTGCCCGTTTGGTCAGCTGCCTGCCAGCAATGCGCTGCTAACTGTACCTTTAGGTCTGTATTGTTGCCGTTTTGGTTATCAGGCAAGTTCACAATCAACTGTGCTGGCTGTAATTGGTTTAAGGTGGCGTATTTGGATTTGACGCGGCCTTTACCAATAACCCCTGACCAGCTGAGCTTATCTCTATCAAAGCCACCTTTGAGTCTGGCCCCAATATCTAACTTACTATTGGCGACGTTTAGATCGACTACATGAGATTTTTCGGTACCGTTAAATGATGCTTTTATACTATCGAAACTTTGTCCAGCAGCATCTAGTCCCTCAGCAGTGACAATGAGCTGACTGGGACTATTGGCTAAGTTGACAAGCTTGCCGCGGATACGGCCCTGACGTAAGATAAACCCTGGTAGTGCAAGTCGTTCACCGACCAAGTCGATATAAATCGTTGGTAACGCCTGTCCTGCTGGCTGAGCCAATGTGGCGCCGCCAGTCACTTTTCCAGCAAGCTTATCAGACAATTGATCTAAACTTGTGATATTGATTTTGGTTTGCAGCTGTTTGGCATTGCCATTGGCAGTGACGTAGTTATCACCCCAGCGCAGCACTAGATTATCAGCGTTCAAACTATCCACTAAAGCATTTACTTGCTTATATTGTGCCTGTGCATCCTGTGCCTGCAGACGCTTAAAATAACTGGCCACGTCTTTTGGCAAGCGCAGTTTTGCAGCCAAGCTACCTTTCGCACTGAGTGGTTGACCTTTTAGCATACCGCTCAGGTTTACTTGATTGATATTGATGGTCTGCTGCGTGTCACCCCAGCGACCATCGGTATCGATAGTACCCGTGATCAGACTTGGCGTGTCTTTTAGGAAATACCCAATGTTGAAACGATCCATCACTGCATTGATATCCCAGGCAATGCCTTGTCGCACATCGACTGTTCCTTCTGCATTGATACTACCTGCCGCACCTACATGACGGAAGCGATTGATACGAATCAATTGGCTATCGCCACTGGCTTCAATATTAAGCTTACCTGCTGGCAATTGCTCAGCATCCAAAACCCCATCGAAGTTAATGGCAAAACGCTGTAATTTACCTGCGGCATTCGCATTGTTTCTGGCAGGGGTTTGCCACTCACCGCTAGTTTTTAGATTCCCTGTGATAATGGCTGGATTGTTGGGTAAAAAATACCCTACATTAAATTTGTCAAAGCGGCCATCGACATTCCAGCCGATATTGTTCCGTAGATCTATGACACCTTTTGCATTTACTGCACCAGCTTCACCGTTATAGTTTAACTTGCGAATACTGATTAGCTTTGGTGTACCAGCAGCATCAATTGAGAGACGACCTTTTGGTACATCTGCTGTATCGACCTGACCATCAAAGCGCGCGTCAAATACAGACAACTCACCACCCACGATATCAACACTGGCATCGCCGCTACCTGTCACCCCAATAGCACGGCTATTCTGCGTGGCATCAAGCTGCGCCTGTAAGTCGGTATTGTTTAAAGTAATCACATGACGCTGACCACTTACACCGTTTTTGCTGATATTGAGCAATCGGCCACGAGCACTTAGGCGCCCTGTGAGACGCTCAAGTGGCAGGTCGCTACGGTATTTTTTAGGCAGTAGACCTGTGGTACTGGCATCAATCTGCCACGTCAATGGGCGGTTGCGATTTGCAAGCTGGATCTGCCCAGTACCTGATAGATCACCCACGATACCATCGTAATTGAGTCGATTGATATCAATGACGTCACCTGCTTTGCGTAAGCGCACGTCGTAGTTACCCTTAGGCGCAGCGTTGAGCTCATTAATAACCGCATTGGCATCGACTGATAGATTCGAGCCGCGAACGATGACATCTGCCTGACCACGAGGACTGTCAATACTACCGATATTAGGGACATCGCGGCGGATCAGATTCCGCCACGTGGCATCGATATACCAAGGCGCCACCTGCTTAGATTTAGCAGAGGTTTTGCCGCGGACCATATTCGCATTGATATGTTCACCATCTCGCTGGCGTAAGTCAGCATCGATCTCTGTATTGCCCGTAACGTTCTGCTGCTGATAGCGTAGTGATAGTCTGCCATTCAGTGTTTGGGGGGCATAAGCTTTGAAATCAGCATAATCATTGGGGATAGCACGGCGAATATCAAAATTACGACCCGTTGCACGTATCGTGGCATCAAAGCCGTCTCTCCAGCCTAAGATACCTTGTAACGCCAGACGCCCCGCTGGGACATCAGCCTCCAAACGATCAATGCGCAATTGGCTATCGGCAATGACCGCGCGCCCTTGATAATGACCTGACGGAATATCCTTTGCGGTCAGCTCAGTATTGATACGCAACCGTATTTCGGAGATAACCCCTGACGCCGTAGCCGTACCGCTTTGTAAACGGATATCTTGGCTGTCGGCATAAGGGATCAGAATATCATCCCATTGTAATGTTGCGTCAAACGGTGCACCTGCATCTAACCCCTGCACCACAAAATCACCACTGACATCACTATCGTTGTAGCGACTACGCACCTTACCAACAGTACGTTTCAGTGTGCCGGTCGCACTAATATTTAATGGGTCAATGTATGCTTTTTCAAGCGCACTGACTTCAGCTATCGCGCTCAGATCTAATGGATAGTCGCCTTGTAGATCAATCTCACCTTGTAGCGCACTTATTTTGACGATATCAGCATATTGTAAATCACCGCGGCCTACGGTCACGGTACTACCGACCCACGTCAGATCACGAGCCGTAATATTATTGATAACAACCGGGTCTTTAGTAACTTGTCTATAAATGATTTTATTAATCTTTGCTTGATCAAAACGTAAATTAATGGGTAGTTTTAAGGTTTTATAATCGAACGGCTCACCCGTAGGTGGTTTTTTATTGATAATTTCGATGGTATTTATATCAGCATCACTCAGATGCACTTCTTTTGCAAATACTGCACGCCAGCCTATTTTGACATAGGCTTTGTCTACTAATATCTCAAGGTCTTCAGTTGCATCGACATCGATATCAGTTACCCAAATACCGTCACGCAAGTTACCGCGTCCATATTTAAAATCAATACCCGTCTCAGCACTGATTTTTTCTAAAATAAACTTGGTACCAGCATCGGTGCCTGCTGCATAAAAGAATATCGCAAACATAATCGCGAGTACGATAAGAATCAGTACCAGCAATTTGATGAGAAATGATAGCGGATACCAACGCTTGACTGCGCGGGCATCGCGCTGTGCTGGATCTTCATCTGGTGCGTGGTTAGGCGGGGTATTTTCTGTCAGCATGACACTCAACTACGTTAAAAAATGATGACCAGCGATCGGCGCGATGGGTAATAGATAAGACGGTTTAAACAATCTGATTGCACGTTTATAAAGCGAGCGCTTACAATGGTGAGCCAATAAAGAAATGTAGGCGCACAGGAATACTTTCTTCGGTCACCCCTGCAGCTACATCGACGCGTACCATTCCAACAGGAGATGCCCAGCGGATACCGACACCAACGCCGACTTTTGTCTCAGTCTCAAAGTCTTTGTCATAGGCGTTACCAACATCGGTAAAGAACGCACCGCGAAAGCCTGGTCTGAACTCATAGTTATACTCTGCACTACCGACCGCCAATACTTGACCACCTGTCAGATAACCATTTTCTAGCGGTGACAGGCTCTCGTAATCATAGCCGCGGATGCTCTGATCACCACCTGCAAAAAAGCGCAGCTTATAAGGAACATCATAAAAATCATCCGCCCAGATATAACCGCCATTCACGCTACCTAGCACTTGGTGTTTGTTGTCGTCACCGAAACTATAGATACCGCTGACACCAGCACGAACGATTGCCAAATCCGTATCACTTAGTGCCTTATCAGAACCTGCTTCGATCGAGTAATACTGACGCATACCACGCGTCGGGTTAGTAGCACTATCCGTATCGGTCTTGTTCATACCATAACCAAATAGCAACGCTTTCTGCTTAGGGCTAGACGAGGTGAAACGTATCGGCAAGTCATCAAGCGCTGCTCCATCAACACCCGTCTCAAGCTCATCTAAACGATAGCGCACAGAGTAGCTGCGATTCCAACCATTATCACGACGGATATTACGTGCCAACGCTGCTTTTAGCGTTTTGGTAGACAAATCAAAGTTACCTTCACCTTGATCAATGACTTCTTCTTCATAAGTAAGACGGGCGTCTAACTTATCATTGAGTGGATGATTCCAAGGGCGACTGGCATAGACCGCGACGTTTTTGCTGATTCTTGAGACCTCAGTCTCTGCACCTGCTTGATAACCCTGACGGTTCAGCAAATTGTAATCGATCTTTGCCGTCGCTCGAACCCCTGTATCAGTACCATAACCCAAACCAACTTGAGCGTCACGCGGCTTGTTAGCAGCTACAAAAACATATAGCGGTATTTTTTTACTTGCCTCAACGTCTTGCGGCGTTTTGCGTCCCGCTAATGTCGGAGGTACGAAGTTTTCGTCGGCCAATATACTTTCTTCGTCAGGGAATATCTTTTGCGCCACATTACTGATTGAGTCACTGATTTTTCCTAATAAATTATCAGCTTCTTGGTCTTTTTCATCTAGCACACGATCGTTTGGCAAACGGCTCAAGCGTTCTGCTTTTTGTCTTATCGCTTGTAGCTTATCGAGCGTTGCTTCATCCGCTTCAAACTCGATGGCAGCGATATCAGCTTCGTTGACCATCTCCCCGCTGTTGGCAGTCAGTACATTGTCACCTTCGCCACCAATATTGCTATTATCGTTGAGAGTATCTTCTCTATTGGTCAGGCTAGCAAACCCATTACCATTGGCAGCATCCAAAATACTGTCGTCATTGACATCATCATCTAACGTACCATCACTGTTAACGGGCGTATTGTCAAATGCCAATGTACTCGCTTGACTACTATCATCTGGCGGCAGTATAGACTCAACGTTGACAGTATTAAAATAACGGGTCGCTGATAAATCATTGCTAAACTTTGTCACTGATGGACGATAAAACGGGTCGCCTGGTGTGAACTCATACAATTGCTGCAGTAATGACAACTCTACTGGGAGTTTGTCAGGATCTTGTGTCAGTGTGTTGGTCTTTTCGTCATACGTAAAGAAAACTACATCATCAAACTCATAGCGATCGCCTGTGTTGTATACCAACGAGACATCAGCTTTATTGTCTGGCAAGATAATATCCACAGATTTGTTCAACCAATATTGATCAAAATATCCGTAGGTATTACTCAAAGACTCAAGCGCTGCTTTGCTACTTTTATATACACGGTGGTTGAAAATATCACCTTCTTGGGGTGGCAGCTCTGTTTTGAGCGCAACAAACTCTTCTTGCTCGCTGCCTTCACCGCGAATCTCAACAATACGGCTGTCTACAAGTACAGGCTCGCCAAGCGCCTCGATAACGACGTTGACTGTATCGCTGTTAGGTTGGCTCAAACGTAAGGTAACATCATAGTAGCCGACCGCTTTTGCCGCATCTAGTGCTGTCTCACGCAAGCGTGGCAACGCTGCTGTAAAATCAACAACCGACTGTACCGACGTATCATCAAGTGCAGCTTTGATGTTTTTTATTGGTTGAATATCGTTATCAGCCTCGATAAGTACAGCCTTACCATTAGGGGCGTCTTCAGCGGACACTTGCTCTAGATAGATAGTGGTCTCTACATTCGGCAGCGCCATCACACCGCCGTTGAAAAAACGATTGTAGAGACGCTTAACAATATTGCCTCTGTTACGAGCACGTGGCTTTGGTTTATCGGCTTGATCGATACTTTGATTTACCGCTTGGGTATTGCTTTCGTAATCGGGTAGATAGTCATCAGGATTGATAATTTCTGCAGGCGTATTGCCTTGATTTGATGTATCGCTATTACCTGCTACCACCTCATCAGTAATATCGTTTGCTGTATTGACGCGTCCACTACTTACAGAATCACTGACATCAATAGGACGTGCCATAATCTCAGCAGTAGCTGCCCGTTCCTCTATCGTCTCTTCCGTACCTAAGGTATCAAGATTGCTAGGTTCAGGTAGATTAGTCGCATCCAGATCAATATCTAAGCCAATAGGCGGTGTTGTATCATCTAGCGTGGCAATTGGCGCATCAAAGGCATTGCCGCCATCGAGATTGTTTATGTTGTCAATATCCTGAGCGTTTTGCAAGTCCAGCATCGCAAGCTCACGATCGATCTGCTCAGGCGTCATCATCTGATAGCCTTGCTGCTGTACGGCAGTTGCCTGCTCCAACAAATCATCATTAAAGAGGTTCGAATTTCGAAGGGTGTTGTTTTGGGAGCTGCTACTTTGAGTGGACGACTGATTAGCACCAGAGGTTTGGTTACCTAGGGTTTGTTCGTTATAGTCATCTAAGACCGACTGATCGATGATGCCTTGTTCTACGGCTTTTTTTAGACGCAACGCATCCAAGGCAGCATTTAGCTGGGTATCATCGTCTGATAGCGTAGCTGATTGATTGTCAGCAGCTTGGTTGCTAACCATCTGATTGCTGGTAAATTGGTTTGTAACCCCTGTGCTACTGGTTGTTTCCGCCAATGCTACAGGGGCAATACTAACTAGACTGGTTGCTAGCGCAGTACAGAGTGCTGAGCGCTTAAAATACATACGCGGCGCGGTGACATAGACGCTTTGAATACTGGTGTTGCTTTGAATACTCACCCTATCACGCTGCTTTGTGGTTATGTTGCGTGCTCGAGTTAAAGGGTGCTGTGTCATATCTGTGTCCTATCGCCTCACACGGCGCACTTTTATTAACGATAACTATCGCTAAGTCTGACCGGTGAATAAGCTTATCGCAGTTTGCTGAATGAATGGTTGACTACTTTGCTCTCAATGATGGACATTACTAATGCAAACGGTAGCACTAGAACC
Source organism: Psychrobacter sp. T6-6 (assembly GCF_052258185.1). Lineage (NCBI taxonomy): Bacteria > Pseudomonadati > Pseudomonadota > Gammaproteobacteria > Moraxellales > Moraxellaceae > Psychrobacter > Psychrobacter sp. T6-6. The sequence continues at coordinate 512,855 of NZ_JBQQEX010000001.1, forward strand.
ATGACACCATACAGACAGTTTTGATTGATAGCAGGTCGTCAACTTTACCGTCGCTCTCACCTTTTAATACAACCATATAAAATTTACAAATCATAACTTAGTTAATTATGAAATCATAGCGCAGGTTACATGTATTTTTACCTAAGCCTTGCTATTATACGGCTTAATATTCATAAAACCTATGTTATATTTTGATAAGTTTTTGATAATACTGACGATTACTATAATACTATAAGCTATATTCAGGGCTTTTTCTTACTCTATTAGCCGCGTCTCATCTGTAGGAACGTTCATGTCCAATCAGTTTCAGTTGTTCAAGCGCCGCCGTTTTAGCGCCATGTTTTTCACCCAGTTTTTGGGCGCGTTTAATGACAATATATTCAAACAAGCGCTCATATTGGTTCTTACCTATACCGCTGCCAGTCAGTTGGGTGTAGAAGTCAGTATTTTAAATAATTTGGCGGCAATGCTATTTATTCTGCCTTACTTTTTGTTTTCGGCATTGGCAGGACAGATTGCTGATAAGTATGAAAAATCAAAGCTCACACGATTTATCAAAATGCTTGAGCTGGTCATTATGGCAATCGCTGCGGTTGGCTTTGTCTTTGAGTGGTATGCGCTCTTATTTGTCGCCTTGTTTTTGATGGGGACGCACTCGACCTTCTTTGGACCGATTAAGTACGCGTATCTACCCCAAGCTATGAAAGAAGATGAGCTGGTTGGTGCTAATGGTCTGTTTCAGATGGGTACGTCCTTGGCTATTCTTGTTGGTATGATCGTCGCTGGCATATTGACTCAGTTATCCCAATCGTTGTATTGGATCAGTGCCACGGTATTGGTTGTCGCTGTATTAGGCTATCTAGCGGCTCGTTATATTCCTAATATGCCAGCCATGCAGCCGGACCTCAAGGTCAACTGGAATATCATCACTACCAGTTTGTCCACGGTACGCTACTTATATTCACTGCCGTTTTTATTCTTTGTTATTCTTGGCAACAGCTGGTTCTGGTTCTATGGGGCGACCTTTTTGACTCAAGTACCAGAATTTAGCAAGGTGATTTTGCACGGTGATGAGTCAGTCGTTATCTTTTTATTGACGCTGTTTTCGGTCGGGGTATCGATCGGATCACTATTATGCAAATCCTTGACCAAAAATCAAGTGAGCTTACGCTTGCTGCCGTTCGGTATTGCTGGATTGAGTATCTTTGCTATTGATTTGTACTTTTCCCTATCCAGCTTAAACATAAACGTGAATAATGATGTATTGCTCGGTATTGGTGATTTGTTTGGTACGAGTGGTAGCTGGCGCGTTTTTGCTGATTTGTTCTTTTTGGGATTCAGTGGTGGTTTATATATTGTGCCTTTGTATGCCTCGATGCAGGCCTATGCCCCTAAAAGCCATCGCGCACGTATTGTAGGTGCTAATAACATCTTTAATGCGATATTTATGGTGACATCAGCGATTTTTGCGATTGTTATCTTAAACTCACTAGGACTAAGTCTACCGCAACTATTTTTGGTCACTGGTGTGCTCAATATTGCCTTTGGTACTTTTTTATACATTAAATTGAACAAGCATATCAAACATGCCGTCATTCAAACCAATGACGAGATAACCCCATAAGAGTGATCCTATAAAAAGCAGCCCTTTGAACAGGCAATATTGAACTTGGTTGGCTATAGCAATTGATAGTGCTCAAGATCATAATATTGATGCCGATAATTTGGATTGTTTGCTATAGTAATGTGCATAAAAGCTGTGTATAGGATTATTGCCTGAGAGCAGTCACTAGTCTTATTTTATTGATAGAATTTAACGCCATCAGGAGTGAACCATGGCCCTGCGTCCCTTATCCAAAGTCGACCAATTACTACTTGGGGTCGACAAAGCATTACGAGCTGTCGTGCCAAACTCAAACCCCAGTGCGCGCCCGTTACCGGTGAGCAGTGATGAGATTCCTGAGCTGACCATCACTGAGGCGCGTCATGTCGCAGGATTGATGCGTATCAACCATACTGGTGAGGTCTGTGCGCAAGGTCTATACCACGGACAGGCGTTTGCAGCCAAAGACACAGATGTAAAACAAGCCATGCAAGAGTCTGCTGAAGAAGAAGTCGATCACTTGGTCTGGTGCGAAACGCGCTTAAATGAGCTCGGTAGCCATGCTAGTGTCTTTACACCGCTTTGGTATGGCATGTCTTTTGGGCTGGGTGCAGTCGCAGGGGCGATCTCAAATGAGTTTAGTCTGGGGTTTGTCGCGGAGACAGAAGCGCAGGTCAGCGAGCATCTCCAAGACCATATCGATCAGTTACCACAACATGATCAGCGCTCAAGAGAGATACTGGCACAAATGGATATCGAGGAGCTGCATCATCGCGAATTGGCTCTAGCAAGTGGCGGCGCTGCATTGTCACCACCTGTCCGCCAGACCATGCGCTGGATGGCCAATCGTATGAAAGCCACCGCTTATCATTTGTAGGTATTTGTAGATGAGGGTATCGTTGTTTTTATCACTAGTAAGGTGCGTACTGTTGAGCGCATCCAATACTAGCGATTAACATTCCTACCACAGATAGCGTAAAGCTTAATTTGCTAGGGTATTAAAAATTTGTACGATTTGGTAGTGACGATATATCCTGATGATCAACCGACCAATGAATAAATAACGACTAAATAAATTAAACAAGGTAATGATTTCTATGAAAGCTATCTACTCTAATAATACTGCTGCCAAGTCACCGAACAAGTCACCGAAGCTTGCAACTTTGACCGCCCTAGCTGCAGCCTGTACGATGATGCTATCAGCACCTGTACATGCTGCAGAAGCTGACGCTACAGCTACTTCGGTACCCAGTGCTGTAGACTCGAGCAAGCGTGTGATTCGTCTGGCTCGGCCAGGTGCAGCGGCCAATACCGCCCAAGGTACAACAGAGGCTACTCCTTCTAATAGCACTCAGTCAATTGGTACTCAGCCAATGATGCCGTCAACCAACGCTCAGCCTAACCGTATTCCTTTGAGCACGGCACAGGCAGCGCAGATGATGCAATCAAGCAATACTCAACCAAATCGTGTACCTGTCAGCGCCGCTCAGCCGCCAGCATCACAAATGATGAGTCCAGCTAATGCCCCCGTGATCAGCGGCACCACTCGCGTTTATGAGCCTGGTCCAATGTCTGCTGCCGGTATTGATCTTCGTAGCGGTCAGTTGCCAAATATTCCAACACCGCGAGTACAGCTTTCAGATATGAGCTTTGTTAAGACCGTACTGATTCCACAGCAAACAGGTCTAGGTACTGATAAGCTTGACGTCAGCTTACTTGATGACTTCATCGCAGATGTATCGCCTAATGCTCGTCACTATCCACCAAACTTTCCTAACCGCTCGCAGCGTCATTACACACGCGAAAAAATCAAAGTCTTGACTGACTGGATCGAGCCGTATGCCAAGTCACCAAACGCCTCTTATGATGTCTTGCTCCGTGCAGCCAAGCTAAATGGTATGGGTCGTAATCTAGATTTAGGCTCCGACTATACGGTACGCGGCGGACAGTATGTCGACCGTGCCATCAAAATTCAGCCCAATAGCGGCGAAGCTAATTTCTTATACGGTATGATGTTATCAGAAGGTGGCGGGTTTAAGGAAGGTCAAAAGTATCTAGAGAAAGCGGTTTCTGTTGGCTATACCGAAGCTGAGCAAAGCTTGGCACAATCAGACTTGTTGAGCGATCGCCGCGCTAATGCGTTAGAACGTTTACGCCGTCTTGAGGGACAATACCCTAACAATACGGTTATCCCTCAACAAATCAAACTCGTTGAAGAGGGGAAGTTCTACATTTGGGATATTCCGGCACCTGACATCAATGTCAAACCCGGTGCGTAGATTGAGTCTGCAGGTTTATGACTAAAATGAGTAAACCACAACACTAGCCTGACACAATAGCTCCAAACAAAAAAGCGCCTTTGTTCTATTAATATAACCATTAATACAAACACAGGCGCTTTTTTGTGTCTGTTACAATAATAATTATAGCGCTCTAGTGGTTACCTCAGCTTATTCAGGCAAATACTCTCGTTTTGAAACTTACCACTTAGTCATAGCATCTCAAATAACATAGTCTAATGTCACAAGTTGCGCTACACTCATTATAGCCAAAAGTATTTTAATTGATCTCTTCTCAAAACTACCCTTTTACTGGACTGACCTATGACTCCTGTTAGCCCTAGCAAGCATACGATGATATCCACCAATAAAAAAACGCCGTTTGTTACTTCAGTCGTATTATTGGTAGCGGCTACCCTACTACCAGCATGTAGTGTCGTCTCGGTAGAAAGACAAGCATCAGCTAAGACCATCTCAGCACAGCGCGGCAATATTGTCACTGACAATGAGCTGAGCAGCGATACTGCATCTGCCTTGTTATCTGCAGGTCTAAATGAACAAGCCTGCTTGCAGCAATTTGAGTTGTGTTTGACCCAGCTTACCGACAGTATTTTAAATAAGCACTACCGACCTGCACTGGCTATTTTTGCAGAATTGCACTACGCAAAAGCGCGCCAGCTCGCCGATTCACAAAACTGTCGTAACGCCCTTGCTCGCCCGCCAATTGACCCCTATTATGCCAACGCGCCTTTGAGCGACGCTGATGCAAAAAAACAGCAAGACGCAACCAATCTATGTCTTAACAGCTATCAGGAACGACTATTTGATGCCGTAAAATCCAGCTATACCTATTTATTTTATGACAGCTTGACCCATGACTTTGAGGGTGCCGATAAGAGTTACAGCAGTGCCCACGCACAGACTCGCATCCCAACTGACAATGATATTCAGACCCAAGATATCTACAATGCTGCCAGCAATGATGTCATCACTCAACTGTATCGATCGACAGAAGACGCCGATAAGTTGATGAATGACACAAAGGTCGAATACCTACCTATCCCTGCTGCTAAACGCGATAGTAGCGAGCAAGCAGCCATTGCCAATCGCGCACCGCTACAAGGCAAAGCGGTTGATCAGATCAAGGTCATGAATGTACAGGTAGATGGCTATAACCTTGGTATTTATTTGCCAAATGAAAACAACTATCTGCAAAATGCTCATAAGCAAGACTCTGCACTAGCAGATTTAGTCTCCACTTATGAGCTGCGTTTGTCTGGACTCAACTCTGTCAGTAAACGCCCAGGTTTGGGCATCAGCTTGGTTGCTTCATTGGACGATCGTTATACCACGACGATTCGTCAGTTGCTCACGTCATCTCTATCAGGTCGATTAGCCGATGATGATAAGAATAAAACAGAGAGTGAACCAAGCACTCGCATTTACCCTACAGGTCACCTACTGCTAACAGGCCTGATAAAACCAAGCGGTGATAGCGTATTGGATGTGCTGGGTAGCCGTCAGCTCGACGTTCATTTGTACAACCCTTACCAGACCGAAACTGTCAACGTCCTCAACGATAACTACCCTTTGGCTGCCAACTTTTCAGCAGGCTACGGTATGTGGCTGGCAGAAAACCAATTGGATAGTGTCGGCTACCTGAACTTGATCACGCGTCAGCCGGAGGCAAGACTGCCTAAACTCTTTATGCTTGAGCCTTATGATCCTGATAAGCGTGTCATCATTATGCTGCATGGTCTGGCCTCGAGTCCGGCAACATGGGTTAATCTGACCAACGATATTCTTAATGACGACAAACTGCGTGACAACTACCAAGTTTGGCAGATATTTTATCCAACCAACTTACCTATTTTAGAAAACCGCTATCAAATTCAACAGTTAATCAATAGTACTTATGAGCAGACGGATCCCAATGGGCAAAACCGCGCCAGTCAGAACAGTCTGATTATCAGCCACAGTATGGGAGCACTCATTGCCAGAATGATGCTATCTGATGATGATTTGGTTGATGACTTAGACAGACTAGATGACCAAGAGGTGCTGTCCAATAGCGAAAAACGACAAATTCGTGATGCACTCAAAGCCTCTTTCGGTGAAAAAGAACTCAAAAAAAGGTTTGAGCTACAATCACTGCCACAGGTCGACACCGCTGTGTTTCTGTCCGCACCCTTTCGAGGTACTGACTATGCAGACCGCTGGTTTACACGTGCACTGCGCCGCATTGTCTATTTGCCAGTTGGGTTGGCGAAGACCGTCACTGACAACTTAGCCACCATTGCGACACAAGGCGATCTGGCGCAAAACCCATTGGGGGCCTTATATTTACAAAACGGTGCCAGTCAGTTAAGTAACAAGTCCTCTTTTATTGAACTGACCAAAGACCTGACGATTAATGACCGTGTGACCTATCATTCGATTATTGCCAATAATGATGCCGACATTACCCAAGGGCTGGCACAAACACAGCCAGAGGGTGTCAAAGTCGACCTATCTCAAGCGAGAGAAAAAAATCTCGAAGACGAGAATGCTAGTGTTAGCGTGACAGAAAACACATCTGATCAATCCGCTACGCCAACAGTCGCAGCGGTGACTGTCAATGATGATATTAGCCAAGCACTGACTGAACGCCTGTCAGATGGTATCGTTCCTTATACTAGCGCGCACTTAGATGGCGCTGCTTCTGAAACTATTATTAGCGGTGGTCATAGTATCCAAACCAATCCACAGACTATTTTGACGTTACGAAGAATACTTCATAAACAGTTACAAGAATGATGTATGTTTTTGTTATCTATGGGTATCTGGTAGCGTGGATCACCACACAAAAACAGGGACAGTAGCTTCCTTAAACGATATGGCTAATTTTTAAGTTATTGTTTTTTATAAAATTAATATTATTTTTCAAGGGCGATTAGCAATTATTTCGATGACTGTTAGGTAGGTGACTGGCTACCTACTCGGGTTGCGTGACTATCTAGGGAAGCGCATAATATATCTATAGCACATGACTGTAATATATGAATTTATAGGGACATAAATTATTCAATCCAGCTAAACCGTGACTCGCAAGCTTAGCCACAATTTATGCCTAATGTTGCTAACGTTTGTATCACCAAAAGCCATTGCCCGTAATCATTGTCACCTTGATCTATGTACAGTTACGGACAGTTACTTGAGCGTTGTACGGAAGCCAGCGCTATTCAGCTAACAGATGAGAGTAACCGTTTATGTTCGCTACATTTATGATAGACCAGCTCGATGCGCTGATGCTCGCACGCATTCAGTTTGCTTTTGTTATCTCGTTTCATATTGTCTTTCCTGCCTTCTCTATCGGACTTGCCAGCTGGCTTGCAGTGCTTGAATTTCGCTGGTTGAGAACTGGTAATCCTATCTATGCTGAAGTTTACAAGCATTGGGTCAAGATATTTGCCGTCGTTTTCGGTCTGGGTGTGGTATCTGGCGTGGTGATGTCTTACCAGTTCGGTACCAACTGGGCTGTCTTCTCTGACAAGGCAGGTAACGTTTTAGGCCCACTACTCGCCTATGAAGTATTGACCGCATTTTTCTTAGAAGCTTCTTTTTTGGGTATCATGCTATTTGGCTGGGGACGTGTCAGCAAGCGCATGCACTTTGCCTCGACTGCCATTGTCGCCATCGGTACGCTAATCTCGGGATTTTGGATCCTGTCTGCCAACAGCTTTATGCAAACCCCTCAAGGTTTTATGATGGGTGCAGACGGTTTACTTTATCCAACCGACTGGCTTGAGATCATTTTCAATCCTTCGTTCCCCTACCGCTACGCCCATATGATGACTGCAGCATTCTTAACGACTGCCTTTGTTATCGGTGGTATTGGTGCTTACTATATCCAATCCAAAAAACACGCCGATCACCGTGAGCATGGTCGCGTGATGCTTGGTATGGCGATGATTATGGCTATCTTTGTCGCGCCAGCGCAGGTATTGATTGGAGATGAGCATGGTCTAAATACGCTTGAGCACCAACCAGCCAAAGTGGCTGCAATGGAGGGTATCTGGGAAGATGAGCGCGGTGCCGCTCTACGACTATTTGCGATTCCTGATCAAGAAAACCAGACCAATAAATATGAAGTAAAAATTCCTTATGTGACTGGTTTGATTCTTACCCATTCATTGGATGGTGAAGTCAAAGGTCTGAAGAACTGGGCCCCTGAAGATCAGCCACCGGTCATCATTGTGTTCTGGGCATTTCGTATCATGGTTGGTATCGGTATGCTTATGGTGCTGGTTGGCTTATTTAGTCTCTACAAATACTTTAAGAAACAACAATTCAATTCTGATAGCGTATGGTTCCACCGTGCGTGGATGATGATGACCCCGCTTGGCTTTATTGCTCTATTGTCCGGTTGGTTCGTGACTGAGACAGGACGTCAGCCTTGGACAGTATATGGGGTGATTCGTACTGCTGAAAGTATGTCTCCTCTTGCAGCGCAGCAAGTGGCTACGACACTCATTGGCTTCATTGTGCTCTATATATTTGTTTTTGGTGCCGGTAGTTTTTATATCTTACGCTTGATTGCTCAAGGTCCTAAGCCTTATACAGACCCTGCTGAAGACAACTTCTATGAGCACTCAGTAACAGAAAGCCAAGGTCGCGCATTGAGTGGCGATAGCAATCCTGCCAAAAATACTGAAGAGGACTTAGATGCGCCTGCAGATGACGTCGATGATGGAGGATTACGCTAATGTTTAACTTCGGTGATGTATTAGACTTACCTCTCATTTGGGGCGGATTGATTGCTTTATCTGTCTTTATCTATGTGCTGCTTGATGGGTTTGATTTGGGCTGCGGAATTTTATTCCCATTTGCAGGCTCAGACAAAAATCGCAGTCGTATGATGAATTCTATCGCCCCTTTTTGGGATGGTAACGAGACATGGTTAGTGTTAGGCGGAGGCGGTCTATTTGCCGCATTCCCTGTTGCTTACGGTATTATCATGACAGGTCTCTACCTGCCTGTGACTGCCATGCTGTTCGGTCTTATCATGCGCGGGGTAGCGTTTGAGTTTCGCTTCAAGTCATCGTCGCGTCGACATGTATGGGACACTTTCTTTTTTGTAGGCTCAGTCGTTGCTACCTTTTCTCAGGGCATTATGCTTGGGGCGTTGGTGCAAGGGCTAGAGGCCAGCAACCGTCTCTATACTGGTGGTCCGTTTGATTGGTTTACGCCTTTCTCGATCGTTTGCGGATTTGCCATGATTATTGGTTATGCCTTACTTGGCTCGACATGGCTTATCATAAAAACAGAACATACTCTACAAGTATGGGCGCGTAGAGTCTCAGGCTGGATGCTGAGCGCCTTAGTGGTAGCGATGATTGTTGTCACCGCGTTTATGTACTTCTCGGACATTGATGCGTTAGAAGGATGGTTTGGTTTTCCAGAGCTGCTATATCTTGCCCCTATGCCTGTCATTGCTGTGATTTTGTTCTTTGTCATGCGTAAAGACTTGAAGACCGAGCGTGAATATCGTCCGTTTTTATTGACGGTTGCGCTATTTCTGATGGGTTATATTGGTGTTTGTTTTGCGCTATTCCCATATATCGTACCGTATCAGATGACGATTTATGAGGCAGCGGCGGCGGATACTTCGCTATCATTTATGCTTATTGGCGCGGTTATCATGCTACCGATTATCTTGAGCTATACCGCTTTTGCTTACTATACGTTCAAGGGTAAATCTGATCATAATCCGATGTACTAATTGCTAATAGTGATAAGTAACGGATCAGCTAGAAACGGTGGCTATTGTTGTTGATAGTCGATAGCCACTGTTCATACGCTAATCAGGAGAAAGATATGAAAAAGCTTAGTAAGAAACAATCTCAATGGTTATGGTTTATTGGTCTATATACAGCAGGATTTTTAGTTGTGTTTACGATTGCACAGCTCATCAAACTTGCTATGGGTGTTTAACAAACAGCATCTGGGACTAGAGCTACTGACATTGAAGATGAATGTCGAAGCCCACAAAAAAGCAGCATTGATAATTCAATGCTGCTTTTTTATGGGTTTTTGCTCAATTAGCTAGTCTGCTCTACCCTGATGACCATTCATGTCATGTTGTTCAACAAAGTCATTTACTTGTGTCAGACGCTCAGGGGTGCCCACATCTATCCAGTTATCTGTAATCACTTCAGCAGTAATCTGAAACTTAATCATCGCCTGCTTGAGCAGCGGCGCTAATGCAGCAGGCTGCCCTGGTACTAATCCCTCGACCAATGCGGGTGACATCACACTAATACCTGCAAAGGTATATTTGTCTGCGTCGCCAATCGGGTGCTCACTAGCCAGACCATTATTGATCGCAAAATCGCCACCATTGTTATGCTCTGGGTTATCGATGAGTAACAAATGAGCGCGCTGGTCGGCGCTCAGCACATAGTCTTGTAATTGAGTGAAATTGTAGGTCGTCCAAACATCAGAGTTGACCAAAATAAACGGCTCATCTCGCAGATTTCCTGATTGTAGTGCTTGAAAAATACCACCTGCCGTCTCTAACGGTTCATCGTCTTCTACTGACCAATGCAGCGTGACTCCGTATTGCGACCCATCACCTAAGCTATCCATAAGTTTGTCAGCCAACCAAGAGGCATTGATCGTGATGTCAGTAATACCTGCTGCCTGTAATGCTTTGATGTGCCACACAATAAGCGGCTGACCACCGACCTCGACCAAAGGCTTTGGCGTCTCTAATGTTAATGGACGCAGACGTGTGCCCTTGCCAGCAGCCAAAATCATTGCTTGCGTAATCTTAGACGTAGATGTCGACATGTACGCTCCTTTTTATATTATTATTTGAGTACTCATTATTTAAGTACTTGTTATTTCGGTGCTGAGTTTGACTGATGATTATTGTAGCGACTCATCCTAAGAACGTGAAAGTGACGTAAATTTGTCTTGATATGCAGGCAGGATCGTCTTTTGTAGCCATTGATTGAACGGTCGAACGGCAAGCGCGATGTCGTCACTTCCTTGTTCAGCCAACCAGCTTAATTCAATAATTAGATCACGCATCACCTTAGGAATATCTGCTAGATAGCGATCTTTGCCATCACGCTCAGATAATCGAATAAAAATACCCAATACCTTTAGATGACGCTGTACACCCATAACGTTCACATCGTTTTCAAATTGTGACGCAGTGTCTGCTGTAGATAGTGAGTTTTGCTGTTGTAACTGCCAAAAGTCGTTGATCCATGTAGACACTTGACTCTCTGGCCATTCGACATAGGCATCGCGTACTAGCGACACCAAATCATACGTGTAAGAGCCGATCACGGCGTCTTGAAAATCAATCACACCCAAACGTGATGTGTCCGCTTGGTCTTGCATCAGGTTGCGGCTATGATAGTCACGATGGACAACTACTAGTGGTTGCAACAGGATTGCATTTATCAATGCGGTTTTCAAACTCTCCCATACCGTCTCGTTTAGATCGACGCCGATATAAGGTATAAACCATTCGCTAAATAGGGTCATCTCACGATCTAATAGCGCTGTATCATAATCTGGCAGCTGGTGCCCAGATTTTGCAGTCTCAACGGGTACCGTTTGCAACGCTACTAGTGTCTGCATTGCCAGCTGATAATAGTCGTTGATTTGCGCTGACGCTGCGTCTGTGAGCAAATGCGCAAACTCTGTAGCACCAAAATCTTGTAGTACCAAAAATCCTTTTTCCAAATTTTGTGCGACGAGCGTCGGTACATTGATGACAGGCGACATGAGTTTGGCAACATTGATAAACTGACGCATAGCATCTTGTTCATCAGCAGAGTCCATAACAATATAACGCGTACTTTCTGGCTTATTAGCTTCTGATAGTTGAATCCGATGATAGCGACGCGCGCTCGCATCGCCAGGCAAACTCTCCAAATTAAAAGCTTTACCTGTAAATACTTGCTGCAGCCACTGCTCTAGTTGATGTTGGCGATTGTCGTTATTGTTATCGATCATGTCAGGCTCTATAGTCATTTTATCAGTCATAATGGGTGTCGTTGGTTAAATATAAATCATAAATAATTAAAGTAGTGATAAGTCAGGCAAATACTTGCTAAAATAGCCCTGTCCTGGGCCGCAACATCAGCGCCAGTAGACGTATAAAGATATTACTTAGTATTTGATGCTCAACTGAACGCTCTATCTCGTTCACAATCAGCTTGCTTATATTATAAATTTTGGTAAATAGTGTAGCTGATTTGGTTTTTTTTGACTATGATTAGTCGTCATTATATGTAAATAGCCAAACTCTTGAGACGACGCTACCAATAAGTGATCTTTTAGCCGCTTGTTGACAGTGATGTGTTGTCGAACAGTATGGCTATGCAATTCAGTATCGCAATCCAATAGGCTCTGCAATCATAGGTGTGCCCTTGTTATATTCTCCGCTTTACCAAAGCATTCGTTTGATCTTATTTGGTGCCTTAGGCTTTTCTAGTCTATCTGTCAGTGCAGCTATCAACGATGCTGACACCCAGTCAACTGAGCCATCAATGAGCAGTGCGAGCAGCTACGCCTCTGACGACTCAGACGCTGACTCAGAGCTAAGCATCACAGCAATTAATGAAGCCGATGATACGTCATCTTTACAACCCGTAGATACGATGGACAGTGATCCAAAAATCAATGACACACGGGCCAGCACGACTATTACACCTAACCGCACAGTAACAGATAACCAACAGCTCGATACTAGTGATGAGAGCATTCAAGCCAGCCTCACGCGTTTGGCAGAATTTTATGAGCTCACGCCAGAAACAGACACTTCTGCCTTAAATAATGTCGATGAGGTAACGATCGTCGAATCAGAGGTTACTCAGAGCACCCTAGCACCAGCAGCCCAAACCATTTCAAAAGTTGGTAAAGACTTACGGCTACTTCCAAGTGCGGTAGATAGCGCACAGCGCTGTGAAGGGCAATGGGTCTATCCACAAAGCAACCCTAATTATCAGCGTGCTGTGAATGAGGCTGGTGCTGCAAATGGACAACCCATCGCTGATGTAGATAGCGTACCGAATAACCAAGCGCCCCTGTTTACAGAGTCAGACTATGGTTATTACAATAATATTAACTATGCTGAGCTGTCAGGCAATGTCAAAGTCGATCAAGGCACCCAGCACATTGAAGCAGAAAAGGTTGTTATTGATTTGAGTAATGGCGTTGCCGCTGCACAGGGCAAGGTTATGTTTACTGATCAGGCGACTGGAAAATCAGTCAAAAATACGCCAAACCGCTCTCGAGCGAGCCTCAATGACAGAGCAAGGCAAGGCGGTCTTATTGGCGTCGCAGACAGCTTAAATTACAATACAGAAACTGGACAATCAACGGCCAATGATGTGGCCTTTGCTAGTGTTGAGTTACAGGCACATGGTTATGCTAAGCGCTTAAACAAACCCAATGATAGCGAGTACGAGTTGGACGAGGTGATGTTTAGTACCTGTCCCCCTACCAATCGTAAATGGCAGTTCGATGCCAAAAGTATCGATCTAAACACCGATACTGGACGCGGTGAAGCTTACGACACTACCTTTCGTATTGCTGACGTACCTGTATTTTATCTCCCCTACTTTAACTTTCCGATAGACAGCCGACGTAGCAGTGGGTTTTTGTTACCTAGTGCTAGCGTGAGTAGTGAAAGCGGTGTCGAGATTGATGTGCCTTATTATTTTAATCTAGCACCCAATTATGACGCCACGCTCAATACTACAATATATACCAATCGTAACCCTATGCTATCAGGCGAGTTTCGCTACTTGACCGAAAATTATGGTGAAGGGATCGTTAGCGGCTCTTACTTGCCCAATGACAAAGAATTCAATGATGAAGATCGTAAAAGCTTATTTTATGATCACTATTGGTCATCCAAAGATATTCCACGCTTGAGTGCGGATGCCAAATATAGCTACGTTTCGGATTCAGACTATCTTGATGATTTTGATAATTTAGGTTTATCAGATAACACCATCAACCTACCACGCCGTGCTCGCGTTAATTATTACAATGATTATGTCGACGGTGAGCTAAAGGTTGAAACCTTTCAGACACTAGATGCCTTTACCGATGATGGTGAAGCCCTAGAAGACAAAGACAAGCCGTATTCACGTCTGCCACAGCTCAAGCTTGACTATAGATTACCGTGGGCAAAGAACTTTGACATTACTGGTGTACATGATTCTGCCTACTTCAAAAAGTCTATCGACGATGGTTCTGAAGATGAGAAGAGCGGTGCACGTATCTATAACAAACTGAGCGCTGTCTATCCGATGGAGAGGTCTTGGGGCTATATTAGACCGAAGCTAAGCTTGCAACATCTCTACACCTCATATGATGAGGACAGCTTAGCAGATAATGATATTAGTGAGGAAGATGGTAGCCAATCCGTATTTGTGCCACAAGCCAGTATCGATGCGGCACTGAACTTCTATCAAGCAGGCTCACCTTTCGGTGCTTTTGATGACACGATGGGTGGATACCGCTTGCTCAGTCCACGAGTCAAATACACGTATTCGCCATACAAAAACCAAAACGATATCCCTAACTTTAATACTCGTATTGCCTCTATCAACTATGAGCAGTTGTTTTCGGACAGTTGGTTCTTAGGGCATGATCGCTTGCAGGATTTGCACTCTATTACGCCTGGTGTCAATTATCGTTACATCGATGCAACGGGTGTGACACGTTTTGATGGTAGCATTGCAGAACAGTTCTATATAGATGATGGACGTGTAACGCTTGAGGATGAGCAACGAGTCTTTAACTCCTCGTCTTCGGGCATGGTATGGGATACCAGCACCCAACCTTACAACAATTTTTGGGTTGATGTCAGCGGCGCACTGACTAACGACTATGATTTGAACTATATTACGACTGAGCTACGCTATCAGCCCTCAGACAATAGCTTATTCAATGTGGGCTATGTTAAACGCCAGCGTGACGAAAATACGGATCAGTTGCCACTGTCTGCTTTTACGGCCTCTGCTGTTTTCCCTATCAACAATAGCTGGCGGATATTGGCTCAAGGTCAATATGATTATAATAGTAATAAGATGCTCGACTCACTCATCGGCGTTGATTACGAAGATTGCTGCTTTGGTTTTGCAGTTTATGGTCGTCGTTACTATAATGACTTAAATGTCAAAGACGAACCAACACAGGCGGTTATGGCAGAGATACGATTGAATGGTCTTGGTAGTGGCAGCAGCCGCTTAACACGATTGCTCGCTGACAAAGTATTAGGCTTTGAACCTGTCCAGACAGCATGGAAAGACTAATACGCTTTTTGCTAGCGTGATCTATTATTTAGACGAATATTTGTAAGACATTACTTGAACCCCTATTATGGACAACGCTGTCGAATAATTGACTATTAACAGTATTGGATAGCGTTGACCAACTACCATCCGATGCGATGACATTGATGAGGAGCATCATGAGATTTTTTTCTTTACGTCAAACCAGCCGCGCTGTACTGCTATCTACGGGCGCTAGTCTTGCACTTACCTTAAGTGCTCAAGCAGCCACTGTAAAACCTGCAGCAGCACAAGTATCATCGACTGCTGAACAAAGCACAGCAGCTCGTTTGACACCTGCTACTAGTACAGATGGTATCGTTGCCTTAGTAAACGAAAATGCCATTCTAAAAAGTGAGCTGGTCAATGCTATTACGCAAACTCAAGCGCGTGCACGAGCAGCAGGAGAACCTATTGCCAACTCATCGCAGCTACAGTCTGAGGTGCTAAATGCCCTGATCTTGCGTGAACTGCAATTATCAATGGTAAAACGTGTCGGTGTATCACCTGATGAAGCGGATATCAATCAGCGCTTAGCTCAGATCGCCCAAGCTGAAGGCATCAATAGCATCTCGGGACTGCAGCAACGTCTAGATGCCGCCCGTCCTGGTAGCTACGCTGCGCTGCGTGCTCAGCTTATTGAAGAGGCTTCTATCCAAGCACTGCAGCAGCGTCAAATCAGTCGCCGTGTGCGCATTAGTGAACAAGATATTGATGCCTTTTTGGCATCACCAGAAGCAAAGCGTCTAAACCAAAGTGAATATCAAACCGTACACGTCCGTGTTCCTTATATAGATGACTACAGCCGCTTGTCAGAAGCGCAGCGCGCAGAAGCCTTAGCAGTGGCTCAAAACTTACGTACTCGCCTGCTTGCGCCAAACGTCAGTGTCTCTGAAGCTGTTGCTGCAAGTCAAGGAAGCTACCCTATTCCTATTCAAGGTGGAGATATGGGCTTTCATAAAGCAGCCTCTCTACCTACAGAGTTATCGAGTAAGATAACCAAGCTTGATGTTGGCGCAGTTAGTGAGCCACTATTAACACCTGAAGGTATCGATATCATCAAATTGGCTGATAAAAAGGCCAGCGATACAATGCTCATACCGCAGTGGCATACTCGTCATATCTTGGTGAAAGTAGATGAACTTCAGACTGATGCGCTTGCTGAACAAAAAATCAACGACCTGTACGACCAATTGCGTAGCGGTGCTGACTTTGCTAGTTTAGCGTCGACTTATTCAGATGACCCAGGCTCAGCTGGGCGCGGTGGTGATTTAGACTGGGTCAGTGAAGAAGATATGGTTGGCCCATTCGAAGCCACTATGAAAAACACTGTAGTTGGTGATTACTCTGCACCGTTCAAAACTCAGTTTGGCTGGCACATACTAAAAGTCGATGGCAAGCGTGAGCAAGATGTTAGCGAACAGTATCGCCGTAATATGGCACGTCAAGCGTTGTATCAGCGCCTAGCGCCACAAGCCAAAGAAGACTGGTTACAAGAGCTACGTGCAGGTGCTTACGTCCAAGTGTTGGGCTAAATGCTCATTGTTTGATTACTCGGCAATAAGTAGTAATACCAGTATCAGACAGCTTAACGAAAAAAGGGTATGTGCAGTAGCATGTGCCCTTTTTTGCTACCTAAAAATGGATAACTTATTATTGAATCATAAAGATAGCTGACAACAAACTTATCCAATACAGATGTCTGAATACCGCTAGCTATTTAGCAACCCATTGCCTTTCCAAATAACACACAAAGAAAAGCCCCGAACCTAGGGCGATTGGTTCGGGGCTTTGACGCTTCATATTATTGTTATTATCTCTCTTCCATGTTGACTCATCCTGAGTCATAAACAGTAACATATAAGACAGCGGGCTGACCTGTTCTTTTATTGGTACCGTCTCAACACTGCATCCTTGCGTATCCTTGTGTTGATGGAGGTATTATAGGACAATCAATGTAGTACGAATAGAAGCTAAAGACCTTATTTGACGTAAGCATATGCTTACGTTACGACAGCACCAGTTCCAGCTGCCTGTAATATTGATTATTAAGCAAAATTGCGCTGCTCTTCTCTATGCTCATCTGATACTTTTTTGCCTTCTTTTTTGCCCTCTTCTATCTTATGGTCTGCTTCTTCAACATCCTCTGCTTCGGCAGTAGGTGCATTGCCCTCTTGGTTACTAGTCTCCTCTGGCTCGTATTGCAGAGTGGTCATTACAGGAAAATGATCTGACCCTATAGACGGCATACGCTTGATATCGACGACCGTAAAACAAGCACTGTGAAAGATATGGTCTAAAGCCCAACGCAAAAACGGGTATTTGACATGAAAAGTATTGATAAAATGTCGACCAATACGAGGATCTAGTAGACCCGAGATGCGCTGAAAACGTCGCGTTGTTTTTGACCATGCCACATCGTTGAGATCACCAGCCAATATCGCCGTTTGGTTATTTTCTTTAATGTGTTTGCCAACCATGAGCAACTCAGCATCACGCGTGGTTGATTTATCAGCTTCAGTTGGACTAGGCGGCATGGGATGTAAGCAATATAACCAAATCACCCGTCCGCCCTGCAGACGCAGCTGAGTATGAACAGAAGGTATGTCATCGATCATCAGATACTTAACCTCAGGATCTATCAGCTCAAGCTTAGAATACAGATGCATACCATATAGGTTGTCGAGTGGTACCTTGACCGTATAAGGATAATCAGATTCAATTTGGTGCAATGCTTTTTCCCACTTTTTGTCACTCTCTAAGGTGATTAAAATATCAGGCTGCTTTTGTCCAACCAAATCAACCAGTTTTTGCGTCTCATCATTAGGTGTCAGTACGTTTGATACCATAATTTTTAAGTGATGGACTTTTCCTTCTGGCTTATCTTTTGCTTTTTGGACTTCCTTTTTCCATAGCTTGGTATAAGGCAGGACCATTCTCAGCTGAAAGGCTAAAGTAATGCTAAGTATAACGAACAGTACCCATTGACCCAGCTCCCACTCTGAAGAAAACACAATCATTCCCAGCCAAGCAATAATACCAAGCACCATGATTTGGATACGTGGAAACTCAACACCGCGCACCCACCAGTTATCAAGCGGTATCCAGCCCCAGATTGTGACAAATGCGATGAATCCTGCTAGCCACTGTAGGCCATAATATAATAGTGAGAGATCCATAGTATGTACTAACCGTTTATTGAGAGGATAATAGAGTCCATGATGTCAGGTATCGTTTGTTCAATGACGCAGTGCATCATAGTCTTAATGTGACCGAACTGACGTTAGGTAATGATGCTAGACGCTTACTTTAGCATTTCATAGGATTTTCGCCTACAAGTGAGTCATGATTATGGGGCAACTGTCATAAAAATTTACAATGTCAGACCCCTTAGTATAATGAGTATGTGTAAATGCGCCGACATTCTGAGCATTATTCTACGATACTAGAAACGAGTAGATGTCTCAGTGATTTTGAATAGTGATAACCTAAAGTTATAGTGAGCATAT
Source organism: Psychrobacter sp. T6-6 (assembly GCF_052258185.1). Classification (NCBI taxonomy): domain Bacteria; kingdom Pseudomonadati; phylum Pseudomonadota; class Gammaproteobacteria; order Moraxellales; family Moraxellaceae; genus Psychrobacter; species Psychrobacter sp. T6-6. The sequence goes on from NZ_JBQQEX010000001.1 coordinate 531,591, forward strand.
TTAATAGTGTATAGAAAATGACCAAATAATAGCCAAAACGCCTTGCTTTTTTGTGCCATTCACGGCATTGTTATCGGTTGATGACGCAACAAATAATTGTAAATAGGATTGAATTTCATGAGTAATTTAACAGTAGGCTTGGTAGGCTGGCGCGGTATGGTAGGGTCAGTATTGATACAACGTATGCAAGAAGAGAATGACTTCAACGGTATCACGCCTGTGTTTTTTTCGACCAGCAATGCGGGTGGCGATGCACCAAAATTTGATGGTATTGAGACCGGTCAACTAAAAGATGCTCATGATATTGAAGCACTCGCTGCTTGTGACGTGGTTATTACTTGCCAAGGTGGTGACTATACCTCAAAAGTTCATCAACCACTGCGTGATAGCGGTTGGAGTGGCTACTGGATTGATGCGGCAAGTACCCTACGTATGAAAGATGAGAGCATCATCATTCTTGATCCCGTCAATCGCAGTGTTATTGACGATGCCCTAGTTGGTGGCAAAAAAGACTTTATCGGTGGCAACTGTACCGTATCATTGATGCTGATGGCCATCGGTGAGCTGTTCAATAGAGGCTGGGTTGAATGGGTCAGCGCAATGACGTATCAAGCGGCAAGTGGCTCTGGTGCCAATAACATGCGCGAGCTGATTTCAGGCATGGGTGTCTTGCATGACGCTGTACAGGATGAGCTGGCCAATCCTGCGAGCGCTATCCTTGATATTGATAAAAAAATCGCGCAAACTCAGCGCTCAGCCGACTTTCCTACGCAGTACTTCGGTGTACCGCTTGCAGGCAGCTTGATCCCTTATATCGATGTTCAGTTAGAAAACAAACAATCAAAAGAAGAGTGGAAAGGTGGTGTTGAAACCAACAAGATCTTGGGCAATGATGACGCAAGCACCATTCCTATCGATGGTATGTGTGTACGCGTGGGCGCCATGCGCTGCCATGCACAGGGCCTAACCATCAAGCTCAAAAAAGACATCCCACTAGAAGAGATCGAAGCGGCGCTCAAAAACAGTGGCAACGAATGGTTGGACTTAGTCGAAGATGACAAAGAAGCCACTATGAATCGCCTCACCCCAGTGGCAGTAACTGGGACACTAACTGTTGCGCTAGGTCGCCTGCGTAAACTTAATATGGGTCCTGAATATTTGGGCGCATTTACTGTTGGTGATCAGCTACTATGGGGCGCAGCAGAGCCATTACGCCGTATGCTCAACATCATCCGTGAGCAAAACAGCTAAACCAGCTGGCTAAAAATTGAACACAAAAAAGACAGCAATGGCTGTCTTTTTTTGATTAATAATCGAGATAGTACAGGAAACTGGTAGCATTCCTTTAGAGTCCAGTATAACGACTACTTTTGCTCATAGGCAATCATGACTTCGTTGCGACGCAAGAACGGTAATGTCCATGGCTCATCATAGCGTGCTAATTCAGGATCACCTGTAGGCGTTAGATTTTTGCTTTGCATCCAATCCTGTAGCTCTTGTGTCTTTTTATCTACTTTTTCACTTCCAGTAAACCCTGAAAATTTAATCACACCGTACGTTTGTGCAGGTGCTTCTACGATTTCAACATCTGGATTGTTTGGCTTAGGCAGTGTTTGCATCGTATATTTGCTAGGCATTGTAAATTGTACGCGCCACTTCCCGTCATCTTGTTGCATACTGACTGGTGCAGTCATCGCGATTTTTTGTGAGTCACTGTCATCATCGTTATTGGGCTGCATAGTGACAGGCGCTGTCATGCTGATCTTACTACTGCCACCTGTTGGTGCGGTATTGTTACCAAAAATATAGTCTGCGAGTACTTTAAACCCTGCACGACTTGCCGCGCGTTGGTCACCGCTTACCCACGTCTGTGCTACGAGCTGTTCATCATAGCGACGTAGTTCAAAATCGCCTGTTTGTGCCAATAACGTGTACTCAGGCTCTTCTACATCAGCCGCCATCGCCCCTTTCGATATCAACAATAATCCGCCTGCTAATAATAAATACCCTGTCTTTTTCATATTATTTTCCTAGTTTTTTAAAGTATGGTTTCTTAAATTTTAGTTTTTTAACATATAGCCTAATGACGCTAAATGCCTCACCAGTATGATTGATACTTTATCAATGACGACTCGTACTGTTTGTGTCTTTTAAGGCATGGTCTGTGTTTTTTGGTTATGACAAAGTGACCATAGCCAATGTTATTGAGTACCGCGTCCACCGTATATGGATAGCACTCAATATCTATGTCCAAAAAATTAACCAACAATGCTATAATTAGCGCCATTTTCATAGCTTACATAGCGGTTATCATATGCAATTTGTCTTACATAAAACGGCCAGCGGTGACACGCGTGCACGCCGTGGTACGGTTCATCTCAATCATGGCGATGTGCAAACGCCTGCTTTTATGCCTGTTGGTACTTATGGTACGGTCAAAGGTATGCTGCCACGTGACATCGAAGCCATCGGTGCTGATATTATTCTAGGCAATACTTTTCATCTTTGGCTACGTCCGGGTACTGAGGTGATTGATAAATTTGGTGGTTTGCATAAGTTCATGCATTGGGACAAACCTATCTTGACCGATTCTGGCGGTTTTCAGGTATTTAGCTTGGGCGCCATGCGTAAAATCACTGAGGAAGGCGTTAATTTTAAATCGCCTATCGATGGCGCTAAGGTATTTCTTTCTCCAGAAAAATCGATGCAGATTCAGTACAGCCTGAATTCAGATATCGTCATGCAGTTCGATGAATGTACGCCTTACCCAGCGACTCACGAAGAAGCAAAGAAATCTTTAGAGCTATCGCTACGTTGGGGACAGCGCTGTATTGATGAGCATAACAGATTGGGCAGCACCAACGCCTTGTTTGGTATCGTACAGGGCAGTATGTATCCTGATCTACGTCAGCAGTCACTTGAGGGCCTGCTAGAGATTGGCTTTGATGGTTATGCTATCGGCGGTCTATCAGTTGGTGAACCTAAAGAAGAAATGATCGATGTCCTAGACTACCTCCCTGATGATATGCCAGCAGACAAGCCGCGCTATCTTATGGGCGTTGGTAAGCCTGAGGATTTGGTTGAAGGCGTACGCCGCGGCGTAGATATGTTTGACTGCGTTATGCCTACTCGTAACGCGCGTAATGGTCATTACTTTGTGACGGGCGATGCAGACAATGCTGGTGTGGTACGTATCCGTAATAGCCAGTACCGCAATGACGAAGGTCCATTAGATCCTGAATGTGACTGCTATACTTGTCAGAACTTTAGCCGTGCGTATCTGTATCATTTGAATAAGTGCAAAGAGATGCTAGGAGCTCAATTGGCAACTATTCATAACTTGCGCTACTATCAGCGTTTGATGCAAGGGATTAGAGATGCTATTGAACAAGATCAGTTCGATGAGTTCGTGAACGAGTTCTATAGTAAACGTGGACAAACCGTGCCTGAGCTGAACTTACGTTAGTCTGTTGCAAGCCTTACTGATAGCTTTGATTATTGATAGCTTCATTGTTAAACATAGAAAAAGGGCTTAAGAATTATCTTAAGCCCTTTTTGCTGTGCGCTATTTTAACATTAGATGATTTAGTAGTGCTAAATCACTATTAATATTAGCCCATTAGCGACGTTACAAATACCACCACAACAGCGATTGGGGCGATGAATTTTGCAACGATCTGCCAAAGCTGCCATGTGCCATTAGATAAACCAAGCTCTTGCTGGATAGCACGTTGATCCATCTTCCAACCAACGAATAAAATAGCAGCAAGACCAGTCAGAGGTAATAAGAACTTACTGGTAAGCTTATCAAGTGCATCAAAGATACCATTACCCATGATAGTAAAGTCCGACCATAGGTTGAACGATAGCAATGCAGCAATACCTAATAGCCAGATTACCGTACTTGCAACGATAGTCGATACAGTACGACTCATCGAGGTACGCTCTTCTAATAACTCAACGGTTGGCTCAAGTAGTGAGATAGATGAAGTGATAGCAGCAAAGGTGATAAGCAAGAAGAACAATGCACCAACAATAGTACCTGCACTCATGCTACCAAAAGCAATCGGTAGACTAACAAAGATAAGACCAGGACCTGCAGCAGGGTCTAAACCATTACTAAAGATAATTGGGAAGATGGCTAGACCAGCAGCCAACGCAATAACGGTATCTAAAATAACAACCGTACGTGCTGTTTTTAGTAAGTTCACTTCACGGCCTAAGTACGAACCATAAGCAACCATGATACCCATACCAATCGATAGTGTGAAGAACGCATGACCTAGTGCTGCCAGCATAACGTCAGCTGTCAGTTTGCTAAGGTCTGGCGTGAATAGATAAGCCACTGCCTCACCAAAACCACCATTCATCACGTTATAACCAACGATAACGAACAAGATAACACCCAGTAATGGCATTAAGATCTTAGCTGTTTTTTCGATACCACTTGTGACGCCAATACCAACGATGACCGCGGTTAAGATCATAAATACGGTATGCCAAATCGTCAATGTACCCGCTGATGCGAGCATAGCGTCAAAGGTTGCAGCGACAGAATCGCTGTCTTGACCCACAAAGCTACCTGTTGAGATTTTTGTAATATAGTTAAGTGCCCAGCCACCAATGACACTATAAAACGATAGAATCAAAAAGCCACCCAAGATACCAGTAGCACCAACGATGCTCCAGCTACGTGACTTGCCTTCACTAGCAGCGACATCTGCAAAAGTGTTGACTGGGTTTTTTTGTCCACGGCGACCAACTAGCCACTCAGCAACCAGTATAGGAAAACCAACCAGAGCGATACAGAATAAATAAGCAATAACGAAAGCTGAACCACCGCTTTCACCTACCATGTATGGAAACTTCCAAATATTTCCTAGACCTACTGCCGAGCCTACTGCTGCCAATACGAAGCCAAAACTTGAGCTCCACTGTGCATGTTCTTGTTTGTTGATAGCCATTTTTTCCGTCCTCGTGCTCAAATTAATGTCACTGATAATCATCCTTGATCACCACAAATAGCCAGTACCACTACCGAACTATTCAGTAAACACTTCGATGTGAAGCGCCCAGTAACATTAAGAAAGAATTGTTTACAATATCGTAAACGCTCAGTTTCTGCTAAGCGACTAAAAAAGTCAAGTATTCATAAATATAAAAAGCCATAACAATTGGTTATGGCTTTTGGCGCTATTATCTTTTATTAATAACCTTTTGGCAAATTAAAAAATATAAAATGGCATCATAGGTTAGTAGTCATAATACCCTTTTAGCGCACCACACCGCGGCGACTGTTTTGTAGTGAATCGATAAGCAGCTGTATTTTTGGCTCTTTAGGCAGTAGCTCATTGTTAAGCGTTTCGAGCGCTTGTACCGTCGTCAAACCTGACCTAAAAATCACACGGTACGCTTGACGGAGTGCGTTAATAGTCTCTTTCGACCAGCCTTTACGGCGCATTCCCTCAACATTCATACCATGGGTTTTGGCTGGATTACCAGACACCATAGTAAAGGCAGCCACATCTTTTAGAATCAAGCTGGCCCCACCCACTAGACTATAATCATCTACGGTGCAAAACTGGTGGATACCTGAGTTACCACCTATAATTGTGTGATTACCGATGGACACATGACCTGCTACCCCGACGTTATTTGCCAATACATTATGATCACCAATCACGCAGTCATGCGCCACATGAGTATTGACCATCAGTAGATTGTGGCACCCTATTTTAGTCAGCCCGCCATCCTGAGCAGTCCCGCGATGTAAGCTGCACGCTTCGCGAATGGTATTATGATCGCCAATCTCAAGCCAAGTGCGCTCTCCTGCATACTTCAGATCTTGTGGATCTTCGCCAACACTTGCAAACTGATAAAACTGATTGTGCGCACCGATACGTGTTAGCCGAGTCACGACTACGTTGCGATGCAGTACCGTATGTGCACCAATGGACACCTCATCACCAACGATACAATAAGGACCAATAATGGCAGTCTCATCAATCTGCGCAGATGGGGAGATGAGTGCTGTTGGATGAATCTGACTCATAGTGTGAACCCTTGTATCATTTAATACGAGTAAATAGTAAGCCCAATACAACCCATCTAGCCTCATTAATGATATTAATACTAGGCTGTATTGTTAAATATACCTGCTAATTATAATTGTAATGGTCGGTTTGATATCACTTTTTATGCGCTTTTATTGACTACGCACTTTTTCGCTTATGCATTTTTGATTTTTTGCTGCTCTTGGCGTGCAATCATAATTTGCGCACTGGCAGCAAGCTCATCTTCAACATGTACTGTACAATCAAACTTATAAATACCATGACGTTGCATGACTGTTTTTGCACGAATGATGAGTTGATCACCTGGAATGACACGACGCTTAAAGCGCACTTTGTCTACGCCTGCAAACAGGTAAAGATAACCATCTTCTGCGGTCAAACCAGCACTAATAAACCCAAGCACGCCTGAAACCTGTGCCATTGACTCTACCATCAGCACCCCTGGCATGATCGGCTCATCAGGAAAGTGACCATTAAAAAACTCTTCATTGATCGTCACGTTCTTGATACCCGTGATGCACTCACCAGGTGTACAAGCGACAATTCTATCTACCAACATAAAAGGATAACGATGCGGCAAATAATGCTTAATCGTCTGGTACGTTAGTGGTAGCTTAAGACCTTGCTCAGCCAAGCTTTTGATATCTTCATCAGTTGGGATATCTATGTTGTTGCTGCTCATAATGCCGCTTCCTTGCTGTGTTTTGAATATTGATTGATTGTGTAGATTAATTGCGACCAAGCTGACGAAAGCGTACTGCTGCACGTCGCCAATTAGCAGTTGGCATCGCAGCGGTGCCAGAAGAGTATGAACCAGCAGTTTTTATGGATTTAGTGACCATCGTCATACCAGACAACACGACATCGTCTGTAATTTCGATGTGGCCTGTAATACCAACAGCACCGCCAATAATGCAGCGTTTGCCAATGGTAGTACTACCTGCAATACCCGTATGGGCAGCAATAGCTGTACCATCGCCGATACGCACATTATGAGCAACCTGTACTAGGTTATCAATAATAACATGGTTGCCGATGATCGTATCGTCAATGGCGCCGCGATCGATACAAGTCTGGCTACCAATACGCACGTGATCACCAATGACCACACGGCCTAATTGAGCAATACGTTCCCAACCCGAGGTACTAGGATCTGAGGTAGGTGCAAACCCAAAACCTTCAGCACCTACGCTCACCCCTGTATGTAGTCTAACGTGGCTACCAATAACGCAATCATGGCCGATAACGACTTGTGGCTTGATGACACAATCCGTACCGATATCAGTATGTGCTTCGACGACCACATGGGACTCTAGCGAGCTACGTGACCCTACCTGTACATGCTCACCAATCACACAAAAAGGACCGATAGTAACCTCATCGCCAATAATAGCACTATCAGCAATGACAGCACTGGGATGAATTCCTTTGGACGATAGCTTACGAGCAAACAGCTGACTGGCGCTGGCATAAGCCAAGTATGGATTTGATACTACCAATGCTACGGCTGATGCAGGCACTTGATCCCGATACGAGTCTGTAACTAGAACGGCACCTGCTTGGCTAGTAGACAAGCTAGAGATGTAGTTAGGGTCTGCTAGAAAACTGAGCTGTTGCTCACCAGCAGTGGTTAGACTGCCAACGCTGACAAATGGTCGACATAACTGATCAGCATCCAGATCAGCCTTATTGATAATAGGCTGCCGCTGCTCGATCCGAGTGATAAGTTGCTCAATCGTTATCATAATGACTATTAATAGAATATAGGTGTATATAAAACGGTCGTCAAAACACATTGTTATTTTGACGACCTACTGGAAACTAATGACATTCTAACCTATTCACATAAACATAAGCGCGGTTAGATAGATTTTATTAGTAATCTAGAATGTATTACCGATCTGGAACTGAACTTTTTCGGTCTCATCACCTTCTTTGTCATTGAAAGGCACCGCGTAACTGAGTGAGATTGGACCAATTGGCGTATACCACGTCACACCGGCACCAGCACTAAAGCGGAATTCATTGTCTTGCGTTAATAGAGGTACATCTGAATCATTAAAGGTTCTGTCTTCTTTATCAGAGGTATCAAAGACCTGACCACCTTCGGCAAATAGCACTGGACGTACTTGATCTGCCCAATCGCCTTTGAATGGCATCGGTAAAATCAGCTCGCTACCAAAAGTAACTAATGCATTACCACCAACCTCTTCTGCTAAAAAGGTTTGGTCGTCTGGATCAGTGACCGCGTCATAATACACTTGTGATTTAGGCCCTAGAGTAGACGACTCATAACCACGTACTGAGCCGTAGCCGCCTGCGTAGAAGTTCTCGTAGAAAGGCAAATCATTACCATAGCCAAGCTTGGTGTAACCACGTGCGACTACATCTTTATATAGCGGATAATATACGTTGCCGCTATACACAAGTTTTTGATAATTTGCGTCGCCCAAACCGATAGTGGCATCGACACTATGGCTCATACCCTTAGTTGGAAATACTGGACGATCTAGCGTACTGTAGTCCCAACCAAGTAATAAGTTATAGGTTTGATAGTCATTTCTGAATGTCGAAACGCCATCATCGTCTTCGTCAAATGTTTGTGTACCACCATCATCAAGAATTTCTTGAGCATTCGAGATACCTAGGAAGCGACCGCCACGTACTTTTGTGTTGTCAACATTGAGACCTGCACTAACACGCTTGGTTTCATCAACAGGATAGCTATAATTTAGCGTTGCACCATATGAGTCTGTCACATAGTTACTGACGTTGTCATCATCATACTTGGTCTTACGATAGTAGGCACTAACACCCTGCGAGACGCCATTTTCTGTAAAATACGGATCGGTATAGCCCAAGCTATAAGAGTCACGTGTCTCTGAGCGAGAAAGTGCCGCTTTGACGCGGTTACCTGTACCCATAAAGTTATTTTGGGTCAAATCTAACTGGAACGTCACACCGCCACTCTGAGAGTAACCCGCTGCAATCGTTGAGCTACCAGAAGGCTGCTCTTCTACCGTGTAGCTAACATCTACCTGATCTGGCTGATTAGGCACTGGCTTTACATCGACATTGACCGCTTTAAAAAACCCTGTACGCATAAGGCGTGTGCGTGACAATTGGATCTTTTCGCTAGACGCAAGCGCCCCTTCTAGCTGGCGCATTTCACGGCGCAGTACTTCGTCTTGTGTTTTTAAGTTACCTGTAAAGTTAATACGGCGAACATAAATAGGACGTGCAGGATCAATATAGTAGTCTACATCAACCATTTTGGTATCGTCATTGATACGTGGTACTGGTCTGACTTGGGCTAGATAATACCCTTCGTTACCATAGCGTCTTTTGAGCGCGGCAGTAGTGGCATCTAATTTGGCTTGTGAGTACTTTTCGTTAGGTGCAAAAGTAACCAGCTCATTCAATTCATTGTTATCAAAAGTAGGTTTGCCTAAGAAATTGGTCTCACCAAACTGATATTGTTCACCTTCAGTCAGACTGACTTCAATAAACACACTCTGCTTGTCTTCACTGATATTTAGTACCGCATTATCTACTGCAAAACGTACATAACCATCATTCTGGTACAGCGCTTTTAAATTCTCTAAACTGGCGGCCAGTTTTTCTTGTGCATATCGGTCAGACTTTGAGAGTAAACGTGTCCATGACGATTCTTTTACCGCAAAGACATCTTTGATTTCTTCGTCACTAAAGTGTTTGTTACCGATCACATTGATATCGACCACTTTGGCAGGCTTGCCTTCGATAAAACGCACATCAAGTTTGACGCGATTGCCATCGAGTACTGTCTGATCTACTTCGATATTGCTGTTGTAATATCCTTGACTGATATACTGCTGTTGTAACTCATTAGCCACGCCTTGTAGCGTTGACTGCTTTAGTACATCACCAACTGACAAACCAGCATTACCAAGGCCTTGCTCAAGACCTTCTTTTGGAATGAGTTTGTTGCCCTCGAAGTTTACCTCAGCAATGGTTGGACGCTCAACCACGTCGAACCTTAGATTACCGCCTTCGACACGGCTTTGAATATCAGCAAAATTTTCAGTCGCATATAGTGCCTTGATACTGGCAGCCAAGCTACTGTCATTTACCGTATCTCCTACCGTAATAGGTAGGACCGGATAGAGGCTATCAGGGGTTAGGCGTTGCAAACCATTGAAACCGATGTCAGTGACTACAAATTCTGCAGCCTGTACTGGCATACTCATCATTGCTACAACTAACGGCAACCCAGCCGCGCTCATAAATAAAGGCGTACGCATAAACACTATCCGTCAATAAAAAACTTGCTAAAGTTAAGTTAAAAAATATATGTTGTCTAGCCCGTTTTGCATGAAGTTGCAACTCCATACATGGCTGACTCAGAACACTTTATATAAAATGCATCACAAAATAAACTAAAAATTACGATTAGTACAGAGGCTACGACACAAAATATCTTGCGTATCATAGCAACGATCAGTAGATAAGAGTCACTAAACCATTAGTATATCGTGGTTTATCAAATATATTACGAATTAATCGATTAAAACAGCCTACTGATGTCATTACCAATTGCTAACACCATGAAACCTGCCAGTAAGAGTAAGCCGATGTTTAGCCCAACCATTTGCACCCCTTCAGAGAGCGGTTTACCACGAATCAGCTCAATAAAATGATAAACAATATGACCACCATCCAATACGGGAATGGGTAAAAGATTCAATACCGCCAGGCTTAAACTGATGAGTGCGGCAGTCGATAGTACCATCTGCCAACTGATATCGAAGCTTTGTTTAGCAACTTTGGCAATGGTAATCGGACCTGATAGGTTATCTAGACCAATCATTCCTGAGAGCATTTTGCCCATAGAGTCTACTGTCATCACGGCGAGCTGTTCAGTCTTCTCGAACGACTTGACCAAAGACTCACCAGGGCCATAGACCACGGTGGTTTTGTAAGCATCAGGGATCACGATCTCAGTCTGGTCTACCATAGCACCAATTTGTCCATAGTCGTTGCCCATGTTGTCCTTTTTCCCTTGCGGCATGATCTGTAGCTGAACAGTCTTATCATCACGCAACACAGTGAACTCAAGCAATACCTCAGGATTATCACGGATGATACGCGTGGCGCTGATCCAGTCTTTGATTGCTTCGTTATTGATGGCTGTAATACGATCGCCTACTTGTAGACCTTGACGACTGGCGGCGCCATCAGGAGCCAAACCGCCAACAATCGGCGCAATCTGTGGCTGCCATGGCAACATCCCAAAGCTGGTCAACGCATCTTTGCCCTGTGCCTCACCTTGCATAAACTGGGTGACGGGAGCTTGATAGGTTTGGGTCGATTGATTGGCTTGGGTATCCGACTGTAGGGTGATGCTCACATTGTCCGTCTCGCCCATACGCCCTGCAAGACGATAGTTGATACCTTCCCACGTCTGTACCTCATGTCCGTCAATCGCAACAATCTTATCACCGACAGGTAACTGAGCCATTGCCGCAGGTGTGTCTGGCAGTACCTGCCCAATCTTAGTCGCCAACTGCTCAGATGGTGTCATGAATAACACCCAAAAAAGCCCGATGGCAATGATAAAATTCATGATGGGACCGGCGGCAACAATCGCAATTTTTTTGAGTGGATGCTGATGATTAAATGCCAAATGCTGCTCATCTTTTGCGACATTGCCTTCACGCTCATCAAGCATTTTGACATAACCGCCCAGTGGTAAGGCAGAGATACGATAGTCGATACCGCTTTTTTTACTGGTCCAACCAAACAGTTTAGGACCAAAACCGATAGAGTATGTTAATACTTTGACACCGCACATCCGTGCCACAATATAGTGCCCCCACTCGTGCAGAGCGATGAGTGGACCTAAGACAAATATTGCCGCAAGAAGCGTTAGTAAAAACGTCATGATCTTTTCTCAGTAGGGTTCTTAGCATCTTTTATTAACATTGACATATTTTATCAGTACTGCCGTCTCAACCACCTTTTTACTCAGCCATGCTTGGAGTAATTACGCCAGTTTTGCCACAAGTTTGTCAGTCAGGTGACGTGCTATCTTATCAATGGCTAATATATCTTCTATATCAGCAGCGGCATCTAAGGGTGGCAACTGTATGTCATTCAAAGCTTGCTCATTAATATCTGCAATATCAGTCAAGCGTATTTGACCATTCAAAAATGCGGCGACTGCAATTTCATTTGCTGCATTTAAGACAATAGTCGCCTGCGTACCAGTTTGCATGGCTTGACGCGCCAAACGCAGACAGGCAAACTTTTGCAGATCAGGCTCAATAAATTCCAAACCACTGAGTTCAAACAAATCTAAAGGCTGCGAGCCACTATCAATACGATTCGGGTAGCTAAGTGCATGAGCGATTGGGGTTTTCATGTCTGGGCTGCCCAGCTGCGCTAAAAAACTGCCATCACTATATTCTACCATTGAGTGAATGATACTTTGTGGATGAATGACCACATTTATCTTGTCTTCAGGCAAGTCAAACAGATGACAGGCCTCTATCAGCTCAAGTCCTTTGTTCATCATCGTGGCCGAGTCGACAGATATTTTTTGCCCCATTGACCAGTTAGGATGTTTGACCGCTTGGGCCACACTTGCTTGCTGCATCTGCTCAAATGACTGTTGCAAAAATGGACCGCCAGAGGCAGTCAGCCATAGCTTACGGACACCATGGTCTGGCTCATGAATTTGGGTGTTGTCTTGTTGAATAGCAGGCGGTAAACACTGAAAAATAGCATTGTGCTCAGAGTCGAGTGGCAGCAAAGTGGCTTTATGCGTTTTGACTGCATTGATCATGACTTGCCCTGCCATCACTAGGGCCTCTTTGTTGGCAAGCAAAATACGCTTGCCTGCACGCGCTGCGGCTAAAGTAGACGGCAGCCCTGCTGCACCTACAATAGCGGCAACAACAGTATCAGTTTGCGGATCAGTGGCGATATCTACTAGCCCTTCTTCTCCGCCTACGACATCACTATCGATTCCTGCCACTTTAAGCCTTTTAGCAAAATCATCTACCGCTGCCATTGGCACACTGACGCGCTTTGGCAAGAACTGCTGACACAGTGCAAACAGCTTGTCTAAACGGTAGTAGCCTGATAATGCGTAGACTTCGTAGAGATGCGACTGCACAGCCAAAATTGCTAACGTACTATCGCCAATCGAGCCTGTCGCGCCTAATACGGCGATGCGTTGGGTCATAACCATTGATGCCTATGATATTTAGAAAGTAAAAGAAGAATAAACAAGATATGAAAAACTATAAAATGATGTAATCGTGAATAATGCTATGTATGAGGCGCTCGCCAAGACAATCACTTAGCTTGAGTATTATACTCATACAACCAGCTAAGCGACCCTGTCATTTTATACCACTATTAAACCCAGCTGCTGTATCAGCCAAAAACCAAGGGCAAATATAGGCGTGGCGGATAACAATGAATCAATGCGATCTAATATACCGCCATGACCTGGCAAAATAGTTCCAGAGTCTTTGACATCAGCACGACGTTTGAGCATTGATTCAAACAAATCACCAAGTACAGAGGCAAGAATAGTGATTGCAGATAGTGCGGCAAAAGCAATTAGCGCAAGTCCTGTCAGCTGTAGCTGGAACACACTGATCGCAACCACTACCAGTAAACCGGTAACCAAGCCACCAGCTAAGCCCTCCATACTTTTATTGGGTGAGACATTGGGTGCCATCTTTCGGCGACCAAGCTTACGGCCAACGAAGTAAGCCCCACTGTCAGCGCACCATACCAATAGGAACACGTAAAGGAGCCACCATGCTGATAGCTGCCACAGATAAAACATCGCTGTGATTGACGCTGTCAAAATGACCACACCCATCAATGCTAGTTGTTTACCATACCATTTGGTCTGCGTGGGGAATACTTTGACCCAAGATAACGCCATCAGCCATATGACTAGTGACGCCACCCACCAAGATAGCCAAGTCACCTTGAACATAAGCGACAATACAGTAATGACGAATACCAATAACACAAATACAATCGGCTGACGCCATTTCGGCATTAGCTTTGCCCACTCGTGAGCCGCAATAACCACGCCAACCGCTAGCAGAGGCGCAAATAAAACAGGTGTTTGGCTCGCAAACATTGCAATACCAACGATAATAACGAGAATAATTGCCGTCTTAATTCGTTGCCACATACTTATCGAGCCTTATAATGATGATGAAAATACAGCCAAGAGATGTATTGTAGTTGCTAGTCGATTATCGCCCAATAACAGCAGTGACACTAATTAAAGCGGTTTATCATTTCACAAGCAAGCGATATTGACCACTTATAGGGTACTAATTGAATTTTTATGACGACAAACACTTCAGTGGCTTTGCTGCTCTGTCACAACCTGCTCGCTAGTTTTGCCAAAGCGGCGTTGACGCTGTGCAAACTCGGCAATCATCGAAGCAAGTTCTTGTGGGACAAAATCTGGCCATAAAGTTGGCGTAAAAAACAACTCTGCATAGGCCGCTTGCCACAACAAGAAATTAGATATCCGGTAGTCACCGCCTGTACGCACCAGCATGTCTACTGCTGGTACGTCGGCCAATTGTACCTGCTCACCAAGCCTCTCAGCATTGATATCTTCAGGATTGAGATCACCTGACTGCACCTGATGTGCCAGTTGTTTTGCGGCATGGGCGATATCCCATTGTCCACCATAACTAATGGCAATCACCAATGTCATTGCCTCAAAGTTCGCGGTCTTTTGCTCAGCATCTAGCATTAATGCTTGCAGCTCTTCACTAAGCTGACTGCGATCACCAATGAAACGCAAACGAATGCGGTATTTATGCATACGCGGCATTTGCTCATTGATGGTTGATGCCAATAGTTGCATCAATAGTGCCACCTCACTAGGTGGACGTTGCCAATTTTCACTAGAAAACGCAAATACGGTCAGCACTTCGATACCAACATCGACACAATACTCAACCAAAGGATCTAGCGCATTTTTACCAGCAATATGACCTTGGCCCTTGCCCAATTTATTGGCTTTACCGTAGCGATTATTGCCATCCATAATGATAGCGATATGATGAGGAAGAACAGTAGGTGCAATAGCGGCTGGAGAGGACATAGGCAAACTTGCTTATTATTAAGGTGAAATAATGATAACGTGTGCAGCAGCGATTAAAAAGCGTCATGTAAATAATTCACAAACTTATCGTCATTGAGAGATAAAATCCCTTAATAGATTGTAAACTAAACCATCTAATCTATAGTCTGCCATGTTGTGGGCAAACACTACAAAGTTATGGATAGATCAATAAATGCATATCGATATATCCAAGAATAAACAGCCAATAGTTATCACGTATTGGCTGTCACATTATAAATAGTCGATTGAATTGAGCATTGCTATAAATAGCAAGTATATCAATATCAGACTTCCATCAGGTCGCTTTCTTTTTTGCTTAAGCGGCTATCGATAGTTTCGATATACTTGTCAGTGATTTTTTGAATATCATCATTGGCGCGGCGCTCGTCATCTTCTGAGATTTCTTTTTCTTTTGCCAAATCTTTGATGTCATTCATCATATCACGGCGGATATTACGGATAGACACACGGCTGCTCTCCGCTTCTCCGCGTGCAAGTTTTTGCATGTCGCGGCGAGTGTCTTCTGTCAATGCTGGCATTGGCACACGAATCACATCAGCAGTCATTGGGTTTAGACCCAAGTCCGCTTCACGAATAGCCTTATCTACTGCTTGAACCATGGTACGGTCAAACGGCTGAACCAGTAAGGTGCGTGAGTCTTCAACGTTGACGCTTGCAACTTGGTTTAGCGGTGTATCAGAACCGTAGTAGCTGACCATGACACCTGACAACATGCCTGGATGGGCACGTCCAGTACGGACTTTACTAAAAGTGCTCTCAAGCGCTTCTAGTGTTTTTTGCATGCGTGATTCGCCGTCTTGCTTAATCTCTTTAATCATTATGTGTCCTTATTTATCGCTATCGACAAATTTTTTATTTACTATTAGGGTGTTAATTATGTACTGCTTGCTAAACTCTGCGTTCAGTGCCACATCAATTAATGAAAAACGCGTGTCCCTTCGTTTTCGCCCATGATGACGTTCAACAGGGCATTGGGTTTGGTCATGTCAAAGACTTGTAGCGGTACATTATGCTCACGGCACAACGCAATAGCCGTCAAATCCATCACGCCAAGTTTTTGCTCTAGCACTTCATCAAAAGTGAGACCATCGTATTTTTTGGCATCAGCGTGTAGACTTGGGTCTTTGTCATAAACCCCATCAACCTTAGTTGCTTTTAGGATCAAGCCCGCTTCGATCTCGATACCACGCAGGCATGCCGCTGTATCAGTCGTAAAGAATGGATTGCCCGTCCCTGCAACGAAGATACAAACTTCACCATTTTTGAGATAACGAATCGCATTACGACTGCTATAACTTTCGGTAACCTCACCAATTGGCAATGCAGACATCAGACGCGTTTTGATATTACGACGCTCAAGAGCATCACGCATCGCCAGACCATTCATTACCGTCGCTAGCATACCCATCTGATCACCAGTGACACGGCCAACCAAGCCTTCTTTTTGTAACTGTGCACCGCGATATAAGTTACCACCGCCGACCACGATACCGACCTGAACCCCTAATCCGCGCAAGTGAGCGATAGATAGGCTCATTTTATCAAGCACTTCGGTATCAATACCCATGTCTTTGCTACCAGCCAAGGCTTCGCCAGAGAGTTTTAGCAAGATACGAGCGTAACGCGGGTTTTTGTCAGACATGAGGTCACCTTATTATCATGAAATTATAAAGAAAATTATGGGTAAAACACAAATCAAGTTTGGTCGCAACGCTGCACTTAAAGTTAAGCGTATTAAACAGGCTAAATTGCGCTAATTGTAGCAAAAACTGCCCGCCATTGGGCAATTTTCACTCGTATATCTTGTCGAACACCTAACCTTGATAACTGGCAAATAGATCGTATTCGCTAGCATCATCAATCGTCACGGTCAAGAACTGCCCAACTTTGACTTGATCATTGATCTCATCGACATAGACATGACCATCGATCTCAGGGGCATCCGCATAGCTGCGGCAAATAGCAATATCCTCATCGCTATCAATCTCATCGACCAATACCATTAAGGTTTTACCTACTTTTTCTTGCAGTTTTTGTGCTGAGATGTCTTGTTGCAGCGCCATCAAGCGCTCATAGCGAGACTGCTTAATCTCTTCAGGCACGTGATCTGGCAAATCATTGGCAACTGCGCCTTCGACTTCTGAATACGTAAAGGCACCCACGCGATCTAGGCGCGCCTCTACTAACCAATCAAGCAAGCACTGAAAGTCTTCTTCGGTCTCACCAGGGAAACCAACCACGAAGGTCGAACGAATCACAATATCAGGACAGATATCACGCCATGCTTTGATACGCGCTAAGGTGTTTTCGCTGTGCGCAGGACGTTTCATTGCTTTTAGGATACGATGACTGGCATGCTGAAACGGAATATCGAGATAAGGTAACAGTTTCTTTTCGCCCATAAGTTCGACGACTTTGTCTACGTGTGGATACGGATAGACATAATGCAAGCGCACCCAAATCCCTAAATCATTCAATGCTTGGCACATGTCATAAAATTTAGACTTGAGCGGCATACCATTCCAAAAACTGGTCTTATACTTTAGATCAAGGCCATAGGCTGAGGTGTCTTGCGAAATGATAAGCAGCTCTTTTACGCCTGCTTTTTTGAGCGCCATGGCTTCATTCATAACATTGTCAATCGGACGCGATGCCAAATCACCACGTAGACTTGGAATAATACAGAACGTACAGCGATGATTACAGCCTTCTGATATCTTTAGATACGCATAATGACTTGGGGTGAGTTTGATGCCCGCTTCATCAATCAGATTTATTTTTGGATCGTAGTTGGCGTCCAAGCTGCGATTTGGTCTTGGCACATGCTGTGCAACTGCCGTAATTACTTCATCATAAGCATGCGCGCCCGTCACTGCGAGTACAGCGGGATGCATTTCACGGATCTTGTCCGCCTCTTTACCCAGACAACCCGTGACAATCACCTTGCCGTTTTTGCTAATGGCCTCGCCGATCGCGTCAAGTGACTCTTGAACCGCTGACTCAATAAAGCCGCAGGTATTGACCACGACCAAATCAGCACCATCGTAGTCGCTGGCAACTTGATAGCCATCACGGCTCAGCTCAGTGATGATACGCTCACTATCTACCAATGCTTTTGGGCACCCTAGTGACACAAACCCAATCTTTGGTGCAGCGCTGACTGGCATCGTAGCCGTGGCATTCGCTGTCGAGGCTGAAGTGGCGTGGCTACTTTGGGTAATATTGCGGTTTTGATTGTGGTTGGCTTTATGATGGTAAGGCTGGTCAGCATTTTCTTGACTGACATCGGTCTGGCTCTGCTCTTTTGCTATGGCTGGCTTAGCAGGATTAAAGACGGTGGCAGTATCTTTTACGGCTGACGTAGGGATTGTCGTTGTCGTATTCACTGACTCGGTAGAAATTTTGGACATGGCTGACCTTGCTAGAGATAAATTGGCTGAGCGCATTGTACGTTTTTTTTGCAAAAATCACCAGTTTTGCCGCTCTATAGTCTTGATTTGTGGTTAAATATTCAATCAAACATCCTATTTTTTGGGTAACATCCATGACCGCTGATTTTATCACTACCAAAACCACACCTGATTTAGCATTTGTATCACAGCATCTATTTACTGCTATTTTATGGGTTAATGACCAGTTATCGATTACACGTTTAAATGCACAAGCAGAGCAATTGCTGGCTATTAGCAGTGGAAGGTTAATCAATCAGTCTATCTTAACGCTATTGGCACCTGAAGAATTAAAACCCAAAGAAAGCACCACTTTGGGCAATAGCGACAGTAGTGAGAATGGGCATCTGGACGAGCCTATCTGCTCTTTAAGAGAGCGTTTTAGTCAAGCGCAAGATTACCAGCAACCGTTTATTGACCATGATCACCTCATCAAGACGCCATTAAATGGCAACCTACTACTCTCTGTTGACTATAGCGTGACGCCTGTGATCTATGAGCAGCAGTCATACTTCATCATTGAGATGTGGGGTAAAGATCGTCAAAGCCGTATATCAGAGGAGCAGCGCCAGCAGCAACAATATGCCGTTGCCCGTCATATGCTGCGGTCAGTCGCTCACGAGATCAAAAACCCACTCGCAGGTATCCGCGGTGCCGCGCAATTATTGCAGCGACAATTTATCAAATTCAGTGATGTCACGACCACCAACAAGGATGCTACCGCTAGCAGTACTTCATCGAGTGTCAGCGCTGATACAAATGATGATCTGCAAAAAATGAATAAAAAACTGCGCAACTATACCGATATCATCATCTCAGAGACCGATCGCTTGACACATCTGATTGGGCAGTTGCTTGGCTCCAACCAACTACCAAACTGGCAGACACTGAATGTCCATGAACCCCTAGAGCATGTGCTGACTTTAGTCGTCAGCCAGTATCCAAAAATAGCCATACAGCGAGATTATGATTTGTCATTACCTGAGTTGTGCGCTGATAAAGATCAGTTAATTCAGGTATTTTTGAACATTATCAATAATGCTTGTGAATCTATGACTGAGTTTGAGCAAACGCTGCAACAAAACAAACTCTCTGACGCTGAGGGTGCATCATCCGCTGACCTGCAAGCCAATATAAATTCTGATTATCAGCCAACTCTGCACATTCAGACTCGCGTTGCCTTTCAGCACACCATTATAGGACAGCAGCACAAGCAAGTCTTGCAAATCACCATTACCGATAATGGTTCAGGCATTGATCCTGCACTCATTGGACAGATATTTTTCCCAATGGTGACTAGCCGTGCTGCAGGCACTGGTCTTGGGCTATCAATCGTGCAAGATATCATCAGCCACCACCATGGTATGATTGATGTGAGTTCTACAAAAGAAGCCAGTGACAATCAAACACGTTTTACTCTATATCTGCCCTTTACCCAGCCTATCGCTGAAACGTAGAACACATTATGCTCTAAAACTGCTAAATTATAAGACGCTCAATCCCAAACCAACAATAACAATTGCTCATTAGGCCCGATACATGACCGAATATAGTGATAACCACAAACCTAAAAGCGATGCCAAATCCCCAATAGTAACCGTTAATAATATCCCTAGCGACCACCCTGCTACGCTATGGTTGATCGATGATGATGCTGCACTGCGTATGGTTTTGGCAGATACGTTTGAAGATGCAGGACTGACGGTAATCAGTTTTACCCAAGCGCAAGCAGCATGGACTCGTCTCAACGATTCGTTAAAACAACCAGAATCAGACGCTCAGCTACCAGATGTCATATTAACTGATATTCGTATGCCAATGATGGATGGTCTGTCATTTAGCGACTGGGTACATCAGCATTTCCCTGATATGCCCATTGTTATTATGACAGCACATTCAGACCTCACTTCTGCTATCAATAGCTATCAGACAGGTGCCTTTGAATACTTGCCCAAGCCTTTTGATTTAGATGATGCAGTGGCCACTATCTACAAAGCCATCAACTACCAACCAAACATGGCTGCAGTTGACTATCCAAGCGAACCTGACAGTCAGGTCACCACCACTGACACCTCTGAGAGTGATGGACAACCTATAGCAACCAGCTCACCTACCAAAAACGCTAAAAATGACGCTGAAGTGATCCCTGATCCAAAAAACAATGGTAATCCTAGCGGCATAGTGGGTCAGTCACAGGCTATGCAAACGGTGTTTCGCGCCATTGGTCGATTGGCACAGTCCCCTATTTCTGTGTTGATCACAGGAGAGTCTGGCACAGGTAAAGAATTGGTCGCCAGCGCCCTGCACCAACACTCACCGCGTAAGCAGCAGCCCTTTATTGCGCTTAATATGGCAGCGATACCTCATGATTTGATTGAATCTGAGTTATTTGGTCATGAAAAAGGCGCATTTACTGGTGCAACGACAACCCGGCAAGGTCGCTTTGAGCAGGCTGATGGTGGGACGTTGTTTTTGGATGAAATTGGTGACATGCCTTTTAGCACTCAAACGCGCTTACTGCGCGTACTGGCTAATGGCGAGTTTTACCGCGTTGGTGGACAGCAGCCGATCCAAGTCGACGTACGCATCATCGCGGCTACTCACCAAAATTTAGAAGAGCTGGTCACCCAAAATCGATTTCGTGAAGACTTATTTTATCGACTCAATGTCATCCGTCTACCACTACCACCACTGCGCAAACGTCCCGAAGATATTCCAGCATTAGCGGCTCACTTTATGCAGTCTGCCGCTGAGCAGATGAACACGGCCGCCAAGCATTTACATCCTGCTGCCGTACAGATCATGCAAGCCTTTGACTGGCGAGGTAATGTCCGTCAACTTGAAAACGTCTGCTTATGGCTCACAGTAATGGCGACTGGTGATACCGTGACGGCGGCAGACTTGCCACCTGAGCTGCTCGAAAACATCCCAGCAGATGCAGAGCTGTACCAAGAGCATGGTCTATCACCGCAAGAAATAACTCAAACTCCTGCACTACAAAACAGCGACGCTGCCATAAATAATGCTCAAGACAGTCCAAACACCAAAACCAGTCACACTCTTACAAACCCGAGTTGGCAGCAAGTACTTGCTATTTGGGCCGAGCAATCTCTCAACACAGGCGAGACTGATATTTTACAAACCGCAACGCCTGAGTTCGAACGGGTCTTATTGACGGCAGCACTCAATCATAGCGGCGGTAAAAAGATAGAAGCGGCAAGTTTGCTCGGTTGGGGACGCAATACCTTAACCCGTAAATTACAGCAACTAGATATCTCTGCACCAAGAGTACCCTCCAAGGATTAATTAATGGTTAATTAATCATCAAAAACGCGAAATTTAAATGCTATTAAAATCAGATATTTATAGAAATAACGAAAAATAATTGCGAAATAGTTAAAAATAAATGCAAATAGGGGTTGACCAAAAATTCAAACTCTATATAATAGCCAACCACTGAGACGCACTACCGAATCAGTTAACTGTCTAGATAGCGTTTGAATTTAATCGCTTTTGATGATAGAGTAACGGAAAATGGGGCTGTGGCGGAATTGGTAGACGCACCAGATTTAGGTTCTGGCGCCGCAAGGTGTGAGAGTTCGAGTCTCTCCAGCCCCACCATTTTCGGATAGTGAATAAATTGTCTCAAACCTATACTAAACCTGCCTTCGGGCAGGTTTTTTTATTGCCTAAAATTTGATAAATAAAAACCGCGTCAATTTCTGACACGGTTTTGACGCAGTAACTTGGTACCCTCATCAATGATCGCCAGGCTGAACTCAATCGCTATAATCTAGCTTCATCATCTCTTTGCTCATACGTTCGCTGTTTATCCATTTGGCATAGATAGTTTTAAATGTTTGTATGTCGTGGCCCATTTGATAAGCGGCTGCTGAAGGCTCGATCATACTATTGAGCATCGTCGTTGCATAAGTATGGCGACAGTTATATGCCGGTCGTACTCGCATGTCAGTACCAGACAGCGCTTCAGCAAACTTTTCAGACAGTTTCTGATCACGTGTCCATGCCTCATCAGTATGCAAACTGATAAAAACCCGCGCCTGGTGGCCTGTGAGCTGCTTTAATCTGAGTAAAACATCTTTGGCCACGTCGTTTATATGGATATTACGCATGTGATAGGTCTTAGTTGCGTGACTAACCTTGCCACCAGTCAGGGTTTTGCTGATTTTGACTGTGTTATGTGACCAATCTACATCATGCCAATCAATGGCCAATGTCTCACTGGGGCGACAGCCCGTCCAAAACTGCCATTTATAGTACAAATACCAGATTTCTTTTTTACCAGTCCAGTTGGATTTCATCCAATCTAGTATTGCAGCGCGCTCAGCTGGGAGAAATGGATCAGGATCATCGCGCTGCACTTTCTTATTACGTATGCGCTTAGTCGGCATATCATCTATTTCGCCATCCAAAAATGCAAGATCAAACACCCCACGCAATGGTATAAGTGCATCGTTATAGGTACGCGGTGCATTAAAACTAATAGAGTTCAGCGCACTGCGCACCATTGCTGCATTAATATCGGCAATGGGCACAGCCGCAAAAAAAGGCATCCAATGCTTAGTTAGGATGCCTTTATATTTTCGTCTGGTACCAGTGTTATCACTGCTAAGATTGTCTAAATATGTTTGTGCATAGTCTGCAAATAACGCCCTATTATCATCTATTATATTAGTCTTTACATTGCACGCTGCATCAACATCAGCTTGCGTCAGCGTGCCCCACTTTGCCGCCTTTTTTAAGTAAGCTCGTAATTTACCCGCTTCGCTGATGCCTTTCGGCGTTGGCGGCTGCGGGATAGTGACGTATTTACGCGTCCCACTGATTGGGATATTAATTTGGACGCTGTCGCCTCGTACTCGGACGCCCGTTGGATACTTTGTTGGTCCAGCCACTGATTCCACCCCCGCAGGCTAAAATATAACTTGTTATCAATCTTTTGCCACACCACACCTTCAGGCCATTTATCTTTGGCGATGTATAGACGTGTGTGCGGTAGACCGATAAGTTTAGCAAATTGGGGAAGCGTTACCCAGTCTAACGGCACATTTGATTTGATAATTTCAATAACGTCCATCTTAGTCACTCCCTTTGTTCAATTCAATCGACAACAACCAAATCACTGCGACAATGAGCATGCCCAGTAAGATAGCAGTGCCGGTGATTACTAAAAGCTGTTCATTATTAGTTAACATCACCAACCCCTTGCTCAACGCTGCACTGATAGTTGTCAGCGATACATAATGATTTTCCATACTTAGCCAAAACACCATCCATTACTGACACCCAGTAGCCTGCTTTATCTAACACTGGTCTACGCTCGAAGTAAGCAACTGTTCCAGCCTTATCTATCGCCCGCCAAGCCATATCAGGATACTCCCAACGCACCTCCTTGATAGATTTAGGTAATTGAATACCATTTCTTGACGTTGGAGGCTGTAAAAATATATCTGGCTGGACACTCCCAAAACGCTCTTCAAAATATTGAATCAACTCTTCAGGTTCAGCATTTAAGTCGACTGGATCAGGTAAGTGATGCTTTGCGCCATTGAGCGTCAGCAGATCATTTTTGATTGTAAAGCGCTGTGCGTGCTTACGCTTGATACTGCCAGTATTGGTCACATCGTCGAATACAGCGAACATTCGGACCGTAACACCGCCATTGATTGATTCTCGAACTACTGAGCTGTTATTTAGTCTTAACATCACCGTCCCCTTTTCTCAAACACGCTTTGGCAGTCTACACAGAGCGTTACCCCACCCATTGCTTGACGTTTAGCGGGGATATCCTCGCCACATTCCAAGCACTCAGCCAGTGACGGCTTGTCAAATTTTGGCGCTCGACTCAGATACTGAGTCATTGTTAAATCAACATAGTCATTTGCGCGATCTGCATCATCAGCCATTATCTACCCCATCTTCTCAACAGTCGCATTGATGGCCGTGTAGGTTGACCCAGTGCGATATTCAATTTTATTGCCACGGTCAGCCAAGCGACATGCTCGGCCCACCAGGTGACGCCCTTCCCCGCACGCGCCGACAATCTCCCAGCTGTGCATATTTACATCAAGCCACCGCAATCCGTAATTATTACGTGCAAACGTGACTCGTTTAATCTGCTTTGACATTACCGCTCTCACTTTCTTTGATCATCTTGTCGATCCAATCACGGATCTCTTTCAAGCGCTCTAACCCAAACTTTTTGATAATGTAGTAATCGTCACGTTTTGGGTCTCTTTGGTTTTCCCGTTGTAGCTTTATAAATAGCTGACCGTCCTTGACGAATAGATGTGTGCGGCGACTAAGTGATAATGTTTTACTCATCGCTATCTAACTCCTTAAACTCAAGCTGAATTTGGAATTGCAACTCGCACTCCCAACCAGATAAAGCCTGCTTAACCTCTTCCGAGCCTAGAGAATCATAATTACAGTCAAAATCAGCTTTACTTACTTGATTAATAGCAAAACCCTGCACTTCCATATCAAAGTTATGCTCTAGAACGCGAATACGGTCTTCCACCACCTGCTTAATATTTTGATTAGCATTCAATACGAACGAGACCCTCATTTCAGCAGCTCCCGTAATATCAAGCTCTTAAGCGTACCTGCTGCATATAGATGTCCATGTTTGCCGTCTATATCCAACACATGATGGTTTGGTGTGCCGTAGTGCTCTTTTATGCATGACAGATACGCGTCGTGATGTCCTAGTGCTGTACGCTTATCTTCATTAGACTTGATAAAGCGCTTATACACGGTTCCATGACAGCTAAGCAGCACGCTAAGACTCGGCATTACGCTGTCTTCTTGCCAAGCCCAAAGCGGCTGCTGTAACCGACGCTTGATAGCAGACGCTGTATAGTGATGACGGTCTAACAAGATGACATCTAAATGCTTGTATTTATCAAGTATGTAGTCATCTTCAAATTCAACAGCTTCAATGCCTCTGCGGACATTGATCACTTCGGTACTGATTGCTTGAGCGTTAAGACACATAGCGACACGTTGGCACGCAGTTGTCACGCCGATATGGGCTGCCCCATTGATGTTGACTAATAAAGGATGTTTTTTTGCTGATTGAGTCAATGACATTACGCCACCTCGCTGTGGTTGGCATCAGTGTTCGCAGCCACGACTGGTACTGGGCGTGGCTCAAAGTTGATGTTGTTGATGATGCCGACATTGAGCGCAGCGTTTAACTTTAGCAATTCAGTCCAAACCAGCGGGTTAATGCGACATATACGGTTGGTTACTTGTGTCACGATCAGGCTGATATTGCGATTGATAGCGACCAAATCGGTTTGGTTACGCTCATAGTCATACTTGGCTTGATGCTCTGACCATGTATTGATGGCGTCAGTTAGCGCTTGACGGCTTACGCTATTGCTCAATTGCGCTTTAGATTGAATAATCGCGAGCTGTGCAGTGACATTGAAGGATTGAATTTTACGCATAGCAAGCCTCCAACGCAGCGCGAAATGCTGGCAGCTCGGCTTCGGTTATGGCGCGATAGGTATCGTTAGTTTCATGATAGATGGTAGCCCACCCACCAATCTTAGTAGATTCCTCACATACATTGGCTTTGCTTAATATCAGCACGTCAAAATGATCGTGCTGCGGTGAAGATAATTTCTTTCTTTTGCCAGTCACAATGGCAAACTCATCTTGACGATCTTGTTCAGATGCATCTTCGACATCGGCAAACTGTTGCCCTATGACAATATCCCACGGCATCAAATTGTTGCAGCCAATCGCATAGTCATCTTCACTAAAGCGGTCCATGCTGTGCATGCGTTGAATTAAAACTTCGGATAGGTTTTTGATAAAGATAAGCTGCATGTCTTTATCCGTGATTTGAGGAACTACTGCGTGAAGGCAATTTGAATTGGATGAATAATTGCGACCGACTTCATCAATGATAATGTCGCAGGCGTCTATGCCTTGCATTTCAGGTGTAGTTTCGCTTAGATAATCGACATCGTTGACGGTTTCGCGGTTGATAGCAGAACTTTGCCAATTTTCATTAGACCCAAGATCGCAAAGGAATCTAGCTTTTGAACCATCTTGTGCATACCACAATAGGTATCTGTCATTTTCGTTCCTTGCCAAACCTTTTACTGGTACTTGGAAAAGCCAAACTTCATTATCGGCATCTTTGGCGGCGCTTACCCACTTAGGGTCTTGACCTTCAAACACCCACTGACCCAGCTCCAAAAGCTCAGGTGTATCATTAGCTGCTTCGCCCATAGCGACTAGCAGCCCACCGTTTGGATTGGTACTGCCAAGCAATGCCGACGGTACACCTAGTGATCCTGTTATAGCATCTAGCTTGTTTTCTAGTTCGCTCAATACAGCTTTGGTTTCGTCATCAAAGCATATTTGGAGAGTACTGATTAATTTACTCATGCAGCACCTCCCCAAGACAAAACAACAATCAACAAAACGCAAAAAGCCATAAGCATACGAGTGTTTTTACACGCATGCTTATAGCTAATCTGAGAGTTGGTCAGTTGTTGTTCGACAGTTTGGAGTTGCTGATTGCGCTCAGCAAGCAAGTTTTTGAGACGCTGGTTCTCGTAGAGAGAACGCTGCGTTTGTACGCCATCGGTGGTTTGAATATCTGACATGACAATATACCCGTTTTGTTGATTACGGGTATAATTAAAACATTTGTTTTATTTGGCGTCAATACATTTGTTATATTTTAGATAAATAAATATAACAATAGAAGTTATAAACTACCATTTTTCATTAGGTGGCCAATGAAAAACCCAGCCGATGATCTCGATATACTCTCTAAAATCACTATTACTCATGACCTCATCTCTATATATGTCGTTATCTGACTGAATCGTAATATCACCTTTTGCAGACTTAAAAAATCTTTTGACTTTCAATTCGCCGTTCACCCTAAAAACGTATATCTTGCCGTCTCTAATAGGTAGGTCAGCTTTACTAGTATCTATTATTATAGGCGACTTATCCATAATCGTCGGCTCCATACTATTACCTGTTACCAAGGCTTGGATAACACAATCAGGTTGTGCTCCTGCTGCCCTTATATTATCAGTAAGCATGTAAGAGTATCCTGTGGCTTGCTCAACATCTGGTGGGCATGAGCCTGCTCCTGCGCTCAGCGCCACATCGTCAAATATAGGTATCACTGTATAACCATCCTCATTTTTATGATTTATGATTACAGCCTCATTCCCTGATTTTGTCATCTGTCCATCGCCAGTGCTTAACCATCCCAGGTCAACATTTAGCGCAGCAGCAATATCAGCTGTGTGACTGCACGTTTTGCTGTCTCTTCTTTCAACATTGCCTATTGCGCCTTGTTCCCAATTGATGGCATCAGCTAACTGCTGCTGAGTCATATTGCGAGCTTGGCGTGCAAGCTTGATGCGTGCTCCTAAAGCCATGATGATAATCCCTACCCTAGTGGTTTTTATAAAAGCAACTGATGGTTAGACAGTTGGATTTCTTTTAAGTAACTGTTGGTTAGACAGTCTAGTTGTTCGACAAATATTATTATATAAACAAATGTTATTGTTGTATAACTTCAAATGATGCATTACTTATTGCAATTTAATAAAACAAATGTTTTAATAAATACAAATGTTATTAAGAGTGATCAAAATGTTAAAACATAAAAATCTTATTACTAAAGCAATCAAAGATGCTGGCAGCCTTGCTGAGTTAGTTCGTCTAATCAACAACAGAGTTGACGTTATTAATAAAAACCTCCCTGTAGACATGCAAATCCGTCATACCTATTCAACTCAAGTTAGCAACTGGGTAAATCGTGACGCTGGTGTTGCCCCGACTCATGTATTAGCACTTAGCCAAGTCGCTGGTTGTAGTTGTCATGATCTACGTCCAGATGTTTTTCCACCAGCAGCCAACGATCCAAGTAATCAACAACACCTAGCATAGCAACACGACCGAAATAAAAGAACGACAATAACGGGGGCAATATGTCGAAATCAATCTACACTGCTACTGAGCGTGCTGCGCGTTGCGTCTTGACGCTAGAGCAAGCTGTCTACCAAGCGTGCAAAACACGCCGTGGTGCACTGGGTCAAATAGCTGAAGTCTACGGCGTGAATTACAACACCTTAGCGCTACAAGTCAATCCAAACCGCACTTGTCATACGCTTGCGCCTGAGACCATTGAGCTAGTACTTGAGCACACTCAATCGCCGCGTATTATGGATGCTATTTGCGCCGCTCATGGTAATGCCGGGTGGTTTTTGCTGCCTGATGACAACAACCAATGTGACGAGATGGTTGATATTGCATTGCTTGGTCAAAAGTTCGCGGATCTTAATAGCACCTCATTGGACGCTTATGCTGACAAAGTCATTGAGCCTGACGAATATGCAAGCATGCAAAAAGACGGTCACGCATTGATTAGTCATATTCAAACCATCTTAAAAAATGCTGAACGCAATATGGAGAGACACAATGACAGATAAACGCACACCGCTTGATTTTGACGGCATTCGCGCCGCTGCTGTCGGCAACTATGTCTCAACTATATTCCCTGCTGCGGGCATTAGCTTCACTAAAGCTGCCCATCAGCATCAAGCATGCCCGATGTGCGGCGGCTCTGATAGATTCCGTTGTGATGACAAACGTGGTGAGGGTACTTGGATATGCTCACAATGTGGCGCTGGTAATGGCTTCATGCTCGTGCAGCAATACACTGGGCTTGATGTCTATGAAACCAATAAACTGATTGCAGGCGCCATCGGGCTTGATACGACTAGCGAAGTGACAGATGAGCAGCGCGCACAGTGGCAATCACAGCAAGTCGAGCGTGAAGCCGTAGAAAAAGCTGAAAAGCGCCAAGCTCGTATCGACGCCGCAGCGCGGGCTACTAGCATTTGGGATAACGCAAAACCTGCTACAAATGATCATCCATATCTGCTACGCAAAAATATCGCGTCTATCAATCTGCGCCAAGACGCTAATGACAATCTAGTCATTCCTATGAATTACTATAATAAAGACACTAAAGTTGTGACGTTAGTTAATATTCAGACCATAGCGCCTGATAGCGAAAAGCTATTCTTAAAGGGTGGATTGGTGAATGGCGCTTACCATCTGATTGGCAATACTACGATGTTCGGCGGTGGTATTGTTCTTATATGCGAAGGTTACGCCACAGGCGCTACCATATTTGATGCGATGAGCTATAGCTTGCCGGTGATTGTTGCTTTTAATGCAAGCAATCTAATCCCAGTCGCACAGTCGATACGTGCTCAATACCCTGATCATCGCATCATCATCTGCGCAGATAACGATAGCGCTACAGCAGTCAAGATGCGCGATAAGGACATATCAGAGGGCAAAGAACCAAAACCGCTTATCGAGTACAACGCTGGACTCTACAAGGCCAAACAAGCAGCGGTTACCGTTGGCGGCGAGATGGTCACGCCAAGCTTCGACATATTAGACATAGATAAGGATGCAGCGTAATGCAAGGCAAACAACACACAGATTTTAACGACCTTGCAGCAGCTGCAGGACTCAACGAAGTAGCACGTCAAATCAAGTACGCACTGGCAAACCAATCAATCGTGACTCAAGCTGCCAATGATGATCACAGTACTATTGACGCGCCTATCGCGCAGCACAACGGCAATGTACCCGCTGATGTCGAACAAGAGATGCGCTTGGCTAATATGCTCAAGCGTTACGCTCAAATCACTGATATTGGTAAAGTGACGAATAAAGTCTACGACACAGAGCAAAAGATTGAATATACGAAGACTCAATTCGCTAATGAAATTGGCAATAAGAAGTTAGCCGTACGTTGGTGGGAAACGAAGCATCGTAAGATTACAAAATCAGAAGTCGCTAAAGACTTAGACGTTATGATGGCGGTCGAAGCCCAGTCGATGTTTGACCGTTACTTCCTCATCTACGGTACCAAAGAAGTATGGGATGACGTTGAGCGTATTCGCTTGCCTGTCGATACCATTAAACTTGCAAGGCCTAACGAGTATGATATTTGGCTCAAATCAGACTCTCGTATTACGGTAAAATCAGACAATATCTGGTTTGACCCTACTCGCACCAAAGAACCTAAGAACCCAAATGATATTGCTATCAATACATTTGACGGTTTACCACTCAAGCCTGTTGAAATCGAAGTAGACGAAGCCGCGGCTATGTGCAAGCCTATTACTGATTTGCTTTTACATTTATGCGAAGGCGATCAGACAATCTATGATTGGGTTATTAGATGGCTTGCGATACCACTGCAACGCCCTGGCACCAAACTTGATACGGCGCTAATATTTCATGGCGAAGTACAAGGTGCTGGTAAATCGTTATTCTTTGACCGCATTATGACGCGCATCTATGGTGACTATGGCGTGATACTAGGTCAAGGTCAGCTTGAGTCTCAGTATAACGACTGGGTATCAAATAAACTCTATGCACTTTTTGAAGAGATATTTAGTGGCTCTGATAGATACTCTCAAATGGGTATGGTCAAGCAATTGATTACAGGTAACACCATCTATATCAACCAGAAATTCATGAGTGGTTGGAAGCAGGACAACTACGTCAATGCGATATTCTTATCTAACAACATGATGCCGTTGTCACTTGAGCAGAACGATAGACGACATGTGGTCTGCTATCCAAAGCAAAAGATTCCCGCCCCCCTTTTAAAGGAAGTCGCAGATGCCTTAGATAGCACTAATAACAATATGCTGCGGGCTTTCTACACTTATCTCATGAAAATAGAACTTAATGGCCAAACATCACACACACCAGCAATCATGACCAACAGCAAGCGTCAGCTTATTCGCCTAAGCCAGCCAAATTGGGAGGTTTTCTATGACGATTGGGTGATAGGTGAAGCTGGTATACCTTATTGCAGCTGCTTAACTGACGATCTTTACGACTATTATCAGTACTGGTGCCGTAAAGGTGGTGAACGTGGCACTACTAAAACCAAATTAATGACATATATTGGTAGACGTGAGCATAAAGAGCGGCTAAGATACCAACTACCTAATAACAGCAAACCTGTCCAGTCCACGATTATTGCTGTTAAGATGCCAACAAACTACCCAACACCCACAGCTGCCAACCAACAAATATGGCTTGGCAAAGAAATACAGCTTATGAAGAACGCTATCGGTCAGAAACTCGAACCCAAATAGCCAACCATGTGCATAGTGTGCACCCCATGTGCATAGTTTAAAATACAACTATGCACGTCTACAGACCTTACCCAATATAGCTTATAGAGACCCTGTGCATAGTGTGCAGGGTTTTTTCGTATGCGCGCGCGGGAAATAATTTATTTTTATTATCAACCTAAGATAACAACAAAATATTTTTATCCTCGTGCGTAAATATAACTATGCACACTATGCACACTATGAACATCAGTCTTATAAGCCAGTGATACCAAAGGGTTCAGACGTGCATAGTTTAAAATCAACTATGCACATCTTGACGTAACTATGCACACGCTCCTATATTGAGTCTAAATAACGGGGGATATTTATCATGCGTCAAGAATACTTAAGAGCTGCTGCTGAAGCCTATGCAAACATCACACCAATGCAAGCTGATTGCTATCACTATTTAAACGATGGTTTTAATACAATAATTCAAGAGCGTCTGTCTGCAACCTATACATCTCAACTGGCTACTAAAGCTATAAGAATCAGATATATCGATAAGGTTGTTCGCACAGCATTGGCTGAATGTCAGTATCCAATCAATGAAACAACTGGCTATGCTTGGAATGATATCGAACGCTCAGCATTTGCTGGTATTGCAAAACAAACTTGGTCGGACAACAAACTATCAGATCATGTTAATTTTATGCTAAATGATATGGCGCAGAACGCAAACATAGTAAGGGCTGAGATAAGATTACAATTGCTAGGCTACTCAGAGGCTTCTTGATTTTTCGGACAGATTACCCTAAGATTTCTCATATTCGAAGTTCCTGCCTAATCGTAAAGCACACGGCAGCATCAACCAAACATTACCAGTTAAGCCCATTGCCCCCGCAGTGGGCTTTCTTTTTGAGCAATCCTTATGCCATCGATGCCTACCACACTTTGCAGCCATACAGGTTGCAACGCCAGTGCTGGTGCCAATGGCGTTTGCAGGATACATAAGCCCAAACCTAAACGCCAAGCAGAACCCCAAGTCAAGCAAGCCGAACCTACAAAGCTTAAGCGTATCGACCACAGAATATCCGCCTCCCAACGTGGTTATGATGCCCGATGGCGCTCAGCTCGTTTACTATTTCTAAATGATAATCCGCTATGCAAACATTGCAAAGCTAATGACATCATCAAGGGCGCTGACGTAGTCGATCACATCCTACCGCATCGCGGCAATCAGGAATTGTTTTGGGATCAGTCGAACTGGCAACCACTGTGCTACTCATGTCACTCAATCAAAACAACGACAGTCGATAATAAATTATCTGACTACGATATCGCCCAGCTCAGGCAGGGAGGGTGGGGTAAAAAGTAAATAAAATTTCCCACAGAGACCACCGCCCCAAAGAGAATTTTCGCATGGTCAAAACTCTGTAGGGGGTATACCCCATCAATCAATAACTATTCTCAGGTGACACTATGTCTCGTCCACGTAAACCGACGCAGCTCAAAGTGTTGCAAGGTAGCCGTGTCCGTAGCGACCGTGAAGCTGCCAGCAACGCTGCTCAACCAACACTGGCTATACCACCCTGCCCTGACTGGCTCGACGCCAAATCACGCAAGCAATGGGACAAGATAGCCCCACAATTGGTCGCTCTTGGATTGTTATCAGTTATTGATGGCGACCTGTTTGGTGCGTATGCCGAGACCTCTGCGCGTTATGGCGATGTATGCGCCAAGCTCGAAGATGTTGATACCTGGATTGGAACAACACCAAACGGGTTCCAAGTACAAACAGCTCTGGTCAGTATCCGTAACACATTACAAAAACAGCTAATATCATTAGGCCGCGAATTTGGTCTATCCCCTGCCGCCCGCTCCAGTATCAAAGTCGACACTACCCAGCCTGGGCTATTTGGCGCTGATGAGTTTGGAGAGTTCAACCAAGGTTAAAAAATATGTCAGATGCTATTGCCTACGCTAATATCGCGACGCAATACGCAACAGATGTAGTCGATGGCACTATCGATGCGTGCGTCTATGTACGCCAAGCATGCCAACGCCACCTGACAGACCTCAAGCGCGCTGACAATGAATCAGGGTTTGAGTTTGAATTTAACAGTCAGCTTGCTGCAAAAGCTTGTCGTTTTATAGAGCTACTGCCACACGTTAAGGGCGAGCTGGCAAACAAGCGTGAATTAATACTGCTTGAGCCTTGGCAAATATTTATTATCGCCAACTTATTTGGTTGGGTCGATTTCGATGGTAAACGGCGCTATCGCTATGCGTACGTCGAAGTACCTCGTAAAAATGCTAAATCAACATTGGCTGCTGGTATCGGCTTATACCTATGCTTTGCTGATGGGGAGATGGGCGCGGAAGTTTATTCGGCGGCCACCACTCGTGACCAGGCACGCATTGTATTTGAAACCGCACAAAGTATGGTGCGAAAACGTCCTGATATGCAAAAGGCTATGCGCATAGAAGTGACTGCACACGCTGTCAGCTCTATTGCCACCACATCAACATTCAAAGCCGTCAGTCGTGATTACGGGGGCAACTTGGACGGTCTGAACGTGCAAGGCGCTATCATTGACGAACTGCATGCGCATAAATCAAACGACACGTACGAAGTCATGGCAACAGGCATGGGTGCTCGTGAGCAGCCCTTGCTATTCGCAATCACCACAGCTGGGTTTATCTTAGATGGTGTTTGCTACGAGCAACGCACTTTGGTCGCCAAGGTTTTATCTGGTCTTGAATCACATGACCGTTACTTTGGCATTATCTACACGATTGACGATGCTGATGATTGGCGCGACCCAAAGAGTTGGCGCAAAGCAAACCCAAACTACGGTGTTTCGGTTTATAAAGCCGCGCTCGAAGCTGAATACCAACGCGCTGCTGTTAGTCCTGATGCTCAAGCTGACTTTTTAACCAAGCATTTATGCGTTTGGGTTGCTGCTCGCAGCGGTTGGCTCAACATGCAAGACTGGGACGATGCTACCGACAAAACATTGAAAACCGAACAGTTTAAAAACTACCCATGTTTTGGTGGTCTTGATCTGGCATCCAAAGTTGATTTAGCATCGCGCGTTAAGTTATTTGTCAAAAAGATAGACGGCGAATCATATTATTACTTGTTTGCAAATTTTTATATCAACCGTGCACAGCTTGACAACCCTAACAATCCAAATCAAAAACGATTTATCGAATGGGAACGCCAAGGGTGGTTAACTGTCACTGATGGAAATATCACAGACTTTGAGCGCATTGAGCGCGACATTGTTGATGACGCAGCAAATTATGATATGCAAGAAACGGGCTATGACCCTTTTAATGCCACGTATTTAGCAATGCGGCTTAATGAACAAGGCATCAACATGGTTGAGGTGCCGCAGCGCGTTGCTTACCTTAGCGAACCTATGAAGCATTTACAGGCTCTCTTAACGTCAAAGCGTGTGCACCACGATGGCAATCCAATCTTACGATGGTGTATGGGCAACGTCACTGTCAAAAAAGACGCAAACGATAACATATTCCCTCGCAAGGAATCAGACGCCAGTAAAATCGACGGTGCGGTGGCTGCAATCATTGCCACCAACCGTGCTCAGTACTACGACGAAACTGGCGACTTGCCAAGCCAAGATTTTGAGACACAACTATCTGACTACTTAACCGATTTTGTAAGCTTCAGGGGATAACATGGCACTCATACAAACCGTCGCCGCATGGTTTGGTTACGCGCCGCGTGACCCCGTGGACGGCAATCAAAACACTACTCGCACTGTCACAAAAACCGCTAAGCCAGTCACCTTTGATACAGCCATGACCGTTACAGCGGTCTTTGCATCAATCAGACTGCTCGCTGAAACCATTGCTAGTATGCCTATTGATTTATATAGCAAAGACAAGGATGGGTATTTAGACGCCAAAGCAGATCATGACGTTATGAAACTGCTGAGATATAAACCCAACAAACGGCAAAACCGCATTGAGTTTATGGAACAACTGATGCTCAACTTGGTCAGTGACGGCAACGCCTACGTCAGAATTACACGCGTAGGAGATAAAAACACTCGCATTCTTAGTCTAGATATTATCAACTCATCGAATATGACGGTCATCTTGAAAGATGACGTTCTCACTTACCGGCACCAGATCACATCAGCTTTCAGCCGTGATTTTAAAGAGTCTGATATTTGGCATGTCAAGCTATTCGGTAACGGCGTAAAAGGACTATCTCCGCTGCAACATGCTGCCAAAGCCGTTGCTGTGGCAGATGCCTCAGACGACAAAGTAACCTCACTCATGCGTAATGGGGCTAAGCCAACTGGCGTACTAATGACCAAAGGCAGCCCTGATGCAAAACAACGCCAAACACTTCGCGATGAAATGGGCGAACTAACCAGTGGTGATGAAACCTTTATGCCAGTGTTACCACTTGATATGAAGTTTGAAGCCATTAGTTTGACGCCTAGTGACATTGAATTGTTGGCCACACGCAGATTTAGCTTAGAAGAGATTGCGCGTATGTTCGGTGTGCCTAGTATTTTGATTAACGACAGTACGCAGTCTAGCAACTGGGGCAGCGGCATCTCAGCAATCATTGAAGCGTTTCATAAATTCAACTTGCGACCCTACCTTGAGCGCCTTGAATTATCAATGTTGACCACACTAATACCGCGTAAAGACTGGGAAAAATACCAGTTTGAAATTGACGCTGATGCTATTTTGCGATCAAGTCGAAAAGAGCGTGTCGAGATGTATAACACCGAGATTACATCTGGTCAGCGGACGCCCAACGAGATACGCCGTGCTGAAGGCTGGAAGCCACAAGAAGGTGGCGACGAACTCTATATGCAGCTGGGCTTTGCGCCTCTTAATGTTGTCGCTAAACAATCTTCACTAGACCAAACTAAGGATACCAGCAATGAATAAACACTCACTGCAAACGCTGCACTGTCGCGATGGCCGCAGTGAGCTGCTGCAATCTGTTAGTACGCGCCGTATGCCCATCATCGATACAAAGATACGGTTTGCTGAACCTGACAAAGACGGCGTTGCTACTTATACATTTGAAGGCTACGCGGTTAAGTGGGATAGCATCAACTTACATGGCGAAAAATTCGCCCGTGGTGCCTTCGCTGATATGATCAGCGCTGTCAACAACAGCGAAAAAACCGTGCATATGTACTACAACCACGGTTGGCGCAACATGTTTGATACCAATGCAGCCATGCGTGTTGGTCGATGGGTAGAGTTTGAAGAGGATGATATCGGCTTACGTGTCAAAGGCGAACTCACTCAAGGATTACCGTTGGCTGCTGCCGTCGCCGCAATGATGCGCCACCTTACTGTTGATGGCTTATCTATTTGCTTTTATAACCCTACTGAAATGGATCGTGAGGAGCAAGACGGGCACCTCTTAATCAAACGCGCAGATTTATTTGAAATCAGTGTCGTTGATGAGCCAAGTGACCGCAGTGCTCGCATCAACCGCCAAGCAGAAACAATTAATAACTTAGCTGATGAGCGCGACGCATGCGACATGCTGACCAAGCTAGGACTTGATCAAGCCGACGCACGCCACTTTATTACCAAACTCGACAGCATCATGGGCACCAGCGCTGATGATACTAGCAAAGACGATGATCCCTTTGCATTTTTAGACAAGTAATCCATCTTCTCAACCTCAATCAAACCCTAAACAATGCTACCAATCGGTAGCTATTTTTTTGCCTAAAGGAAAATATTATGCGTGATTTTAAAACTGCTGCAATCGCTGGTGCTATGTCTGGCATGGGTGTTATGACCCGTGATGCTAGCGGCACGTCTAAAGATGAATATGAAAAACTCGCTGGTCAGCTTAGAACTCGCTTGGCCACACTCGATGATCTGATTGAAAAAAAGCAAAAAATACTGGATGAAAACAAAGACGATCCTGAAACGCGCGATGCTATCGCTGAACTCCAAAAATCAGCTGAAAGCGTTAATGATTTGTCAGCCCGCTTTGAAGAGTTCGAACAAAAGATGGTACGCGGTGTCCAAGACGGTGAGCTTGATGCCAATAGCATCGGTGGCCTACTCTCTCGCAATGAAGGCTTATCGCAAGAGATTAAGGCAATCAAGCAGTCACGCGGTAAAGTGCAAATTGATGGCGTCTCAACCCGTAACACAGTAATGCTAGGTAGTATCAATACCGCAGGTGATATCAACGATTCAAAAATGGTCGGGGCTACTGAAAACCCGCTGACCATCGTTAATATGATTAATTGGATACCAACTACTGTACCGCTTATCCCTTATGTCCGCGAAAGCGCTGTTGATTTTATGGCAGATATCGTCGCTGAGGGCGAATTAAAGCCTGAATCAACGCTTGCGTTTGGTCCTGATTCATTAGAAATTGACGTTATCGCGCATTGGATACGTGTCAGTAACCAAGTGCTAGCCGATGCTCCTGCACTGGCTGCGTATATCGAAGGTCGTATGTCTTACGGCTTGCGCTTAAAACTTGAATATTTGGTCATCAACGGCGATACCAAAAGCTTCAAAGGCTTGATGAAAGCTGGTAATAGCTTGACTATTGTCGCCAATGACAACGCTATCGATACTATCAGTACTGCTAAAGCAAAAGCTTACGCTAACTTTTTGCCACCTGAGACCGTCATTCTAAACCCAGAAGACTGGGCGGCCATCGAACAGGTCAAAGGCGACGACGGTCATTATATCTTTGGTTCGCCAGGCTCTGCGGTACAGCCGATCCTTTGGGGTCTCAAAGTTATGCAATCACCAGCTATGCCAGCTGGTAAATTCTGGTCAGGCAATATCACGATGGCAACTGAAGGCTATATTCGCCAAGACGCTACTGTTGAGCTATCTACTGAAGATGGTGACAACTTCCGTAAAAACTTAGTAACTATTCGCGCTGAGATGCGCGCTGCATTCGGTGTTGTCATGCCTGATGCTGCTGTGACAGGCGACCTAGTTAACGTCGGACCGTAAGATTAGATAATTATTAGTTAAAACGTTTCTCCTAGCTGCTGGTGGCGCGTCTACCAGCGGTCTTTTTTATCCTAACTCAATATAGGCATCATCTATGATCACTGCATCTATCACGCTTGAACAAGCCAAATCGCACCTGCGCGTCACACATGAGATAGATGATACGTATATTGCGGGGCTTATCCCTACATCATTTCAATTAATCGCTGATGAGCTGGACCGAGAGCTGACCGAGGATATCTGTTTGACACCATCTGGCCAGTTATCTGAATCATTACGTCACGCCGCGCTTCTTGTCATTGGTGATTTGTACCAAAACCGCGAGGCGCAGCAAAATGAGCAGCTGCACATGAACCACGCGCTCGATAGATTGCTGAATAAATATCGCAAGATGGGAGTGTGACATGGCAAAAGTCAGCCGAGGCAAACTTGATACACCCATCGGAATATTAAGAGCGACTACCACTCAAGACGACTATGGCGCTGTGATCTCCACCTTTGCTCAAGTCAGTCAAACCTTTTGTGAATGGCTGCCACTATCTGCAAATGCTGTTATCCAAGCGCATACAGAGGGCATGACGATCACTGCCAAATTACATGTGGATTTACAGACGGATATTAACCAGACCGACAAAATAGAAAATCTGAATGATAGCCAAATCTTTGATGTCATTACGGTAATGCCCGTCCCTACTGACAATAAGAAGATCATTATATGTAAGGTGTCTAATGTCTGATGATTTAATGAACGTTGAGTTTGAAGTGCTCGGGCTCAGTGAGCTAGATGACGCTTTGGCAGAATTGACCCTAATCGCGCAGAAAAAGACGCTCGAAGGCGCTTTGATGAAAGGTGCACTGCCAATCATGAAAGATGCCAAGAAACGCGCACCCAAAGATGAAGGCGATTTGATAAAAGCAATTGGGCGACAGCGCATTAAAAATGCAGATATGCCGTCAGTCACCGTCAAGATTAAGAAATCCCGCAAAAACCCTTATCCATTCTATTGGCATTTTAAAGAATACGGCACCAGCAAAATGGCAGCGACTCCCTATCTACGACCCGCTTTTGAACAGAACGTCGAGCTCGCTATCAAATTATTCAGCGAAGAGCTGACCAAACGCATCGATAAACTGACTCAAGACTAATGATATGAGCGACAAACATGGACGCATCCAAACTCATCAGATCAGTACTAAACCCTTTGGTCGACGGCCGCGTTTACCCATTGAAAGTCCCAGAAGCCGCCGCCGAAACAGTAAAGGGCAAGCCTTATATTATTTATACACCAATAACTTCTATCGATGTGACCACCAACGAGGGGCACACTGGACACGAGCGTGTGCCTATCCAAATCGACGTGTACGCACCTACTTATGGTGAAGCCGACGACACTATGAAGCTGGCACTAAAGAAAATAAGCGATGAGATAGAAGGCGCGGCTTTTGGTGGCCGTGGCCCATTCCCTGACCCCAACCTGTACCGCCAGACTACTGATATCCGTATCTGGGGCACTATATTTTAATCAAACAAAAGGAATACCGTTATGGCCAAAGAAGACATCGTTGATAGCTTCTATCGATTGAATATCGACTTAGATGGTACCGGCACTACATTCACCAAGATTTCACTCTTGCAAGAGTGTGCGCCGCCAACCGCTGAGAAGACCAGCGATACGATCACCGCAACTGACGACCAAGAAGAGGTCGAAGTCGTTGTAGATTTTAAGAAAAACTCACAGATTGATTTTGAAATCGTCTATGACCCAACCGACCCTACTCACCAAAAGCTTGATGAGATGTGGGAAAGCAACAGTTATGCAGATTTTGAGTACGAGTTTGTCAAACTCATGCGCACGAAAGCTTTTACCGGACAGCTTATGAAATGGAAAGAGATGACCGATAAAGAGAAAAAACTGCGCATGCAAGGCACACTGACCGTCTCAAATATCATCGCAACCACCGTATAAGCATCGATAAATGAAGCTGACAGCACTGTTGGCTTCACTCTCCCTACCCACTGAACATTTTAGGATAAAAACATGTCAAAGCAACTAACCGCGGCTCTCATCTCTGCCAGTGTCGCAGAGCTACCGTCTGGCTATATCACTATGCCCCACCCGCATCTGGATGGCGATATCAATGTCAAAATTCATACGGTCGCCGAACGTGAAGAGTTCGAAAAAAAAGCATACTACTCTGATAGCGAACTTAAGCAATACCCACAGCGCGCTGTAACGTTTGCTTATGCGGTCGTAGATGATAAAGGCGAACGCTTATTTACTGACGAACAGATTCCAGAAATTAGCAAATGGCCAGCATATATCACGGTACCGGTGCATCAGAAATACAACGAGCTTAACAATATCGGTCCTGAAAAAATTGAGGCTG
Source organism: Psychrobacter sp. T6-6 (assembly GCF_052258185.1). Taxonomy (NCBI): domain Bacteria; kingdom Pseudomonadati; phylum Pseudomonadota; class Gammaproteobacteria; order Moraxellales; family Moraxellaceae; genus Psychrobacter; species Psychrobacter sp. T6-6. The sequence goes on from NZ_JBQQEX010000001.1 coordinate 572,854, forward strand.
CCGCAAAAAACTCTTAAGCCGTCCCAATCGACGCTTCCTGTTTAAACTTGCTTTGCAGCTTGGCAAAACAGTCGCTGAATTGTCAGCGACTCTGTCAAACGATGAGCTCGTTGAGTGGATGGCTTACTACAGATTTGACCCTTGGGGTGGCTATCGTAGCGACGTGCAGACAGCCAGATTAGAGGCCGCAGCTTGCGGGTTCAAAGGGAATCTATCAGAAATACTGGCATTTGACCCTGATCCACTCCCACCCGATGAGATAGAACGTCGAGAACGGTCGGCACAAATCGCTAAATTAGAACGTGAAACTGCTCAGATGGCAGCAATGTTTGATATTGCTGAATAATTGCCCAACCTTTGCTGATAGGTTATAGTAAGTTTTTTCAAGTTATCTATAAGGGTTGGGTATGGGAATTAAGCATATATTAATGATTACTGCATTATTGGCTACCAGCACTATATCTATAGCTGAATCTAGTGATTGGGTAAAATTGAATGAAAATGAAGCTGGCAGTTTGTATGCTATGCCGCAGTCTATTTCTAAAGACGAGCTTGGGAATAAGTTGATTTGGCTCAAAGCTGTATATCATGAACCAAGAAATCGCGTTAAAAGCTTTAAATCTTTATATGTTTTTGATTGTGATATTAAGAAGCAAGGTATCAGCCATTCTATTGAGTATGATAAAAATGAGAGAGTCATTAATGAAGAAAGCATACCTAGCGTTATGGCACCAGTTCATACTCTCAATCCAGACGGCTTTTCCTATAAGCTTATGCAATCCATGTGTAAATAGTCAATGAAATATTCGCCTAAGAAGAAACTACCCATGCAGCAGCTTAACTGGGCGCAAGTATGGATAAATAACCTCATAGAAAACAACCAGTGGTGCCAATGCACTGCACCCCCTTACGGTTATTACGTATATTTGAATTTAGATTTTTAAATATCAAAAGCTCATTAAGTAATGGGCTTTTTATTATCAACCCACTGCTCAATGATTTGAAACTCCAAAAAAAGCCCTGTCAGAAATGATAGGGCTTTTTATTGTCTGGGATTTAACTATGAATATTTATCTAAGCTTCACTACTATTTTAACTATAGCTTTCATGAGTGGCTTAACTGTGGGTGTGGTTGTTTACCGCATTATTACAGCCCCAATGAGAAACAAAGATCGAATAAGTCTTGATGAAATGCGCATTTCTCTTGATAGGTTTGAAAAACGTAATCGTCCACCACCGCCGCTACCCAGAAGTCCAAATAAATAAATTATAAAATAAGTGGAGAAAACTATGGCAGTCTTATCCCGTCTTGAGATTATTTTGGCTGCCAACTCTGCCAGTTATACTCAATCCATCGCTGATGCACGATCGCAGACTAAAATAGCATTCAGTGATATGCGCGAATACGCGAATAAAATGGGTCCTGCTGTCAGTGCCTCTATTGGCGCAGCCGCAGCAGCCACCACTGCGCTGGTAGTAGAGCAAGTAGTACTAGCTAACGAGCTACAAGCCACCGCCAATGTCGCCAATTCATCTATCAAAGAAATACAACGCTATACCGTTGGCACTAAAAAAATGGGTATCGAACAAGATGCCCTAGGCGCTATATTTCAAGACACGTCAGACAAGATAGGTGATTTCCTATCGACTGGCGGTGGTGGTATGGCCGACTTTTTTGAAAACATTGCTCCACAAATCGGTGTCACTGCTGAGCAGTTCCGAGAGCTATCAGGCCCTCAAGCATTACAGTTATACTACGACAGCCTAGAGCGCGCCAATATCGGTCAAAACGAAATGACCTTTTATATGGAAGCCATGGCCAGTGACGCAACAATGTTGATACCACTGCTTGCTGATGGCGGAGCAGGGTTCGACGTCTGGGCAAGCGCTGCTGCCAATGCAGGCGCTGTGATGGATGAAAAAACCATTCGCGCAACCAAAGAGTTACAAGCGACCACTGATCTGCTAGAGCTATCTGTCGATGGCGCCAAGACACAGTTTGTCGCTGGATTCATACCCGTACTCAGTGACGCTGCTGGTGAATTGGTAGGCACTGCACACGCCGCAGACACTGCTAGATTGGCAGGTGAAAACCTTGGTAATGGTCTAAAATCTGTCTCAAAAATCGGTGTTGGCGTTGTCACTGTATTTGAAAGTATCGGTACGGCCCTTGGTGGATTCGCTGCTGGTGTTGGGCAACTCGGCAATGGCGTAGATTGGGACAGCCCTTTTGCATTTTTCCAGATGGGTCAAAACTTCTTAGACAACAATCAATCTGCCGCGCAAATCTTTGCACAAGTCCCAGCGGATATATCCAAACTATGGCTACAATCTGCTGATCAATTAGACCGTATCGACAAGCTAGGCACTGGCACAGCAAGCCAGACCATAAACTCAGTGATTGACCTAAACGAGCGCCAGGCTGAACTCAATCGCACGCTCAGCATGACCGGTCAGCAGTATCAAGCCCAGCAAGAAGCTGCTGAAGCATCAGCTAAGGCGTTAGAAAAGTCCACTAAAGCCACTGAAAAACAAGCTGCTGCTCAAGCACGACTGGTGGGCATTGCAGGCAATAGTGGTATTGGTACAGGGTCACACATTGATATACGCTACGCCAGCGGTGATGCACGACGTGGCTCCAAACCCACTCAAGATCATATCAATCGATTTGAAGTCAACGGCAAATCACTTGGCAGCCTAAGAAAAACAAGCGATTTTAATCTCAATCGCGTACATCCTGTAAGCGGTAAAGTAAAACCCCATTACGGCATCGATTATGATAGCGAAATTGGCGATAGCATCACGACCAAAGTACCTGTCAAAGACGTAAAAGCGTGGTATGACGGCAACGGCGGCGGGTATGTAACGACGGTAACCTTCGCCGATGGTGTAAAAATGAACCTTTTACACCAGACCGCAGCATCTAAAAACATCAAAGGCGGCGCAAGCGGCGGTAGCAAAAACCCCTACTCCCAAGCACAGGCGCAAGCCAATCAGTTGCTAGAACGTGAAAGCGCTCAAGCTGCGCGTATCGCAGAACAAGCCGCTGCCGAACAAGCGCGCATAGCTGAGCAGCAAGCCAACCAGCGCGAAGCCATCCGTCTTGAGTATGCGAATGAAGTTGTTCGTATTGAGATGCAACTTGCTAAGAAAATCGAGAAAATCAACGCAAGTGGCTTTAATGAAGACGAGCGCATCGCTTTTGTTAAAGACGCTGAGCAACGCGCCGCCATTGACATCGCAAATTACGAAGATACGCAAGCCAAGAAACTCGCGTCTTTTGGTGACTTTGCCCGTTCTGAACGTGACATGATCGCTCAAAATGCCATGTATCGAGCAGCACAAGTCGTTCGTGATGCTGAGATGACAGAGGACGCGCGCAATCAAGCGCTAAATCTAATCAAACAAAAGGCCCAATACGAACTTAACCAGCTTGATTTGACGCATGACCGCGAGATGCAATATGCCCAGCAAGCTGAGCAAACAGATGCTGAACGCATACGCAATCAGTACGCGCTTGAACGCCGCGAAATCCAACTAACCATCAACATGGATGAGCAGCTGCGCAAGGCAAAGATTGACGCACTCAATCAAGCTGAGCAATTGGCACTTGATGAGCGTCGCTATGCGTTTGAGAGTGAGTTACGTCAGTTAACTAACGTCGGTCAGTCAGAGCTTGCTGCTTTACGTCAAGATTATGCTAATCAACGACGTATGCTTGATGCCCGAACTGATATTGATGATGGTCAAAAATCTGATCTGCGTAATGCAATGGCCGGTGCTCAGATATACGATACTAACCAGATGCAGAAAAGCAGCCGTGACAGCTTTGGTGCACTGCAAGCTGAAATGAATGGCACGAGTCAGAACTACGCATTAGCCCAGCAGTATCAAAGTCGATTGGATAAGATCCAAGACGCTTTAGATAATGAAGTCATTGCTGTAAAACAAGCTGAAAAGGCTAAGTATGATTCGCGTCTAGCGTTTGAGACCGCAGCCACTCAGCTGACTATCACTAGCGCCGCAGCTGTTGCGGGTAATATGGCAAGTTCGTTTAAGACAATACTTGGTGAGCAGAATACATTTTACAGAATCAGCTTTGCCGCTCAGCAATCATTTGCGATGGCGTCCGCTGGTATTAACATGTACAAAGCATGGGGTGATGCAATGGCGGAGGGTGTCACCCTGAGCCAAAAATTTGCAAGCGCTGCAACTATTGCTGCTGAGTTTGGTAACATCATCAGTGCTGCATCAGCAATGACTTTGGATCTACCAGGGTATCAAACGGGTGGGTACACTGGTAACGCACCAGAAAATCAAATTGTTGGATTCGTTCATGGTCGCGAGCATGTCAGTGATGCGACTACCACACGCCGCTATCGTCCAGAGCTTGAAGCAATGAGTAACGGCACATATGAGCGTCGGTCCAACACACCCAATGTCAATGTTAGTGTGACGGTAACTATGGATGGCAAATCATCTGTACAGTCTGACAGTCAGTATGGCAAACAAATCGGACAAGGACTGGCAGCAGTCGTAAGTAGTGAAGTCACCAAAATGATGCGGCCCAATGGCATGTTAGACAGGCAGTACGCAAAGCGTTAGACGCTAGCAACAAAAGTCGGTATTATGATATTTTTCTAATATTGAGGACATCATGATTAAGACTTTATTTGCAGTGGCTGCTGTCGTCACGCTCAGCGCCTGCTCGACTAAGCCCGCAGTCAACCCAACGACCGTTACACCTAGCTTGTATAGTGCACCAACGACAGGGTCTGTACCCGTCACCATTACTCGTGATGGTGGTATTATTGGATCAGCGTGCGGTATTAATGTGCGCGTCGATGACAATCAGGTTGCAAAACTACGTGCATCTCAGTCGGTATCGTTATTTATACCCGCTGGTCGCCATATCTTCTCTATCCAAACGGGTAATATGTGCGGCGGTGTGCGCGATGCCATCGATGTCACGCTAAAACAAGGCGAACCAAAAAAGTATCGCATTGGATCAGATATGGGCAGCAACGTACAGCTACTGCCAACATTATAAACTACTTCAAATTAACCATAAGCCCACTTAATCGTGGGCTTTTTAGTGGGCAATGATATGGCAATCAAAACATTTAACTGGCAAATGGACATGGGCGCAGCGCTTGATACCCAATACCGAGTGAACCGTACACAGTTCGGAGATGGCTACGTTCAGCGCACGTCATCTGGCATCAATAATAAAGTCAAAAACTGGTCAGGCACCAAGACTGGAGACTTGGAGACGGTCATCAAACCAATCGAAGCATTTCTTGATGAACATGCAGGCGTCAAACCTTTCCTATGGACAGACCCGCATGGTAATACAAAACAATACACGTGTGCCGGCGCATCAACGCCTCAGCGCAAAGGCAACTTTTGGCAAATCACACTCAATTTTGAGCAATTTATGAGTGTTTAGGAGATATTTATGGCTATTCAAATTCCAAACCCCGGAACGGGTAACGGCAACACAGGTGATAATGAGTTTGTGATGTGGACTAAAGTTAAAGATAATTTTAACAATCAGACCCATGCTGCGAGTCGGTTGGTAGGTACAGAAGACGAGCAAATCCCTTCGTCTAAAGACACATTTAAAGCTGCTTTCCGAAAAATACAGCAGCTTACAGATGTTTCCGCAAATATAAATAGTATCGATAGCGGTGTTATCGGCTTATTTAGCGCATCGGCAACAAACGCTCCACCTCCCGACGCAGGTGAGCAGTTTTGGATTATCAGCACTATTGCGACATACTTAAGCAATAAAATTCAGATTGCATATGGTTATAATACCGCAGTAATAATGACTCGCTCTTTTTCTAGTTCAACATGGTCGAAATGGCTCAATGGCGGTACGAATCCAAGAAATTATAAGATTACAACAGCCGCAGGTGCTAATGTTGTCGTCATAGCAACTGGTGAGTTGCAGCGCTCAACATCATCTGAGCGTTATAAGGACATCATCGCTGATCTAGAGCTTGATGATGTGTCTTATGCTAATGCTATGCAGCTTGCACCGATTGTCTATCGCTCAACTGCTGATGCTGATAATCCTGAATATCATTACTACTCTTTTAGTGCTGAAGCTCTGGGCGCATATGACCCTGCGTTTGCGCTTTGGCGTGAGACAGAAACTGTGACCGACGCTGAAGGAAACGTCACTGAGCAGCCCCTTGACGAGCGACAAGCCGAGGGTATCAACCTAAACGCTATTGTCGCCTTTTTGCACGCCACAAACGTCAAGCAAGGCAAGTTGATTAGCGCATTAGAGGCTAAGGTCACGGCACTAGAAAAAGAGGTGTAATCATGCTCGAATCAGACTTACAGAAACTAAGTGTCACAGGGCTTGTCACGCTTTACGAACTTGATGCGACAAGCCTCGGTGCTGGCATAATGCGGTGGCATGGTCACATCTCGTTTGAGGACTGGCGATATCTATTTAAGTTTGCAAACAAAGCCGAGTTTGCAGACAGCAGTTACCAAGTAACTAATACTGGCACAGAGACCGTCATTCATCGTGACATCATCTGGCAGGGTCAAACCTATACACCAGTCAGCATACAGACTGATGGTCTTGAGATACGCGGTGACGGTACACCTTCCACCCCTAGCCTTGTCATGGGCAATAATATTGACGGTATCAATGGCGCTGTGACTGCGTTATGCGCATTTTATAGTGACTTTGTCGGTGCACAGCTCCGTGTAATACACGTACTTGCTAAGCATATAGACGCTGAGAACTTTAGTGCAGGCAATCCAACTGCGGACGCGCAGCAGTACACAGACCAGTACTGGACTGTCAATCAAAAAACCCACGAATCGCTTAGTGATCAAGACAGCTCAGTGGCGTTTGAACTATCAACACCTCTCACCGCACAGCGTAAGCAAATCCCTAGCCGTACCATTACAAAATACTGTGATTGGGCAGTCAAAGGTAAGTATCGCGGTGAATCCTGTGGTTATACGGGTACCGCAATATTTACAGCAGACGGTACACCTACTGATAATCCTGCGTTGGATAAATGCGGTGGCTGCTTAACGGATTGTAAACTGAGATTTGGTGAGCATGAGCCGCTGTCATTTGGTGGATTCCCCGCAGCATCACTACTAGGGCGCTGACAAGGACTGATATGTATATATTAAAAGACACACGCGCAGCGATATTCAATCATGCAGCCGCTTGCTATCCCAGTGAGTCCTGCGGTGTCATCGTCAACCGTGAATATATCGAATGCCAAAATATAGCGGATAGCGACAGCGAGTTTATTATCAATCCACATGATGTGGTCCGCGCTGAATCTATTGGTAAGATTGAGGCAATCGTCCATAGCCACCCAGATGGCAGTACCAAGCCCAGCACGTTTGACAGACTGCAAATGCCTAATCATGGGCTACCGTGGGTTATCGCAAGCTACCCTGACATTGATATAAAAGTCCACCAGCCTACTGAGTACATCGCCCCGCTTATCAATCGCGAATATATCCACGGTGTGCTTGATTGCTATAGCATTGTACGCGATTACTATACGCGCGAGCTGAATATTAAGCTCGATAACTTTGAGCGCACGGACCGCTGGTGGGAAGATTCGAGCAGCCAAGACTTGTACATCGATAACTTTAAATCGCAGGGCTTTGTCCAAGTCAGCGAGTTGCAGCGCCATGATGTAATTCTGTGCCGAGTACAGCCAACTGCTCATGTCAATCACGCGCTTATCTATCTCGGTGATGATGGACAGCTAGTCTCTGAGCAATCAGAGCCAGTCATCGCGGATCATTTGGTCTTACATCACCCGTACCGCCGTCGGTCACGACGTGAGATATACGGTAACGTCTGGCAAGAGCGAGCCACCATCATTGTGCGACACAAATCATTAATGTGAGGTCATTATGCTACGACGCATCGAACTACACGGCGTCTTAGCCGAAAAGTTTGGCAAATCTTTTGAGCTTGATGTCGAGTCGCCCCGCGAAGCCTGCGAGGCACTCAGCTACCAAATCGATGGCTTTAGAAGCTTTATGATGACCGCCCACGAGAGCGGTCTTTTTTTTGCCGTATTTTATGATGACAACAAGCACAGCATTAGCACCACTGAAGTTGAAATGAAAACTGGTGCCAAGGTGATTCGTATCGTCCCAAAAATCACTGGTGCAGGTGGTGATGCACTTGGATGGGTGCAAGTGATTGCCGGTGCAGCGTTAGTGGGCGCAGGTTTCTTCTTAGGACAGCCTGCACTAACCGCCGCAGGCGCAGGGATGATACTTGGCGGCGCCGCATCACTACTGATGCCCCGCCCTACTATTACTCCACAAGATCCCGATGGTAATAAACCCAGCTACGCATTTGGTGGTGCAGTTACTACCGTCGCCGAGGGCAATCCGGTGCCCTTGCTGTATGGTCGCCGTCATGTTGGCGGTGCTGTTATTAGCATGATGGTCGTCAATGAGGATACATAATGTCATTATCAGTAATCAAAGGCGCTAAAGCCGGTCAAGAAAAACCCCATCAGCCAAGTATCGCAAAAGACGATGTCGCATCTATCAGTAAAATTAAGATTATATACGCACTGTCCGATGGTGAAGTTAAAGGGTTAGCCGACGGCGCTGCTAGTATCATGCTAGACGGTACGCCACTGATTGGTGCAGATGGTACGCCCAACTTTGACAATGTCGAGTGGGAGATCCGTCACGGCACGGTTGACCAGACACACATCGCAGGGTTACCCAATCTCAGCAGCGAAATTGCTATTGGTACGATCTTACGTAGCGGCACGCCGTGGATTCGCACAATCACAAATACCCTGCTGTCTAGCACGAACATCAACGTATCATGGTCGCGTCTAAGTGAAACAACTGATAAAAACGACATCATCGGTACGACGGTTGATTACGCAATCGATGTGCAAACTGATGGGCATGGCTACGTTACGGTGCTTGACACCCGCATCAAAGCAAAAACGTCTGGTCGCTACCAACGCACCCATAACGTAAAACTGCCTGAAGCGACGCAAGGGTGGCAGATTCGCGTCCGAAAAATCACCGCTGATGGCGATAATGAGCAGACATTTAATCAGATGCAAATCGACAGCATCGCTGAGATTATCGATGCAAAGCTCCGCTATCCGCACACAGCATTGCTTTACTTATCATTTGATGCTCGTACTTTTAGCAATATGCCAAAAGTATCGGTCGACATGTTTGGTCGTTACCTAAAAGTACCTAGCAACTATGATGCAGAGACACGCACTAGCACGGGTCTATGGGACGGTACATTCAAAACGGCATACACAAATAACCCAGCATGGGTGTATTACGATTTGATCACTAATGATCGTTATGGACTTGGCGACAGGCTCAAACCATTTATGATCAATAAATGGGCCATCGCGCATATCGCGCGCGTCTGCGATGAGCCAGTTGACGACGGAAAAGGCGGCACCGAGCCACGCTTTACTTGTAATTTGTATTTGCAAGTTGATGAGCAAGCGTACCAAGTATTACAGCACATCGCTGGGATATTTCGCGGCATGTCGTTTTGGGACGGCTCACAAATCGTACTTGATGCAGATACCCCGCGCGATGCTGATTATGTCATCACCCGCGCCAACGTGGTCGGCGGGGCATTTAACAAGTCCGGCACATCGATAGATGACCGGCACACGCTGGTACAAGTTGCCTGGTCAAATCCTGACAACAACTACGAGACCGATTACGTGACCGTACGCAATGAGCGCGCGATTGCAAAATACGGCATTAATCCACTTGATATGCCCGCAGTCGGTTGTACAAGTGAGGGTCAAGCGTACCGCCACGGGCTAGCTGCTCTACTCTCTGAACAAAACCGCACTCAGACGGTCAACTTTGCAATGGGTCTGGATGGTCAACTACCAACAGTCGGCAGCCGTGTTGATATTGCGGATATGATGTTTACTGGCGCTAATAATGGCGGTCGTATCTCAGCAGTCAGTGCTGATCGTACTATCATCACTGTTGACCGTGACGACATCCCTGCAACGACAGGCGACCGTCTGACTGTCAATCTTGAGTCTGGCCGCGCCCAAACTCGTGAGATTTTGAGCGTATCTGGACGCAATATTACAGTAAAAGCCGAATTCGACCCCGTTGCTGCCGAAAATGTCTGGGCTATCGATAGCGATGAGCTACCGACGATGCCATTTATCGTACTGTCTATCACAGAAAATGAGGATAGAACGCAGTACAGCTATACCGCACTACAGTATGACGGTACGCTACAAGCTCAGATTGATAACGGTACTATTATTGAACCAACCCCACCAGCGCCACCGTTTAATCCATACATCATCCAAGCACCTGAAAGTGTCGCCGTGGCATCACGGCACCGCGAAGTACAAGCACAAACCGTCACAACACTGGTTATTACATGGGACCAGGTAAATGATGCCGTCGCTTATGATGTTGAATGGCGCAAAGACGATGGCGATTGGATCAAGCTACCACGCACCGGCAATATCAGTGTCGATATAGATGGTGTCTACAGTGGCAATTATCTAGCACGTGTGCGCGCTGTCTCAGCATTTGATGCGCTATCGAAACCGACAAAATCTACACTCACCGCTATCACTGGCAAAGCGGGCAAACCGCCTGTATTGGCAAACCTAAAAGTCACAGGTCTGCTATTTGGTATGCGTCTTGACTGGGCGTTTAGTGCGGGCAGCGGTGACACTGCGTATACAGAAATACAAGTTGGGTCAGCACCTGATGTCAATGTAACAGCACTTGGACAGTTTGCTTATAGTACAGACACTCATACCGTAAACGGCTTGCAAGGTAATTTATCACAGTCTTATCGCGCGCGTATTGTCGATAAATTAGGTAATACGAGCGATTGGTCAGCATGGGTAACAGGCACGACTGATGCTAGTGCTGATAAAGTCATGGACTTGATACAGGGTCAGATTGATGAGTCATCACTCAATGAAAGCCTTACGAGTAAAATCGGTAAAATCAGCGAGAATGAGGACGCGATTGGACAAGAAACAGAAGATCGCATCCAAGCGATTATCGACACCAAGAAAAAAGCAGATGATGCACAACTGGCAGCCACCAATGCAGCCCAGTTAGCAGGTAACAAAGGGGAGGTTATTTACCAATGGCAAACGCCAGCCGCAGCGAGACAGCTTGCACAAAATCTTTGGATTGACACAAACGGAGGTAAAAACACACCAAAGCGCTGGGACGGTAACGCATGGGTCGCTGTCACTGACAAAGCGGCTCTTGATGCTCAAGCAGCAGCCAACGCAGCACAACAAACAGCCAATGACGCACTAGGCAAAGCCAATAATGCTAACGACAGTATTATCACGATACTCGATGAGCAAGCTGAGATTAATAATGAGCTAGGCTTGCAGTATGAGTCGCTGCAAGGCGTGATTGCTGACTACAAACCAAGATACGCGGACGCAACAAAGTACGCGGATGCAAGTCGTTCGGTGCAATGGACATATTGGAAAACCGTAGCCCGTGATAACTATGCTGCTAACGAGCGTATTACCAATCTGCAATCTGAAGTCGCAGATAGTAATGCTCAGTTAGTCCAGCGTCTTGAAACGGAAGCAACAGCAACCAGTGCGATAGCAAGCGAAGTTACCACACTTGAGGCAACAGTCGGTGATAACACTGCAACGCTGCAAGAAACCAAGCAGGTTGTTGATGGTATTAGCAGTGAGTACACACTAAAGTTAGATATCGCAGGTAAGATTGTCGGCTTTGGGCTCGTCAACAATGCAGGTCAGCCAAGCGATTTCTCAATACGTGCTGATAAATTTTCGATAGCGCCACCCGCGAACGGAGTTGATAACCCATCATCACCATTTATGGTATTAACCACACCGCAAACTATCGATGGCATCACCGTCCCTGCTGGTACGTATATGCGTAATACTTATATAGCTAAATCGAGCATTGATCTAGCACAAATAAATACAGCATCTATCCAGTCACTATCCTCATTGTCAGCAACGATTGGTCACTTCAAATCAGCAGATACCGGCGCTCGTCTTGAGATAAAAGATAGCTTACTTAGTGTTTATGATGACAATAATGTCTTGCGCGTTCGACTGGGACTTTGGTAAGGAGTATTTATGAGTCAAGGTTTGCAAGTCTGGGATACTGATGGCTTTATGGTATTGGACACTTCGTCTCAAACGGTGAAAATACTTGGTGTTTTCAAAGTATCTAGCGACCCAGTTACGTTTAGCGACCCGTTGTTAGCTACTGAAACGCCATTTTACATAGTATCTCCTGAATATAGGCATACAGGAGATACTACTAACTTAAACGTAGAATTCAACGGCAGTACATGTACTGTGACTAACTCAAGTACATACAATAATAGAACTATCTACGTGGGAGTGTATTAGATGGCAACGGGATTTGAAGTAATTGATGACCAGGGGCGCAAGCAGGTGCTTGATACGCACCCGCTTTTAAGTTTTAGTCACAAACTTTTTTCCAACAGCAGCAACGTAGGTGATTTATATCCTGACCCAAGACCTATCTACGCATGGCGTCCTGACAACAATCAGATAATGACCCAGAATTACTTTAAAGGCCGTAGAGTAGTTTTGGAAGATGGTGAGACCTATACTACAAACCGCATGCAAGGCTTCGGTACTATGCATGCTTTTACAAGCTCTGAACCTGTTTCTGATGAAAACTACGGTCTAGAAGTTTACGATGCGTCAGGCACTATAGTGTTCAACAGCAGCCAGAAACCTCTGAAGATATTAGACATTATCAATATACCTGACGTTAGACAGTCTAGAACGACAGTTTCAGGCAGAGTGACCCATTGGCGAAAGTCATACAGCAGCAAGACCGCAGCGATTGTACTAGTGCGGCAACCCCTGTGGGCAAGTGGCTCAGACTTTAAGACTTCAGGAGTCGCTCTTCGAGACTCATTCATTGCACTGGAAGAGACAGTGGAGCACAGAGATGGCGAGTTGGCTGATAGATGGATAGGTAACACTTTCGCGCTATACGCTCTGGTGATTGATGTGACTAACTTTTAATAAAAAGGGACTAATATGAAATATCTTTACGTAGTATTCGCACTATTAGTATCTAGCTTGTCTCATGCAGAGGTAGGACTATTCACAGAACATACCATGACCGAGGTTCTCGATGCTCATGTCGATACAGTACAAAAGAATTATCAAAATAACATCCATAGACTATCACCTTACAATGGTATCGTTGGTGTAAAACTAAAAAACAAGAAGTACGAAGTTTCAAGTGGCTATAGCTATAGAAGAGACAGCGACGTCAAAGAAGGGTTTGGTTATGATTATAGCGGTGTCTTCATAAAGCTTAAATATTATCATTGTCTGTACGACTGCTAAATAACCAATCCCGCCACCTAAGGCGGTTTTTTTACGACTAAAATTTGAGGGCGTTATGGACATCAAACAAACAGTATTACGCGCATTAGCTTTTAATAACTGGCTGTGCAAATCAGAGTCGCTGCAAAAAACAAGCAAGCATTTTAGTGAGTTACGACGCTACTTAGCAATGACGATTACGTTCGCTGAGTTCGTCAACTTTGCATATACAACAGGGTTTAGCTTAGTTTTTATATACTTTAAAACGATTGGAAAGGGCAAGACAGCACTACAAAGCTATGCGGTTTTCGATGACATATCAGTATGGTGGTTCGTTGCATTCTTAACGCTTGGAATACTACAGCTGATATCAATGCTGATCCCGTCGCTAAGAGCGAGTAAGGCAAGTGGTTTGTGTATGATAGCATCATCGGCGGCATGGGGTATTGTGATGGGCGCTTTCTACGCATCACAGCTTTATATGATAACGTCTGCGACTGTTTTTACTGGTATTTGGGCAGGAGCTATGTTTTTTGCGGGTAATAAGAGAATCAAGAGCGCAATTATAAAAGAGCGAGCAATCACTAAGGAGACGTAATGAGCTTAGTATCAGAAGTGATAACCTCATTCACTCCACAGGTGATCTTCGGTATGTTTGGTGGGTTTGTTGGTGGAATATATGGCATCAACAAAAAGGGATATGATGCAAAAATATCATTAATTCTAATATTTACGGCAATCGTAGCAGGCAGCGCGATTGCTGAAGTGCTGCAAAAGAAGTTCGGACTGACTTACCTTTTGCCGCTTTGTTTAATATCAATTCCAGCAGGTGCATTTTCGGGATATCTGATGGTAGCGCTAGACGTAGTTAGCCCTAAGTTTGCTGCGAAAGTTGCAGATAAAATCGGCGAAAAGGTCGTTGAAAATATAGATAAATAATAATTCGCATTAAACATAGCCCCAATTTTGGGGCTTTTTTAATGCCTAAAACAAGGTAAACATTATGTCAAAAGTAGTCATTACAGCGGGTCATTCAAACACAGACCCAGGCGCAGTCAACGGAAACGTAACCGAAGCGGAAATCGCAACTGATATGCGTAACATCGTCGCGTATTGCCTTAAGGATCTTGGTATCGAAGCAATCACCGACGGTAATGGTAGTGAGAACGACACGCTGCGCAGCGCCATTAAACTCATTCCACAAGGCGATCTAGCTATTGAGTTTCACTGCAACGCTTTTCATAGTCCAAAAGCGGGTGGCGTTGAAGCTTTGGCCCAACCTAAAGACAAAGTCATTTGTAGAAATCTGTGCACTGCTGTCAGTGAAGTGCTTGGAATCCCTACTCGCGGCAACGACGGCGGGTTTAAACCAGAAAATAGCGGACAACACTCAAGACTGGGTTATGTACGCGGCGGCGGTATCATATTAGAGTTGTTTTTTATCTCTAATCCGAATGAGCTAGCAGCTTATAAAGCTAGCAAATGGGCACTGGCACGTGAGCTTGCGGATGTCATCGCTGAGCACGTCGGCGTTAGCTGCAAACCGTAAAGCTGGAGCCAAAACCATTTAAACCAATCAAAATACTCTTAGAAATAGCATGGCACTATTGGCATTGGCTCGTAATAGCTTTACTCATAGTTGCTATCGCGGTGTTATCTATATTCTATGTGCAGCGTGGCCACGCGATTGACACCATCAAAGTGCAACATGAGCTTGTCTTAGCGACTGAGCGTGCAAATTACGAGTCAAACGTTCGGCAAATAGAGCAGCAAAACTTCCAAGGAGTCATCAATGCAGTCAATCAAAGCACAGTACGACAAAAGCAAATTGCTGATAAGTATGACAGTATTGTCGTTATCAATGACAGCTTGTCAGACAGTATCATCAACATTGAAACCAGTCTCATCAATGCCAATCGAACCGCCGTCATCGATTACACCAAGTCAGTCAACGGACTATTTGCGGAATGCTCAGCTAGATATCTTGAGATGGCAAAAAACGCAGCTCGAGAACAAGAAGAAGCTAGACGACTCCGCGAAGCTTGGCCAACCCGATAATTAAATATGTCGCAGTTTTTGACGCAGTTTGCATTAAAACCATTTAAACCAATCAAAATGATTTATTTTAACTATATGATTTTATTATATTAATTTTTTATTGATTTATATTAAACTATAGCAAAAAGAGTTCGAGTCTCTCCAGCCCCACCATTTTCGGATAGTACATCTTAGACCAAATATCAAAACCTGCTTTTTAGCAGGTTTTTTTGTGTCTGTAATTTACTACTCACCATTACAATCTTTTAAAGCCTCCAATATAGCCTCCATGCTCTGATATCGTTTCTCTACTCGCTTCGCCAGCATCTTATCAACAATGCTTTGATAGTGAATGTACGCTATTGGCAGCCTAATAATAGGTTGTTGGCAGTGCTGCATGGCCCAATCTGTCATCGGTTGCTGACTTTTAGAATTTATACTAAATGGTCGCGCGCCCGTCAACATCTCAACCATCATGATACCAAACGCGTAAATATCACTTTGTATGGTTGCCTTTTGCCCTTGCCAACGCTCAGGCGCTAAGTATGCTGGTGTGCCGCTAGCAGAATTTATTGCGTTTGGTTGATCACTTCTCTGGGCTAATGCAAAATCCGTCAGTAGTAAGTCAGCTGCTTTATGGTCGCTACCAGCATTATCCTTCGGGATGTTGCTAATATTGCTAAGCAAAAAATTACTGGGTTTAATATCATTATGCAACCAACCAGCTGTGTGTAGACTGAGGATGAGCTGAGCGGACTGTACAAGCAAATGATGCTTTTGCTCGTCAGTTAGAAATGAGTGGCGCTGATGATTGAGCAGCTTGGCTAGGCTAGCATTTTCATAATACGGCATAACCAATACCGTTAATCGCTGAGGCTGCTCCAACGCTTGGATATCTATATCGTAATTGTCAAATACAGATGGTGTGATAGTAGTAGATTGAATCTTCTGCGAAACACTTAGCGATTGTAATACGCTTATTTCATGAGTTAGATCTGAGATATTTTGTGGCACATCTGAAGTGCTGGATATTTCCCATTTGATCATCACCCTGCCATACTGTAAATGTTGGGCGCGCGTTAGACCTTGATAGCAGTTTTGCTGCCTGCTCTGCCTGATATGTTGCGTGTCGCTCTCTTGAGTCTGCTCTGTGCTTCCCTCTCTGTATTGTTGACTAATACGCTGATGCACTATTTTACTATATGCTCGCTCTGACAATGCTTGGGTGATGACTGGCAATAGTTGCCCAGACTTCGCTTGCAAGGCTTGTTTAATAGGCGAATTACTGGCACTATTTTGCACAGTGTTGTTATCTATCATATTGCACCGCCCCAATCACGCCACCATCTTATTACCAAACCGCCACTTTACCACTAGAGTTATTATGTCACAGTCTACCCAATATGCCCTGCCCGCCCCCTTGTTAGAGTTGCTCGGTCAGTATTTACAAGAGCACGTCACGCCTACCATTGAGATTGACCCTGATCAACTGGCGTATCGCTGGGTTGGTGGACGTACTGGTCACCTGCAGCCTTTATCAGTCAATCTGTTTTTGAGTTTAGATGACTTGCAAGGTATCGATACGCAAAAATCAAAACTGGTACAGAACACGCGCCAATTTTTAAGAGATTATCCCGCCAATCACGTCTTGATGACAGGCACACGCGGTGCCGGTAAATCTTCCCTTATTCGCGCCTTGCTACAAGCGTATCATAGCGAAGGGTTGCGTATTATTGAGATTGCGCGTGATGATCTACAAGTACTGGATAAGATTCGCACGGCTATTAACGAGCTGCCAGCAAACTCGAACTGTCGCTATATCGTCTACTGTGATGACTTGGCGTTCAATGGTCAAGATGAAAGTTACCGCGCGCTAAAAAGCGTGCTGGATGGCGCGCTAGACTCTGAGCAAGACAAACTACTGGTCTATGCCACCAGTAATCGCCGTCGTCTGCTCCCTCAAATGATGAAAGACAATCTTGATATTTACAATGGTCAGACCGACGAGGTCAATCCCTACGAGACTATTGATGAGACTGTGTCATTGTCAGATCGATTCGGCTTATCATTGACCTTTCATCCTATGGATCAACAGACCTATTTACAGATTGTTCAACATTACCTGAATTTAGAACAACGGAAAATCTCGGCACATACTGATCATGATGTGGAGGTGACTGCAGATGATGGCAGCTTGGCCAACAAGATAAGAATGGATGCTCTGCGCTGGGCGTCTGAACGTGGTGGGCGCTCAGGACGAGTGGCTTATCAATTTAGCCGTTACTGGAGCGGTAAAATACAATTGGCGCTTGAGGACCACAAATAAACAATAGCTGCTAATCCATACCTGTAACACCTTACCTATAAAGTCATGCCTATAAAGTTATGTCTATGAAATCATAACTGATTGCTGCGTGCAGAACCCACATACTGTACGCGGTTATCTTGTTTGTCGTCTATTAAGGTGGCAGCACCATCGACCGTATATTGTGCAAAATCTGCCGCCATCCATAGATTACCTTTATAGACACTTTGCGCATCTAAGCGGGTATAGGCCATATTTGGCGTTTCGCTCTCTGGGTTATCAAAGCTCTGATAACGAGCGCTAAAATGGGTCAAAATCAGATTCTGCACACCTATCTTTTGCGCGAAGGTACCCACTATATGCGCGCTACTATGCATAGGGTCAAACTCTAGATTTCTGGCTTGAATAGCCATTAAAACCTCATGCGTATAAGTGGCTTCGTGCACCAACAGATCTGTATCAGCAACAGCATCACTCAGGCATTCTGGTGTATCGTTATCACCCGCCACCACTACTTTTGTACGCTGCATATCATTATGAACATAATCTGCTGAGCGCAATTGCTGACCGTCCTCGGTGATAACATCGCAGCCTTGTTGTAATTTGCCCCATAGTGCACTTGCTGGAATACCATTCTCTTTGAGTTTATCAGTATTCAATAGTCGGCGACTGATGGTCTGAGTGATACCAAACCCATAAGACGGCACGCGATGCGATAGCGGGTAGACCTCTATCATAATCTGCTGCTGTCCATCTAACTCTAGCGTCACTTTACCTTTGTCACTCTCTTGTGAGAGTAAGTCTTCTATCGACACAAAATCGAGCGTAAATGGTAGGTATAGCTCAGTCGTTGAGACGATAGCCTCAAGCAAGGTAGCAATCGCATTGGGTGCAATAAGCGTTAGCGGATCACGGCGTCCTGACATCGCAGCACTCGCCAGCAATCCTGGTAGACCATAGCAGTGATCGCCATGGACATGAGTGATGCAGATAGCAGTCAATTGACGTAAGGACAGCTTGGTATGTAGCAGCTGCTGCTGTGTGCCTTCACCGCAATCAATGAGTAGCCAAGGACGTGATTTTTTATTTTGATTGCTACTATGCTGCGGCTTGCCTTGCTGCTGCGAACCAGAGTTATGAACATTCAAGCACTCAATTGCCAATGCAGTTACATTACGCTGTTTGGTTGGCGCCCCGGCAGAGGTTCCCAAAAAGGTTAGTTTTAGCATAGATGATGCCTTTTATTTGTCAGGGACATTTATTATGACCGCTGACATATCATGGTTCGTTGAGCCTCAATCATTTGCCCACCATTTGCGGTACACTCATTGACCATGTTGGACTCATAAGATTTCCAACCACCATAAAAACTGGCGGCACATAGAATAACAACCAGTAGCTTTTGTGACCATGCCTTGATAGATACCTGCTGGCTGTCGATAGCTTGTCTATCTTGCATATTCTGTCCTGATGGCTGATTGTAGTTAATGTTTTTGCTTAGATCTGTATGATTCGGTCTATTGGAATCTGTCATTGTTTTATCCTAAAAAAGGCTTTGCTTAAAAATAAACAAAACCTTTTATCTAAATATCTACTCGAGTAATAAGCCAAGTACTGAGCAGTGCTTATTGATGATACCAATTTGATAATACCAGCATCATCTAAAAATTAAGACGACCGCCTTTTTCTTCGGCACGCTTAAAGGCATCTCGTTCTTCACAACGTTGTAGCCACGTTAAGATATTGGCATATTTACTCTTATTGAGACCTGCGCCCGCGTTTGCGCCTACGACAGCAAGGTGCATCTGAATATCAGCAGCACTAAACTCACTACCTGCGAACCAATGGTTTTTGCTCAAGTGCTGTTCCATCATGTTCAGCATTTTGTCCAAACCATTTCCGATCATGTTCTTTTCGACCTGACCTTGGATTTTTTTGCTAATCGGTTTGATCAACATAGGTGACTGACTCACAACCTTTGTAAACACTAGACGCATAACCAACAACGGCATCAGCGAGGCTTCTGCAAAATGTAGCCAAAACGTATAGGCTTCCCACGCCGCTTCGTCACTATCGTCAGGCTTGAACTGTTTTTCTTTGTCATAGTGCTTAATCAAATACTCAATAATGAATCCCGATTCAAGCAATACGCGATCGTCTACTTCTAGCATTGGCGCACTACCGATTGGGTGCACTTTTTTTAGACTATCAGGGGCGCGGTATGCTTTATTGCGCTCATAGCAAGTCAATTGATAATCGGCGTTTAGCTCTTCTAGAAGCCAAATGATACGAAACGAGCGTGAGTTTGCTAAATGATGAAGATGTAACATAAACCGTCCTAGTCATATATTGTTTTGGGTCAGCCCTGAGGTTTAGGAGATACGTTCTTAGAGACAGCCTTTTAGATACCGTCACTTAGAGACAGTTTCTCAAACATAATCTCTTAAACATAATTTCTTAAACATAGTGCAGCGCCCTTAATTAAGCGCAGCAGCATCTTCCTCGATAATAGCTTAATTTAGTGCCCTTTGACACAGCAAGTTTGTAGAGTAATAGCAAAAAATCTTACCTACCAAGTCAGTTCTATTGACTGCGATAGTGCTATATTCATTAGCATTACGATAGATTTAGCGCTTCAATCTTGCGCGTCATCTTATCTATCTTTTGCTGATACTTCTTAATTTGACGGAATCGATGCGCAATCAGTACGCCCTTGATACGGCGGTTTTTAAGACGACGACGCGGCGGAAAACTACCCACTTGTGGCTCATTGTAGCCATGTAGGCGATTGTCACGTTTGCGCGCCAGATAACCAAGTGCGCTATCCGCAATCATAATAAGCAATGCGATAAAAATCATGCTATACATCAGGATGGAACCGCCTTCATGTAAGTTACGGTCCAAAATTGCAATCGAGAATATAAATAGAAATACTGGCTCAAGGTAGCATAAAGTCCCAAATAGTGAGACAGGTAGTTTTTGACTCGCGACCATCGTCAATGACATCGCCGCAGTGCTAATGATGCCGAGCAGAGGCAACAGGTACCAAAGCTTATGGTTGGTGATTGCCACCTCAAAACCACCATTCATATACAGCGCGACCAATACCACTGGCAATAACAATACAAGGTCTGAAATCAAGCCAGTAATAGGCGGTACTGCCAACTTGCGACGTAGCAGATAGTATGGTGGATAGCCCAAGCAAACAAATAAAGTCGCCCAAGAGATCGCACCATATGCAAAGATATCGTAAGCGATACCGAGACCTGCACACACAATGGCAGCCCACTGAAGTAGACTCATATCTTCGTTGTAAAAGAACCTGCCGACAACAATCATAATCATAGGATATAGGAAGTAACCTAACGTGACCTCAAGTCCCAACCCATTGACTGGCGCCCACATAAATATCCAGATCTGCGCGCCCAAAATCGGTGTGGGTAATATAAACAACAGCCACTCTTTGGCGTTCTTTAAAGTTTTTAGATAATCAAAAATGTGCTGCCATTGCTTTAGTACGCTGACCAGCAGCACCAGACTAAAAAACATCGTAAGCACACGCCATGAAGCGACTTGCGTACCTGATAAGGGTTGCAGTAGCAAACCAAATAAGAACAGCAAAGAGTATAAAAAGTTTGCAGCCACCGCAGTGATCGTACCCTGCGAGGTTTGGTTAGTAGTCAACATCACAACAGCCTTTAGAGATTGGGGCACATCCTTGGCAATTTTAAAAAAAAACAAAAGCCTCAGACGAGAACGTCTGAGGCTTTTGCATATAAGGTCGTAGCGCAATCTAAGTTGAACGCTTTTGATGTGTTAGGCTTACATCATGGGGCGCATTATGTCAAAGTCAGAATAGATAAGCAATGCCAGTATGCATCTAGTAGATTAACTTATATATTGAGTAAATTTAATGCAGATAAATAATTATTTTGCATCAAGTTTTTCGATTTTTTGCTGTATCTTATTCATCTTTTTTTGGTAGTGACGAATCTTGCGAAAACGATGGGCTTTTAGTACGCCATCGATACGCTGATTGATAAAATGACGACGCGGCGGAAAGCCTCCTACCTGTGGCTCTCTATATCCATGCAGATGATCATCTCGGCGACGAGCCAGATACCCTGCCACACTATCAGCCATCATAACCAGTAGCGCAAGCGTAATCATACCGTACATAAAGAGCGAACCACCTTCTTCAAGGCTTTGACTCAGAACCGTAATGGACAACACAAATAATAGCATCGGCTCTATATAGCTCAGTGCACCAAATAGTGACACTGGCAACTTACTACTCGCGACCATCGTCAGTGACATTGCCATCGCACTAAAAGCACCCAGCAACGGCAGCAAATACCAAAACTTTATGTTCTGTGCTGCCACACTAAAACCACCTGTCATGTAGAGTATGATGAGCACCACGGGTGTCAATAATGCCAAATCAAACAGTAAGCCCGTGATGGGTGGTACAGAGAGGGTACGCCGAAGTAGATAATACGGCGGATAACCCAAACACACAAACAGCGTCACCCAAGACACCGAACCGTATTGAAACACATCATAGCCAATACCTAACGCTGCAAATATCGCCGCCACACACTGCAAAGTACTCATGTGCTCATGGTAAAAAAACCGACCAAGCACGATCATCATCAATGGTAATAAAAAATAGCCTAGTGTCACATCCAAGCCAAAGCCATTAACTGGCGCCCACATAAACAGCCATATCTGGCCGCCTAGAATTGGGGCAGGCAATGTAAATATGAGCCACTCTTTGGGTGTCTTTAGTGTTTTTATATACTCAAAGACATGCTGCCACTGCTTGGTTAGACTGAGCAATATCACCAAGCTTAGTAGCATCATCAGTACCCGCCATGACGCCACCTGTGTCCCTGACAAGGGCAACATGAATAGCCCAAACAAAAACATCATCGAGAACAAAAAGCTTGATGATACGGATGCAATCGTTCCCTGAAAAGTTTGATTGGTCGTGAGCATAACAACAGCCTTAAAAATAGAACCCTGTGTAAATTGTTGAGAAAAATAAATCAAAAAAACAAAAGCCTCCGACGAGAACGTCAGAGGCTTTTTTCTAGAAAAATGATGTAAAACTAGACTGAAAAGCTAATTACTATAAGTATTATTTGTCATCATTTAGCGTATGGTCATTTGCAATGTCGATAGCATCATTGGCATCGGTCATTGCGGTATTGTCAGTGGTCGCATCAATATCTATTTGCTCCTGACCTTCTACCTCAAATGTACCGTCTTCTCTCATGGCATCAACTAACTCATCGTCGCTCTCTTCGTGCTCAACACGTGCCATAGCGACCAGCTTCTCATCTTTTGATAGACGGATAAGCGTGACACCCTGTGTATTACGACCAGAGCTGGCGACATGCTCAACTGGGGTACGTACGAGCGTTCCTTTATCAGAGATCAAAATAATATCATCGGTAGAGTCAACCTTGGTCGCTCGTACTAGTGCGCCATTACGCTCGCTGGTCTTGATTGCAATCACACCGCCGCCACCACGGTTTTGTGTGTTGAACTCTTCGACAAAGGTACGTTTGCCAAAGCCATTTTCACAAGCAATCAGGATTTCACGTACATCATCTTCGATAACCACCAATGATTTGATAAATTCATCGGTCGCCAAACGCATACCGCGAACGCCTTTTGCTGTACGGCCCATCGCGCGAGCATCGTTTTCATCAAAGCGAATCGCTTTACCGCTCGACGCAAACAACATGACTTCTTGGCTACCATTGGTAATGCGCGCGCTAACCAACTTATCACCATCTTCTAATCCAACCGCAATCAAACCGTTCGAGCGAATATTGGCAAATTGCTTCAGCTCTACCCGCTTCACCGTACCATTGGCCGTGGCAAAGAAGACAAATGGCGCTTCTGCTTCATTACTGTCTTCTGATGATTCATTATCTACTAATAAATCGTCATCTTTTACCGGTGACTCTTCTACTATTTTTGGAATCGGTAGTATGGTCGTTACGGTCTCATCACTGTTTAGACCAATCAGGTTGACCAATGGACGACCACGAGCACCGCGACTGGCGATCGGTACTTCAAACCCGCGTAAGCTGAACACACGACCACTGTCAGTGAAACATAATACTGTCGAATGCGTTGATGTCACGACCAGATGATCGATTACATCATCTTCCTTCATCGCCGTGGCAGACTTGCCTTTACCGCCACGCTTTTGTGCCACGTAATCATCAATCGGTTGAGTTTTGGCATAACCCGTACGCGATACCGTCATGACAACGGTTTGCTCAGGGATAAGGTCTTCACGACTAAAGTCCATACGTGAATCAATAATATCGGTGCGGCGCTCATCACCGAAGTTATCACGAATCTCAATCATCTCATTAGAGATAATGGTCATTAGCTTATCAAAATCACCTAAAATAGACTCTAGATGAGCAATTTCACGTAGCAAGTCTTGGTATTCTTCAGTCAATTTATCTTGCTCAAGCCCAGTCAAGCGATGCAATTGCATATCTAAAATCGCATTGACCTGCTCAAGTGACAAGCGATAACGCTCCTCGCCTTCAATTAAACCAAACGGCGCTTTTGGATCTTCGCCTTCGATGAACTCAGGACGTACTGACTGGCTACCCGCAGCGGTAAGCATCGCAACGACGCTACCTGAACCCCACGTGTTATTTAATAAGCTTTCACGTGCAAGGCCACGGTTTGCAGACGCTTTAATCGTTGCAATAATCTCATCAATATTGGCTAGAGCAACGGTCAGGCCTTCGAGCAAATGACCACGGACGCGTGCTTTGTTTAATTCATAAATCGTGCGGCGTGTCACTACTTCTTGACGATGGCGGACAAACGCAGCGATAAGCTGACGCAGAGTCAATAGCTTTGGCTGACCATTATCGAGCGCCACCATATTGATACTAAAGCTAGACTCTAGCGGCGTCTGTAAGAACAAATTATTAACGATAACTTCAGCGGTTTCGCCGCGACGTAAGTCAATAGCGATACGCATACCGTCTTTGTCAGACTCATCACGAATCTCGCTAATACCTTCGATTTTCTTATCACGAACCAGCTCAGCAATACGCTCGATCAGTTTGGCTTTGTTTGCTTGATAAGGAACTTCGGTAAATACGATACGCTCGCGATCACGGTTGACCCCAGAGTTGCTCATTGGCTCGATATGATAGCGACCACGGATATGCAGGCGACCTTTACCCGTACGATAAGCGTCTAAAATGCCCGCACGACCATAAATAATGCCGCCCGTGGGGAAATCAGGACCTGAGATATGTGACATCAACTCTTCGGCTGAGACTTGAGGGTTTTCGGCATACGCTAGACAAGCATTAATCACTTCGGTCAAATTATGCGGTGCCATGTTGGTTGCCATACCAACGGCAATACCCGTCGCACCATTGACCAATAGATTAGGAATACGCGCTGGCATCACACTTGGCATGCGCTCAGAACCGTCGTAGTTGTCTTCCCAATCGACCGTATCTTTGTCCAAATCCGCTAGCATCTGATGGGTCAGCTTGGTCATACGTACTTCGGTATAACGCATAGCAGCCGGAGGATCATCATCGATCGAGCCAAAGTTACCTTGACCATCAACCATTGGATAGCGCAAGCTAAAGTCCTGCGCCATACGTACGATGGCATCATATACCGCGCTATCACCATGCGGATGATATTTACCGATGACATCACCCACTACACGTGCGGACTTCTTGTATGGCTTATTGTAGTCGTTAGATAGCACATGCATGGCATACATCACGCGGCGATGGACAGGTTTGAACCCGTCACGCACATCAGGTAGCGCACGCGAGACAATCACGCTCATCGCATAATCCAGATAGGACTGCTTCAGTTCATCTACGATACCAATAGGACTGACCGACTCGCTCATATACACTCCTTCACTCATATCCACGCTATTAATTTTGCAGGCTTTATAGATAGCGTATTTGCCTCATTAAATACTGATAAGAACCAATAAACATAACAAGCAAAGCAACACTATAAAGCGTGAAAAATATTGGGAAAATGATGATATTTTTGATAATAAATAAAAGAAGCTATTTTAGCACAAATTTGCTGATTTAGGGGTTCTGAGCGTCATTAAAATCAAGCAAAACAGCCTACTAACCCCAATATTTCAAGTAATCAATATCCTCTAAAAATATATTACTAACAGGGACGTTTTGATTGGCTAATTTTGCTGTTTTTGGCCCATTTAGCCTGTTTGAATGGTTGTCGAGTAAATCGAAAACACGCTCTAGACAAAAAAAATTTAAACGCTACACTAACTCATCTTCTACAGTAAGGCATGTTGAACACGTCCTACTTAAATAACGACCTAACAGGCTACTTATATTATGGATATCATTCTTGCGATTATTTGGATTTTAGCAATGGTGCTATATAGCTTTTCGAGTGATTATGTTGCCAGCTTTCCCAATCATAACAATCGTGCCGTACCTTATGTCCGCTGGGGAGCACTTTTTGTTGCTATGGCTTTATCCGCGTACTTGGCACAAGCCTACCAAGAAAACCTACAAGGTAGTGGTATGTGGGTGTTTGTTATCGTCGTATTTATCATCATTGTTTTATCGAAATTCGTTTTTAAATGGGTTATTAATAGACGTTTAAAACGCTAGTTCATATTGAATATTTTTCTTATAGTCAAAGAAATCTAAAACAGCTACAAGGCAGCCGACCGCAGATTGTACACATAGTACCTCTAGGGAGGGTAACATCGTAGCGGTTTAGTAGTTCGCTGATTATCCTCCAAACCTCTTAATTATTGATCTAAATACCTTATGCCAATTAAACATCAAGACAGCCACCCTGACCCAACCCACGCTACAACATCAGAGATCGAGCGAACAGATCGTAGCTTCGATACTATTGCTGATCATTTTGAAAAAAAGGTCTATGGTGGGCTAAAAGGTGAGATTCGACTGGCGGTACTGCGCCGTGATATCTTTGAATATAGCGCGCAAGTGAGTGAGGCGCTTGGGCGACCTTTACGTATCTTGGATGTAGGTGCAGGGCTTGCACAGGTTGCGATAGAGCTCGCCACCCAAGGTCATAGCGTAGTCATCAATGACATATCAGCAAATATGCTCGAAAAAGCAAAAGCGAGTGCAGATCAGATTGAGCAAAAATTAGACATCGCTTGGTATGTCTGTCCCTATCAAGCGCTTGAGGAAAAGCTGGCCCACATAGAAACAGAAAAGTTTGATTTAATCATGTGTCATGCGCTACTGGAGTGGCTCGCAGAGCCAGCAGCGGTCATGAACTTTTTTAATCAGTATTTGACAGATGATGGCGCGTTATCTTTGTGCTTTTATAACCCAGCCAGCTTTGATTATCGTAACCTGATTATGGGGAATTTTAATTTACTTGATAATAATGACTATAAGGCAGACAATAAAAAAAGCCTGACACCCAACCATCCGGTTGCCAAAGAAGAGGTTGAGCAGTGGTTAGAGGCTCATCAATATCAAACCGTGCGCAGCAGTGGTCTGCGAGTTTTTCATGATTATGCCCCGCTCAAACGCGGTGGGCATAACGACCCAGATGCAGTGATACGAATGGAGTTACGTTACTCACAACTAGAGCCGTACAAGTGGCTTGGACGATATTTACATATTTTGGCAGCAAAGCACGCTTAATTAGTGTCTGGTGATATCAATGACAAAAGCCATTATTTCTTATAAATAATAGCTTTGATATTTGCTAGACACCTTCATCGACTCTTGATGATCTATCATATTCTGACCACGTGGTCGCATTGATGTCTTTTTCATCAAATACGACCACATGCTCTAACAACGGCAAAATTCCAATATGTGAGCCAATCGCATGATTGTGGTGACTGGCAACCAACGACAGGACAGTCTGCCCATCATCTAGTTGCAATCGGTACAAATAATTAGCACCGCGAAAGACGCGTCCCACCACCAAGGCTGTCTGCGTACTGTCATCATCATGAATAATGTCATCAGGACGTACCAGCACTTTGATCGGTGTGCCGTTTGGATAGTCATACTCGCAGTACTGCGGCTGCCCCGAGTCATCATAGACTTCCATACGGCGATAAATATTGCCCAGTGCTGTTTTTACATGCCCTTCTTTGATGATACCGTCTATCATCGCACCTTCACCAACGAACTCCGCGACAAAAGGACTAACAGGCTCATGATACAACTCGCTTGGAGTCGCCCACTGTACCAGTCTACCTTTATCCATAACCCCGACTTTGTCTGCTAAGGCAAATGCTTCGTTCTGATCATGAGTGACCAATATCGCTGTGGTATTGGTGCTTTTAAGAATATCGCGGACATTCATTGCCAGCGATTCGCGTAATACCACATCTAGGTTAGAGAACGGTTCATCAAGTAGTAGTAGTTTTGGTTTGGGTGCAAGCGCCCTTGCAAGAGCCACACGCTGCTGCTGCCCGCCAGACAGCTCATTTGGACGTTTGTCCGCATGTTCAGTTAACTCAACTAAGCTCAGCATTTCTGCTACTCGAGCTTTTTTATCAGCAGCTGACCATTTATTGAGACCAAAGGCGATATTTTTGGCCACGCTTAGATGACCGAAAAGCGCATAATCTTGAAACACCATCCCCATACCACGTTTGGCTGGTGCCACGGCAAATGAGTGCCGAGTGGTTTTTTCAGTCAAGCGCTGGTTGTTTAAGTGAATGGTACCGCCGCGGCTTTGCTCTAGTCCTGCAATCGCTCGTAATGCTGTCGTCTTTCCGCAACCACTATAACCCAAAAAGCAGCCAATCTCTCCTTGCTCAAGCATCAACGACATACCATTGACGACGATAGTATCGTCATAGCCGACGATTAGGTTTTGCACACTAAAATAAGGGTTGCCAGCGAGAGTTCTCTCATTGTCTTGGCGTACGCTATTGGTTTGTTCTAAAGGCTCGCTGGGCTGCCCCGGCAATGTCCGAGCTTGGGTGATTGGTGATTTTTTGGCAGGGATGATGTCTACCCCAGCCTTGACTGACTTAGGATCTGATGAGTCGTTGATTGAGTCAGTATACATAGACAATCCCAGTTCGCTATTGGTAAGTACAGTTTTAGGTAAACAGTAAAATAATAATATCAGTTGCGCTAAGCGCTATCGAATATAGCAGGTTTTTAAGCAGCGGTTAGCTTTGTTGCTATTAGCTATGTTTGTCACTTTGACGCAATAGTATCCAGACAGGTAGTAAACCAACCAGCACAATTAATAGACTGGGTAGTGCTGCCCGTCCCCACATACCCTCGCTCGTCATTTCAAACACTCTCACTGCAAGCGTATCCCAGCCCTGACGCCGCGTCATCAACGTAATTGGCATCTCTTTCATCACTTCCACAAACCCCATCAGCAATGCCGTGAGCACACCAGGGCTAAGCACAGGTAACATCACATGACGCCAGCGCTGATAAGCGCTATCGCTTAGTAGCTTTGCCGCCGCCTCTTGATTGACAGTTAATCGTTGCAGCTGCCTGTCTACTGGCTGAAAGCTCACCGTCATAAAACGTGTCGATAATGCCAGTAGCATCACGATGACACTACCAGACAACACTTGCTGCGAGGTAATACCAAAGGCAATCATTTGATTATCAAGCCACGCAATAGGAATAAATATACCTACCGCCAACACCGTACCAGGTACCACATAACCTAAATTGGCCAACGTGGTCATAAGCTTGGTCGACTTATCAGAATACTGCCGTTTGATCCACGCGATAATAATCGCCAAAAAGGCAATAAAAAGCGTGGTCATACTAGCAATCATGAGGCTATTGGTCACAAAATCAATATAGCGCGCATCAAAATCTTGGCGGAAATTCAGCGCTGTCCAATAAACCAGCTGTAAAACTGGCACCAAAAACGCCACCAAAAATATAACGGTACATAGTAGCGTCATACCTATTTTGGCAGGCTTGCTAGCATCAAAGCGTTGATTACTGCCTTGCGTCAGTGAGCTACCACGCTTGGCCTGCCAATACTGCTCAAACAATACCACGATAAAGATCACACCGATGAGCAACGCGGCCAGCTGCGCCGCCGTAGTCAAACTAAAAAAGCCAAACCACGCCTTATAAATCGCTGTGGTAAAGGTGTCAACATTGAATACTGACACCGCCCCAAAATCTGCCAAGGTCTCCATACTTGCCAGCAACAATCCGCCAATGATCCACGGTAATGCCTGCGGCAATGCCAACCGAAAAAACACTCGGCTCCGGCTCAAGCCCAGCATCTGCCCTGCTTCAATCGCTCGTCTGCCTTGAGACAAAAACGCCTGACGGGCTAACAAATAAACGTAAGGATAGAACGCCAGCGACAAGACTAAACCTGCACCCCATACATTACGTACTGACGGAATCGCGGTGCTGATACCAAAATCACGTAACCCTGTCTGGAGCGGCCCACTAAAATCAACAATACCGATAGTAACAAATGCCAATACGTAGGCAGGTATCGCTAGCGGTAGCATCAATGCCCACGAAAAAAATCGCTGACCAGGGAAGCGGTACATACTGGTCACCCAAGCAAGAGCCGTACCAATAGTGCCCGAGATAATCGTCACCATAAGCAATAAAATTGCAGTGTTTTTGAGCACTTGAGGCAGTACATAGTCTGCCATATGTGCCCAAATATCTGCAACTGGCTGAGTCCACGATAACAGCACGATCAAAATTGGCACCAGCATAAACAACGAAATCAGCCCTAAGACTGATTTCGATATAATACGTTTACGAAGGGCGTGGTCTTGGCTGATAGCCTGCTCGTCATCGACACTGTCATGGACGGTATCGTTCTGAGTAAGGGACGTATCTGGCGTTGTGATCATATTCTCATTACCATGTCATACTCATCGAGACCTTATAAACTAATACCAAACTCAAAATTATCATTGCTTTGACAACTTACTCTTCATGACTTGTCTATAAAACTATTCGTCAAGACATATATTTTTGAGCTTGGTATATCGATTATTGGTAGCCTCTTATTTATAGCCCGCTTTGTCCATCATCTGGATAGCTTGGGTTTGTAGCTCACCGAATTTCTGTACATTGATATCGTCTTTCTTGAACTCACCCCACGATCTGAGCATCTCTGACTCATCAACCCCTTCTTTAACTGGGAATTCTTTGTCTGAGCTGGCGTACAGACCTTGTGCCTCATCAGATGACAGCCACTCTATAAGCTTAAGCGTACCATCTGGATTGTCCGAGCCTGCAACCACGCCAGCGCCTGAGATATTAACGTGCGTGCCCGTGGTGTCTTGGTTTGCCCAGAATATCTTAACAGGGAAGTTTGGTTGTTCGTCCAATAGACGACCATAGTAGTAGCTATTGGCAATACCAACTTCACACTGCCCAGCAGCAATCGCCTCTAACATGCTGGTATCATCACTGAATACATCAGTCGCTAGATTATCGACCCAACCACGGATGACGGCTTCAGTTTTCTCTTCACCCAAATGCTCCATCATGCTGGCCACAAGTGACTGGTTGTATACTTTTTTAGAAGTACGCAAGCATAACTTGCCTTTCCATTTAGGATCGGCCAAATCAGCATAAGTAGATAATTGGTCAGCAGTGACTTTGCTTGGATCATAAAAGATCGTACGCGCACGTAGCGACAAACCTGTCCACTGACCTTTTGGATCACGATACTTTGCAGGGACATTTGCTTCTAGCACAGACGACGCTACTGGTTGCAGCAACCCTTGCTCTGCCGCCTGCCATAGGTTACCCGCATCTACGGTCAATAGCATGTCAGCTGGGGTATTTTGACCTTCCGCTTTTAGACGCGCCATGAGTGGGCCTGTTTGGTCTGTGACCAACTCAACCTTTACCCCTGTCTGCTCGGTATAACGATCTAGTAGTGGTTTGATGAGCTGTTCGTTACGTGAAGAATAAATAGTAATCGTTTGGCCATCTGCGCTAGTAGCACCATCATCGTTAGCTACTTGTTGTTCAGTACCAGCTGCTGGCGCTTCTACTTCTGCGCTCTCTTCTGTAGTAGATGAATTGCTACAGCCGGCTAACCCCAACATCATGCCAAATACGGCCGCAGGTAAAACAAGCTTCGTAGACATAAGGTTAGCGCTGATGGTATTCAATGACATGGTTTTCCCCATAATAGTGCTATAAAAAAGGTACAACAAATGGTAAAAAAAATGGCTATAAAACCCTTAAATATCAGGAATCACAAGACCATAATATGTGAGAACAACATACTAATGGAAATGATAGTAGTTATCAATACATTTATTGAACTCAGAAACACACCCATTATTGACCTTGAGTGCTATTTATAGATAGCAATTATAGATGCCAATAATTTTCGTTGGAGACTCGATTTAAAAATCTTTAGAGACGTGGTATTAGATTAGAGCAGCCACTGTCCTAAGATAGCATTGACTGCGGCTTCTGTACGCAATATGCGTGGTCCTATATGCACAGGCATACAGCCCTGCGCCGCGAGTAACGCAATCTCATAGTCAATCCAGCCGCCCTCAGCACCGATGCATACTAAACTTGGTAGTCCTAGAGATGAGTTACTCTGTAGCCATTCAGAAAATGACTGCTCTCCATAAGGGTGCGCAACGATCGCTTGATTAGTCATCAGACGTGGCAAGGTATCTTCGACGAACGGCTTAAAGCGCTTTTGTAACGTAATCCTAGGCGCAATCGTATCAACCCCTTGCTGTAGTCCTTCTAATACAAACTCATCGAGGCGCTCAAGCATCGGACTTTGCCAATAGCTTTTTTGTGTGCGGTAGCTATTAATCAGAACAATATTACGTACGCCAAGCGCCGTCATATCGATGATTAGACGCCGTAGCACTTTAGGACGTGGCAAGGCTAAAACAACTGTCACATCTGGTTTGGCAGGCGGTATAACGTCGAGCTGAACATTGCACAGTTGAATACGGTCAGGTGCCATATTCTCAATGGTAGCTGTACCCAAATGACCACCGAGCTGTCCGATTTTTAGCGTGTCACCGACTTTTGCACCCAATACTTTATTGACATGATTGACTTGTGCCATAGCATCAATTTTTGCTTTGTCTGTCGAGAAGTTCTCAGCAGGTAACAGTATACAGTTCATAGCATCTCTTGGTTTAGCTTCTTAATAACTGGTGCTCTAATGGCTGGTTTTTTGATCGTTAGCTTTATGAATAGCCAGCTCTTATACAGCCTGTTCTCGAATAGCGTATTGCTCGATGACATCTTCGATCATCGCAAATTGACGGAGCAATACTGCTTGCTGCTGCGCGGTTGTTTTCTCACCAACCTGCCCTACCGCTGCTGCTAACGACAAGTCGCTTAACCAGCGCTCTAACTGTTGATAAATAAGTGCAGTGTCATCTGTACTGCCAGTATTGTTGGCAGTATGGTGATTAGAGGGCTTTTTATTGCTATTTAATGTCTGTTGATTTGTAGTGCGTTGTGCCGTTTCGGATGACTCATTCATTACAACCGAACGATAACACTCGTTGTTTGGTTGATATAAAGCACCTACCTCTGCTAGCTTATCGACCACACTTTGGCAAGACTGGGTATAGCGCCCCATGATGACAGGCGTTGCCACGCTAGCCGGCTCAACTGGATTATGACCGCCTATATCTACCAATGACCCTCCCACCAGTGCAACAGTTGCCAGCGTATACCATGTCATCATCTCACCCATACTGTCTGCCAAATAAACTTGCGTGTCTGCACCAATCGGCTCATCGTTACTGCGACGAGCCATAGTGAGCCCAGTCTTTTGAATCAGTTCTGCGACCGCATCAAAGCGTTCAGGATGTCTAGGAACAATAATTAGTAAGCTCTCAGCCAGTGCTGATTGTGACAATAGCTGTTGATGCAAGGATATTGCCGCCGCCTCTTCGCCCTCATGCGTACTCGCTGCGACCCACACTGGTCTACCGACTGTGGCAAACTCTTTTGCCAGCTGATTTTTTTGATATTCTATATGTGCATACACCTCTGCTGTATCGGCGTCCTGATCGTCAATATTGATAGTATTACTATTGGCTTTGGGTGTATTGATGACCCACTTTAGTGACCCTGCCACGCGAATTTGTGCACTATCAGCCCCCAATTGTCTGAAACGTTTCGCAGAATCGCTATCTTGTGCAATGATGAGAGCAAGGTTTTTCATCATGCTGGTGCTGACCGCCGCAATTTTTTGATAGCTTTTGAAAGAAGAAGACGATAGGCGACCATTGACTAAGACGCTAGGTATCTGGTGCTGAGCCAGCTTGGTCAAGATATTGGCCCACAGCTCGGTCTCTACAAATAGCGCAGCGATAGGCTGTACATGAGCCAAAAACGTCTCAATGACAGTGGGGCTATCGACGGGTACATAGCTGTGACTCATGCGACCTTGGGCAATCTCGTCTACAAAACGACTGGCACCGCGAGCAAACCCCGTCTGTGTGGTATTAGTCAGCCATATCTGATAACCATTCGCCATTAGCATATCTAACAAAGGCGCAACGGTATTGGTTTCACCAAGCGAGACCGCATGGCACCAAATAACGCCTTTATGATCTTTATCCATAGCTATTGGGGGCGATGGGTATTGCTTACCAAAACGTTGAGCCACTTCTTGCTGGTAGTTGTCGCGTTTATGAGAGCGACGCCACACTTGCAAGCGGTACAGTGGCTTTAGCAAACTGATCAGGAATTGATAATAAAACGGCGTCTGGTACACCACCTTTTCAGTCAATGGCTGACTGTCTGGTAGCATAGTGTCCGCCGGGTTCGAAGCGTTGTCAGATGAGGAATGTGATGATGGCATTGAGCAGCCTAAATTAGTAATGGATCAAACAATAGGAGGGTAAATGTGAAAACGCGCCAATTTTACCTGAAATCAGCGCGTAACAATAAGCTTTTAAACGGTTACTGAAAAACGGTTACTAAAAAAAGAGCACTAAAAACAGCTACTAGACAATAATCAAAATCAATAATGCGATTAGGATCACGGCGCCAAATAATAACTGATAACGTTTAGTACTGTGCTGCTCTTGTTTTTGGGTTGTGATCAATGCTTGCGCTTGCTCCCATTGGCGTACTAGATTGGCAGCTTCCATATGCCCGTTATCTGAGGCTTGCTCCAACCAGTATTTACCATTAGCCATATCTTGAGGGACACCTACTCCTTGGTAATACAGTTTACTGAGTAAGCGCTGTGCACGGCTATCGTTTTTGCTAGCGGCTTGCTTCACCCAATCCACAGCCGCTTTTTTATCGCTTTCATTATCTGCCGTCAGTCCTTCGCCCAACAACTGATACATTGCCAAACGCAGCATAGCAGCCGTATTGCCAGTCTCGGCCGCTACTTGCAGGGTTTGCAGCGCTTTATTCTTTGCTTCGACATGATCATCTGAAAAAACAATTTGGCTGCGAGGTTTGTCCTGCTTGGCAATATGCTGCTCAAACTGATCGAGCACTTTGCACGCTTTTTGGTATTCAGTCACACCTACTGTTTGTGGTACCTCAATCTCATCCAATTCTATGAGCAATTGCGTAAACATCTCTGGGGTTGGCGAAGTTTTTGCGGATGCTATAGATTTGGTGACTGGCGATGTCACTTCAGTCACTTCACTCAGCTCAGGTCGCACATGGTTCTCTACCGGTAACGGTGCAGCGCTCATCGATGTTTCAGAGGTCGTAGCGATAGCAGAAGCTGTCTCTGTGTCGGCTACTACCCTGTCAGCTTGAGTTACCGGATGACTGACAGGTGCCTTTTTTAACTGCTCATGGAGATTGGCTGCTGCACTTGTTTCAGCATGTGCATTTGGCGTTATCGGTGATTGTACGCTTTGGGTCGCATCGGGCGTTGCTACTTCATTCGTATGATAACTCGATGGATCAGAGAGGTCTGGCAGTCTTGTCTTAACTGCTTGGTACAACCCACTAGCAATCTGCCCACCTTGTACTGCATCAAACGGACGATCAATATGACCAAACAAACGCAGTCCTATCGGCTCCAGTGCAAAAAATAAAGGCCTAGCATCAGTAGCCGCATTATTATCATTATAGCCAACCGCCATATGCTGATAAAAGTCATCAGTGATGAGTGGCAACTCAGAATAGCGCTTACGTAGCTCAAACTGACCATACCAATGGGGCCTGCTTTGCCACTGCTGCGCCAATACCCGTCCTGCATAAAATGCCAAAAATACCAAAAAATTACGGTAGTACTCATCGACTAATAACGTCGACTCATCCCATATGCCGCTCTTAACCATATCACGGCGTACCTGAGACAATAACGTATCGATACGTTGCAAACTCTCAAGTGACTCATCCAGCACACAAGCATGTAGCTCTGTCTCGTATGCGATACCGCCTGCGACAGGGCGTCCAGCCAAAAAATCCTGCCAGTAGCCTGCTGCCATATAATCCAGCGGCGTTAAGGGCGATGCAGACGATACAGACATAGACAGGCGAGTCCTTTTAGTAGATTAACTGATCGTAGAGACGAGACAGCTAGCGTGATCACACGATTAAAAATCTGAATAGCTTACCTTAACCCAAAAACCAAAGCGCTACAATAACGGACTGAACAAGCGTACGACATTATCAAACAAGCGCTTTGAGCCGTGGCGCTGCTGCCACTCTTCACTATTCAAGATACGACAGTTTTGCAAGTAGACCTCTTGGCAGTCAGCCACTTGGGCCACCATCTCTGGTGTATAAATCGCCAGACTGACTTCCATATTCAAATAAAAGCTGCGCATATCAATATTGACCGTGCCAAATAGACAATAATCGTCATCGATAACCACGGTCTTGGCATGTAATAAACCGCCTCGAAACAGTGCAATGGTTACGCCAGCATCGAGCAGCTCTTGGTAATAGGCCTGTGACGCATGCTGTACAAGGAAGGAATCAACCTTTTCAGGGACGATAAGGGTCACGTCTACCCCGCGTTTAGCCGCTATCGTCAATGCACCTGATAGGGATTCATCAGGTACAAAGTATGGCGTGGTGATGCGAATGCGTTTGTTGGCACGATGGACGACTGTGACCAACGTGTTATATATCACGTGAGCGGTCAGCTGCGGGGCTGAAGGTATTAACTGCGCCAATACCTTATCGACAACAGGCATCTTTGGTATCACAATGGAGGTAGCACCAATCTCTGGTTGCTCATGCTCATCAATAGTATCGTCCAGCACCTTCACTCGACTATTCAAGTCATTGATGGTTGGGTCCATCACGTACAGCTTACGCGTATAGTTATTGACTCGCTGATGCAGCTGGGCAAGATTATCGTTATTTTCAGCGCCGATATCTGTCACGATAACCTTGGCCATCGCTGTATTAATACTGATAGCCTGTTGACTGGTGGTTCGTATCGCCACATCAATCCACTGTCCAACGTTTTTATTTTGTTTAAAAAACCGTGGATCAACCAAATTAAAGCTGCCGATATAACCAATATGTTCATCAATGACGACCATTTTGCGATGATTACGCAAATCAGAGCGCTTAAACAATGTCTTGAACAGCCCTACTGGCAATGACTGATGAACAAAAACACCCGCCTTTTCTAAGCGGCGATGCTCACTGCTGTTGATAAAGCTAAAACTACCCACACTATCGGCCAATATATGACATTCCACCCCGCGCTGCGCCGCTACAGATAGCGCCTCTATTACCTCTAATACTTGTCCTTTTGGATATACAATATAAAACTCCATAAAGACAAGGCGCTTTGCTGCATGGATATCCTCTATCAAGCGCTGGAAAATCAAAGCAGGATCTGTCAATAACTGCATCTGATGATTGGGGTATATTCCAAGCCCTGTCCAGCGCGTTCCAATTTGACTGACGCCGCGGTATTTGATTGGCAATAGCTCCTGACCTTTATCGAACACCAAATGCGCGCGGCGTGCCATATCATTCATCACGATACTTGCTTGATCCACACGCTCACGATAGCGTCGCCCGATCATCGGCTCGCCCAGTAATATGTATGCAATCAGACCGAATACAGGCACCGTATAAAGCATGGCAATCCAAGCAATGGATACCCCAATGTTACGCTGTACTGACACCACGCGTAACGTCATGACGATCATAAGCACAATGTGCAATATCAGACCCAGACCTGCAAAGTCGCCCAACGACCAGTTGGTGAAGGTCTGTCCAATAGTAAAAGTATTTATGCTGACCTCCATCAATGATGCTCAAAAACAAAGTAACCGTAGTATAGTAGCTTTTCATTATCAAACAACAGCTAACGATAATTAATGGGTTATGAAAAATGCCAATAAATATCGGCCTTATGCTGTTGTTTTTAATAATATTAAAAAATTATTATGAATTATTTCATAAAATAGTCAAAATAACGTTTGACAGCCATGTGTAAATCTATATAATACACACCCACAGCAGCAGAGCTTAGTGACAAACTTAGAGCTCAGTTGATGTTGAATAAATTGCATTGCAATTGTTCGAAGGGTGATTAGCTCAGTTGGTAGAGCGTCTGCCTTACACGCAGAATGTCGGCGGTTCGAATCCGTCATCACCCACCACTTCTTAGCAAGTGGGCTCCTTAAATAAGAGCAAGAAGCTAAGACGACCTAAGCAGCGGTAGTTCAGTTGGTTAGAATACCGGCCTGTCACGCCGGGGGTCGCGGGTTCGAGTCCCGTCCGCTGCGCCATATTTAAAACGAATTTAGACCGTTAGGTTTAAGCAAGTTTCGCCTCAAACATTAGATTGTTTGGGGTTTTTTTGTGTCTATAAAATAATTTATTATTATTATAGCTTTCATATTTTATGCCTTCCCGTTAGGAGCAACTTACTACTGATTGTCATATATGATATAAAACAATCAACAGACGCTTTATCTTGAAGAATGAGCGACTTCTTTAGCTTAACGTGGCAAAATGATGATTTGATCACAGCTGATAAAACCTCCCAAACTTTAATCGCTATAACAAGCATAATGTTGATTAATGCAATAACAGCAGTCTTATTAGCAAATGCAACAGATTCGTTAGGTATAGCACTACCAACAAATATAGCTATATTGTTTAGCAACATAGTCTTTATTGACATTATAATGATAAATACAGCGCATACTGGTAGATTCAATTGATAATAGTACTCAAAGGACAGCTATGTTCTGGATATATATATTACTCTTGTTAATGGTTCTAGTTGGTATTTATACTATTTCTGCACTGATTTTCGATTTTTATATACTGATCAATGGTAGAAGAATTTGGGCTGAGATATTAGAAGTTAATACTGTTGAAAAATCAGTCTCAGGGCTAGAAAATTACAGTTTATTTGATTTGAGGATAAAGTATTCTTATACCATAAATAGTAAAGAGTATACTTCTACTAGTATCAACGCTTTTTTTGACTTTACTAGAGAAAATAAAACAGATATTTTAGAAAATATAAAAATTACTGACAACCATATAGAAATCTATGTATTAAAATCATTTCCACAAATTTCTATGACAAGCCCTCTCAAAGTAAACAAGAAAATCTTAGCTATTGCTATAACTATAGGTATCATCCTTCCAAGCATTTTGAGTTATCTTCTCATAGAGAATCAAACTATTTTTGATATATTATTAAGTGTTCTCAATTAGACTAACGTTAATGCCTGAAGAGTTGTATTTTATTGGAAACGATAGTCATAGATGCATAAGAGAGCTCTCTGTCGGAGAAATTTTCAATGCATAATGATCTGATTTATGAAGCTTATATTGGATTTTTGCTAAAGTCTCTATTGTGGGTAGGAATCATATTTTTATTAATTGTTGCATTAATTATTATTATAGATACGATATTCGTTTTATTTGCTTCACGCCACAAAGCTATGGTTATTAGAGCTGATATCGCACCTTTAGGAAGAGAAAATAGATTGGGTAATCCTCATGTCATACTCATCTTTTATGAATTTGACTATAAAGGCAAAACTTATAAGTGTACTAATCTAAATTCATTTAAGAATAATTATAGAAAAAATTTAATCTAGATTATAGCGACTCAAATTATGTACGAGATATTTCTTCTGTATAGTATGTTTTTATCTTCTTTACTAATTACAGTTTTTATAGCAGGGTGTTTCTTGATAGATGCCCTTATTTGTCTATTTGGAGAAAAAATTAATTGTAAAGTTGTTTCATATAATATCTCACCTTTTGGCGAAAAGTTTTATCTAGGACAATGGCACTCTATCAGTGTTACCTATGAATACGAGGTATCAGAAGAAAATTATAAGAACAGCTTACTTAACTCTACAAATTCTGTAATGAGGCTAAGTTATGAAAGTGCCAATGCAAGATTACTAAAATGTATGGATAAAAGTAAGATTTATGTTATTAGGTCGTTTCCTAATATATCGATGATAATGCCTTTTAGTCAGGATCTTAGATATTATCTAGGATTGATATTTAGTGTCTCATGCCTATTATTTTCAGGTTTAAAAATTTTGTAGATGACATAAAAATTATTAAAACATGATTGGTTTAGCCTTTCACGTCGAAAATCTCAAGTAGTAACTCTGTTCGCTACACCATTTCTTGTAAACAGCTAAAACGAATTTAAACTTTAAGCAAGTTTCGCCTCAAACATTAGATTGTTTGAGGTTTTTTTGTGTCTATATTTCTTGTCTTCTATATTTTCTTTAATATCCATGTTCCTTTCAATGTGAGTATTTCTCGATAAGCCTCTATTTTGCATTAGTGATAGTTATAATCATCCAACGGGCGTATATCTGTTTATGACTATGGACGCTGACTCATGCGGCTGACACTGGCAATCAACGCTACCATCACCACGCCCATAATAATCAAGATACCCGACATCATGTGCGCCGCCTCATAGTTGAGTGCTTCTACTTGTTCATATATCGCAATCGATACGACCTTAGTTTCACCAGAGATACTGCCCCCAATCATCAGTACGACACCAAATTCGCCAATGGTATGAGCGAAGCTAACTAAGCTGCCCAAAATGATACCCACGCGCGCTTGCGGTAGGGAGATTTTGATAAATCGGCGCAATCGACTAGGTTCTAACAGATGCGCGACTTCCATCACACTTTGGGGAATACGCAAAAACTGTGCATATACTGGCTGTATATAAAAAGGCAATGAGTAAATAATCGAACCAACCACCAATCCTTCAAAAGTAAAAATCAACGGACTGATGTTATGCTCAACGAGCCACTTACCGATACCAGCATTGGGACTTAGGAGGAGGAGTAAATAGAAACCAATGACGGTAGGTGGCAGCACTAGTGGCATAGCAATAATGCCCATGAGGACTACTTTGAGACGTCCCATAGCTTGTCTACGGCTGGGTTTTGCCAGCCAATAAGCGATAGGCGTGGCAAATAGCAATAGACATAAGGTCGTAACAGTAGCGAGCTTGATACTCACCCAAAATGGACTGAGCATATCTGACATAAGAGACGGGTCGATCATATAATGTCACTGCTCGTTTTATAGGTAGAATGTCTAGTCTAACGAATTAATTGATAGACAGATAGCCTGCTTGTGAGAAGTGTCGTTGCCCCACCTCCGAGCGCAAGTAGCTTATAAACGCTGCGGCAGCAGTTGTATTATTGATGATAATGCCATCTTGTAGAATAGGTGGATAGGCTGCGGGTGGTAAAATGACAAACTGCTCAGGTTTGGCTTGTATTGCGACAAGCTGAGACTGCGCCACAAAACCATAGTCTACATTACCTGTGTGCGCATATTGAAATGCTTGCCCGATATTCTCTGCCTGTATCAAACGTTTTTTAGCACTTAATGTGTCATACATCTTCTGTGATTGTAGATAGGCTTTTGCCGCGGCGCCATAAGGGGCAAGATCAGGATTAGCAATGGCTATCTTGCCGTTACTGGTAAAGTTGGCACGGCTAAATACCTCACTAAGTGGGGTTGGCGTGATACTACTCAAAGGTTCTGTGACACTATAGAGTGCTAACTGCCCTCTGGTATAGGTAAACGGACGCACTGACTCACTGGCTTTATTTGCGATGCTTTCATCAGCAAGCTTTGCTGGAAATTCCTGATTGGCGGACAAAAATATATCATAAGGTGCGCCTGCCCTAATCTGAGCATACAGCTTGCCAGAGGAGGCATAAGTGACGTCAATATCTAAGGCGTCTTGTCCAGAGACACTATTATCTGCCTGATAACTATCAACGATGCTAGGTAGCACATCAGATAGATTGGCAGCCGCAGCGATACGCAGCGTTTTGTCTTGCTCAGTCGTATCAGTCGCTGACTTGGCCCCACTATCTTGTGTACAAGCGCTTAGTGCGAGCAGCAGACAGGTAAACACTCCGGCAGCAGCTACTGACTTGACCACTTTAACCATTATTGCTTAGCCACTTGGACGAGTCGTCTTCGTAATACTCTTGCTTCCAGACGGGAATATCTGCTTTTATGGTATCTAATATCCAGCGACACGCATCAAATGCAGGATAACGATGTGCTGACACTACCCCTACCCATACAGCCACATCACCAATGTCTAAGGCTCCGATACGGTGTATCGCTATGGCATGAGTAATCTCAAAGCGTTTTTTGGCCTCTTCTATAATGGCACGGCCTTGGTTAATGGCCAAATCTTCGTAACCATAATAGGTAAGACGATCTACGCTTGTAGCATTATTATGATTGCGCACCCGTCCTTCAAAGCAGACAAACGCACCGCAGCTGTCATTGTCTAGCGTACTTTTGAGCTTATCTTCATCAATAGCAATGTCTAGTAATGCAAAGCCATCGCGCTCAGCGATAAGATAAGCCTCATCAGCGCTACGTTTAATAGTCATTGAATGGTCATGGACGTTATCTGTCATATCTTGTCTCTTTTGTGCTAATAGCGGCGTTGTCGCCACTCATAAATATAAACCTAACCACCAGCAACTGGGGTGATGAACACCACGCTATCACCATCATTTATGTGATCTGTCCACTTAGCAAAGTAGTCGTTCACAGCGACGCGTAGGTCTGCCTGCGGACGGCTAAAGCGATACTTTTGATTGAGCTGTTCGTACAGTTCGGTCAATGAAGTATTCTGCTGCACTTTTACTGTTTCTTGCTGACGATTGGCTTCATCTGCCAAACTGGCAAAATAGATGACATTGATATCCATCATTGACTCAATATCAGCTTTTGTATCGATAGCACTCATAACCCTCTCCTCTCTTTACAAGCTTCCTTGCTTAATAGTCAATATTTCTTTGAACATGAGCTCATTGTTTTTGTATTAAGCATGACTATAATCTGACTTACCGCCTGTCTTGTTGACTAGATGAATATCATCTATAACGATGTCATGCGATAGCGCTTTAGTCATATCATAGATGGTCAAACAGGCAACGCTCACTGCGGTTAGTGCTTCCATCTCCACTCCTGTTTTGTGCGTGACTTTAACAGTAGCGCTTACCATAATGCTGCTAAGTGCATCATGGTACGTAAAAGCAAGACTGATCTTATCCAATGGCAGTGGATGACAAAGCGGTATCAGATCATAGGTACGTTTGGCCGCCATGATACCAGCGATATGTGCAGTTTGGGTGATGCTGCCTTTTTTGGTCATACCATCAGCCGCTTTGATCTGCGCATAAATCTCATCAGGAAAACGAACTTGCCCAGTAGCATTGGCTTCTCGCGTTGTTGCCGTCTTGCCGCTGACATCAACCATAGTAATGTCGCCGTTACCGTCTAAATGCGATAAAGCAGATTGCTGATTTTTTTGTCCACTGTTACTCATTGATATAGCCTTTTCTTAGTAATCTCTTTATTAGTATTTTTATTCTTTTGGTAGAGCGGCACATGCCTGCTTAAAATCTTTAGGCGTATTAAAGTTGGTTAAATGCTGCCATTCTACAATAAATGGCACAGCCTCCACCCTCGGCTGAATAAATGGCATCACTCGACGCTGACCACTATCAATATAGGCTTTTAGATCAGGCTCGATATCTAAACGGTATAAACCCAGTAGTGGATAAAAATGACTGTTATCTTCTAAACAAATGACTTGTTTA
Organism: Psychrobacter sp. T6-6; assembly: GCF_052258185.1. Taxonomy (NCBI): domain Bacteria; kingdom Pseudomonadati; phylum Pseudomonadota; class Gammaproteobacteria; order Moraxellales; family Moraxellaceae; genus Psychrobacter; species Psychrobacter sp. T6-6. The sequence continues at coordinate 616,676 of NZ_JBQQEX010000001.1, forward strand.
TCGACAGCTTGTGTATTAATGACTTGGTGCACCGATTGCTGTAATGTCAACCACAGATCGATTGCAGGTATTAAGCTGTCACAGCTAATAACCAGCAACCATGATTCATTTTTATTTTTTGATACATGTGAATCTTGTAATCTAAGCAGTACTTGCAGTGCTGATTCAATAGCGACTAGAGCGCCGCCAGTGTTGATCGTATCGTCGCATTTACTGGCATTACTATTAGAACTATAGTCAGCAATATGCATAACAGGCGAATTGGGGTTTCCTAGATTTATATCTGAACCAATTTGAAAACTACGTCCATTATCTGCAATCAAAATAGGAATTTGTAACTTGCTTGCTTGACGGACATGGTAATCCAATAACTGCTCACCTGACGGTAGCGTCAACATAGCCTTAGCCGTTCCCATACGTCTAGATGCACCGCCTGCCAAGATAACCACACCTGCCAAACCATCCAGATTATTTGAGCAATCTGTTACTACTCTATTACCTTTCAGACTTGATTGTATATCACTCATAGGTCAATTATTTATAACTCAATCATGGCTAGGATTTTGTGCCAAAAAATGTGGCACAAAATTACATGGGCGCGTACGGCTGTCAAATTGCTCTTTTAAGATATTTTCCCAACCAGTACGGCAGGCACCAGATGAGCCTGGTAGACAGAATATACCTGTACCGTTTGCCATACCAGCTACTGCTCTTGACTGCACCGTAGACATCCCAATCTCATCTTTTGAAATCAGACGGAACATTTCACCAAAACCATCAATAGACTTGTCAAATAGTACGCTTACGGCTTCTGGCATACTGTCTCTGATAAAGAACCCTGTACCGCCAGTCGTAATGACCGCGTGCACGTCTGCACTGGCAATCCAACCACTAATCACGGCGCGAATTTGGTAAATATCATCAGTGATTAATTGGCGGTCTGCCAAATGATGCCCTGCTTCGGTCAAGCTGTCTACCAAGTACTGACCTGAGGTATCTTCTGCAAGCGTACGGCTATCAGAAACGGTCAATACAGCAATATTGAGCGGTGTAAATTGTGCAGCAGGCTTACTCATAAAAGATCCTTTCTAAATATGATTTTATAGTTATATCAAAATGGTTTTAATAAAATATTCAGGGTAAAAAACAGCTTGAGCAAAGAATAATTAATCGAGTATTAGTATAAAAAGCTAACTTATTCTAGCCACCGATTATCGATAGATTGTGCATGATACCACTGTTGGAGTCATGAAGATGATGGTGTTCAGGCTTGATCGGCATAAAGCTATGTAAGGTATTCACCAGTCCTTGAATATCGTCTTGCTGTAAGTATGGACGAATATCATAATTACCCTGGTCAAATAAACACAAATGCACCTTACCTTGACTACTGACTCGCAGGCGGTTGCAAGTATCGCAAAAATGCGCAGCATAAGGCGCAATCATACCAATACGCCCGGCATAGTCAGGGTGACTGTACTCAACTGCTGGACCATCGGCACTGCCACGCTCATGCGGCTGCCATCCATTCTCTAATAAATAATCAGTGATAATATCAGATTGAGCATGCTGCGCAAAAAACAAATCGCTATTGTCGCTGGTCTGCATAAACTCAATGAAGCGGTACGTGACCTGCCTGTCTTTTACGTAATCGATAGCTGTAATGAGGTTTTCAAAGGCAGTCTCCGCCATCAAAACGCTATTTATTTTGAGCTTGATATCGGTCGTTTCTAACAACGTATCCATGTCAGCCAATATCTGCGGCAAGGTATCAAAGCCAGTCATCTTATGAAAGGTAGCGGCATCAAAACTGTCCATGCTGATATTAAGCTGATCAAGTCCGGCTGCTTGCCAGCTGGCTAAGTGCTTACCTAACTTATAACCATTACTGGTCATTGCTACTGTTTCGATGCCGTCCGTTTGCTTAATCGTTTCGATGATTTCGACAACATCACGACGAATAGAGGGCTCACCACCAGTGATTCTTACTTTCTTGGTACCTACTTGCGCAAAGCCGCGCACCAATGTCGCAATTTCAGAAATACTCAGCTCATCGTCAGGACGTTTACCTTGGTAGCCATTAGGCAAACAATACTCACAGCGAAAATTACAAAAATCGGTGATCGATAGGCGCAGATAGGTCAGACGTCGCGAAAACCCATCGGTCAAAGGTTGATGAGCGTGTATTTGATCCGTCGGTGCTACTAGCGCTGACTGTGTATAGCTGTCTGCAAACGCTGGCGCTGACACAGGAGAGTATAGTTGCGGACTGTCTATTTGGATGTGGTCATCATTCATATTTCACTGCCATCAGTATTGCTTGTCATAAGCGTTACTTTATTATTCGTGTTTAGCATGCCATTACTATGTTGTTTTTTTCACTGTATTCAATCAGCTTATATCAAATTAGCAAACGCCAAGCTAGCGATGTAGCCAAGGAAATGGTTGTACAACAACGTCACTACCCGCTATCACGTTACTGCTGTCTTTGTCCAAAACAACAAAACAATTGGCACGGCTTAGCTGCTTAATCCTGTGCGATTGCTGATTAGAGAAGCATTCAACTTGATAGTTACCTGCATCATCTTGAGACAATATACCGCGCTGAAAGTCTTTACGACCAGGAGATTTTCTGATGTCATTGGTAAGCATCGCTTTGATAGTTAGCGGCATAGGCTGCTCTGATACAGTAGCACCCGACATCTGCCATAGTGCAGGTATGACGAACTGTAGCGTACCCACAACCGTAGAGAGTGGATTACCGGGTAGTCCAAAATATAATACAGGCTTATCAAGACTCTTGTTCAACTCACCAAATACAAAAGGCTTACCCGGCTTCATTGCCACTTTGTAATGGTTAATCTGCCCAAGTGTCTCGATCACCGTCGTCAAAAAGTCATAGTCACCAACTGAGACGCCTGCTGTCGATATCAGCACATCACAGTGTTGCATCGCTTCATGGACAGCGGCTGTGGTCTTGTCTAGATTATCAGGAATAATGCCATAGTCGCGAATAACAATTGGTAAATCTGACAGTAGACTTTTGAGCGTTGGGGTATTTGAATTATATATTTGTGCTAGGCTTTGCAGCCCATCACCGATAGTCACGAGCTCATCGCCTGTTGCGAGTACACCGATAACAAGTGGCTGAAACACCTCCACTTGGTCGATACCTAAATTGGCAAGTAAGCTGATATCAGCAGAGTTGAGGCGCTTACCTATCTTTAGAACGGCTTCGCCAGACTCAATCTCTTCGCCCTGCGCGCGGATGTTATTGTTGATTTTAGCCGTTTGTGTGAGCGTAATGTTATAGGGCTGCGACTTATCGATGGTATCTCTGATATCAGCAAAGTTGGTATTTTCTTGCATGACAACCGTATTGCAGCTATCAGGTACAACTGCTCCCGTAAAAATACGGACACCCTGCCCTGCTGCTGTCACACCAGTATAAGCACTACCCGCCTGAGACTCACCAATGATTTCGATAGTATTACCGTCTGATAGATCGCTACCATCAGCAATGGCATAGCCATCCATAGCAGAAAGGTTCTGTCTGGGCACATCGAAAGGTGAGGTAATATCTTGCGCCAGTATGTGGTTGCGACTGCCTAATAAATCGCAAGTATTGATGGCTCTTTTTTGTAGCGGAAAATCCGTATTATTATAATCGTTGATACGCAGCTTTATTGCCGCTTGTAATTCTTCCATGGTAATCATAAAGGCACGCTCTTTTGATCGTTCTAATTATTTTTTATAAAATACATATACATACTATCAATAGCTGCAATTATTACTATCGACAGCTCTAACTAAAAGCAGTTATTAAAGATAAAGATGTTATTAAATATAAAGCTCTTAAAGATGCAGTATCTAGAGTCTATCACCCAAAGTATCAACTTTCTTGTATTAACCTTGTCCTGATAAGTTTTGAAAAAACGAGCATATGTCGTTAATTAGAGTACCCTCAACATTCAATGCTCGTAACCACATCTATTGCAGTAATGAGGTATGGCAAGATCAAACATAGACTGGAGCAAAAAAAGCACCTTGGCAAGGTGCTTTTTGTAGAGCAAGGCAAAATGGGGGTCTGGGAGCTGATAGGTAACTATTAGCGAACTAATGGATAATCAAGAGCGATTAAAAACAATTCGCAAAAGTTGCTTTTATCCAGTATATCAATACCGCCAGTGTCCCTCACCAGCCAGCCAATGAAGATGCACTGTTTTGAGTGATAAATCCGTCTGCGGTTCGCCCATTGTCTGCCTGCCAGCGCTGAAATGCCATACGCGTATTGGTACCCACGATACCATCAGCGCCCTTGGTATCATAACCCATGCTGGTCAAACGACGTTGTAGATTCGTGACTTGCGCGGTAGATAATGGACGCTCATAACGGGGCCATGATTTTTGCAACCCACTCTGTCCATCAATCGTTTTGCCCAGCAGACTCACCCCTAATGCATAGCTCGATGAGTTATTGTACACTCTAATCACATCAAAGTTGGGACTTAGGAGTAGCACTGGACCATCTTTACCAGCTGGCAACCACAGCTCCATCTCGGTATTGGCATCTAGGTACACATCAGCGATCGTATCTACACCCATTGCCGCCCATCTAGCTGCAGGTTGTTTGCTACCAGCGACCGAGTAGTCAAATGACGCTGGCACGGTTGCCTCATAAAAAGGCGCTAGACCACGAACCCAACCTGAGTTACTAAGATAGTTGGCCGTAGAAGCTAATGCATCGCCTGTTGCCCATGGATTGCGGTGACCATTATTATCACCATCCACACCTTGTTTGAGCCACGTCTCAGGAATGAACTGTGTCTGTCCCATACCACCTGCCCAAGAGCCATCGAGCTGTGACCATGAGACATCACCGCGCTGTAGCAGCGTTGCTAGCGATAGCAGCTGGGCCTCAGCAAAGGCTTGACGACGACCATCATAGGCAAGACTGGCAAGCGAGCTTGACAAATCACTGTTGCCAGTGACCGCGCCATATGATGACTCCATACCCCATATCGCTGCAATAATCTCGGCATCAACACCATACTGCGACTCTAGCTGCGACAAAAACGCACGCTGCTCTGCAAATTTACGCTTGCCGACGCTGACACGTCCACTTGATACCGCAGAGTCTACATACTCCCACGGCATTTTAGAAAACTCAGGCTGCCCTGAGTCTAGCGAGATAACCTGCTGATTCAGATATGCCGAATCCAACATCCGGCGAATAACCTGAGCATCATAGCCTGCTGATATCGCGCGCATAGAAAAGTCTGACTTCCAATCAGAAAAACTACTATAACTAGGCTTTGGGGCGGGCTGCGGCTTGACAACTGGTGCAGGTGTCGGCCTTACCTGAACAGTTTGAGTCTGAGTGATCTCAACACCGCCTTGACGGACAGGCTTTTTTTGCATTGCTTGTTGACTTGTACACCCGACCATTACTAATGCTGGCATCAGGGTGAGGTATTGTTTTTTTAATTTCATAAAAATCTCAAATATGAATAAATGAATGACTCAAAGTCGCCTAGCCATCAGCAACAATGCCTCAATGTTAATGTATTAATAATGATATCTTAGTACTGATATATTAGTACTAACGATCAAGTACCGTACGCGGATCTATCGGATTACCATTCAAGCGAACTTGGAACTCTAAGCCGACTTGATTGGTTTGACCACTGCTGCCCATATTGGCAATGCGTTGACCACGCTGTACCGTATCCCCTTCTTTTACAAGCAATTGGCTATTATGCGCGTAGGCAGTGATATAGTCATCACTATGACGAATCATAATCAAATTGCCATATTCTGGTAGACCGTTACCTGAGTAAAGCACTGTTCCTGATTGGCTGGCAAGTACTGGATCACCAATGTTTCCAGCAAACCACATACCCATGTTGCCTGCCGCAGGATCAATGTTGCGAGTCACTGGATTGCGAGTAGGATAGTCATAGCCAGAGGTCGAACTGGCAGTTGCTCCGTACGCTGGCGTTGGCGCCGCCGTCACAGGAGGCGTATAAGTAGGTTGCGGCTGTGCTGGTCTGCTGTAGCTATTATTGCTAGCCGTCGTTGCCGCACTGCCCTGCCATAGCTTGAGCCACTGCCCACTATAAATCGTATATTTACTATCTAGGTTATTTAGTGCGCCAATTTGACGATAGTTGAGACGATAGCGCGCCGCAATTTGGCTGACCGTATCGCCGCGCTGTACGCGATGATAGTTAGGGACGCCTTGCGCGTTGGTTATGATCTTGGGGCCAGCTTGATTAGGTGATTGATAAGTCGGCTTAGTTGCACAGCCCACCACAGACAAGGTAGCAACTGCCATTGTGCCAATCAACGCCGCTTTGGCAAGGTGCGATCCGGTCGTAATTTTTTTCATACAAGGTTCCTGTTCTTTGTATTGCTGATCTATTGTTTTATCATCCAAAAGCTTTTGACATCACTAAAAGCTCTTTTGGTATTTTGACTGCACACTACACTTAGCCATCCATCAAATGACTTATATCACTAACACAGTAGATGGTAAAGTAACCATGATGGCTATTTATATGGTTTGAATTACATCGTATCGAGCTTATGGCTTTATTGCCTAACTTATAGCTTTAGTGCCTAAACAGCGTCGAAAACTGAGCCAATGCCACCGTCGGCGTATGGTGCAGACGTACTGGCGATAAACTGACATACCCTGCCACTACAGCCTGATCATCTGTCATCACCGGCGTAGCGATATCTCCGCACTTGCCGTCACTTCCAAACCCGCCATCTTTGGGTCTTGATAACGGAGCGACAGTATCTAGAGGCGATTCTTCCATACACTCGTCGTTTTTACGTTTTCGTAAAGACAGCCAGTATGCATCCCGGCCACGCGGATCAATCATATGACGTACAGGCTGAGCAATCTGTTTGTGTGCCAATGAGGTTATCTTTCGACCTCTAATGTCATCTGCGCTACCCACATCAGGGATATTAACGTTTAATACATGATAGGGCAAACTTTTGAGAGTATCTAAAATCGGTGTATCAGTAAGCAGTTTGACGATTTCATTGGCTGCTACCTTATAATCGTCTGCTGATTCTTGCCCGCCATCTTTTACGCCGCCACCTACCAAAGACGTCGCGATAGCAGGTATTCCAAAGAGCTGTGCTGTCAACGCCGCACCAAAGGTCCCAGAAAACATCACATCTTGACCTAAGTTTGCTCCTGAATTGATACCCGTAATGACGCAATCAAAGTCCATATCACGGTGTAGCTCATGCAGTGCCAAGTGAATACAGTCAGCAGGGGTTCCGTTTACTGCTACAAACCCTGATGGTAATTGATGCGTATGTAATGGTTTTGAGACACTCAGTGCGCTAGCATAGCCACTTTGTTCGTCGTTTGGGGCAACCACTAAGACCTCACCAATAGTCGATAGTGCTTGAAACAAAGCCAATAATCCTGGCGCATGCACCCCATCATCATTACTAATCAAAAATTTCATATCAGCTCGTTATGTTTGTATCAGACGTTCTATCTGCCCGTGGTTTTGTTACCGTACCATATCTTTATTGATGCAAAAATTGCAACTATAAATGAGATAAAATTTAACGCTTCCATCTTAAAAGCCTTGCCATATCATTATATGGTCAACCCTCTATAAAAGAGTGCTAGCGTTAACTGCACTTGAAGTATTCAATATATATCTATACTAGACACCTGCACTTAGTTACCTTATACCTCTTCCACTTGTATCTCATCTAAATGACGTCAACCATCGTAAGATAGCTCACTTTAATTGCTCGAGTGATTATATCTTAATAATGTACTCTGAAATCCCCGGTTTTCACTAGAAAATGTATTGCGTTTTTTGTCGATAACTGTGCTATTGCTATCAAACCAAACTGAGAAAAAAGTAGGAACAAACAGTGCGTTACAATACGCAACACCATACAACAATACAAACTGATGCATTTATACTGAGGTGACCTCGTTGGTATATGCTACTGATATGTTTCTATAAAGTGCCCTCGGCTCACAAGATATCTACACATAAATCAATATTTTATGTGACTTTTGTTTTTTTACCCATTAACATATCACCATCAAATAAAGATAAGCGAGTGTAATACTGAATGAAGAATCAATCGATATTATCTATAGCTTCTGTAATAGCAAAGACTGCCTCAAAAATCGGGCTTGCAGGACTGATAACGTCTGTTGCCATGCTGTCTCAAGCGTCTAATGCTGCAAACAATCCTGCGACCACTATTCCGTTAGATCTGTCTGGCATTAATATCACTAAGCATGAAATCGCTGTGATGCAGGTACTATCAGAGATCTGTCCATCAATGCTGAACGGTAAGCAAAAACAACGTTTTTATAAGTCATACACTGTACAACTGCACGAATTAATGCCAACTCTAGAAGATCCAAAAGCAGCCATTCAATATCTGTCAACGCAGCAAGACTACCGTCAGATATTACAAGGTATCCGTAGCTGGACAATGGGCTTCTCAAAGCAAGAAAACAAAGCTCTGTGCGAAGATTTAGCAGACGCTGAATATTAATAGAGTGTATTAGCAGATAAAATAACGGCGTTAATCATTAGCTATTAATTTTTAGCAGTCATTATAGAAGATAATGATATAGACTATATCGTGTGGTTTATATCATACAAAGCTTGCCGTAACGCCATTTATAAATCACAGATGGCACGGCAGGCTTTTTTGTGGTTATCACATTTATGACAAGCGCAAACCAGTTATACTTCAACAAAAGCAAGCACTTGATTAGTATTCATTTTTCTTTTTATTCTTGTCTTACTTTTTTGCATTTATCGATTCCCCATCGGTTGGCATTTTGCTAAGATAAGGCGTTAATTTTATGTCTATCGTGCCGTCGTCCCTATTTTTGTAGATACATGATTTTAGACATGATGTCTAAGGTATATTGCCTAAAATAATATATGAAAATTGGTACTGAGCATAAGCGATAGATACATTTGGTTCCATGATGCGGTGTAACGATATATGACAGTAAAGCGTGTGAAAAATCAGCTGGTACAGTTGGTAGTGGGTGTAAGTATCTCAATGAGTGCAGTGATGGCAAACGCAGCCATACAGCCGCCTGAGATGGATAATACCGCCTATGTATTGATGGATTATAATACTGGTGAGATTTTGGCTCAAAAGAATGCTAATGAAGCGCTACCGCCAGCGTCTCTAACCAAGATGATGACCAGTTACATCATTGAGCAGCGCCTAGCATCGGGTGACCTCAAAGAAGACGACCAAGTGCTCATGAGTCCAAATGCATGGTGCCGTGGTAGTAGCAGCCAGTCTTGTATGTATGTTCCAGTTAATAAGACAGCCAGCGTTATCGACATGCTACGCGGTATCATTATCCAATCAGGTAATGATGCTTCAAAAGCAATGGCTGAGCATATTGCTGGTAGCGAAACATCTTTTGCTATTTTGATGAATGAGCAAGCGCAGAAGATTGGTATGGAAAATACCAACTTCGTCAATGCAACCGGTATGCCTGATGAGGGTCATTTAGCATCAGCCTTAGATTTGTCTAAACTTGCCCGCGCTATTATCAAAAATAGTGGCGATTACTATAGTATTTATGCCGAAAAAGAGTTTACCTACAATGGCATCACCCAAGGTAACCGTAACGCTCTGCTCATCACTGACCCAACTGTTGATGGTCTAAAAACAGGTCATACGGATGCTGCAGGCTATTGCTTAGTGGCCTCTAGTAACCGCGACGGTATGCGTCTAATTTCTGTCATTATGGGCACTAAGAGCCAACAAGCGCGTGCGGATCAATCGCGTGAACTACTCAATTGGGGTTTTGGTCACTTCACCACAGTCACTAAAGCACCTGCTGGTCAGTTTGTCAGCAAAATTCCAGTATGGTTTGGGGAAGCGGATGAGATAGAGCTGGCTACTGGCGATAATTTACAGATCCTAACCAGCAAAACACAAAAAAATAAAATCACTACAGTAGTCGATATTCCTGAGAGTTTAGAAGCACCTATCAAAAAAGGTCAAGAAATCGGTAAGATGATGGCGGTTATTGATGGTAAAGCGGTGGCGTCCGTTCCTGTTATCGCGACCAGTGATATCGAACAGTCGGGATTCTTCAGCCGTACTTGGCAACATGTTGTACGCTGGGCAAAGAATCTTTTTTAAGCGTTACCCTATCTTTATAGAACGTAGTTTATCTTTATAGGACATACTTTATTCTTTTAGAAGTTGCTCTCTTTATAGACAACAACATAAATAATAACGCTAACAACGTATGAATCAGTAAAGACCCCTTAACAAAAAGACGCCTCAACATTGGGCGTCTTTTTTTGTACTAGAAAACGTTTGCTTAATCGCTAGCAAACATAGTAGCGGTAGGAAACTCTATACGAGTATTATTGCTGGTCAATCATATCTAGCGTACTACCGACCACACCATACGAATTTGACAGAGCCAATCACCAATCATGTATTGAGCTGTCGCATTACGTCCATACCAACCAGCGCTTTAATAAATCGCTCAGTGCCTTGTCTTTATAGTTGGAACGATGGCAGTAGTCAATACCAGCTGCTTTTAGTCCGTATTCAAAACTGTCAACATAGCGCGCTCGGTGCGGTGGATACCAATATACCAATAGAGTGCGCTGCGTACCCTCTTCACTTTCGTACTGACGAATACTCTTGGCTAGCAGCTCAGCTTTCTCTACAAATACATCCTCAGCAAACATCACCATATCAACTTTTTGGGTTCTAACCTCATTTATCACCTGCTGCGGACACTGGTGACAAATAATAGTAGCTCCTAGATACTCCAGCTCACTTAATAGAGCACCTGCCTCCTGATAATAGTAATAAACAATGGTCAGTCCAGATAAAAGGCGCTGCTGACGGGACTGCTGCTGGTTTGGCATTGCTACAGTAAGCGTAAACTCAGTGCCTGAGCCCAATGTACTATCAACTTCGATTGTAGCGCCCATAAGCTGCGCTATTTGCTTCACAACAGGCAAACCTATACCTGAGCCTTCATATTGACGTGTTTGTGATGAGTCCACCTGAAAAAACGGATTGAAGATATCTTCAATATGATCACTATCAATACCGATACCGGTATCTTTTACGCTGATTTTCCAGCGATTGCTCTTATCAAAATGAGTCAATTGCGACGATATAGTGACCTGTCCGGTAGGGGTAAACTTGATAGCGTTATTGAGCAGGATCGATAGTATCTGTTGAATTTTGGCCGAATCCCCATGCAAGCTATAGTCTATGTGATGGATATTGCTAATAAGCTCTAAGCCTTTTTGACTGGTAATAGGCTCAAATTTCACTAATAGATCAGAGATTAATTGTAGCGGGTTAAATTCATTGGTATGAATTCTTATTTGACCCTTTTGTATCTGATTGAGCTGAATAATATGGTCGAGCGATAAGACCAATTTATCACTCCCATCACTGATGATTTCAACAGCATCTTTCTGCTCTCTGGTTAGACTCTCATAATCCAACAACTGCAGGCCACCCACAATCGCATTGAGCGATGTTTTTAGCTCATGGGTGATCATGCTCTGAAAATTATGCAGCTGTACATCAAGCGAGACATCCTTGTTATGTAGCTGCTGCTCAAAAGCCGCTAATGTCTCATACCCTATTTTAGCCTCTTGTAGTCGACCAAATAGTATGACTAATGCTTTTTTTATTTGCGTAAGCTCTTGGAAATTGAAGCGCTGCGGGATGATCGGTAGCTGCTCTAACTCCGAGTTTTTTGTGATGGTTTGGCAGATATCTGTCAATGCTTCGATATCTTTGACAGGCCAGTTAAGCTTTCTAAAGATATATAAAGCAAATATAACAATCAGTACGACGGTTGTGAGCCATAACCATAAGACACTTTGGAACCAGTGCAGCCGTAGCAACTTTACGTCCATTGTAATGTTGATATAGCCAATCAGCGCACTGTTTTTGGCAGAGTCATCAGTCAACTGACTCGTACTTGGCGCGTTCGCCATACTTTCTGACAAAGTGCTGGCTATTTGTCGGTCAGATGCTGCATTATCAGCACCTGCCTCATTGTCATCTTCATACTTACTCACGACTGGATAATTAAAGCTGACAGTATCGGCAAATAAAGCATTTCGCCAGTCATCAAGGGACTGGTTCACATCGCTGATCGGTTTAGAGGTTGAATAGAAGACAATACTTTGAATCGTAGGTTCGTTTTCTAGCAAAACATTGACTTGATCAGCCACAATATCTGCACCATCTGCTGTCGATGCACTAGTCGTCAATAGCGAAGCCAACTGCTGGATATGCTGCTGCTTTTCTTGGTAATGATGCACCAACCCATAACTAAAAGGCAGCACAAATCCTGCTAGCACGGCCAAAGTTACGGCCTGCCCAACAGAGCGCCAGATAAGCATAGAAATGGTTTGAGACGAACGGTTGTTCATATCACTCTACTGAGTAAAGAAAACTTTTACTTATAGTACAGGTATTTGGAAGATGTTATAAGCGAAAGATTGAGGTAATTTATGACTGCGTTGACCGGACGGATGCAGCACCATTGCTAAATAATGCTTGATACTCATTTTACCATGTATAGTGACACGGTAAAATGAGTAACTGTTAGACAACGCAATGAATCAAACAGAAGAGTTAGATAAAAAGTTACTAACGAGACTTTTTGTCTTTTGTGGTGAATTTCTTTGCACGATTACGCTCACGTTGGCGCAACTGCTGTGTTTTTGCCTTGGTTGGCGTATCGCTTTTATTAGCATATGGGTTGTCATTTTGCTTGAAAATAACATTGAGCGGTGTGCCTTCAAGTTTGAACACCTGACGGAACTGGTTCTCTAAATAACGCTGATAGCTCTTAGGGAGTGCACTTGTCTGGTTACCATGAATAACGATAACTGGTGGATTGTGACCACCAATATGTGCATAGCGCAACTTGATACGACGACCAGCAACAGTTGGTGGCGGATTGGCCGTAACCGCATCTTGTAAGATTTGCGTCAAGCGATTGGTTGACACTTCAAACATTGAAGACTTATACGCACGCAAAATAGAGGGGTATAGATTGCCAACGCCAGTACCATGAAGCGCTGATATTAAATGCACTTTTACGTAGGGAATAAAGTTAAAACGACGATCCATCTCAAGCTTGATATAATCTCTTTGATCTGGCGTCAGGCCGTCCCATTTATTGATCGCTACTACCAAAGCGCGACCGGCATCCAAGGCATAACCAATCATGTGTAAGTCTTGGTCAACGATACCTTCGTGCGCATCAATCACAATCACAGTCACGTTAGAGTCTTCGATTGCTTGCAACGTCTTGATGACGGAGAACTTCTCTACTTTTTCATCAATTTTACCGCGGCGACGCACACCAGCAGTATCAATCAATACGTAGTCTCTGCCTTCGCGCTGATAAGGGATGTAAATACTGTCACGTGTGGTACCTGGCATATCGTACACCACTACTCGGTCTTCACCCAGCAAACGGTTCACTAGGGTTGATTTACCGACGTTTGGACGACCGATAATCGCAAGCTTTAAGCCTCTTGGCTCTACAATGTTTTCTTGCTCAGGCATATCAGCCGTTAAGATTTCGAGTAAGTTACCCACACCGCGACCATGACTGGCGGCCATCGGGTACGGCTCACCCAATCCTAATGCATAGAACTCGGCAGGCGCGGCGTCATGAACACCATCAACTTTGTTGGCAACGACATAAACAGGCTTGCCTAACGTGTGCAAAAACTTGCCAATTTCGGCATCAGCGCCAATCATACCAGCACGGGCATCAACAACGAATACAATAATATCTGCTTCATGAATCGCAGTATGCGACTGCTCAGACATATAGTCGTCAATATTACCGCTACCATCGTCCGCTTCACCGATACCACCAGTATCCACAACGATGAAGGATTTGTCTTCATAGGTCGCATCACCGTATTGACGGTCACGAGTCAATCCTGACAAATCAGCGACCAATGCCTGCCGACTTTTTGTGAACTGATTAAATAAGGTAGATTTACCGACGTTTGGACGACCAATTAAGGCGACCACAGGCTTGATACTCATGGATTACTCTCAGTGAAAGGCACAATGACGGACAGTACAGCTGTTCTTATAACCAGCAACATAACGGTAGCAGCGAATAGGCTGTACTTAACCGCAAATTAAAATAAATAATAAAACAATAGCAAAAATAGTAGATAGCTATCTGACAATCAAAAATAATCGTAGATTTAAAAAATATCTGGAATGACTAAACCATATACAGTAGATATGGTTAGCGCATCGGTCGCATAGAGTACGCGAAAGCCTGTCTATAAACAAGCAATTTACACAAAGCACTAAACGCTGACCAAGCAGCGTTTGTGTTCTAAAATAATAATAACTCAGTTGACTGACTAACGCACCAGCTGCCAAATAGCCACTTGCCCTGAGGTACTTTGAGTCATTAGACGGCTGCCCTGTACTTGCAGGTTGGTCAGTGCGCCTTTTGTCTCCACGCGACTAACGATATCGCCAGTCGCAGGATCAAATAAATGCACCACACCATCGAAATCACCAACTGCGATATAATTACCGATCATGACAGGGTTGGTTAGATCGCGATACGCCAGCGCTTTACTTTCCCATAACGTCTCGCCACTATTGCGATCATAAGCAACCACGCTACCATCCAAGCCAGTCGCAATAACTTGCTGAGCATTCACAGCAAGCGATTTAAGACTCGCAATCTCATTGACAAACATCACTTGGCGAGAGGCCAAATCAATACCTAAGAGCTGGCCGCTATAACTGATGGCAAACATCTGCTGCTTATCTACAATCGGCGTGCCATCGACATCGCTCATGCGCTCAACTTCACTACTACCAGAACCGATACCGACACGTCTTGACCACTGCGGCAAGCCATTATCAACGGTGATCGCATGCAGGCGTCCATCAGCAGTAGACAACAATGCTGTTTCATTATCTAACAACGTCGGTGCTGCACTACCGCGAACGCTAATGGCTGGTACTTGGGTCGCAAACTGCCATACTGATTGACCGGTCTGTAGTGATAAGCCATGCAAGAAACCATCATTTGCTGATAGCACCACACGATTATTACTGATCAATGCAGGAGACAAGACCGACCCTGATAACTGTTGCTGCCAGCGCTTGGCACCCGTAGCACTATCAAATGCCATAATTTGACCACTGCGAGTACTGATAACAGCAGTTTGACTGAGCGCGTCTAAAGCAACGCCGCCTGTGATTTGATCACCAACGTTTATTGACCACAAGCGCTCACCTGCTTGATTAAAACCTATTAAGTCGCCACCGCGTGAGGCAGTAACGACTTGCCCATTGGCATAACCAATCTGCAAATCTAGTGGATCTTTTTTACTGGCTTTTTTATTGCCCACGTCAGTGCTAAATACTGGCTGTAGCACGCTGATTGGCTGTGCAATTTGTACTAACTTTACTGGGTCATTGACCACGGGCTTAATACCGCGAGTACACCCTATCACTGCAGTGCTCATCACAGCAAGTACTGCTACATGCATGACTGTCTTTTTGACAGTCTTAGTACTGAACCTGGTACTTAACATTTTGCTTGCGCGAATAGATTGGGTCATTATACGTTCTCACTACAGATGAATTATTATTAATTAGTACATTGGCTAACCGCACATTAGTAATCTTATTTAAAAATTTTTTGAGCGACTACTAACTATTATTTAAGCGACTACTATTAGTGTTATCGTTCAATACAATCCTACTTACTGTACCGTCTCAACGGCCACACTTTCTGAGCTATCAACCACTAATGGCTGTTCAGGAGTCGCTGACTCTTGAACAAGACTCGCTTGCTCTGCAATAGGCTCAGGCGTGATACCTAGACTTTCCATTTTTAATGCCAATACTGCACGCGTTTCTTGACGGCTACGTAACAGCTCCCAAGCATTATTGTAAGATTTAATCGCTGAGTCTTTGTTGTCTTGAACCAAATAAATATCACCTAGTAATTCTTGCTGACTGGCTTCAAACGAGCTTGGCATATCGTTATTGGCTTCTGATAAAGCTGCATCTGCGTCCCCAGTAGCCAGTAATGTCTTGGCATAACGCAGACGAGTAATTGCCTCTAACCCCGCATCCCCCAAGTCAATTGCGAGTGCTTGCTTGAGCGTCTCAGCTGCTGCAGTGAAGTCATCGCTATCTACTTGCTGGCGAGCCTTAATCATTAGTGCTTGCCAGGCATAAACTGAGTCGCCATGGGTGCTTACTAATGCATCAATATTCTCGTCTAATTGTGTACGGCTCTGTGCCAGAGCTTCTTGCGCTTGTGCTTCTAGATCTGGGTTCTGCGATGCGATGCTGACCTCTTCATTCAATCGCTGGATATCTGCGTATTGATCGGCGGCGACCGTATCTACGCGCGCATGGTTATTCTGCCAGTATGTCCAGCCAAAATAAGCGGCCAGCGCCAACAAAATCGCAGTGACGATATAACTGCCATACTGCTTTAGTGCTTGCATGGAGTTGTCTGCATTCGGCGAGTTGGGGGTCAGAGCCATATATATTTACCTGATAAAATGTACATTAATTTACTGATACCAAAATCAAAACGACAGTATGACAAGATGATTAGCCGCGAGAAAAGTTGTCTTTGCTCGATAACCAGTCTTGTACGACCGTTTGCTGCTCACCTGTCTGCATATCTTTAACACTGATTGTATTATCATCTAGCTCTTGCTGCGCAATAATGACCGTCAATGCAGCACCTGACTTATCTGCTTTTTTCATTTGCGCTTTTAAGCTCGTGGCACTTGCCATTTTTACACGTACATCTGGGCGACTGTAGCGTAAACGTTGTGCATAATCAACACCAGCACCATAAACCTCTGGGTGAGCGACAACGAACACATCACAAGCAGGTACATCAGCAAGTGGTGCAACCGCTTCCATAAGTAATAACAAGCGCTCAAGCCCCATCGCAAAACCAACGCCTGGTTCAGATTTTGCCGGCTTGCTACCATCAGTGCCCGTAGACTTTAACTGTCCGATCAGACCGTCATAACGACCACCAGCACAAACTGTCGCTTGGCTACCTAACTTGTCCGTTACCCACTCAAAGACCGTTTTATTATAGTAATCAAGCCCGCGTACCAGATGTGGGTTAATTTCAAAATTGATGCCAAGTGTTGTTAAGTATGATTGAACTTGCTCAAAGTGCGCTTTACTCTCTGTACCCAAGAATTCTGCCAGCTTTGGCGCGTCTGCCAACAGTGCTTGTGTACTCGCCTCTTTACTATCTAGGATTCGTAGCGGATTGGTCGTCAAACGGCGCTGACTGTCTTCATCCAACTGATCTTTTTTGTCAGTTAAATAAGCGACCAATGCTTCGCGATAAGCATAACGCTCATCACTCTCACCTAAGCTATTAAGCTGCAAATGCATCTCATCTTTTAGACCCAACTCTTGCCACATTAGATGGGTCATCGCAATCAGTTCAGCGTCAGCGTCTGGTAACGCACTACCAAAGCTTTCGACACCCAACTGATGAAACTGACGATAGCGACCTTTTTGCGGACGCTCATAGCGAAACATTGGACCGATGTACCAAAGCTTAGGAGTATCACCGCGCAGTAGGTTATGCTCAATGACAGCGCGTACTGCGCCTGCCGTACCTTCAGGACGTAGCGTCAAAGGCGTGGGCGGCTCAGACTTATCCGTAAAGCTATACATCTCTTTTTCGACGATATCAGTAGCGCCGCCAATGGCACGTGCAAACAGATCAGTCTGCTCAACGATAGGCAGGCGGATATGCTCGTAACCATATCTACCAAGCACATCAGCCAATATTGCTTCTAGATGTAGCCATTTTGCTGATTGATCAGGCAAAATATCATTGAACCCTTTAATAGCTTTGATCATGGTACAGTCGTATCCTTAAAAATTTAACAGGTATATCTATTGTTGTTATCTATCTAAATGTTCATTGTGTTTTAAATTAACTGCTTGACGTTGTGTATCAGTTTGACACATGTATCAACACACTGGCCTATCTTACGCGAATGATTTCGTTTTCGCGCTTTTTTGCCAAGTCTTCTGCGTGAGCACGAACCATGCTTTCTATTTCATCGACCAAATTGTCGGTATCGATAAGATGGCTTTTTTCGCCCATACGATATACTAGCGATCTTGGTGCGGCACCAACAATACCGATATCTGCCTCTTTGGCTTCTCCTGGACCGTTTACCTTGCAACCAATGACGGATAAATCCATCGGTTCACGGATATCTTCTAAACGCGACTCTAACGCTGTCATCACTCTGATCACATCAAACTCTTGACGCGAGCAACTTGGGCAAGCAATAAAGTTGACGCCATTTGAGCGGATATTCAGCGATTTTAAGATATCAAAACCAATCTTAATCTCTTCTTCAGGCTCGGCAGCTAAAGAGATGCGAATGGTATCACCAATACCGTCTAACAAGAGACCACCAAGGGCAATTGCAGACTTCACCGCACCAGTACGATATACCCCCGCTTCGGTTACCCCAAGATGAAGTGGATTATCAATTTGTGCTGATATCAGACGATAAGCATCCAATGTCAAAAACACATTACTGGCTTTGACAGATACTTTGTACTGATCAAAGTTAAGGCGCTCTAAAATATCGATATGGCGCATCGCTGACTCAAGCATCGCCTCCCCAGTTGGCTCAGTATATTTACGCTGAATGTCTTTCTCTAAAGAGCCTGCATTGACGCCGATACGGATAGGGATATTATGATGTTTAGCACAAGCAACCACTTCACGCACCTTGGCATCGCTACCGATGTTACCAGGGTTGATACGTAAGCAATCAGCGCCTGCTTCAGCAACTGCTAGGGCGATTTTATGATCGAAATGTACGTCTGCAATGAGAGGCACACTCACAAGTTTACGAATCTCGCCAAAGGCTTTTACGGTATCCATCGTTGGCGTTGACACCCGCATTAGATCAGCACCAGCTTCAACACAGCGCTCGATTTGGGCAACCGTTGCAGCCACATCACAGGTGTCAGTATTGGTCATGCTCTGCACACTGATTGGCGCATCACCACCAATTGCAACATCACCCACATAGATTTGTTTGGTCAAACGACGGTTGATAGGCGATGGCATTGACATACATAAATCCTTGAATCAAAAATAAAAAAGCCACTGGCTTGTATATATAAACGAGCTTGCTCATGTGACCGCTTTAGCGAAAACAGGCAATCAAACCTTTCATCAATAATTAAGGCGTTAACTCAAAAGTCGCTTGCTTATCAGTTGCATAAGTCTCTAAAGCGACCGTTTCTTGGTTAAGCATCAAGCTGACATTATCGATATTATCGATTTGCACATCGAATGGTGGCATACCTGATAGATCATAGTCGCCAGCTGTCTGGGCGCCGCTAATCAGATTATTTCCGGAGGCATCAGTGATACTGACCACGGTATCATCGCTCAACTTAACATTCAAAAAAGCTGTACTAGCATTGGCATCACCCAAATTCAGCGCAGAACCAGAAGCGCCAACGCTACTGGCATCATTATCAATATTAATCGCGGCCCCCTGCGCTTGCTCTATGGCTGATACATCTTCCACAGCAGCGACAGGCTCTTGGTTATTTTCTTTACTCGCATTACTCACCATACGGAATAAAAATATCGCCAAAATAATGAGTCCAATCACACCGATGATCAATAGTGGATTGAAACGGATACGACTATGCGTATCACGCTGCAATGTTCCCATTGGTCGCAGTGGCGTATCCGTGTTATTTACTGACTTGGCTTTAAGCTCATTAGGATAGGCGGCATCGAAGCTACTTGCGATTTTGGCTGAATCTAGACCCAAGTATTTGGCATAGTTGATGGCAAAGCCACGAGCAAAGGCGGCTTGTGGTAGTTCAGAGAAGTTTTCGCTCTCTAATGCCTCTAGATGGCGTTTTAAAATAAATAACTCGGCGGCCGCCTCATCTAAACTGACTTGCTTAGTTTTTCGGGCTTGCTGCAACATGGCACCAAATGATCCCTGAGCGTTAGATTGAGTGTTTGATGATGGGGTGGTCATTTCCATGGTGCCTCTGGATTGTTAAGCCAAGTCTTAAGTTGTTTCGCTTCATCGCTCAGTGGATAAGCAGATAAAAGCTGCTGGGCCAATTGCTGGCGCGTTGTCGTGTTTTTTTGTGCTGCCGCAAGTTTGATACCTTGTAGGAGCAAGCGGGGGCTGATGCCCTGCCCTTGCACCAATAACAATGTCTCATCATATAACCTTTGAGCTTGCGGTACGCGCTGTTGTTCAAGCAACAAATCAACCAGTTCGATATGGGCGATGATGCTATTGCGGTTACCATCAAGCGCTCGCAAGAACGCTTTGGCAGCAGCGCTGTTGTCCCCCAGCTGAAGGTATGTGCGCCCTAGATTTTCTAATGCACCGATACGACCTTCATAGCCTAATGATGCGCCTGCAATCTCGAACTGCTCTGCCGCCTCGCGATAGCGCTTCGCCTGTGACAAGTAAACACCATAATTATTGTGGGCTTGCACAAAATCTTTGTCTAGCGCGATTGCTTTTTTGAAGTACTGATCGGCTTTTGCAAGATTGATTCGGCTGCCTTCTTGTTGCAACAAAACGCCCATCATATCATAGGCTGGCGCGTAACGGCTATCGGCAGCAAAGGCTTTTTCGAGCTGACGCTGCGCCGCATCCAGCTCATTCTTGCGGATATATTGCGCCGCCAGTGAGGTGCGCACACGTGCAGCTTCTTGTTGGTCTGAGTCGCGATCACCGCTTGCGCCCGTAGAGGTTTGATAGACTGTACCACCTGTCAGATCATTACTTGGCGTGCTCTGACAACCACTTAATAATGATCCTGCGAGCACAGCCACAAACAACATTTGTTTCGGTACATTCTTCGATACATTGACATGAGTCGTCATCGCACCTATCTGCTTATAACGTTTAAAAAATGGTTTGTTAGGTTCAAACTGACAAGAATTTTTAGAAGTCATCATAGCCGCCATCATAAAACTGTGGTTCAATGCATTTGATCATCGAGGCATCAGTTTAATAGATTTAACCCCTATAAGTACAATTTAGTTGTTGTTAATTGCTGTGTTCTTCATTCTCGAGCGTTATTGATACATTTTTGTTACCATTGCGACAGACAAATGACAGCTAAGCGCTTACGTTTGGCACTTCTATGACTTGTATCAACCGTTTTCACGATCTTTGATACTTTGCTGCCATGCAGCCGAACGTCTGGTACGATCAGCCACTTGTCCAACCAACTGACCACAAGCTGCATCGATGTCATCACCACGTGTCTGGCGAATAGTACAGACAAATCCAGCTTCGCTAAGTATATTACTAAATGTATGGATACGGTTGTTGCTCGACTTATCGTACGGCGCGTGTGGGAACGGATTGAACGGAATAAGATTGATCTTACTTGGTAGACCGTCCAATAGTGCGACCAACTGGTGAGCATGCTCATTGCTATCATTGACCCCATCAAGCATCACATACTCAATAGTGACGTGCTTTTTGTGACGCGGGTTCACATCATAGACGTAGTTTTTTGCAGCGGCAATCAGCTCATCTAGTGGGTATTTTTTATTGATTGGTACCAGCTCATTACGTAGCTCATCGTTTGGCGCGTGCAATGAGATCGCCAATGCCACATCAATATCTTGAGCAAGTTGATACATTTTGGGGACGACACCTGACGTTGATAATGTCACACGGCGCTTCGATAATCCGTAAGCATGATCGCTAAGCATCAACTCCATTGAACCAACCACTGGTTTATAGTTTAATAACGGCTCACCCATACCCATCATGACGACATTGGTGACGTTATTTTCCCATAGGCTATGATCGACGTTTTCTAGGCTTTCGTTTTCGTCAGTCATATATGAGGCATTGGCAACCCATAGCTGTCCAATGATCTCAGCGGCACTCAAGTCACGCTCAAACCCCTGCTTACCCGTACTACAAAAACTACAGTCAAGTGCGCAGCCGACTTGTGAAGACACACACAACGTTTTACGGCCATTTAGCTTACTGTCATCTGCTGGGATCAATACAGTCTCAACCAATGAGCCGCCCGTCACTTCAAACACCCACTTACGTGTACCATCATCGCTGTATTGACGATGTATAACCTTTGGCGGTACCACACAAGCATTAAGTGACAACTTATCGCGCAACGATTTACTCAAATTGGTCATTTGCTCGAAGTCGGTAACCCCATGCTGATAGATCCATTTAACAACCTGAGTAGCACGAAATGGTTTTTCGCCAATACTTTTGAAGTAATCAGCCAGCTGCGCTTGGGTCATGCCGAGTAGGTTGGTTTTGGCATGGGCCTCGTCTACTAATTTGATGCTATCAGTAAGCTTGGCAGGTATATGCTGGGTTGGTGCTTGAACAGTTGACATAATAGGTAACCTTTTTGCATCAGTCTAATAAGCGATGCAATTATTGATATGAGCGTTGCCGTACACACGTATGGCTTGAATGCATGAGCAATCCGTTATGAGCGTCGTTTTTATTAAGTCATTAAGTGACTCACAATATCAAAGTATATCGACTAAAAACATGCTGATAAGGGATTGATAACGCTAATTAAAACTAATAATGAGGGACTCTTCAGATAATTTCAATCTAGATTGCTTTATTATAATCTAAGTTGCCCATCAGCAAATAGCTAAAACGGCCTATACCCATAAGATATAAGCCGTCCTGCAAAACCAATTATTAACACTCACTATGCTACAGAGTAGCTGATATCAATAACTGCTGCTATTAACGCGTACGTGCACAAACTTCATCATCGCTGAAGAAGTAGCTGATTTCACGTGCTGCTGATTCAGCTGAGTCTGAACCATGTACTGCGTTTTCATCGATGCTGCTAGCGAAGTCAGCACGGATAGTGCCTTCAGCCGCTTCTTTTGGGTTAGTAGCGCCCATGATTTCACGGTGCTGAGCGATAGCATTTTCGCCTTCTAGTACTGATACCAATACTGGACCTGACATCATAAATGACTTTAGGTCATTATAAAATGGACGCTCAGCGTGCTCAGCGTAGAAGCCACCTGCTTTCTCGTCATCAAGTTGTAGCATTTTAGCTGCAACGATTTTTAGACCAGCTTGTTCAAAACGGCTGTAGATAGCGCCGATGTGGTTGCCAGCAACTGCGTCAGGTTTGATGATAGATAAAGTACGTTCGTTAGCCATGAAAAGCTCCTAATAAATGATAAATTCGATAAAAAATGAAAGGGTTAATGCTTTGTTTTATCTTTAGCCGCCATATTGACCTCAGCTGAATTAACTAACTCATGGTCAGTCAAATCTAATACCTGAGTGCCAACATAGGATTGCTGCCTATTATAATGATTAAGACTATAAATGATAGGGTTAATTTATGACCGCACCTTGCAAAAAAGTAAATGTATTATGCATTAAGAGTTCATAATACTATGAGCCATTATATAAGCAAAAACCCCAACGCTTAGCATTGGGGTTTTTCATTGATACTAAAAACTATTTAACCAAGTTTGTAGTAAAAACTAAGCGTCGTACGGATCGCGCAATACGATAGTCTCTTCGCGATCAGGACCAGTTGAGATAATATCAACTGGGCAACCGATCAATGCTTCGATACGTTTGATGTATTTTTTTGCATTCTCTGGTAGGTCGTCATAGTTAGTAACACCAACCGTTGACTCGCTCCAGCCTTGCATAGTCTCGTACTTAGGCGTTACTGATTCATAGAATTCAGCATCATGCGCGCCTGCACACTCAGTCTCAGGTAGGTTGTAACCCACGCCGATGAGCAATTCTTCAAGACCATCTAGTACATCAAGCTTAGTTAAGCAGATACCTGACATCGAGTTCAGCACCACGGCACGGCGTAGTGCTTCAGCATCGAACCAACCACAGCGACGCGCACGGCCAGTCGTCGCACCAAATTCATGACCGACTTTGGCTAAATGAGCACCAACATCATCGAACAATTCTGTTGGGAATGGACCACTACCAACACGCGTGGTGTAAGCCTTGGTGATACCAAGTACGTAGTCTAAGTATAATGGACCGATACCAGTACCCGTTGATACGCCGCCTGCTGTTACACTTGAGCTGGTCACAAACGGATAAGTACCATGATCGATATCAAGTAGTGTACCTTGAGCACCTTCAAACATGAGGTTCTTGCCAGCAAGACGTAACTGATTTAGGTCTTCGGTGACATCAGTAACCATACCTTTGATTTCTTCTTTCCACTCTTGGCATAGCTTGAGTGTCTCATCAAAATCAATCGCATCAACTTTGTAGTACTCAGTCAGTTGGAAGTTGTGATATTCGATGAGGTTACGTAGCTTCTCTTCTAGATCGTCACGGAACAAATCAGCAAGCTTGATTGCACGGCGTGCTACTTTGTCTTCGTATGCAGGACCGATACCACGACCCGTTGTACCGATTTTACCGCTGCCACGCTTGGCTTCGCGAGCTTGATCAAGTGCCACGTGATAAGGCATGATAAGTGGACAGTTTGGAGAGATACGTAGACGCTCGCGTACTGGTACGTTGTTGTCCTCTAACTCTTTCATCTCTTTTAGTAGTGCGTCAGGTGCGAGCACCACGCCATTACCAATAAAACAGGTCACGCCTTCACGCAAGATACCTGATGGAATCAAATGCAAGACAGTGGTTTTGCCATCGACAACCAACGTGTGACCAGCATTATGACCGCCTTGGAAGCGGGCTACTGCTGAGGCTTTTTCGGTAAGTAAATCAACGATTTTACCCTTACCTTCGTCGCCCCATTGGCTACCCAAGACTACAACATTCTTACCCATGATCAATCCTTACCTTTATGTATTGAGGTGTGTGCAATAACAGTTGGAAAGCTAAAATAGCTTTGTGCTTTATTTACTGTATCTTTTTATCTAACGAACCATTGAGCGTTCTAATAACGTGTACTTAATAAATTGTATTTATTGAACTGGCAACTAAACAGTTTGTAGATGCCATTGATTGTCCGTCATAACCAGTCGATGAGTAACATCATGTGGACGATCATCTGCGTTCAATGGCATGGTGACACGGTAGCCTTGCTGACGCAGACTCTCAACTTGCACAGATAGCGTTTGTGTCTCATCTGCAGTTGCGTCAGCCAGCGATTCAAAATCAACCAGTACGATAGTCGGCGCATCAAGCTGTGTATGAGCGAGCAAGCGACTGATATCCATACTAAAGCCGGTGGCGGCGCGTAGGGTTTGCGTTTGGCTCTGCATACCATCAAAGCGACCACCACGTACTAGTGACTGGGTCTCACTATTGATATAGCCGTTGAATACGATACCCGTATGGTAGTGATAGCCTGATAGTTCGGTCACATCGATACTGACTGGGCACTGCCACTGATCTTCTAAATGAGATTTTAGACGTTGTAGCTCATCCACAGCGGTTGCGATTTGGCTGTCTTGTTGCGCTGCGTCTGACAATTTGGCCAACAAGTTTGCGATATCATGACCGAAGCGTGCCAACACATAAAAATCATCACCCATCGGTAACTCACGGCAGACGCGCTTGAGTTCTGGAAGGTTTTTATTGGCATATAAATACATCAAGCGCTCAGTCGCGTTATCTGGCAACTCAGCCAATTCAGCTAGGCGCTTAAATATCGCCACATGACCCAAGTCAATATGAAGTGCGGCGCTCATATTTAAGTTATTTACCATCGTAAACAACACATCAATCAGCTCAATGTCTGCTGTCAGTGATTCACAACCAAATATTTCAGCCCCTAACTGTAACGGTGTACGCGAGCCAAACAGTCCTGATGGCAACGTATGAATCACATCACCAACGTAACAATAACGTGCAATACCCGTACCGCCATGATGCGCGTCTATACGCAATATCTGCGGCGTAATATCAGCACGCACACCCATAAGGCGTCCGGTTAGCTGATCGATTATCTTAAAGGTCTGACGCTTGAGATCTTCTGATGCATCACTGAGCAAGGACTCAGTAAACTCGAGCATCGGTGGACAAACGAGCTGATAGCCATGAGTGATAAGCTGCTCAATCAACTGATGCCTAAGCACTTCTTGCTTATGCGCATCTTCGAACAGTACATCGACCACCCCATCAGGTAATAGCCAACTGTTGGCAACATCGCTCGCAAAACCACTCAGATAAGGCATGCTATTAGATGCAGCGCTGTCGTTTGCAGGCTGAGCCGCTGTCTCGTTTATGGAGTTTTGCTGGGTAGGTTTTGCAGAATCAGAACTAACAGACACAATAAATCCTTGTTTGGCGTATCGCTTACCAAAAACGCGGTACTGAAGCGGTACTCAAAGGTTGTTTTGTCAAATATTGATACCGTGTTTTTTCAACACGCAACATCATTGACCCAATTATTTATAAACAAACCAGGTAACCGCAAAAGGGTGAATAATAAGTATAATTTTAAATGATAAGACGAGTATCTTTATGCGCTAAAAAATTGCGACAAATAATCAAGGCACTTTATGCTTTAGTTTAGCATAGCACTTAAGGTTCGCCTAGTGACAATTATATCCAATCGTTATCTAATTAGCATCTAATGACGCCTTATAAGTAAAGCAGATACAGCCCTATCTAGGACCTGCCTACGAGAGGATTTAACGCGATGCTTATTTGCTAAAGGGGTGGCTGACGATAGCGTGTACTTTTTGTTATACATCGAGTGCTGCGCATGTTTACGGCAGCATCTTTGGCACATACTCATGGTACACTAACACATATTTTTATCTCGGAAGCCTTATGTCATCTGATTATCATCCAAATCCTGCCAATAACCAAACCAATGTATTAGGCACTGCCCTTGCCAGCTGCTGCTTCGACCCTATCACCGGCTATTACCGCAACGGCTTTTGTCATACCGGCAATCACGACGTCGGTCAGCATACGGTTTGCGCCAAGATGACCAGTGAATTTTTGAACTTTTCAGCCAGTCGCGGCAATGATCTTATTACCCCGCTACCTGAATACAATTTTGCAGGTCTCAAGCCTGGTGATTATTGGTGTATTTGTGCGCTGCGCTGGGTTGAAGCGCTAGACTTTGATATCGCCCCACAAATCAAACTAGAAGCGTGTCACGAGAGCCTATTGGCATTGGTAGATATTGATACTCTAAAAAGCTATGCCTTATAAAGGGTTACTAAATAAAGGGCACTAGTACATAGCCATATTCAGTCACAGCAGCCATGCTCACGGCTTTTCGACATCAGATTTTAGATTATTGCCGTTTTTTTATTATGTGGCAGGAGGATGTATGGAAAACGACAATAACCAATTAATCAAAAAAACGGCTCATATTGCTCCTGACTCTAATATGAGCCACATTTATGCCAATATGAATGACAAGTACCTCTATCTAGATGGTGATGACAGCTATATCTATGGCGATATTGATGCGACAACAGAAGATACTATCGAGACCATGACGGTCTACGATCCTGACTCTGAACGCTATGAAGATATTGATTCATCAAGTGCCGATGAAGTGGTCAACTGTTACGCTTACTCTCGCAAGACAGGCGAAAATATAGATAAGGTGGCACTTAATGATGTGAGCCGTGCTCTTAGTAATAACGGTCAGTTTATTTGGCTTGGTCTCTATGACCCCAGTCTAGAAACCATGGTCAAAGTAAAAGACGCTTTTGATATCCATGAGTTAGCAATTGAAGATGCGTTTGCTGATCATCAGCGTGCCAAGGTAGAAAACTACGACAACGATATGGTCTTTGTGGTGCTACGTACGGCTAAGCTTGAGGACAATGTCATTCGTTATGGTACGACTGCGATATTCATGGGCAAAAACTACTTGATTACTATTCGTAATGGTCCATCGAACTCCTACGCCCCTGTCCGTGAGCATTGCCACCGTCGCCCTGAAAAGCTACGTATGGGTCCTATCTTCGTATTACATGCCATACTTGATTTTATCGTTGATAACTATATGCCGATCACTGATCGCTTGGGGCGGTATTTGCGCGAGCAAGAGCGCTATGTCTTTACCTATGAGTTTGATAAAGGCACACTAAAAAACCTCTATGAACTCAAGTCGCAACTGGTACATATGCGAGCTATTATCTTACCAGTCCAAGACATCTGTAGCTTCTTTATCAATCACAAAAAGAGCGAAATTGTCTCTGGTTTCTCTCAAGCAGCCAAGCCATATTTCCGCGATGTCAATGACCACCTTTTACACTCACTAGATGCTATCAACGGTCTGAATGAAATGTTAAGTGTGGTTATGAATACCTATATGGCTATGGTCAATATGGGACAGAATGAAGTCGTACGTAAGCTTGCAGCATGGGCAGGTATCTTAGCGGTGCCGACCGCTATTGCTGGCATCTATGGGATGAATTTTGATTTTATGCCTGAGCTGCATTGGAAATACGCTTACCTTGTGATCATGATTATCATCATCGCGTTGTGTAGCTTCTTATACTACAATTTCAAAAAACTAAAATGGCTATGATAACCCATTCCCATATAAAAAAAAGGCTACCAGTGGTAGCCTTTTTTTTATATAGGTATCAAACATTACTCACGGCGATGTTTTGTGTGACTGTCTGGTGCTTGTGCATCGTCAGGTAGCATGGCTTTGACCGTTAAATTTGCATACTGTTTGTCGAGATTGTCCTCTGGACGACCAAAGGTTTTTGCGGTCCACGTCAGCACGACAATAGCGCCACTCAATAGCATGATCGCTACAGAAATTGTCGCCAGCAGCCATAGGTGAAAATAATCCGAGACCGCCTGTACGTCGACCACTAAATGCCGTGATAATGCGGTTATGGCAATAAATATCAAAAACTGCACGGGCAGACGATGAGTCTTAAAATAGATACCTATCATGGCCAACAGCTCAAGATAAATAAATAGCATCAAGATATCTTTTAAGTCCGCTGAACCCTTTTGGACAATATCAACAAACTCCTTACCTGCCGTCCAAACCACCACCACGCTGATTAAAAACAAGATAACGTAATGGCAGATATCGACAAACTCTCTGCCAATACCTTGCAGTCTCTCATGAAAATCTACGTTTTTTTTAGACATTTTTAGGTCCTATCAACTAAAAGGTGGTTGACTTAGCCTGAGTCTATATTGCCTCAAGCCTCTTAACTATCGGCGATCAGCATTCATGTCACTACTTTCAGCTGATGTTTAGACCTGCTGATTTTTCAGCAGCATCGACCGTTTGGCGAATAAGCGTATTGATAGTCATTGGACCAACGCCGCCTGGCACTGGCGTATACGCACTGGCAATACTTTCCATACCCTGCATTTCAATATCACCGACACCGCCATTATCTGTTGGATGGAAGCCTGCATCAACAACAACCGCACTTGCTTTGATCCACTCCGCTTTAATCAGCTCAGGCACACCCACAGCGCCAACTACGATATCGGCACGCTTGATATGTGCTGCTAGATCTTGGGTTCTTGAATGACAGATGGTCACCGTACAGTTGGCATTGAGTAGCATCATCGCCATTGGTTTGCCCAAGATAGCACTACGTCCCACAACTACCGCTTCTTTACCTGATAATTCGACATTATGATGCTCTAACAAATGCATGATGCCTTGCGGTGTACATGAGCCGTAGGCAGGCTGCTGCATAGCCATACGACCAAAACCAAGACAAGTCACGCCATCGACATCTTTTGCCAAGTCAATTTGCTCAAAACACGCACGTTCATCGATATGTTCAGGGACGGGGTGCTGCAGCAAAATACCATGTACATCTGGGTTGCTGTTTAGCTCATCTATCTTTGCCATCAGCTGCTCAGTGGTTGTAGCACTTGGCATTTCAACACGTATAGAATCCATACCAACACGCTTACAAGCATTACCTTTCATGCGAACGTAAGTTGCAGAAGCAGGATCATCACCAACCAATATCGTGGCAAGGCTTGGGGTGCGTCCAGTCTTGTCCTTTATCGTATCAACGCGTGTACGCAGATCCTGTTCTATTTGTTTGGCAAGTGCTTTGCCGTCCAAAACGGTGGCGGATTCTTGAGCAGTAGACATAGTAACTCCAATAGGGGGTACGATATAAAAAAATAAAGACAGCGCGCGCAAATACTTTGCATGCCTGTCCTTTGCTTCGTCAACCTTTGACTAAGAATAATATTGTACCTGTGTACGCTGCAAAATCCTAGCATGTATTAGAGTACAGCTAAAAAGTAATTCTTTAACTATTGCTATGTAATATACAAGTAAAGACCTATCAAATTGACAATTACTTATAGAACATACGCGTCAATTTACCAACACATAGCTCTAGCAACAGCTCAAATAAAAAACGGCCTACTATGATGTTAGTAGACCGTTTCTTACTCTCTAAAACGCTAAGGTATTTACTTATTCTTGTCTAATAAGTCTGGAACTCTATACCCACACCTGCACCAATATCAGTTGACTGAGTATCAGAGTCTACCGCCCATACCCTACTCGTTATTAGTGTCTGAGGTTGCCATTGATGTGCCCATGATACGTCAATAGCTGTTAATTTATCCGTCGTTGGAAAGGCTTGATTGTCTGCCTCATCCGCTTGGTTTACTTTGGCATATTGCAGTTTTGTATTGACAAAGTTCCGACTATCGAGCCATAGCTTACCACCTACTGATACACTCTCAGCATCACCGCCTAAAGAGTGTCCGAGCGGATAGCCCTGTTGGTAATAGCCATCGGTGTATAAAAAATGATCATAAGACACACCTTTTACTTCTCCACTACTACGAGTATCTGCGTATTCAGCATATAACTGATAGGGTTTTCCATAAGCTTCAGAAGCATAGTCTACACCCGCTAAATACATATTTTTGGCAGGTAAACCACCCGCTTCATCTTCACCAACATATTGTCCATAGACACTGGCTGGTACATTAAGTAGCGGTGCTAACTGTATTTTGGCATCAAAACCACCCAACTGATTGGCCGGATCATTGTCAGTATTACCCGCAGTAGCCTCATTATCTTTAGTACCTAAAATAGCATCACCAAAGGAGCTAAAACTCTCTGGACGACCTTCTCCGCCCCACATAAAGGTTCGAGACGCACCAACTTCTAACCACGCCCATGGACTCGCAGTGAGGCGAGCACCAAATAACTTAGCATCTGGTATCGCCTCATAATCATCTAATTGACCTGCAAACAGCTGATACTGCCAAGGGCCAACCCAGTTCAGATACTGGTTAGTCGGTGCAGTTTGCGTATCACGCTGCATGGTAATACCTGTGACTGGGATACTAGCATCCCCTCGGATAAGGCTACCATCATTACCTGGGCCCCACCATGCTGGAATTTTACCTGCTATTAACCACTGATTGGCTGCTGTACCAGCGATATAAGATCCCTCAAAACTAACATCACTATCGTCATCGGTAAGCTCATCGTTTTTTACATTGGCTTGTAGCTTCATCTCCCAGTTCTCTTCACTGAGTCCTATCGCAGCTGATATCTGTTGTCCTGCCAGATTGTCATCTGCAAAATTTTGCGGCAACTGCTGACGATTTGTTTGTAAGTAAGCTTCTGCCTCTGCTTTGACTAAAGAGTTTGGATTTTGAGCAAGCATGACATGTACAGACTGCAATACTCTTTGCTGGGTATCAGTCGTCACTTTAGCCGTATTGAGTACATTTGCAATTTCATTAGCAGTCAATGGCCATGTGCTGGTGCTGATATGCGTCACACCTTGGGCATTTAACCAGTCAAGCTCTGACTTCAGTTTCATATCATTCATATACAGATTTTGAGCAGATGCGGTCGTTGATAACGTAGAGACAGCAAGCAAAGTACCCACACTCATAAGCGCAGTTAACTTTTTAGATATCATTGATTGTTTTCCAATATTTAGAGTTATTTAACAGCATCACCACTGCCTTTACCTAAAGCAGTACCAATGATGTAAGAAAAATAGTTTCTTAGACTTAGAGTATCGATCATCTCTTTATCCACTTTAGCCAAGCGTTCAGGTGTAGACATGTCAATGCCACTTAATTGCGCTAGTCCTGTAATACCAGGTAGTACATCATAAACGCCTTGATCTGCTCTGGCTTTGATGAGATCTTCTTGATTGAATAGATTCGGTCTTGGACCTACTAAGCTCATTTCACCTTTTAAAACATTTACTAGCTGTGGTAATTCATCTAGCTTGGTTTTGCGTAATATCTTACCTAGCTTAGTGATGGAGGTATTGTCCACCAAATGACTGGCTACCGACTCTGTCGTCACTTTCATCGTGCGAAATTTAATTAGTTTAAAAGGCTTCTGATTTTTACCAATACGCTCTTGAACGAATAAAGGCGACCCGGTGTCTAAATAGCCTACTACTGTAGCAGCAATTAATAATGGAGAAGTAGCGACTAACCCTGCCGATGAAAATGCTATGTCTAACGATCTTTGCAACATCATACTATTATGATTAGTCAGACTTGATCTATAATATTGAGCTGTTTTTTGAATAGACTCAGCTGTCGTATGTTTGGGTTGCCAATCTAATAAGGTTTTTGACTTTTCAATATCGACTTGCAATGATCCTGATAGTCTTTCAACAATACCGGGCTTACCCAAGATATTTGCTGCTATGTTAATCATGTTAGTCGGTATCGATAAGGCTTTATTTTTTACACCAAGACCCCTTGCTATTTTATCTAATAGTCCAGCTGTTGAAATATCATCGTCATCTGATATTAAAAATATTTGATTTTTGGCATTTTTATGATCGATGCAAGTAATAATAAAGTCTGTAAGGTTATCTACCGATACTAAGCTACGTAAATTTGTGGTAATACCGCCTATCGGTAAAGGTAGACCTTTATAAGTCCACTTCATGAGCGAGCGGAAATTACCTTTAACATTTTCGCCATAGACTAAAGTAGGACGAATTATGACGATTTCCAGTGCTGTATCTTCTGCTAACTTAAGCAAACCCTGCTCAGCCTCATATTTAGAGATACCGTAAGGATCAGTAGGGTTTGGCTTTGATTCGGCGGTATAAGGATGACCTAATTCTGTATTTTCACCATTTACTTTAACTGAGCTGATGAAGATAAAACGCTTTACACCTCCTTGCACCGCTTGGCGAGCTAGATTGAGAGTGCCGTTTACATTAACTTTACAAAATTCAGTCAGAGGATCAACGGACTTATCGTCCATGATATGTACGCGAGCAGCGGTATGAATGACAACATCAATATCTTGCAATGCATCTGTCCAATCAGTATCAGCTGCTATATCATCAATATTAACAGTACGTACCTCATTCGACTGCTGCTGCAGGTTACGAACCGCAATAGTTATATTATAACTTCCGTCTGCTATAAGGTGCTGCTGCAAAGCACTGCCAACAAATCCAGTTGCACCGGTTAGAAGCAGTCTAGATGTTTTATTCATTACAAAGATATCCTAAATATATTTTTTAGCTGACTTGTTGGTAATTTATTGCGATCGCTGATAAATGGAAAGATGCTGTTCTACCACTTTTTCAATTGAAAATTCTCGCTCTGCTAGTTGGCGTCCAGCAATACCCATTTGCACTCGAAGCTCAGATTCTGTTACTAATTTTTCTATAGCATGAGCTAGTGCGTTTGGATCTTTGACTGGTACTAGTAGACCTGTTTTGTCGGCTTCAATGGCATCACGGCAGCCCGGTACGTCGGTAGTGATTACTGCTCTACCACAAGCGGCTGCTTCAATCAGAACTTTAGGAAGTCCTTCACGGTAAGAAGGCAATACGACTAAGTTAGTGTTCCTAAATACTGAGGGCATGTCTTTCTGATAGTCTAAAACTTCTAAGTTAGAGATAGATTGCCACTCTGCAATGTCTATTGCGGTAGCACTGGTGCTATTACCTATGTCTAAATCGCCCACTATTTGATAACGGGCTACTACGCCTTTTTTATTCAATATTTTGATAGCATCTACATACTCTGCTATCCCTTTATCGAACAGCAAACGTGCCGCGAAGGTGACTACAGGGGTGCTTGTTAGACTCTCAGGAAATGCTTGGAATGCAGATAGATCTATACCTGACCCTCGTATCAGTGTGGTCTGTTCTACTTTGACCGCTTTTAGGTCTATCAATAGCTGCTTGTCATCGGGATTCTGTAAGATAACAGTAGTTTTGTCTGAGCGCAAAGCAAAACGGTAAAGCCCTGTTCCTAATTTACGCTTCATTTCTGCTCTGACACCTGTCGCTAAAAATAAAGTACCTAAGCCAGATACGGCAGCTATTACTTTTTTGACCGACGTAAAACGAGAAGCGATACCACCGTACAATACTGGCTTTATAGTCACTAAATGTAGAACATCAGGTTCGACCTTATCTATGAGCTTCCATATATCTAATAAGCTAGCCAACTCACTAGGTACGCTACTACCATTACGTGATAATGAGATCTGATGATGAACAAAACCTTTTTCTAAAATTTCTTCAACTGCCTCACCACCTCTAGTCGCTACATGTACAGTGTATCCTTGTGCTTGAGCCGCTATAGCAATAGGCAAACGATGAGATAAAAAAAACCAAGGTTCATTAACTATATATAATATTTTCAATCTCTATCCTTAGTCCTTTATTGTAACAATTTTTATCTTAACGTCGTTTATTATCGAGCAATATTACTTTTTTTAAGAAAAAGTTTTTCGACGTTACAATCCGCACACACAAATAAAACATACATCATTACAAATGCATAACGATAACGTACTGCTGTACCGTAATTGGCTACTACCAACCCATATACAGACATCGATAAAACTAAAAATAATAACCAAAATGCTAGTCTATCTGGACTCTTTATCCAAGCTTGACGAGTGACTAAGAATAGAATAATTAAAACAAGTAAGTTTTCGAATGACTGTATAAGTTGAAGAGCACTTGCCGCCTCCCACGGTAGGGGTTTAGATAAGAAATAAAAACCTGAAGTCAAACCTTGAATAACAAAGTCACCTATTCCTGATATCAGTTTAATCTTTTTCGGATCTCCACCATCTTCAACAAACATGGCTACCCTAAACTTATTAACTAAGGGGAGCGCAATAGGCGCAGAAGCCAGTAATGAAACAAAACCAATAACACCTATAGTTAGAGCCTTAGTCAACCCCATACCTTTTCTTGCAACATCAAAAATAAAGTAAAGCAGAACTACTGGGCCAACAATAAAGAAATTTTGAAACTTGATAATATATATTAGCGCCATGCAAAGAATGCTTTTAAATATTTTGGACTCTCTAACATATATTACTGCTAATATCATAAAAAATAGTATTAGGGTTTCCCTAAGGCTTAATGCTGTATATAGTGCCATACTTGGAAATAGCAAATAAGTCCAAAGGGAAACTTTGGTAAAAACTCTTTTGGCATACAAAATGAAAAACAAAACGATATAAATAAAGGTATTATAAAAACCTAAACTAATTGGCGAAACAGGCGTCGGAAATGGCATGACTGCAAATAAAGCACTAGCTTGCGATACATTCCCGCCACTCAATAAGGCTTCAACCAGACCCAGATTACCACTTCTTATAGCGTTAACTCCGATCCAATACTGAATTTGGTCTGGCATATAAGAAACGCTAAATAACACATCATTCAGAATAAAAGGTAAAAAACAATGTAGGACTAGAACCAAACGCTGGATTACAGAAATTGCAAATTTATGACTGAGTATAATGATCAATAGTAAACAGATGAGCAAGCTAGGCAATTCAAATAGCCTAATTCCTATGAAGCCATGTGTGTATATCCAGTTTAAATCAGTCACTTATGCTTCTCTATATTTTTACGATTTTAGTTTAATATCAGGGAAGAATTATACACACAAATAAAGATCAGCTTAGTGAGTTTGAATACTCCCTAAAATCCTCGTCTCACATCTTACGATCCGGTTCAGGATAAAAACAACCTTATTACTTTAAAAATTTGTCATCTATTAACGTTTCATTCAATCCTATAATGAGATACGTAACCAGTTACACATAAGACGCTTAATAAGCTCGTAGATTGTATGAAAAATAATATTTGCTTGACCAGCCCTTTTCTGTCCATTGCGAATTTTACAAGTCAAAGTTATACTTCATACCAATTTAATGACCTAACACAGAAATATAAGTTTCCAAATTATTAACCCTAAAAGCTCGATGGACTTTTATCAGTATGTCGTCAGTTGTATAATCTATGTATCCACTGCTATCATACCATGTTGAAAGCTATCGTTTATAGTCAAACCTATATATCAATTATCAAGATTGGAGTTTGTTACACCAATAAAAATACTTATAGGATTCTGCCAATAGCTAGCCAGTCTACGATAAGATTTATACTCGTTATCAATATCTAGTTTTTGTTGAACATTCAAGTATTAGGATTGCTGATAGCTAGAATTGCACCAAACCAAGCGTAAACCTAGCTAATTTCTAGACCTTAGCTAGGTTTATAACAAATACAAATATTTCAAATAGAACATCTTAACTGTTAACAGAAAAAATTTAGCAGGCATAGGCTTATTATTTAAATAGCCACCCTAATTGACGCTTTTTTGTACAAGTCGCTGCCATAATGGTAGGTAGTTATACACCCACCACTGAACAAGAGAACATATTAAGTAATAGGTCGCCTATCTACAGGCGATAGATCCTAGATGGCTAATGTCAATGATCAAACACTCATCTTAATTTGTTACCTTACCAACTATAACCATCATCTGACTCTCAATAGTGAAGAACTACATCTATTTTCTTTATAAAATAAGAAGTGCTGTAGTCATTAACTTACTATTGAAAGAATTGTTAGAACCACATATGATCCAAGGTATGACTTACTAAATGGAAGGGCAGATAAATAATGTCAGCGTAGTAATAGGCCTAACCATGCAATTTGGTTTTCCTGAATGTGGTATTTAGTAAACTAGACTATACTAATAATTCCAAACTTCTTTGTATTTTGAAACCATAGCTTCAATGCTAAAATGTTCACCAATATGGGTAGAGCATTCCTCTTTCAATTTAGCCCACTCTTCTTCAACAGACATAGCATTCATTAAAGTGATTATAGCTTCTACTAACTCGCTAGTGCTACGAGGTTCAATAACGATACCATACTTATCTACTATTAGTTTGGAGTCTCCTACATCTGTCACTATACAAGGAGTATTACAGGCCATTGCTTCCGCAACAACATTAGGAAAACCTTCTCCATATGCAGAGCTTAAAATATGAATGTCTAATGCATTCATAATACTTTGAATATCTGATCTTTGATCTAACAAATGAATACTATTATTTAAATCGTATTTATTTATAATACTTAGTAGTTCAATATTATCCTCATTTAGGTTCTTTCCTACTAACAATAAGTCGAACTTATAGCCTCTGCTATAAACTACGCTTAAGGCTTGAATCAAATTTTCATGGTCTTTTTGAGGATCGTATCTACCAACCATTCCTAATACAGGAAATTGACCGATTCCTAAAGTATTTCTAAACTCCTCACAAACAGAATTATCAGGCTTAAAAATACTCAGATCATAACCATTTCCTATAACAACTATTTTCTCTTTATCGTAACCCAACTTGATATGTTCATCTACTGCTTTAGTAGAGCATGAAATAATTTTCGTTGGGATAGTACTACTTAATTTAGAACATACATTTGCAATTTTTATAGTACTAAGTTTAGTATGACTGCTGTCAAAATTACTCTGTCTTATGTTCCAATAAATTTTTTTGACTCCAGCAATGCTTGCAGTAAGACCTCCAATAAGATCAGCATGATACATCCAAGTTTGTACTATGTCAGGGTTTATATTCTTCAATTGCTTATATAGTTTTATTACAGCTAACAATGAAGCCTTACCAGACTTCATATCTAAAAAATGCACACTTATGCCTTTAGCCAATAATAAGGGACCATATTTACCAGCATCCATCATCGATATAACAATATGCTCATTTTCTGTATCATGAGTTACTAAGCGATAAAGTACACCTTCTGCACCACCATTATCTAGACCAGTTATGATATGTACAATTTTCATTCTTCAAACCCTTTAGATTTTACTTAAGACTCAACAATTACTGTTCGTCTAAATAGTACTTTCTATACCATCTAACAAACATATAGATGCCATCCTCAATGCTTGTTTCAGGCTTAAAATCAATGTCATTTATGAGCTCATCTACATCAGCGTAGGTGATAGGTACATCGCCAGGTTGCATAGGTAATAAATTTTCTTTAGCTTTCGTATCACAAGCAACTTCAATAGCGTTTATAAATCGACGTAAAGTTACTGGTTGATTATTACCGATATTATATATTTTATAAGGAGCGGTAGCATTCGATGTTGACGACGATTGGTGAGTTGGTACTTTACCTATCAGGCGAACGATACCTTCTATGATGTCATCGATATAAGTGAAATCTCGTTGCATCTTACCATTGTTGAAAACGTCAATCTCATCACCAGCTAGTATTTTCTTAGTGAATGAAAAGTAGGCCATATCAGGACGACCATATGGCCCATAAACAGTAAAAAATCGCAAGCCTGTAGTAGGAATATCGTATAAATGACTATATGTATGTGCCATCAGCTCATTAGATTTTTTAGTGGCAGCATATAAGCTGATAGGATAATCAACACAATCTGAAGTACTAAAAGGTTGTTTGGTATTCATACCATATACAGAGCTAGAACTAGCATATAATAAATGCTTAACCTTCGTCTGTCTGCAACCCTCTAAAATATTCACGAATCCTACCACATTTGAATCAATATAAGCATTTGGATTTTCAATGGAATAGCGCACTCCTGCTTGGGCTCCAAGATGAATAACTATATCGAAATTGTTGTCAGTAAACAGTGCTGATATAACCTTACGATCTGCTAGATCAAGCTTAATAAATTTAAAAAGATTCTTTTTAGGGTGTTCTCTAAGAACTTTTAAACGCTCATTTTTCAGAGACACATCGTAATAGTCGTTGATATTATCGATTCCAACTACATTATAATTATAATCTAGTAGTGATTTAATCAAATGAAAACCAATAAAACCAGCTGCTCCTGTAACTAATACTTTCATTCATCCCCTCCAAATATATCTCTAGTATAGACTTTATCTAAAACGTCATCTAGATCATTAGAAAGCCGATTGGTAACAATAACGTCGCTAACTTTCTTAAACTTCTTAATATCAGTAATGACTTCCGAACCAAAAAACTCTGTATCATCTAAGACGGGTTCATAAACAACTACTTCAATACCTTTAGCTTTAATACGCTTCATAACCCCTTGAATAGCAGAGGCTCTAAAATTATCAGAGCCTTCTTTCATAACCAATCTATACACACCGACTACTTTTGGTTTCATATCTAAAATAGATTCTGCTATGAAATCTTTCCGAGTACGATTAGAGTCGACTATAGCTCTTATTATATTATTTGGAACGTTATCATAGTTGGCCAATAGCTGCTTAGTATCCTTAGGTAAGCAGTATCCTCCATAACCTAATGAAGGATTGTTATAATGACCACCAATACGATCATCTAAACATACCCCTTCAATAATTTGACGAGTATCAAGCCCGGAGGATTGAGCGTAAGTATCTAATTCGTTGAAGTAGGCTACTCTCATAGCTAAGTAAGTATTAGAAAAAAGCTTAATCGCCTCTGCTTCTGTAGAATCTGTAAAAAGTACAGGACTATCTTTTTTAACGGCACCTTCTATCAGCATATCTGCGAACAACTGGGCTCTGTCAGATTTTTCGCCTATTATTATCCGTGAAGGATATAAATTATCGTAGAGCGCTTTACCTTCTCGTAAAAACTCTGGAGAAAAAATAATATTGTTCGTTTCAAACTGATTTTTTACAATACTAGTAAAGCCAACTGGAACGGTTGATTTAATGATCATAATAGCTGACGGATTGATATTATTCACCTGTCTTATAACTGACTCAACGCTTTCAGTATTGAAGTAGTTTGTCTTAACATCATAATTAGTAGGTGTAGCTATTATAACAAAATCTGCGTCCTGATAAGCTTCCTTTGGATCGAGGGTAGCTCTAAAACTTAAATCCTTTTCATTTAAAAACCTAGATATATCCGCATCTTGAATTGGAGAAATGTATTTGTTAAGCAACTCAATTTTTTCGGACAATATATCAATAGCAATAACTTCATTGTGTTGTGCAAATATCATTGCATTGGATAGCCCAACATATCCAGTACCAGCGACCGTTATTTTCATAGTTTATATCTTATGTATCTTAAATATTTCGTTGTGAAAGCTACTATAGTATATTTTTGAAACATTAGCTAAAGAGAGTTTCCGTAAAAGTTCTCTTGATACCAAGCTTGAAACATTAAAATAGACCATAAACTAGACCCTAGTTGGCGACGACCATCCAAGTGTTCTTTCCAATAGTCCTTTAGCTCATCGACGTCAAAGATATTATGTTCCTGCAAATGAGAACTAAATAAGAGTGCTTCTGACCACTCACGCAACGGACCTCTAAGCCAATCATCTAAAGGAATACCAAAACCTTGCTTAGGTCGGTCAATAATACTCTTGGGTACGTGCTTGTAGAGAATTTCTCGAAGCACCCATTTGCCTTTACCATCTCTAACTTTTTTGTTTAATGGCAATCTCCATGCATATTCAGCTATGTGATGACTTAAGAAAGGTGCTCTCAACTCTA
Source organism: Psychrobacter sp. T6-6 (assembly GCF_052258185.1). Lineage (NCBI taxonomy): Bacteria > Pseudomonadati > Pseudomonadota > Gammaproteobacteria > Moraxellales > Moraxellaceae > Psychrobacter > Psychrobacter sp. T6-6. The sequence goes on from NZ_JBQQEX010000001.1 coordinate 657,515, forward strand.
ATGATGTAGACATTGAAGCTCTATCAACCTTTACTAAAATGTCATCCGTCATATAGGTCAAGGTATCTAGAGCCATCATTCTCTCTACATTATTGTCCAACTTGGGCCATTGATCTTTATTATCCAATAGATAAGCAGACTTTTCGTTTGTTTTGAACTTGAGAATTCTTGACAAATGATGTTTCTCGGTGATTAAACTTACATACAAGTCGTTAAAGTCATTTACTCCCTCTAAACGTTGAGCTAACTTATAAAGTTTATCTCCGAAAAACGAAATCCCTTTCTTTTTAAATAATCTACCAAATAACCTATCCCATTGTTTTGGTTTCAAAATAAAGGCAGACCTTAACATCAATGATCTCAGAGATAAAGGAAATTTACTATATATATCCCATACTTTAGGTGCTAAAAAATACCTATTATATCCACCAAATATTTCATCACCTGCATCGCCACTTAGTGCCACACTAACATGTTGCTTAGCCAACCTAGAAACGATGGTAGTAGGAAGTTGTGAGCTATCAGCAAAAGGCTCATCATATATCTTGGATATTTCAGGTACAAGCTCTAACATGTCGTTTGGCGTCATAATTAGAGTAGTATGCTCCGTCCCTAGATGCTCGGCTACTGCCTCAGCATGCTTCGACTCGTCAAATTTTGGGTCATCAAAGCCAATACTAAATGTTTTGACAGGTAATTCGGAAACTTTTTGCATAAGAGCGACAACTAGTGAAGAGTCGATACCACCAGATAATAGCGCTCCTAGAGGAACATCAGAAATCATTTGTCTTTCGATGCTTTTCGTCAAGATCAACTCAAGCTCTTGTAGTGCCTGATCATCAGAAATTGCCAACCTGTTATCTTGTGATTGCTCAACGATATCATTGAATGACCAATAACAGACTAGTTTTGGTTTAGTATTGTCTTTATCTACTTTCATATAGTGAGCAGCTGGAAGTTTGCATATGCCCTTCCAAATCGAGTACGGCGTTGGTATATATCCCTGCTTAAGTAATATGGCTACTGACTCTTTTTCTATCACCTTTTCAAACGCTGGATGCTTAGTAATAGCTTTGAGTTCAGAAGCAAATAAAAAAGCATCATTTTGCCAGCCATAGTATAGAGGCTTTTCACCAAAACGATCTCTTGCAATTAGGAGTTGTTTGGCTTCAGTATCCCATAATACAATAACAAACATTCCGATAAGTTTTTGTAAAGCCACATCCCATCCAAAGACCTGTATGGATTTTAGTAAAGTTTCTGTATCTGAATGCCCACTCCAACTTACTTTTGAATCTAATTTTTCGATTTCGACGCGTATTTCTAAATGATTATATATCTCACCATTAAAAGCAATAACGTATCTGCCATCATCAGATAACATCGGTTGATGCCCGGCCTCACTTAGATCTTGGATCGAAAGCCTACGATGACCAAGAGCCACTTTTTCATCTTTCTGATACCAAAACCCTTCTGAATCAGGACCACGGTGTTGTATTGCATCAGTCATTTTTTTTAAAATTGATTCTACTTCAACATCTGAAGAGAAAACCTTTCCTTCAAAAAACCCAGCTATTCCACACATATATTTAACTCATTATTATATATTTTTAATAAAATATTTCTTGAAATGTTAGAGCAGTACATTGATATACTGATTGACAGAAGTTTCAACACTGAAAAAAGAAGCTCTACTCTGTACATTAATATGATTAGAGGTAGAAATTGCCTTCAACATGGCCCTCGACATCAATTCGACATTGCCTACTGGCACAAGCTCTCCCCATTTTCCTTCTTCTAAAATCTCACTTGGGCCACTTGGGCAATCTGTACTTACTACAGCTGTTCCACAAGCCATGGCTTCCACTAATACATTACCGAAACCTTCGTACTTGGAAGATAAAATAAATAATTTAGCTTTTGACATCCAAGCATAAGGATTATCGCTAAAACCAGGTAATTGAATAATATCTTGTAATTTTAGCTCCTCAATTAACGTCTCTAACTTTGGTCTCAATCCACCCTCTCCAAGAATAAGTAAACGACATTCTTTTTGATCGTAAGTTTTTGCAAAGCTTTTAATTAAGGTTTCGAAATCCTTCTCTTCTGACAATCGACCTACAGCTATAATAACTGGTGGCGAATCCTTTTCAAACCAAGGATGTTTTGATGGTAGTGAGACACTAGATTTTTGGAGTACCTCTGAAGAAACTACTGGATTATAAATAGTAACTATGTGATTACGATCCAATTTAATTTGATTTGCTAAGTCGTTTGCTACACCATTCGATATCGCAACAACTTTATCTGCTCTTTTGTATGTCCAAGTCATAAGGTTTTTAAGTAATACCTTTGAAATCCATTGACTATTTTCAAGCGCAGCAGATAGGTTGCTGCGCTCGCTCAAAATAATTCTTGTATCAGTACCACTCAGTAGTTTAGCAAAAATAGTAGCAACGTTGACGTAATTCATAGCTGATAAAACAACTTCTGGTTTTTCAGTCTTCATGTAGCGCGCGAGAGGTAAAATGCCAGTAAGTACACGAGAGGTATCAAGATCTACAATATTCACTTTATTGGAAACTTTTTTTAAATAGGGCCCTTCAGCCTTATTCAATACTAAATCTATTACTAAGTTCTTTTCTGCCAGGGCATTAGCTAATGTAAGCATCATTCGCTCAGCCCCACCACCACTCATTGATGGAATATATAAAGCTATTTTTTTCAATTTATTACCTATTTAAAAATTCAAAATAAAAAATTTTTGTGTACTATTCTTTGAATTATAAACAACGATGTTAATAATTTTGATAATATCTATATTTTTTAAAACCATGTATTAATTAATAGTTTTATTGATTAAAATTATAACTTAACTATATTAATTTATTTTAAAAACTGACTCAATTTATCGAAAATCAGTTTTGTAGTTTTCGCAGGGTAGTTTATACCCATTTTAGCAAAATAAATCAAATTTCTGTTTTCTGTTAAACTAAAATTTTCATATGTGTACATCCAGCTTACATTTTCTAAAGCCTTTGAATACCTAGGATGAGACTTGAAAGGATCTAGAATCGCGACTCTGCTATCGTTCATCTTTTCTACATTACTGGAAGAGTTATTGTCATGCTTTCTGTATAATGACATAATATCTTCAATACTATCTAACGTTCCTTGTTCACTTAGTTTCAACCACATATACCAATCTTCTATGTATAGTTTGGGGTTATACCCACCTATATCTTTTACAATTTTTAATCTTAACATTGCAGTTGGTGTCATCAGTTTATGGTTATGTAATAGTACATCTTCAAATGTATATTTCTTATCTTTTACTAACCATTCGCCCATAAAGTTATTATCTTTGTCTATTAACTGCATACTACCAAATAAACCTATACATGATTTATTTTTCTCTAAATAATTGACTTGTAATTTAGTTTTTTTTGGCATTAAAATATCATCAGAGGCAATAGGTGATAGATACTTACCACTACACCATTCTAGAGCTTCGTTTAATGTAGCACTCAATCCTACATTCGGTCTGCATCTATACTCAAAATTGGTAAACCTCTTCTTACATGTGTCAATCAGCTTTTCAATTCTCAATGTGGAACTATCTTTTGATCCATCGTCTATTATTATTAGTTCTATATTTTTATAAGTTTGATCAATTACGCTTTGAATAGTTTTTTGTACAAATTGCTCATGATTATAACAAGGAATTACTACCGAGACTAAAGGCTGACAATCAGACATAAACTTCTTCTCTCTTATTGAGTGTTCTAAATACTAGTAGCCCCATCATTATCCAATAAATCGCATAATTAACTAAGTAAGCTATCGAAACACCTTCAAAACCAAATATTTTAGTAAATACGTAAGTTAAACCTACTAGCGAAACTGCAAATAGCACTTCGGTAATAATAAATAATTTAGTCATTGCTTTGCTTAACATTAAATATGCTAATATCCAACTACCAATTTTGAGTGAATCGCCAATCATCTGCCATAAAAAAAGGTCTCGCATTGGTAAAAATGAGTCTGTAAATAATAACGATATTATAAAGTCTCTAAGTAAATAAACGCTTATCGATCCTAACAAAGCAACTGGGTAAATTAATTTATATCCTAAATATACTTCTTTTTTGATATCTTTAATAGCTGCTAACTCTGATAACCTAGGCAAATAGTAAACGCTTAATGTGGTAGTCACTAACATCAAATACCCCCCACTCAAACGAACCATAGCCTCCCAGTATCCTGCATAACTCAGTCCAAACTCATTAGTTAAATGAAGACGAATAATTATTTGAGTTATTGGTACACACGTGGCACTTGTTACAGCCATTAACGCAAATTTTGCAAAATTTCTAGCTATAATAGGATCTACTCTACCAAATAAGTATGAAAGCTTGAACCAGTTAGATTTATAGCATAGCAAAAGGGTTACCAAAAAAGCAGTTGATTGATATATTGATAAAGCAATCAAAGCCCCATACAATTGAAAATTTACAGCTAACAAGCCTGTTATAACTAATGAAAACAAACTACCTAATATATTGGCTGTAACTAGCTTTAATATCTCTTTTTTGCCGTTAAGTATTGCTAAAAATAAAGCATTAAAATTAAAGAATATCAGAAACACTGCAAACCATAAAAATATAGATTGATACTCGATGGTTTGAAAAATATACAATGACAATTGCTTTTGAAATATTATTATTGATAAAGCCATTATCATACTGAATAATAGAATTATGCTACCTGCTGCTTTCCATACAGCTCTTTGTTTATTTTCGTTTTCGTAATATTCAGCAGTATATTTGATAACTGCAGTATTAATCGCACCACCTGCAAAGCTCGTTACAATTTGAATAAAGTTTTGAAATTGACCGATCACTGCATAACCAGATGGGCCGACATATATAGCCAATATTTTGTTGAGTATGAACATAGTAGCTGTTTTGATTAGAACAGCTATACCGTTGAGTACACTAGTTTTTAATAAATTCATTTATGACTGATACTCATTACAAATTTTGACGATTTTCTCTGCATCCTCTATCGATAATACTGGGCTTATCGGTAGGCTCAATACCTCGTTATGAATCTTCTCTGAGATAGGATAGCGTAGCTCACTCCATTCTACATAGGCCTGTTGCTTATGCGGTGGTATCGGATAGTGGATCAGCGTCTGTACGCCATTATCGGCTAGATACTTCTGTAGTGCCCCACGGTCTGTGCAACGCACTACAAACACATGCCAAACATGAGCCTCTTCATCAATGCTAGTAGGCAGTATAATATCTAGATTACTGATACCTTCAAGATAAACAGTGGCAATCTTGCGACGATGAGCTATTTCTGTATCTAGATGGCTTAATTTAACACTTAGCATCGCTGCCTGTATTTCATCCAAGCGACTATTTACCCCTTGGAAAAGGTTTTTATATTTTTCATGGGAACCATAGTTACGCAGTGCGCGCAGAGTATCAGCCAGCTCTTTATCATTAGTAGTTACAGCACCTGCGTCACCTAGTGCGCCCAAATTCTTTCCAGGATAAAAGCTAAAGGCAGAGGCGTCGCCCCAATTACCAGCATTTCTATCATCGATACTAGCACCATGGGCTTGAGCAGAATCTTCTAAGACAAGTAAGTTATGACGCTGAGCCACATCTGTAATAGCTGGCATATCTGCCAATTGACCGTAGAGATGAACAGGCAATATGGCCCTAGTCTTGTCCGTAAGAGCTGCTTCGATATTCTTCGGACAAATATTATAAGTATTGATATCTGGCTCAACCAATATAGGTATCAAATTATTAGCACTAATGGCTAATATACTAGCGATATAGGTGTTAGAAGGTACTATGACTTCATCGCCCTCTTTTAGTTTGCCAAGCTCCTTCCAAGCCCGCAAAGTCAAGATTAAAGCATCTAAGCCATTTGCCACGCCAATAGCAAACTCAGTGCCGCAATAGTCAGCAAAGCTCTGTTCAAACTGGGTCAGTTCAGAACCACCTATATACCACCCTGAATCAATGACACGTGTACAAGCTTCTATTAGCTCATCACGATATTGAGCATTTATGGCTTTAATATCTAAAAAGGAAATATTTAACATACTACTCCTAATAATTTTGCTTGGTCATCATTGATGTAATCCATCAGACTTTTGTCCGACCAGTCTTTTAATGAGATATCAGCACCTTGGGTAAGCAAAAAGTTAAAGAAATCAGGACTATTATTCTTCACAGCATAATCTTTGGCATACATAAGCACCGTAGTGCCACGATAGTTCCTATCATTAATATTCGCTCCCTGCTCAAGTAGCCACTCAATTAAGTCTTTTCTGCCATAATAAGTGGCAACGATAATTGGTGACCATCCTTTAGAATTACGGTCGTTGACACCTAAAATCGATATTAAATTTTGAGAAAAAATATCAAGACTGACATTTGGTATAGCTTCTAAAAACAAGTCTAACTTGTCAAAATATAACTCAATATCGTAATCTATGGTTGCCACTGTTAAATAATCTGCATACTTAGAAATAATAGTTCCAGGTTTTGATGTAGATTTATTAAGCTTAATTTTTACATCAGCTATGCCTTTGTTATCAATAGTTAAAAGCTGATACGGACGAAAACTAAAGGCATAGATCTGTCTTTTTATTTGCCACGCTGTTTTAAAAAAGTTAATAGTTAAGTTCGAATAATCTATAGTGTTTTTGGAAAAATAAGTAGCATTGGTAGCTGATTGTTTAACAAGATCTAATTGATTATTTACTATTTTAACAAACCACTTTGAAAGCAGAGCCTTTGAATTATCAATATATTTTCTATAACAATCCTGACTGCGATCGCTCTCAGCTAGATCAAACACTTTTTGGGCTATGATATCCCCTGTATCTATACCTCTGTCGATCTTATGAAGAGTAACCCCTGACTGGCTATCAGCATGTAATATAGGCCAAACTGACGTATACATACCTTTGTACTTGGGTAATTCTGAAAAATGAATATTATATATGTGGTCCGTTTTGAGTCTTTCTGGTTTGACAATTTGATCAAATTCTAATGAAAGAAAAATATTTATTTCGAGTTCATATACTTCTTCTAAAGTTTTAATGACTATGTTTTGTTCTCTAGCAACTTTGAGTAGTGAGCGCTGCCAACTATCTTCGCCCCTATCGTTCTTATTGATAACCACAATGATATTATCTAGATCAACATGTTCAATCGCTAAAAAAAGCCCGTGTACGGCGATATCGTTCTTACCTGCAATGACAATCATTGAGCTACCTTTGTAAATTTATCATAATCACGAATATAATCACCTTCATCATAGTGCTCACTAGCTAGCACCAGAAGCACACAGTCTTCACTAAAATCATGCATCTCGCGCCATACTAAGTCACCAATCAATAGGCCTTTAGTTGGTGAGTCAAGCCAAACTTCTTCACGGGTTCTACCATCATCCAAGACCATTCGGCATTTGCCCGTTACGCAAATGGCCACTTGCTTTAGATTATAGTGAGCATGAAAACCACGCGCTACATTCTGTTGTGTAGCAAAAATATAGTAAACACGTTTAACACCAAAAGGAACCGTTTTATCAGCTTCTAAAGCCACTAGCGATCCGCGTTCATCGCCTAACGATGGAAAATCAACCCATTGTATTAAACTCATCGCCCATTCACCAAGGAAATTAAATACTGACCATAAGCATTTTTACTCATACTTTGACCAGCAGCTAGTACTTGCTTTTTAGTCAACCAGCCATTGTTAAGCGCGATCTCTTCTAAACAGGCCACTTTATAACCTTGGCGTTTCTCGATAGTTTCTACAAACTGCGCCGCTTCCAATAAGCTCTCATGAGTACCAGTGTCGAGCCAAGCAAAACCGCGTCCTAATAGCTCGACACTCAAGTCGCCACGCTCCATATACATCTGATTGACTGTGGTAATCTCAAGCTCACCGCGATCAGAAGGCTTTACCTTTTTAGCGATCTCTATAATGTCATTATCATAGAAGTATAGACCCGTCACTGCGTAATTCGATTTAGGCTTAACTGGCTTCTCTTCTATGGATATAGCACGCTTTTCACTATCAAACTCAACCACACCAAACCGTTCAGGATCTTTTACCTGATAACCAAAGACCGTCGCACCTTTTTGACGATTGACTGCTTGACGTAGTAGTGGCGTGAAGCCTTGACCATAGAATATATTATCACCTAGTACTAAGCATACATTACTATCGCCGATGAATTCTTCACCTAATATAAATGCTTGAGCGAGACCGTCAGGGCTTGGCTGTACCGCGTAGCTGATATCAATGCCCAGCTCATTACCATTACCTAACAGACGTTCAAAGCCGTCAATATCATCAGGCGTACTAATGATAAGTACTTCACGGATACCCGCCAACATTAGTACCGATAAGGGATAATAAATCATCGGTTTATCATAAATGGGCAGTAACTGTTTAGAGACGCCTTTAGTGATTGGATATAGACGTGTGCCTGAACCACCTGCTAAGATAATACCTTTAGTGTTCATTTATTCTTTTGCTCCTAGTCTTTCACGCTGATAGCTGCCATCTTGTACTCGGCGACACCAGTCTAAATTATCAAGATACCATATGACTGTTTTGCGAATACCACTCTCAAAGCTTTCATTTGGCGTCCAGTTTAGCTCATTATCAATTTTGCTAGCGTCAATCGCATAACGCAGATCATGACCAGGACGATCTTTAACAAAGCTAATCAATGACTCGTAAGGCTCACCATTGGCTTGTGGTTGCAATTCATCTAAAATCTTACAGATAGTTTTGACCACTTCGATGTTTTGTTTTTCGTTATGGCCCCCGATGTTATAGGTTTCTCCTACCACACCTTCGGTGACTACTTTGTATAACGCGCGCGCGTGATCTTCTACATATAACCAATCACGTATTTGGTCACCTTTACCGTAGACAGGTAAATTTTTGCCGTCTAGAGCATTAAGTATAACTAATGGAATAAGTTTCTCAGGAAAATGATAAGGGCCGTAATTGTTAGAGCAATTAGTAATGAGCGTTGGCAAGCCGTAAGTACGTTGCCACGCACGAACCAAATGATCAGAGCTTGCTTTAGAGGCAGAGTATGGAGAACTTGGTGCATAGGCAGTAGACTCAGTAAAGAGATCCATTGTACCTTCCAGGTCACCGTAAACTTCATCGGTTGAGATATGATGAAATTTAAAGCTAGACTTTTCTGTTTCTGCAAGCGCTTGCCAATAGTGGCGTGCCGCTTCTAATAAAGTATAAGTGCCCACAATATTAGTGGTGATAAACTCTGCTGGGCCATCAATAGAGCGATCAACATGTGACTCTGCTGCTAGATGCATAACTAAATTCGGCTTAAAGCTATCAAACGCTTGCGCTAGTGACTCTGCATCACAAATATCGATCTGTGAAAAGCCATAATTTACGTTTTGATCGATGTCCGCTAAAGACTCTAAATTGCCTGCATAGGTCAGTTTATCTACATTTAGCACTTGATGATCAGTGTTTTTTATAATATGGCGAATGACTGCAGACCCAATAAAGCCTGCACCGCCCGTAATCAATATATTCATATCATTGCGCCCCTAAGCTTTTAATATACCAAGGCATCGCTTTAACAATCCCATCTCTGATAACAAACTCGGGAGAATAACCCAGTAAATCTTTTATCTTACTAATATCCGCCTGAGAATGACGTACATCTCCTTCTCGAAAATCACGATAAATAGGAACTTTGCTATAAGTGACTCCGTTACTTTTAAGTACTTCTTGTATATATTCAAACAGGGCATTTAAGGTGGTACGACCGCCAACTGCTACATTATAAACTTGGTTTTTTGCTTCAAGATTAGTGGTGGTTGCTGCTAAGATATTGGCTTGTACTGCATTTTCAATAAAATTGAAATCTCGACTGGTTTCACCGTCGCCGTTGACAAATATTTCCTCACCTTTGATCATAGAGGCAGTCCACTTAGGAATTACTGCAGCATAGGCACCATCAGGTGTCTGCCTTTTACCAAAAATATTAAAGTAGCGCAGACCTATCGTATTAAAACCATAAGTACGTGCAAAAACATCCGCATATAATTCATTGACATATTTCGTCACCGCATATGGTGATAATGGGTTGCCAATATTATCCTCCATTTTGGGTAGAGCAGGATGATCACCATATGTAGAACTACTAGCAGCATAGGTAAAACTCGAAACCTTAGCATCACGAGCAGCTACCAACATATTCAAATAACCGCTGATATTAGTATTATTAGTATTTATAGGACTGGCAATAGAACGTGGTACAGAGCCTAGTGCTGCCTGATGCAAAACATAATCCACACCATTACACGCCATTTGACAGTCTTCTGAGTGACAAATATCACCTTCTATAAAACGAAAATTTTGCCACTGTTTTGCGCTGACTGTCGACTTTACTTCATCTAGATTATGCTGAAAGCCTGTAGCAAAATTATCTAATCCTACAACGGTTTGATTCAGTTTGAGTAACGTTTCAAGCAAATTTGAACCGATAAACCCTGCCACACCCGTAATCAGCCATGTTTTTGGTGTATTTGGTAATAATTGTTGTATATTTTCGTATGGCGTCATAATTATTGTCCTATTGACTCAAGTTCTTACAAACGAATATCAGTATCTTCTTTAGCAAAAACATACTTCAAGTCATAAACAACATGGCTCTCTTTACCCAGTTTGCGAATATTTTGAATACCCATCTCAACGAACTCTTGATGAGCAACCGCCATGATAATACCGTCGTAATAATTTTCTTGAGGGGTATCTATGGGTACTATACCGTATTCATGTTCGGCCTCTTCTACATTCACCCAAGGATCATAAACGTCTACATCAATATTATAATCTTGCAACTCATTGACAATATCGATTATTTTAGTATTGCGTACATCTGGGCAGTTTTCTTTAAAACTTAAACCCAATACCAAAACCTTTGCGGCACTCACCTGAATACTCTTCTTGATCATGGTTTTAATCAGTTGAGTACTGACATAAGCACCCATGCCATCATTCAAACGACGACCTGCTAATATAATCTCTGGGTTATATCCAATGGCTTGGGCTTTATGCGTCAAATAGTATGGATCAACCCCAATACAATGACCGCCGACCAAGCCTGGTCGAAACGGTAGAAAATTCCACTTAGTACCAGCAGCTTCCAACACTGCTTCAGTATCGATATTCATTCTATTAAATATAACTGCTAACTCGTTAATGAGTGCAATATTGACATCTCGCTGTGTATTTTCAATAACTTTAGCCGCCTCTGCTACCTTGATACTAGGTGCTTTATGAGTGCCAGCAGTGATGATTAAGTTATATACCTTATCAACAAAGTCTGCAATCTCAGGCGTTGAACCAGCCGTTACTTTTAAGATATTAGTAACACGGTGCTCTTTGTCACCTGGATTAATACGCTCAGGACTGTAACCTGCGTAAAAGTCTTGGTTAAATACCAATCCAGAAGTTTTTTCTAATACTGGGATACAGACTTCTTCAGTCGCGCCTGGATAAACCGTTGACTCATAGACTACGATATCACCGTGCTTTATTAGGCTACCGATAGCTTCTGACGCTTTGATCAAAGGTGTCAAGTCGGGCTGCTTATAGTCATCAATAGGAGTAGGTACAGTAACAATAAAGAAATTACAGTCCTTTAACTGATTGATGTCTGAGCTATATCTTAAATGTGTGGCTTCTGCTAGCTCCGCTTCGCTAACCTCTAAAGTATGATCAATACCTGTATTGAGAGCTGAAATACGTTCAGCATTGATATCAAAGCCCGTAACCGAGTGATATTTACCGAACTCTACTGCTAACGGTAGCCCCACATAGCCAAGACCAATAACAGCAATTTTAATATTATTAATATTTAACATAGAATTTATCAACCAACCTTATTAGTGAGTATTTTTCAAATCAGGAGTGCGCTGTAGTGTCTTCTTTATATCCAACTACAAAATATTTGAACTGCAACTTCAACCACACAACATCGTATAATTGAGACTTTTCTGATAACTTCTCTAATGCCTGCTCAAGCTCTTCTAAAGCAAACCTATGCTCCATAGCTTGCATAATAAGAGGGTGAGCCGTTTCTTCAACGTTGTCATCACCGATTATGAGCTCTTCATAAAGCTTCTCACCAGAACGGAGACCAGTAAAGACAATTTCAATATCACCATGAGGGTGGTTGTCGTCTTTGACTTCATGGCCACTTAAGTGAATCATACGCTGAGCAAGATCAACGATCTTTACTGGCTCGCCCATATTAAGTACAAAAACCTCACCACCTTGCGCCATAGCACCTGCCTGAATTACTAAATTGGCCGCCTCTGGGATAGTCATAAAATAACGTGTGACATCGGGATGGGTTACAGTGATAGGCAACCCTTGTTCGATTTGCTTGGTAAAAACAGGTACCACAGATCCCGATGAGCCTAATACATTGCCAAACCTGACCATACTGATACAGGTTTTACTATCTGGCTTTATTAAATTAGCTTCATAGCTTAATGCTTGACATACAAGTTCTGCTAAACGTTTTGAGGCCCCCATGACATTAGTAGGTCTAACAGCCTTATCAGTAGATATTAGAACAAAGGTTTCTACATCTGTTCTAATAGCAGCACGAGCACAATGGTAAGTGCCACGAGTATTGTTGATAACCCCTTGGAATGGATTGTGCTCGACCATAGGCACATGCTTATATGCCGCTGCATGATAAACTGTTTGTACATGATAGGTCTGGAATATCCGCATAAGATTATGTTCATCAGTGACATTACCGATAACGGATATGATTTGAATATCTTGATATTCGTTGTGATTAGCTTGTTTTGCCAAAAGCTCTTGGTGGATACTATAAAGAGCAAACTCTGACAGCTCATACAACACCAAACAAGTTGGTTCATTTTTGATGATTTGACGGCACAATTCACTACCGATAGAGCCACCAGCCCCAGTTACCAAGACAGACTTTTTTGCTATGTTTTTCTTCAGTAAGTTTTCATCAGGCTCTACAGTTTGGCGGTCTAATACATCTAATATATCGATCTTACGCATATGACTGACAGTAACCTTTTCGTCAGCCAATTCTTGTAGACTTGGTAGCTCTTTTATCTTGATAGAGATGTATGAAAGTTTTTCAATAATCTTACGCTTGCGAGCACGGCTAATAGACGGTACTGCCAAAAACACTTGTGCAATGTCAAAGGTATTTACGATATCCAATAAATTATCAGTATGATAAATCTTCTTACCCATTACATGGGCACCTGTCAATTGTTTATCATCATCAACAAAAGCAATCACACTATATTTATGTGAGTTACTCAAACCTTTCATTAACTCTTGACCTGCTTCACCTGCACCATAAATCAAAATATTATCGTAATCTATAGGCTCATTCTCAAGCTGTTTGCCTTGCCATCGTCTCAAGAGCTCTTTGATCGTTAAACGACTGTTCCACAGCCATATATATAGCAGAAACAGAAACAGAATAGGCGTCGATCGAGGTATCTGCGGCAGTACATCAAAGTAGATAATCAGTTCATAAAAAATTATCAGCACAAAAAATAACTGTAATACGCCGCTCATGACTGTATCAAGAAACCCTCTAGATACACCATGATAAAATCCCACCAGATATAACCCGACAACAGGTATTAGCGCATAAAGACTTAGTGCCCACAAACTAATATGAAGCTCGACATAACCATAGCGCAATAACAGTGACAATAGCAGGCACGCAATAGCCATGACAAAGTCTGCGCTAATAAGAATTATACGCTTGACATATCTTGGTAGCGACAACAGGTACTGAGCGATAGATTGCAACAAATTTACACCTTCGAGCTTTGGTTTACACATAATGCTATATGATGACTTTTTGGACATAGGACCTATCTATTCAGACATTCTGACCTTTGAAGAACAAGTTATCTAAAAGCATACTACTGATTATTACCATATGCATAGCTGTAGTGATAACTGTATTTACTCGCAAGTCCCTGCTTAACATCATTGAGGACAATACCATCTACTTGAACACTAGATTTGTTCAACAGCTTAATCGCATATACTAACTGCCCTTCTATTGACTTATCGTACCTTGTGACCATTAGCACCTTGTCCGCGTATTGCGATAAGATCGTAGCATCTGAAGCTGCAAGTACAGGTGGCGAGTCAATAAATATATAGTCGTAATGAACATTAAGCTCATTTATTAAGGTATCAAACTTATCGCTCGATAATAACGAGGCTGGGTTATTAGGTTCTTTGCCTCGTGGCATAAAGTCGACATTATCCATACTGGTCGGATGGATGATATTCACCAAGCTTTGTGCTTCGTCTTGGAAATAATCTGCAAGACCATTGTCCTGCGTCATATTAAATACTTTGTGCAGTTCACCTAAGCGCATATCTGCATCAATAATTAACACTTTTTTGTTCAACTGAGCGAACACTTCAGATAAGTTCGATGAGACAAAGGACTTACCCACACCAGGACTTTCGCCAGTTATTAAAATAATTTTGGCACGGTTTCCTGTTTTACTGACCGACGGCATACCAAACATCAAACTCGTTCTTAAGCTCTTAATTGCCTCATAACTCAAACTACTGCTATCGCTGTAGGCTAATAGCCGATTGGCAGATTTGCTATTTTTACCAATTCTAGTCAGTAGCGGAGAGCGCGGAATCGTCGCAATGACAGGGACGCCTGTTTTTGATTCAAGTCGTTCAGGGTCTTTAACAAGATTTCTAAGTAGATTTTTGAGCAGTACAAGCATGATACCAAATAATAGACCAGTGAGTGTTGCAATCAATATGATGAGCGACTTCTTGGGTGCGATCGCACGATAGGTGTTAATCGGCAGATCAATAATACGCGCAAAGCCAACCTGTCCTGCCTGAGCAATTTGTAGCTGCTGGTAGTTTTTTAGCAAGTTCAAATATATTTCTCTATTAATATTAACATCTTCTGATAATTGTAAGAACTCGCGCTGTACTTCGGGTAAGCCTTCAATCCGGTTATCGATAACTTGTATGCGGCTTTGTAATTCTGCTATCTGATCATTAATTTGAATGACTAAAGGATGTTCTTCTGTATAGTAAGTTGTCAAGTCAGCTTTTTTGAGTCTAAGCTCACTGAGTTGACTGTCAATTCGGGCATTTTCTGCTAATAGTATGCTTGATTCTTGTCCGATATCGATAGTACCGTTCTCAGTACGAAAAGCATTAAATGCTTTTTCAGATGCTTCAAGTGTCTGTTTCAACTCTGGAATTTGAGTTTCCATAAATGCAATTGTTCTAGTCATTTCTTCCGAACCGCGAGAATTATTTTGATCGATATAAGATAGAATGATTTGACGTAAAATACGACTGACCTGCTCTTGATTAGAGCCGATCATAGATAACTGAATAATACCAGTTTTGTCACCGAGTTCTGATACGGTCAAAGCATCTTTTATTGCATCTGTCGTATTTTGTAATGACTGCTTGGTAATACTGATAGGGCGTTCATTAACTGGTAAGTTATCAACCGCAATTTCGATAAAGCCATCTGTTCCGTTAAAGCGATTTGGCGTATTTAATCGACCTTTGAATGTGTCGAGTCCATTAGTCAATGTAAAACCTTCGCTTGAACCAACTAAAGTAAATGACTTATCCAGATAGTCTTCTGATACATCAAACTGACTGATTTGAGCATTGCCATCACTAGTAACAAGGGATACACTCTCCGGCATATTCTCTTGAGTATAAATGCGATTGGTTCTGATTTTATCTATTGCATCAACTGTCGGATCGTTTAAGCGAATAGACAAATTGAGCATATCCACCACAGGTTTGAGCACCATACGCGACTTAATCAGCTCAGCTTCTGTTTGAGCAAGACTAGATTCTGAAGCTACCAAATCAGAAATGTTTGACCCCAATGCCGAGATACCTCCAGAAGAGGATTCGATCTGTATCAAAGCATCCGACTTGAAAATAGTCGTTTCATAACGGCTATAGAGTACGCCTATTAGCAAACCTAGTAACGCAAGAAAAAGTATAGTCTTCCAGCCGCGTAATATTGAAAATATAAGGGCTAGCAAATCTATATCATTATTTGTTTCTGCAGAAGGTTTTGATAGATTATTTGAATCTAGTGTCATAACTATATATTCATCGTATTAGGTTAATTATTTGATACCAATCAATTAGTTTTTTCGTTCAACTAATTTTATCGGCCCAAGGCGTGAGACTATTGACAATATCTTGCCTGGCTATTTCAAATAATGATATGTCATGTCTATAAGGGTCAGCAATTTCTTTATTAATCCAATGCCCTATCTTGAAAGTCTTACCACGGCAATGTGGCCATCGCTCCTCTATCCATTTGGTTTGACCATCTGACATGGTAAATATAAGATCTGCATTCATAACCAGCTTTTCATTTATCTGCTTTGCGATATGATTCGACATATCGATATCATAGGGATCCATTACTGCTTGTGAGTTTGGATCCACTGGATTACCAACTACTGCAGAGAGTCCTGCAGAATCAACATTTTTTTGTGGATATTGTTCTTTCAATAAAGCTTCAGCGATTGGACTACGACAAATATTACCGACACAGACAACCAAAATACTATCAAACGCCATACTGATCGCTTCCTATAAAGTTGAGAAACTTCTGATTGCTGAAGTTGAAGGTAACAGAGAGCTCAGTACACGGTTCCAGCGTGTCAGACCTGTTGGGTCAACATAGACGATATCATTAGGCAACATCTCAAACCGGCTGGTCAGTGGGAAACTGGTGAGCGCTTGCATATCTACATAGTATATATTTGTACGCTGATATTCAGGCTGATCGCGCACTACGTAGATCTTAGCCGCATTAGCCGTATTAGAGTTCAGTCCAGCTGACTCCCCAATCACCTGCGCTAAGCTCAATCCTTGGTCAATAATAGGCACAGGTGCAACTTTGCCAAATTCTCCTAAGACATATACTTTATTGATATCTTCGCTACTGACACGAATAGAATCACCATCTTGGACATAAATTTGATTGGCTGATAATCCCGCCTGCTGCAGAGACTGTAACCCCATACGATAGTCAGTACCGTTTCTTCTCAACACGATACTGTTTGAGTTACCTTCTCTCGTCGTACCACCAGCCATAGATATTGCACTATATAGTGACACAGGTTCATCGGCAATATTGAATTGACCAGGCTTGTTAACTTCACCATCGATAAAAAACTTATTGCCCCGATATTCAGCAACTTTCACTTGTGGATCTGCATATTTTAGATAGCGCTGTAATCGTGAACTCAAGTTTGCAGTGAATTGCGGCACACTGAGCCCACTCGCCTGTATACGTCCTATCAACGGAAACTGGATGAACCCTTGCTGATCAACAGGATAACCAGATGCTCCTGCAGCATTAATATCAGGATAGTCCACCAAAACAATACTCAATACATCAGATGGCGCAATACGGTAATTCATCCTATTAGACGATCGTACTAGGTTAGATAGGTTACTACTCATTTGTGAACGAGCGATTTGCTTAGGCGGTAATGTGGCGAGTGTCAGTGGCAGTACATTAAAATCAATACCGTTGTCTGCAGTAAACGAGCCACTCGGTGGTAACTCTCCAGCTTGAAGCCCAGAATTGATGGTTGTAGTAGCACACCCATAAAGCATACTACTAGCTAACAAACACGCTGTACTTAACAACTTAGTTGTCTGTCTCATATCAAAGAGCCTCTTCTATTACTGCAATCACGTAAAACAATCAAGAAAAATTCTATACTAGTGCTTTTGCATCGATATTATTTCTTTACATCTTTAACAAAAACAATCGGCATCATAACATAAGTTAGATAATAGTAAGCAATGTTATTATTGATTGATACAAAAAGCTAGTTCGACATAATTTATAATAATACTTACTTTTACTTTACAGTTAATTCATTGTTTTACATACGTTAATTTCAAGCAGTGTCTGCAAGGGCATAATAAAAGATCTGTTAACTTGGTCTAAAACTGTTACCCAACTATGATAACAATTCATCTAAAAAGTAAGTCATACTTACTATGTCATATACGGATTTTGTAAAGAAGAACGGCTATTGAGCAAATAAAATAAAAGACTAAAAAGTCTGATAATTATTTCAATTTATTAGTATAATATATGCCGCTAAAAGCGAATATACTATTTGCCTATTAGGTAGTAGACATTGTCTATACTTAAGCCAATGTCTAAAAGCTATAAACAGTCATACATTGAGAAATGTAAACCCACCGACTCAAGGACATCAAGATGAAAGATGAAAAATTACAGAAAGCACTAGCCCGTATGGGGCTCGGTTCACGTCGTCAAATGGAAGAAGTGATCAAAGCTGGTCGCGTCTCTGTCAATAATGGACCGGCAACCATTGGTGATCGCGTCTCACAGGGTGATGAGATTCGCGTCGATGGTCGTCAGATAAAATATACTGCTGAAAACGAGAAGCGTCGCCGTGTATTGGCATACTATAAGCCTGAAGGCGAAGTTTGCTCTGCAAAAGATCCAGAAGGTCGTCCGACTGTGTTTGAGCGCCTACCAAAACTGACTCATGATCGCTGGGTTATGGTTGGACGCTTGGATATCAACTCGACTGGTCTACTATTGTTTACCAATGATGGTGAAATGGCGCATCGTTTGATGCATCCTTCTAGTGAAGTGACTCGTGAATACGCGGTACGTGTATTAGGTGAAGTGACTCCTGATATCGCTCGCACATTGACCTCTGGTGTCATGTTAGAAGACGGTATGGCACAGTTTGACGATATCAAAGATGGTGGCGGTGAAGGTGTCAATAAGTGGTATCACGTCCAGTTAAAAGAAGGCCGTAATCGCGAAGTACGTCGTCTGTTTGAGTCTCAAGGTCTAAAAGTCAGCCGCCTACTACGTACGCGCTATGGTACGATTGCCCTACCAAAAGAGCTACGTACTGGTCGTTTCTTAGAGCTCGACAAAAAAGAAATCAACACGTTGACGGACTTAGTAAGCTTACGCCCACGTTATGGTACGGGTCTGCATGGCGCAGCCAAAGAAAAGCAAGAACGTATCAGAAACAAGCCGCTCAAAGCACGCCGTACTACGGACAGTCGTAGTGATAACCGTAGCGGTAGCGACAACCGTAATAGCAGTGCAAAGCCTAAAAGTAGCGCTAGTCCTGCAAGCCGCGGTACACGCAATACTCGTGACCGCAATAACAAGCGCTAGTCTAAGTTTTCTGTAAAACACTTACAGCGTTAGACACGTTATGAAAAAGCTGCCAATGATATATAGTCATTGGTAGCTTTTTCTATATTTGTATGTCTGAGAGTTTGTCTATCTGATAGATTCTTTATACATGACTTTCATACCCAGTATATAAAACACATGGATAATAATTTAATTATCGTAGCTGTCCATGTAACTATCCATAGCTTTTAAGTCCTGTAGATGTTGCGTCTCTATTTGCGCCATTAACATATCTAGACGCTGCTCGATATTGTCCAACATTTTTTGTAGCAATTTATTGGCTTCTATTCTTTTTTCATCACTTGCGTGGTCAGTACCTATATTGGCATTCATTAAATGGTGATGACTGGCCAGCATTTCAGGTAGCCGAGTTTGCAGTAGTTTGTTCAGCACAAATTGCTGCTCAGTCGTTACTGGTGCTTTGTTCTTCACTGATTGTGACTTCTGATATCTTTGATAGTAAGTGACTTTGTTATCTATACTCTGTAGTTGTCTTAGCTGCTGATCAGGTAGGCTTTTTAGATGCTTTTTATTTAGGCTTAGCTGTTGCCAACTTGTTGTAGCTGGTGATAATGTGGCATTACTATCTTGATATGTGAGCACACCTGGTGTGATACCAACCGCCTTATGTAGCGCGTGCCAGCCTTTTTTGCCCAGATACAAGGCAGCGGCTGTTGCTACGATGCCAGTCCCTATTAATATACTCATATACACTCGCTACTTATTACTCAATTCTGTATATCCCTACTCATCATCATTTACAGCTTGATATTGTCTACCGTTTCGCTTGTCTCAACGGTATTCTTTGATCCAGGATTTTTTAATATAGGAGATTGGATTGTTTCTGTATTTTCATCCAGCTCACTCAATGACTGCATCGTTGAGTGAGCATTTGGATTATCAAAGCGCATCTGCAAATAGCGATTGGTCGCGAGTAGTTTTTGTCCATCTTGATGGTACGACGCGTTTAGCAGATCATCAAACTGAACATCAATGGTTTTGAGTACGTCTAGCAAGGCTTGTTTACCAGTAACATCTGAGTGCTTAATTTTGGTAGTATCAGCGCGCGCGCGGTCTGCCCCATCTAAATCATGCAAGCGGCGATAGTCTACGACTGCTTGCGGGATATGTCTGTCCATCAGATTCTGAATCATGATATAGGTTTCATTGATGGTGTCTTTATCGTCTATTTTTCCGTCGTTATTGGTATCGCCATAAATCAAACGCAACTTTTTGCCCTTTTGATTGATTTGATCAAGGGCTGCTTTGACATCAACTGGCAAGCTTTTTTCTGGAATATATCCCAATTGCGGCATCGCCGTATATTCGAGCATTTTGGGCGCTGTGACTTTTTTGATACCGCGATATCCTAGATATAACCCAGCGGCTGGTAGCACCCCGTATAGTACAAACATTACTAGCATGGCAGTCACTTGGGTCATCAGATTATCCTTATGGTTCGGCAGAATGGTGTAGTAAATTTTTATTATGTTAGCCCATACGCTCAGCTAAGTAGCTTCAATATAGCCAGTCATATATAGGGTACTGCTTTTATTAAACAAAAAAATAAGGCTCTGTTAAAGCCCTATATTGTTATGTACTGAGTCGATTGTGTTTATAAGTTATGACTTGCTCACAGCAAACAAGAAAACCATTAGCTTTGCGTACGGCTCTTGACATAACGATGTGTCGAGGCAAGACGGTTCAACACCGTTTGATGCAGCTCATCTAACAACTCATCAAGCTCGTAATCAATCTCTAAAAACAAATCGGTCAACATATCACCGGCAGTCATTTTACCTTGTGCCATGTTGTTCTTGGTACGATGAGGACTAAACCGTTGTAGCTGCTCATAATGGTATAGTGCTTCAGGGATACTTTCGGATACGAGCTTGTCGATGACGAACTGGCGCTCATTATGTTGCTGCTGCTGTTGTTCGTTCAGCTCGCTACTCCACTCGCGATAGCGCTTTAGCTTACCATTGATACGGTCTAGTATCGCAACGGCTTCTATAGGCATGGCATTTAGGGTGGCCTCATCGACCACGTCAATAAGCTCAGTCATAATCGGACAACGTCCATGTTTGAGATACCACAAAGTATCTGGGTCAAAAGGCGGTCTGTTGGTTGGGCGCATTTGAGCATGATTGGCTAAATACCGATCAGTCAAAGGCGTTGCTGAGTGAATATCACTGACTTGCGCTAAAGCATGACATATACGATCTACCCGCTCAGGCGGTGTCAGCGCGGTACGTTCATGGCTTGCAGTACGTTCGGGGTTTAATGGAGTGCCGTTATTATTGTACTCATCGCTAGTATGATTGACATCCTCTACATGATGACTGGCCCCTAACTGCTGCACGTTTTTGGCAGCGAGCGTTGGCAAATCATCTTGAGCTTGCCCAAATGTCTTTAGCATTCTTGTCAAACTGACTACCATGACGCGCTCTGCCCCTCATCTAATACATGCCTATTGTGCCTGTATTGCATACCTTCATTCAATAGCGTATCTTAACAGGTTTTTGCTGACCTGCCAGTACGCAAAGTGTCAACATTCTTACTCTCTGCACCGATGCTCTAAACGCTAAGCACCTTATTGTTATGAATGCTCCCGATTATATTTCTGGATTTTTACTCGGCCTATCACTTATCTTGGCAATTGGCTCTCAAAACGCGTTTGTACTCAAGCAAGGCATTAAACGTGAACATATCTTTTTTATCTGCCTGTTCTGCGCCATTAGTGATGCGCTACTGATCTCAGCAGGCGTCGCTGGTTTTGGTGCGGTAACGGCTCGCTATCCACATGCTGTCGATATAGCCAGACTGGCGGGCGCACTGTTTTTGCTGGTTTATGGCTTACAGAGCTTATATGCCAGTGTTAAACGATCACATGCCATGACAGTCGATGGTCAAGTGGTGACCAGCTTAAAAAAAGCACTGCTTTTCTGCTTTGGTTTCACTTGGCTAAATCCCCATGTCTACTTAGATACATTGGTGCTCGTTGGGATGGTTTCAACAGGTGCAAGTAGCAAGATTATTTTTGCCGCAGGAGCGGTTAGTGCATCGTTCTTTTTCTTCTTTGCACTTGGTTATGGCGCACGTTTGCTGAGACCTCTATTTGCAAAGCCAAAAGCGTGGAATATACTCGATGCATTGGTAGGACTATTGATGTTGTATTTGGCGTGGCATTTGTATCAGAGCTAAATACAGGCTAGGCGTTAGATATGGAATAAGAGATTGAGAGGTCGTTGTCTCTATTTGATACGACCTCTTAATTCAATTGTTGCGATTTTATATAGTGAAGATTATAAAGACTAGAGTTGTAGTTGCTAGAATCATAATTGTTATCAGAGATAAAATAGATAGCCTACATCAAAGCAGGAAACAGAGTACGTAGTCCATTAACGATAATTTCGATAGAAACAGCCGCTAGTAGCATGCCCATGATTCGGCTCATAATATTTAGACCGGTATCACCCAACAAGCGGCTGATACGACCTGCTGCCATCAGTGCCAAATAACAAAATAGACTGATGAATAAGCCAGCAATCAATATAGCAGACACCTGCAATACGCCTGAGACTTGTGAAGAGTAAATAATAACCGTAGAGATACCACCAGGTCCAATCATCATCGGTATCGCCAGTGGTACAACGGCAGCTGCCATAGAAACGGGCGCATCCTTCACATGATCAACATCGAAGTTTTCTTGATCAGGTTTTACGGGGTTACCCTCTCCGTTCATCATATTTAGGGCAATCAAAAACACCAATATGCCGCCCGCCAATTGGAACGAGCCGATAGAAATACCAAGGGTTTTTAGTAAGGTCTCACCTGCAAGCGTGAAAAAGCTGATGGTGATAAAAATAGTCAAACAAGCAACGCGCGCAACTTTGCGGCGGTTGTTCATTGAATAGCCGCGAGTCAAATCCAAAAATAACGTCAATGCGCTAAATGGATTGATCAACACCATAAAAGCTAGGATTATCTTGATAATTTCAGTATTCACTGAGCGCTCGCTTGTCTATTGATACCACTTGTGCAAAAAGATAAGGCCATCGTGCGAGTGCAACGATGACCAATAGGCAGATACAAACGGCATTGTAACATAGGCAGATAAGCGAATTAAATCATTAACTTTGCTCGATTACATGCTTGCTTTATGTTATTAAACAGTTTGTATCTACAGAGCGATATCACTAGTAGACAATCTATCTCCTACAATTCGCTAAGCGTTTGTATTATGCGCTAAAATCCAAGCCAATATCCAAAGCCGTAGTACTGTGTGTCAGATAACCCATCGCAATAAAGTCGACGCCTGTACTTGCGGCTGCCTCTACAGTCTCAGGCGTAATACCACCTGATGCTTCAGTCTTTGCACGTCCTTTGCACATATCCACTGCTTGCGATAGCGTTTCAGGCGACATATTGTCTAGTAGCACCAAGCTCACACCGGCATATAGTGCCTGCTCTAACTGCTCCAATGTATCTACTTCAACTTCAATGGGAGTCAGATGCCCAGCAAAGTCTTGTGCCTGCTGAATGGCAGTTTTAATATCGCCTGCAATAGCGATATGATTGTCCTTGATTAAAATAGCATCATCCAACCCTAGGCGATGATTGCGACCACCGCCGCAGCGTACGGCGTATTTTTGGACAATGCGTAGACCTGGAATGGTCTTGCGTGTACAAGTAATCTGCGCCGGATATTGTGCCACGCTATCGACAATTTGACGGGTCGCTGTTGCAATACCACTAAGATGCGTCATAAAGTTCAATGCCGTACGCTCAGCGGTGAGCAAATGACGCGCATTACCGCGTACCGTTGCTAGTACTGTACCAGCGGCGACGGTTTCGCCATCATGGACGTGTGCTACAAACTCAATCTGCATATCGACTGCTGCAAAAGACAAGCGAGCCAAATCCATACCACATATTACACCTGCCTGCCGCGCTTTGATCTGTAGCTTCGCTTGCATATCAGCTGGAATAGTCGCTTGTGACGTGACATCGCCGCGTCTCCCCAAATCCTCAGTCAAAGCATTTTTGACTAATGGCGTGAGCAATACTTCATCTAATGCTGGTTCTTTTTCAATTGTCATTTTTGACCCTCATATAGCCATGATAGTAATGAAAACTGCTAAGCATTTAAACTCAAAATGAGCATAAATATAACGCAAAGCTGACCAACTGGCAAGGATATGTGACAAACTTATCGGTTCATCAAAAATTTTCAGAGTAAAATTGAACACCTTTCAAATTGAGCATATGCTCTAAGCTATTTACGCTTGGGAAGTTTACTATCCATCAATAGACTCTGTAACTCGATATCATGGCGGAAGCAATAGAGTTTGGCAGGGCGACCACGCTGCGCGCTACTACTCTCCCCTGTCTCCATCACTAAGTTCTGTGAATCTAGCAATCGACGGAAATTTTGTTTATGCAAACGCATGCCTGATAAGGCCTCAACGCTCTGCTGTAATTGCGATAAGGTAAATACATCTGGCATTAAACCAAAAATAAGTGGTCGGTATTCAATCTTAGCACGCAGTCTGGAGATTGCAGTGGCGATGACACGGCGATGATCATAGTACATGGGCACACCGATACGCTTTGACCAATCCTCTGGCAGCACAACTGCTTGATAATTGGGTGGGTAATTGGGCGCTTCGGGTATTAGACCTACCTCGTAGAGCATCTCATAACGTAGCAGCACATGCTCTGCAATCCACTCTCGCTGCTCATGGGCCTCATCATTTACTGCTTGGGTATTCATCAACTCACCCCCTGCCAAAAACGACTCGCTTAGCCCCCAACATAGTCCAATACGCTGACGTCGACGCTCTCGAACATTTAAGTCTTCAGCGGTATTGGCCCATTCCAAAAGCACAGGCACGATAAAATCCATGATAATGCTTGGCATACCGTCTAGGTGATTCTCCCATGGGAAATAATCATGCCAGTCTCGCCATAACGCTTGGCTTTGCAGCTCTTGCGTCTGTGTCTCTTGTACCAGACCTAAGTAGCTGACATAGACAAGCGCATGGCCGTCGACATTACGTCTATTGGTATCGACAAAGGTATATAGCTGCTCTAAATACCCAAGCGGCTGCTGTGTCTGCTCTTCCACCCACTGACGTACGCCCGCCTGTAACGAGCGGTGTAGCGGCATAAGAGGACCGTTTGGCAATAGCTTGCCTTGATCAACGGTCAGGACACGAGCGATATGATCAGTAATAGCAACCAACACGGCGACGACTTCTGTCGTGCCGCTACCTTGCTGATGCGCATGTGAATAAGACAACGTCATAATGTTTAGGACTACCTTTTTTCTGAACTGCGGCGAGTAGACTACCAATAATAAGAATCTCTTACGCCTCAGTATAACGCGGATCCAGAATATTATAGCGTGAAACTGACACTATCATAGACCGCCGTTGTAAACATAATGCATCAGCATCGTTTGATAAAAATCACCAAAATATATGAATTAGGAGCGCCTAAACAGCTTATGTATATCCATCCGTATACAAAAAACACTTGTAATTATGCTCAAAATGAGCATAATTAAGTTAACTCAATTATTTTTAATTATAAATTATCTGAATTTTTGACACATACATTTATCATTATCGTACCAATAGAGGTCGCCATTATGAAAATTTACCCTTACGACGCACCCATTATGAGTACCGACAACCGTATCGCTACTCAGATGAGCATCGAATATGCTAAAGCTAAGATGCCAGCAGATTTGCCTCGTGCTGAACGCCTTGTGGTCGAAGAAAACATTAAAAAATTATTGAAAAATAACAATGCTGTATTAGTCGCACACTACTACGTTGATCCTTTTATCCAAGACTTAGCATTGGCGACGGGTGGTTGTGTCGGTGACTCACTTGAGATGGCACGTTTTGGACAAGCCCATAGCGCCCAGACCTTGGTCGTCGCTGGAGTGCGCTTTATGGGCGAATCGGCAAAGATATTAAGTATGGAAAAAACGGTGCTTATGCCAGATCTAGAGGCGGAATGCTCTCTAGATTTGGGCTGTCCTGCTGATGAGTTTTCGGCATTTTGTGACGCGCATCCTGAGCGTACGGTCGTTGTCTATGCCAATACCAGTGCCGCGGTGAAAGCAAGAGCTGACTGGGTAGTGACCTCATCTGTGGGTATCGAAATTATCCGTCATCTGCATGCGCAAGGTGAGCCCATCATTTGGGGACCTGACCGGCATTTGGGCAAATACATTGCTCGAGAGACGGGCGCAGATATGTTGCTGTGGCAGGGTTCTTGCCTTGTACACAATGAATTTAAAGCTACCGAGCTTGAGCAATTAAAAGCAGAGCATCCAGAGGCCAAAGTACTGGTTCATCCTGAGTCACCTGATAGCGTGGTTGCACTCGCTGACGTGGTAGGCTCAACCAGTAAATTGTTAAAGTCAACTTACGAGATGGACGCTGATACCTTTATCGTTGCCACTGACTTAGGCATATTGCATGAAATGCAAAAACGCTCACCAAACAAACGCTTTTTGGCAGCGCCTACTGCTGGTGAGAGCGCCAGCTGTAAGAGCTGTGCGTTTTGTCCTTGGATGGCGATGAATGGTCTAAAAGGTATCGAACAATGCTTAACAAATAACAGCGGTGAGGTGTTGATGACACCTGAGCTGGCAATCGCCGCCAAAAAACCTTTGCAGCGTATGCTTGATTTTGCTGAAGCACAAAAACAAAACGTCGCTGCCAGTGGCGACATTGTCAAAGACCGTACACTGTTCGCTAATGTTGGAGCAGCATAATATGAATAAGCAGCACTCAGCCAACCATGCCAGCACTATTAAACCTGATAATAATGGGAGTAACAGTAATATGAACACGATTGTAAAAACTGACGTCCTTGTTATTGGTGCTGGATTGGCAGGTTTGAGCACTGCACTATCCCTACCTACATCACTGCATGTTACCGTTTTGAGTAAAGCAGCGCTTGAGGTTTGCTCAAGTCACTATGCTCAAGGTGGTATTGCCGCCAGCTTAGACAAGGATGACTCTGTCAGTGACCATATCGCCGATACCTTAGTGGCTGGTGCAGGACTGTGCACGGCTGACAATACTGCCAGCATTTTGGGTGCTGGACAGCAGGCGGTTCAGTGGTTATGCGCGCAAGGCGTGCCTTTTACTCAGAACTCATCTAAAGCTTCGGATAACATAAACGCGCAGGACTTCTCTCAGTTACAGACCAGCGAGTTGCATTTAACAAAAGAAGGCGGGCATGGCTGTAGACGCGTCGCCCATGCAGATGATGCGACTGGCAGGCACGTGATGGACACCTTGATCCTAAAAGCACAGTCTGCGACCAATATTACTATATTGCCTTATCACGAGGCTCTAGAGTTACTCACATCGCCTATAGCTGATACTCAATACCTCGGTGGCTATGGTGCCAAGCACTGCCAAGGCGCACTTGTATTCGATCATAAACAGGCGCTTCAACTTACCTTTCAAAGTCGTACAGTCGTACTAGCCAGCGGTGGACTAGGTCAACTGTTTAAGCGGGCAAGCGCACCCAATGTCTGTGTCGGCGATGGCGTGATGATGGCGTGGCAAGCGGGCTGCCGTTTGGCGAATTTGGAGTTCATCCAGTTTCATCCAACTGGATTAGCACTGGGCGACAGTAGCTTTTTGATATCTGAAGCACTACGAGGAGAAGGTGGACGATTATACTGTCCGCAAACAGGCGTGCGTTTTATGCTGGATATAGACGCACGGGCGGAGTTAGCACCGCGAGACATCGTTGCTCGCGCGATAGCCACGCAGATTGATAGCAATGGACTTGGTTATGTACATCTTGATGTCAGTCACTTGCCCGCAGACTTCGTAAAAGCACATTTCCCGCAGATTTATAAGACCCTGCTGGCACATGGTATCGATATGACTACCGACCCTATCCCAGTTGCGCCAACGGCACATTATAGCTGTGGCGGTGTGGTGACTGATGCCAAAGGGTTAACGGATTTGCCAGGACTTTATGCGGCTGGTGAGGTGGCTTATACAGGACTGCATGGCGCCAACCGTTTGGCAAGCAACTCCCTACTAGAGTGTGTGGTAGTTGGCCGTAATATCGCAGCCAACCTACCGCATTATCTAGAGCGTTTAGACAACTTGCAGAACCTAGAAGACTTAACAAAAATGGCTACGTTCGATCGCGCATCATGTGATGAGTTAACACAATCATACCTTAGTGCATGGTCAGCGCCAGTGCTTAGGGATACGCAGTCTGTGATGCTGCCGGCATCTGTATCATCAGCATATCACTATGAGCTTACCCATGAATCGCTCACCCCTGATATTCACACTGATATTGCAACCATAACTACAGCATTAAAAACGCTGATGACTGCTAATATGGGTATCACTCGCAGCGCCGAGCAATTAGAGCAAGCGTTGCAACAAATACAAGAGTGGCAACATTGGAGTACAAAGTCAAAGGTGAGCCAGCTTGGCACAAATAATGCGAGTAGCCCTACTACTGCCAATGAGTTGTCATACTTTCAACTAGAAAGACAACTCACATTAGCAACCTTAATTATCCAGTCGGCCTATCAGCGCTTTGAGAGTCGCGGTGGTCATTACAGACAGGACTATCCAAACCTAGCGACTGCCCCTCTTACTAGCGTTGTGGAGCCACAGCATGACCTAGCTTATGATCAATTCAGTTATTTTGCGGGATCCACGCAGCCTCTTAAAAGCGATAACTGCCTGCCAGAGCATAGCTTGCCCAAACACTGTCTGCCTGAAAAAAGTCACGTGCTAGTAGAAATCGATTAAGCCAGTCCAAAAGACCATACTGAAAGGTATGGTCAATATGATTTTAGGGATGTATTTTCAGCATTATTTCGGTGTTATGGTACAATCGCAAGCTTGTCAAAAACACCCTGTTAAAATGCTGCGAGTTCCCTACAATGCAAAGCTTGATTACCCTCGTTTTGGTATTGATGCCAATGTTTATTGGCTTTGCCATTCCTGCCAACCCAACTCTGACCAGACTTGCCGATATGGGCTTGTCTTATTTGGTATATCTCATCTTGGCACTGATCGGCGTTGAACTGTCGCAGGTAGAAGGCTTAGGCAATCAAGTTGGCGAAATTGCCCTATATGTTACTGTTCTATCAATACTCACAATTGGTACGGGGCTTTTCGCACTGATGGTGTTTGACCATATACGACCGTGGCAGGCCAAAAAACCAAGCGTCAAATCTAAAGAACATCGTGTCAGTATTCGGGGCAGCCTATTACAGGTCGTCTGCGTGGTGATTGGGATGGTGATTGGCTTTTTCTTACCTGCTGATTATATGCCACCTGAAAACTCTATGACCGTCATGCTGATGATTTTGATTTTGTTGGTCGGTATTGGCTTAAAAGGCTCAGGCATTACCTTAAAAGAAGTCATGCTCAACAAACGCGGCGTCGAGATGAGCATTATCTTTACGCTGTCGGTGTTGGTTGGTGGGCTTGTGTTTGCCTTACTATTCACAGATGTGTCATGGACGAAAGGCTTGGCAATGGCGTCAGGGTTCGGTTGGTATTCGTTATCAGCGATTGTCATGACCGATGCTTACGGCGCGGTATGGGGCAGTGTCGCGCTATTTAATGATTTGGTACGCGAGTTCTTTGCGCTGCTATTCATTCCTGTATTTATGCGCAAATATCCTTCTGCTGCGGTAGGTCTCGGCGGTGCGACCAGCTTAGATTTTACCTTGCCTATTATTCAGCAATCTGGTGGTCTAAAGGTTGTACCACTGGCAATCAGTTTTGGCTTTTTGATTAATATTATCTCGCCCGTATTGATGGTGTTCTTTTCAGCGTTGGGATAGTTACTCATAATCAATTCTTATTCAAACGGATCACAATGTTTTGCGTATTTCCCATACTTTCTCTGATAAGAGATATAGTCTAAGTTCTTTAAGTCACTTACTTCACTACTTGCCATTAAAGCTACGCGGCGCTGTTTTGATTCAATATTTTTTAGATTGAGCGCTTTAAAATTAGGATCTATATAAGCGTTGTCGTTAACTAATAATTTATTTGAGCAGTCATAAGTATGGATACGCGCAGTAGCAATACCATGTTCTAATACCAACATATTTTTGACGATAAGCGCCCGATGACGAGGTAAGGACTCAAATCCAAAGTTTGCTAAAACATCCTCATCTATTTCACTTGATGCAACATGACCAAAAATAAACACTGTTGCTTCTGGATACTCACTGAGTTTTTCTTCAATTTTTCCAAACTCAATATCATAAATATTAGGTAACTGGCTGCTCATAGATGGAAAAAATCCACTAAACTCCATTTCAAGTGCTTCACCTCCCTCAATTACTACTGTACAACCTTTCACATCGACTACCGTATGTTTTGACGTTTCAGGACACTCGTCTATATCATCAAGTACGCCATCCCCATCTGAATCCGGGATGTCTGGTACTAACGTAATAGGCGGTTCTTCAATACTTTGATTGAGCGCAGTGCTTTTTAACGGCGTCTGACAACCTGTCAGTATCAATACACTTATCAAACCTGTCGCTATCATCGATAATTTAATATTCATACCTTACTCATCCCTAAGTCAAATCCTAAACCCCACTCGCCTGCTTCGCAAACAAGCGCATCAATGGCTTGATTTTGCCGACGCGGTACATGCCTTCATTACGGATCTGCTGTACAGGGCGCACTTGGGCAAGCGACCCTGCAAACAACCAGTTGAGTGCCGAGAAGCTATGCATCATCAGGCTATTATGCGGACGACGCGAACGTTCATAATGACGCAGTGTTTGGTTGCTGCCCCACAGCGTGCCACCACTACGGGTAAAGTCATGCGCTAGCTGCTCACACAATACTTTTACATCGAGCATACCGAGGTTCAACCCTTGGCCTGCCAGTGGATGTACGCCATGAGCGGCATCGCCAATGAGTACCAAGTTATCAGCCACATAACTCTTTGCTTGCTGTGCTGCTAAAGGAAAACTAGCAATGGACTCAATCTGCGTGATAGCACCCAGCTCGTAATGGCTCGCAGCCGCAAGTTTGTCCGCGATAAAGCGGTCGTCTTCTGCTATCAATGCCAATGCCTGATTGCGCGGCAATGTCCATACGATCGATTGCCAATGTTGCGGGTTTGATTTATCAGTCTCAGTGATATCCGCTAACGGCAAGAGCGCTAGCGTGCCAGTCGGCAACATGGCTTGACGAGCAGTCGCTTGATGTGGCTTTTCGGTCTGAATCGCACAGCAAATCGCGGTTTGATTATAATCAAGCGTATCGACCCCAATCCCTGCTTGCTGGCGGACAAATGAGCCACGCCCATCAGCCCCAACCAAGAGACGCGCATCAATCGCTGTACCATTATCTAACGTCACACGGTAGCCTTGCTGCGCACCTAGCCAGTCCATATTGACAACTTTGTGCCCAGCGATAACCGTCAGATACTCGCTGATATCCGCTTCATGCAAACGCTGCCATAAGGCGTGTTCAATAACCGCGGGCTCCACCATACTACCGAGTATCTCAGGCGCAGCGCTTTGGTCATGGCTATTACCAAATAATAGCTCGCCCATGCCGTTGAGTTGCCATACCTGCATCTGTGAGTAATCCGCTTTACGCTTGGAGATGGCAATGTGTTGCCACGCGCCAATCTCTTTGAGCAGGTTAATACTCGCCAGACTGAGCGCATAGACACGCGCGTCACGTTTGCTCAGCACCGCTTGCCACGCTGACTCATCGCGCGCAGGACAGGCATCAACCAAGGTCACTGGCATTTTATCCTGTGCTAGCTTTAGCGCAAGCGTCGCGCCAACGATACCGCCACCGATAATTAGGGTATGATTGTTTCTCATAAGGTGTCTCTCAATATTGCTCGATATTAGAATGCTTATTATCAGTCTCAATTACATATAGTTGATTCAGTTCAAAAGAGAGACAAGGCAACCGAGTGCAGATGTATAGGCAATACTTCAAGCGAGGTTAACGCTGTCACTCTTTTAAAGAGGATTAACTATAGCGCTATGACTTTAAACCCATCGCGTAGGTCGCAATCAATGGCTTGATATTTGGCAATTTATCAAAGGCCAACAATGCCATATTTCGTGCCAGCTTAATAGCTAAATTGGGATGGGTAAAGCCATGTACTACGGCATCACAAAAGCGAATCACTCGTTTTTGATCGGTCTGACGTGCTTTTTCATAACGCTGTAGTAATTGTGCATTACCGATGTCTTCGCCTTTGAGCACTTGTGAACTCATCATTTGCGCCAATACATGGGCATCTCGCATACACAAATTGAACCCTTGACCCGCGACAGGATGCAAAGTGTGAGCGGCATTGCCCATAATCACGCAGCGACCCTCGACTTGCTTGTCTGCTAATACGCGAGACAATGGATACGCGCCGCGGCGACCAGCAGCGACAAACGTGCCCGCGCGCTGCCCAAATGCCTGCTGTAACGTCTGCAAGAAATGCGCATCGTCTTCTAGATATTTGTTTTCTTCGCCTGTTGGACATACCCATACCACAGATCGTCTATAGCCTTGTTGATATCCGTCATTGCCATCGCCCTCTGGATCCGTCAGCGGCAGTACAGCCAGTGGACCTGCTGGGCTAAAACGCTCAATTGCGACATGCTCGTGCGGCTTATCCGTCTCTACCACGCCAACGATAGCCGTTTGCTGATAGTCATAGGTCGTGGTGCCAATATTCAATAGTGGACGTACCGTAGAATCTCGTCCATCACAAGCGACTAATACGCTGGCTTGTAGTTGCTGCTCGTGTTCCGCATTGCTTTCATCACTAAAGCTCAGCGTCACACCATCTACTTGTTGGGTTACTGCATTGACACTGGCATTATCAATCAAAGTAACGAGTGGCGACTGCTGCGCGGCTAATAAAAGCTTACGTCCAAGCCACGCGTTCTCAATCACTTGTCCAAAAGACTCTACTTTCTCTTCCGCTTTATTCAGCTGCGCGCGACCAAAGCTACCTTGCTCACTAATTTGCACGCTATCAATTCGGCACGCATGGCTTTGCAGGTCATCCCACAGTCCAATCTCTTGATAGATCTGTACCGTGCGTCGTGACAACGCTGTATTGCGACTGTCCAAATAATGACTGCGCGTACGGTCATCGGTCGGACTGATCGTTGGATAGCAGTTTTTTTCTAGTAATGTGCTAGCGATGCCGTGATTCGCCAATAGTAAGGCAAAGGACAGACCCACGTGACCGCCACCAACGATAAGCACTTGCTGCTCGGTAATTGCCTTCTTGTTATTAGACCCGTTTTTAGAATTAGATAAATGTGAATCAGTCTCTTGCATCGTTATTGTTCCTATTATAATTTTTGAGCTTGCCTATCTTTAGTGATTGATAGCCGTTTTATTGGATAACCTTTATCTGATAAAGGCCGCTTTTGACTCAATCGTAAAGCGCTGTAATATCGTTCATAGATTACCACAGATTCTTTATTATGCCGTGAGCTAAACCGTAGACAAATCGTTTATCTACTCCCCTCAAGCACAAGGTTTATAATCACAAAAAAAAGATCCATAAAGCCAAAGAAACCTAGATTAATCTGTACTTTGGTTCAACCTAAAACAGTTGATAAAGGTTGCCTGTACCGATATTGCAATCCACATACAAAAACAACGCTATCTACTCAATGTATGGCTTGAATTTTAAAAATTCTCTACCATAATGAAGGCAAGACTTTTATTTATTATTTTCCACAACATCAATAACAAAATTACCGTTACCCTGACCATCTAAAAACCATTTGTCATTTGAAACACTTATCACTTAAAACACAACAACGCTACTAACTATTTTATCTCTGAAACCCGTGACGCATGCAACGCTAGACTATAGCGCCGGGCACACAATACAAGGATAATCGCTTGACTGATACCATGAGCCGCCGTATAAAGTTTGAATCTCTAACGCCAGCACAGCTCAAAACCGTGCTAGGTGAATACAATAACCACATGAAATATATTCAAGAACGCCTCGATATCAAAATCATGCAACGCCAAGGTGATTTTTGTTTGAGTGGCGATGTGACCGCTGTTGAACGCGGTGAGCGTATCATCTACAAAATGGTAGATGAAGCCCAAAACACTAAAGATATCAGCGCAGAAGAGCTGCACCTGATGATCCAATCGAGCATCTCACGCGATGAAGATATGGATAATGAGGACGATGATAATGATATCGAAGATGGAGACGATTTAGATGAGGCAAGCGAGTTTACGCCCATCAGCTTACGCACACGTAAAGGCCGTATCATTCCGCGCGGTGGCAACCAGCAGCGCTATGTAAAAAACGTCTTGAGCTCTGATGTGTCGTTCGGTATCGGGCCTGCTGGTACTGGTAAGACCTATCTTGCGGTCGCTTGTGCGGTGGATATGATTGAGCGCAACGAGATCGAGCGTATCTTGCTCGTACGCCCAGCCGTAGAAGCCGGTGAAAAATTGGGTTTCTTGCCAGGTGATTTGACGCAAAAGATTGATCCGTATTTGCGCCCGTTATATGACGCGCTTTATGAGATGATAGGTTTTGAGAAAGTCGGTAAAATGATCGAGCGTCAAATTATCGAGATCGCGCCGCTCGCCTATATGCGTGGTCGTACGCTCAATAACTCATTTGTCATTTTGGATGAAGCACAGAACACAACGCCTGAACAGATGAAAATGTTTTTGACGCGTCTCGGCTTTGGCTCACGTGCGGTGATTACTGGTGACATCACTCAGGTCGATTTGCCACGCGGTCATAAATCAGGTTTGGCACAAGCGATGGATATCTTAAAAGACATCGAAGAGATTCATATCACCAAGTTTGACTCAAAAGATGTAGTACGCCATCAGTTGGTACAACAGATCGTTGAAGCTTATGACGTGTTCGATGAAGAGCAAATGGCTCTAGAAGAAAAGCGTAAGTTTGAACGCATTAAAGAGCAAGAGCGTAGACAAGCTGTGGCTAACGTGGCTGCCAAACTATAAAGATATTTTTCAAAAGCTTGTTTTGAACAAAGACCGGATTACTCAGGGTAGTCCGGTTTTTTCTTACCATGCATTACTTAATTTTGTATAGGTTTAGCCTGCTCTAAATGTAGTCTCACTTTTTAACCATTGCCTGCTCACAACTTAGCGGTAGTCGCCTTCATGGTGTGGTCAATAATAAGCCAATTAGATGAGTGAAGCACTAACTAACGCGTCTCTCTAGCAATATTGCTATTTCAGATGCCACTATCTTGAATAGCACTATCTTGAATAGCACTATATTTAAAATATCGTCTAAAATATAGTGCAGCTGTTTA
Organism: Psychrobacter sp. T6-6; assembly: GCF_052258185.1. NCBI lineage: Bacteria > Pseudomonadati > Pseudomonadota > Gammaproteobacteria > Moraxellales > Moraxellaceae > Psychrobacter > Psychrobacter sp. T6-6. The sequence goes on from NZ_JBQQEX010000001.1 coordinate 693,237, forward strand.
CATGCGACCATATACAATAAAAAGGATAATGATATGAGCCAATATGACAATACTAATATTGATGGTGCCAATGTTGATAACATCTATATCGATGATACTGATATTGCTAGTAATGCTATGAGTCATGATGCGGAACTCGCAGCACTTGATATCAATGCAGCCGATAGCATCAGTGATGAGGTATTGGATACGTTTTATGATCGTACTCATTTACTGTCTGTGATGAAAGCAGCTTTGGATTATATCGATGAGCGTGTCGGTAAAGGTCTGACGTTACCTTATTTTTCGGATATAGATACCGAGCTGTGGCAAGAAAAATCTAAAGCATTGGACTTATATATTACTGATGATATTGAGGGACGCGCTCTAAATTTAGAAGCACGTGGTAAAGACTACGCGACCAATATTTTGTCTTATCCAAGTGAGTTGCCTGCTGCTATTATACAATTAATGCCAACGTTGCCTCTTGGTGAGCTTATTATCTGTCATGAAGTAATGGTGCGTGAGGCGCAAGAGCAAGACAAAACCCTAGCACAGCACATTAGCCATCTATTGGTGCACGGTATGCTGCATTTACTAGGGTTTGATCATGAGCTTGGACAAGCTGAGCAAGAGGAGATGGAATACTTTGAAATTGAGATTTTGGCAAGTCTAAACCTTCCAAATCCTTATATCTAACACAGCTGTTTTTATCAATTAGTCTTTAGCCAATGGTAGCTTCTGTGCTTGACCCATTTGATTGATCATATGATCCAAACCTTTGACATGGACGCTACGCTGCGGGAATGGAATTTCAATCTTCTCATCATCTAGTGCGTGCTTGAATTGTTCAAGCAATTGGCACTGCATCGACCACCAGTCATCGTTGGTGGTCCAGACGTTCAGTGTCAAATCAACTGAGTTGTCGCCTAGATTGGTCACTCGTACAATGGGCTCAGGGTCGGTAAAAGACAGCGGGTTGTTTCTGGCTAGGCTTAGCATCAGATCTTTGGCTGTTTTGATATCAGCATCATAGCCAATACCAACTGTGATATCGACACGGCGATTGGGCAATGCAGTATAGTTCACTACTGGTGATGTTGTGATGTCACTATTTGGGATAATGATATCGTGATTATTGATCGTCGTTAGATGAGTATTGACCAAGCTAATCTCTGTCACTGTACCCGTATAGCTACTGATCTGCACATAATCACCGCGCACAAACGGGCGAAACGTCACAATCATAATCCCAGCAGCGAAGTTTGACAGCTGATCCTTTAATGACAGACCAACGGCAACCGCAGCACCACCCAAAATAGCAACGACCGATGTGGTTTGCACGCCAACTTTGCTGAGGGCAGCTAAGACCACCACGACTAGTAGCAAACCGTATAGAAGACGACTTAAAAAGCTGGCGACCGTCGCGTCCAGATGGCTGCGCGCCATTAGACGATCAGAAAACGCGACTGCCTTTTTGGCAAGCCAACGTCCCACAATGAATATAATTATTGCTAAAGCAACCTTAATGACAATTTCTAAGGCATGGCTGGTGAGTTCGGCAATATCTATGGTAAAACCTAAAAATTCCATACTGACTCTTTATTTTATAGCGGTGTGTTATAAGTTTGGGTATTTGTTACTGGCAATAATCTTATTTGCAATGATCATCGTTAAACGGTGATTTTGGTCAAACAATGATTTTCGCCAAGCAGTGATTTCTACCAAAATAGTATGACGCATTCATTGCTATTTTATGTTCGCTTATCGTGTTACTTACTTTCTCTAGCCTTAGTACGTGACGTCTACTGTGTCGCTATAGCGATAAGTACGTATCAGGCGCAGCTCAACGATATCACGCATATCTTTGGTAAATGGTCCAAAGGGTGCTGCCTGCCTGACTGATTGCTTGGCCGCTTCATCCAGTATCGTCGAGTTTGAGCTTTCAAGAAGGCGAATAGCCTTAATATTGCCATTGCTACTGATGATAACCATCAGCCGTACTTCGCCTGTGATACCTTGCGCCCGCGCTTGCACAGGATAATGCAAGTTACCGACGCGCTCGACGTGTTCACGAAAAGTATTGATATAATCTGCTGCCGCCCCGCGCGTGGTCGAATTACTATCCATCGTCACCACTTTGGATTTGGTCGCATAGACTTGCTGACGCTGAGACAACTGTGCCTCCAAGGTAGCAATTTGCTTACGCAGACGCTCCTCTTGTGCCATTAGGTCGTCTTGTGCTTGTTTACTGTCATTATCCGACTCTACGCTCGCCTGCCGCCAACTCAACGTGGTGCGCAGATAGCTCTCTTGATAGCGCTGCTGTCGTACTTGACGCTGTAAATTAATGACGTCTTGCGTCTCGCTCATTTGCGCAGCAGATAATGGGCTTATTTGGTCGTTCTCTTGTCTAAGCTGCTCTTCTACGGTGCCACCCCCTACTTGTGAGGCATTGGCAATAAATTGAGCGTCTTCATTTGGTTGCATATTATCGGTCAATGCCTTTGCGACATCTTGCATCATTGCTGCAGGGTCTTTACCCATTGAAAAGCTGATACCAAAAATAATCAACACGTGTATAGCGACCGCAATAACGACTGCCACAGGTAAGCTCACATCACGCTTTGGAGGTTGCGCTGAAAAATGATAGCTTTGTGAGTCTTTGATATAGGCCACAGTAGGTCTCAGCTTATGAATGCCGCGTATCAGCAACCGCACTTCGCAATGAGTACGATACGAGCACTATAACGACAGGCACGATATATGTTGGCGCTATCATAACATGACTTGACATACTCCCACCACTTTCGCGAAGCTCAAGTGGGGGATTCTAAAAGCAGATGCTCTTAGGCGACCTTCTCACGAAAATCGCAAGTTTTCTGTTTCAACGGGCGACCTTTACTGCATCCTCCCTCCGCAGACAATACGGCATGTCCTGCCGCTAATATATTACGAGCCGCATTAATATCTGCGTTCGCAACATACCTACATTTGACGCACTCAAATTTAGACTGAGTTTGTCTGTTTTCCTTGGCGATATGCTTGCATTTAAAACAGGTCTGACTGGTGTAGCGTGGATTTACCTTAATCAGTAAGCCGCCTTGCCATTGCTGCTTGTACTCAAGCATATTGACCATCATGCCCCAGCCTTGATCTAGGATGGATTTATTCAATCCTGACTTGGCTTTGACCTGACGACCTTTATTCTCCACCGTACCACTAGCTGATCTCGACATATTGGCTACTTTTAAGTCCTCACAAGCGATCATGGCGTGGTTTTTGCTGATGCGGGTAGTGATTTTATGCAAGTAGTCATGGCGAATATTGGCAATGTGGCTGTGGAGCTTTTGAATCTTGCGGTTTTGCTTTTTCCAGTTCTCACTGAATTTTACTTTCTTTGCCAGTCCTCGTTGCAATTTGGCAAGTTTGAGTTGATTAGTTTTAAAACTGTTTTTCGGTTTGATGACATCACCATTTGAAGTGATCAGTAGTTTGCTGATACCCATATCCAGGCCAATGGCGCTTTTAGAGGGGTGACGAGGGTTCTCAGTCAGTTTGCGCTCTGTGCCAAACGACACGTACCAGTGCCCTGACTTTTTGCTGATGGTGACGTTTTTAATCGTGCCAATAATGTCTTGCGATTTCCTAAACGTCACTAGGCCCACACCATTAGGCAGTTTTACTCGATTGCCCTCAACACGGCAGTATTTGTCAAACTGCACCAAGCGAATTGAGTCGCAGCCATCGGATTTGCGCTTAAATTGTGGCATCAATGGTCGTCGTTGAATCTCTGTGCCATCCGCCAGTTTAAAAAACTTGGGTTTTCTTGGTTTCTTTTTATTTTCTTTTAATCTGGCATGTGCTTTAGGATCAAAGAAACGCGACCAAGCCGATGCCAGATCACGTACTTTTTGTTGTAAAGAGACGGCATTAGAATGGGTTTTTAAGAACTCGAAATCAGGATTATTCTTTAGATCCATGATTTTATTAACAAGGTTGGTGGCATTGATAAACTCATCTTCAGCAAACATCTCAAATGAGATCGCTAGCATTTGATTCCAGACAAAACGTGCAGAACCGACAAGATTATTTAAAATAATCTCCTGCTCTGCATTAGGCTCAAGCCTAAATTTATACGCTTTGTTGATTTTCATAATACCAATTCATTTTATTTATTTTAATGTCAGTTGTGCAATTTATTATAGCTTATTTCAGTATATAATTTTTATGCATATATAATAAACACTAAGCGAAACTCACCTACACCCTAATGCCGGGTGGAGTCCTTTTTCGCTTTTTTTATAGAATTATGTCGCTAGCTTAACCATCACTGGTATTTCTTTGACCTTATCATTTGATACTATTGTCATTGGATACCGTTCTCACTGAATACTGTCAGTTCAAGCAATAAGCCATATTAATTTCAATAATAATCACACTCTCAAAGTCATGATAAAACAGATATAAGGCTTGTGATATCAAATGAATTGTCATAAAACGCATGTGTCCATTTTGAAGCCACTGTATTTGTTATATACTGTTTTAGCACTGTGACGCTAAGCACCCTATTATTCGGTGCAAAATCATTGTCTACTGGTATCTGATACAAGGTTTTTGTTTATACCTGATACCAGTACGCTGTGTACCAACCATCGAATGATAAGCCCTATAATTGTAAGGATAATAAGTTTGAGTGACTTTGATAACGTAAACAATTCAGACAATTTTGACGAGTTCTTTGAGAATATCGGCTATCGTTTTGACGAGTCACTCGGCAACGGTTGGGATCGCATTGCCCAGTCGGTTCGAGACATCTATAACAGAACCACAGAAAAGCTCGAAGACGAGATATCCTTACCCATCGCACAAACCTACGTCAATGATGCGCTACAAAGTTTTGTGACTGACAATGTAAAAGCGATACTAGAGCTACGTGTTGAGATGCATAATGACTGGTTTCGTCTTTACTGTACGGTTGATGCAGGCGGTATATATGCTGAGATCGCCAGTAACTTTAGCTTGATCCATGTACAGCTTGATCGCAACGTTCAGCGCTTTGTATTTGGTCAACAAACCTATACCGACATACTGAACCTACGCTGTGAGTCTTTTATCAAACGCCAAGGCGTCAAGCTTGCTATCTGGTTTTATCATAGTGTCCTCAAAAAAGACCCGCTGGGCTTTATCCTTTCTTACGTCAATATCGCGCGACCAAAAGACGAGGTCATTTACCTCGATATCAATCGCTGGCTAAAAAACAACAAAAAGATCATGGGTGCTTTGTACAAGGTGCAGGTAAATTACGGTAAGCTCGAAGAAGATCAGATGGTTTTGAAAGCTCAAATCAACTATCGTGACCTGCTAGCCTCAACAAACAACGAAGATATTATCGGTGATGATGACGAGCCTCAAATCATGCAAGGCCCGATAAATCCTATAGACGATGCGACGGAACCTAGCCAAGAATAGTAGGCTAAAGGTAAGATCTCAATACATAAAAAAAACGCTGTATCTAAGGGCTAACAACCTTGAAGATACAGCGTTTTTTTGTGGGAAGGACTACCAGTAGTTTTCGACAGCGATATTGCCTTCTCCGCGCCGATTCATCACCAGTCCTAATGTCTTTAATGTCTCCTTGGTATCTTCTACCATATCTGGGTTTCCGCATAGCATGACATGAGTCGTATCAATATCTAAATCGATCCCTGCACTCGCTTGTAACGTACCCTCTAACAATAACTTAGGCAAACGCTCTGACAGTGCCCCTTCGACAGGCTCTCTTGTGACAATAGGGATAAAGATAAGTTTTGCTGGGTTATCAACTAGCGTGCCAAAGTCTTCTTGCAAACGCTCAATCTGCTCAACGTAAGCAAGCTCCTCTATAGAACGTGCGCTATAAGCCAGTACGATATGCTCGTAGTCTTCCCACGTCTTTAGATCTTGTAGCATCGATAAAAATGGCGCAAGGCCCGTACCTGTGGCAAGTAACCATAAATCCTTTGGTAAAGGTTTTTGATAACGTGCTAACGTCAAAAACCCAAATGGCATGGTGTTAAGCAAGAGCTCATCGCCTACTTGTAAATGCTGCAACTGCGATGTAAAGGCACCATCAGGTATCACAATAGAGAAAAACTCTAGTACCTCATCAAACGGCGAAGACACAATCGAATATGCACGGAATATATCTTCATTCAATGCCGCATCGGTAGCAGCATCCTTTGCGTCATTCTGCTCTTGGTAATATTTTAGTTGACTAGGATTGACCCCTAAGCGTACAAACTGCCCTGCTGTGAACTTAAAACTTTCAGGACGGCTGACGGTAAAACTAAATAGATTGGGCGTCCAGGTAGTCTTACTAAGTACCGTTACCGTTTGAATATTATCACTCATAATTATTCGTCACTCATACTTTGTTAAGCTGTATTTTTATCAGAGACCCTCGCCAGGTAAGTAACAGCAAGCGAAGGCAGGCAAAAAAAGATGCGCCAAGCTTATCATAAAGCGGGCGCATCTTGGTTTTTTAACCGTAACAGTAGATAAGGTTATCTACTGTTCAATCTTGATACTACCAAATACGAGCCAAGCTTGCCCACTCAATCATGCTGTTCGGCAAGATACCAAAGAACAGAATAATCGCTGTCACTGCAATGACCATGATACCACCGGTACGAATACCCCATTGTCCAGAGACATCAAACTCAATGAACTGCTTAGGACGTTTGAACAGCGTGAGTAAAACGCGCAAGTAGTAGAATAGACCAATCGCACTACCCAAAATAATCATCGCAGCCAAGAACCAATTGGTTCCTTGTACAGCAGCCAAGATAGCAAATAGCTTGGTGATAAAGCCTGCCGTTAGTGGAATACCAGCCAATGACAACATCATGATAGTCATCACAGCAGTCAGTACTGGACGACGCCAGAATAACCCCTGATAATGAGTCAGCTCGTCAGCTTCACCAGATAAGCGGTATGGACTCGACATCAACGTCACAACACCAAAGGCACCAATAGAGGTAAAGGCATAAACTGCCATATACATACTAGAGATACTATCAGCAGCTGAGCCAATACTGACGATAACGATCATCACGTAACCCATATGGGCAATAGAAGAATAACCGAGCAGACGCTTGAGACTGGTTTGACGTACTGCCAGTAGGTTACCTACTAAAATAGACAAGGTAGCCATTACCATTAGTAGCATTTGTACTGATGGTAGTGCTAATAATGCCGTATCGATCAAGAAGCGAACCGCTAGCGCCATCATGGCAACTTTTGATACAGATGCTAGGAAAGTAGCGATAGGTGCTGGCGCCCCTTCATACACATCGGGTGTCCACATGTGAAAGGGAGCTGCAGAGAGCTTAAACGCGATACCAAACATCATCATCGCCGCGCCCAATATCAATAGTGGCGACTCAAATAAATTACCCAGTACCATGTTGATTGGTTTAAATGCCAGCGAGCCTACTTCTGCATAGATAAAGGCCATACCCATCAGCAGCGTCGCTGATGCGGTCGCCGATAGCACCAAATATTTCAGTCCTGACTCAAGCGACTGGTTACGCATATACGTGTAAGCCAGCATCCCATATAGCGGTACTGATAGCATCTCTAGACTCATAAAGAACGATGCCATGTGCTGCGCGCTTACCATTAGTAGTGCACCAGTGGTCGCTAGCAACATGAGCAAGTACAGCTCTTCTTTATTGTCTTTGAGGTTGGCGAGGTATGCATACGATAACGTACAGCAAGCCAAGGCACAGACAAAAATCACTACCATATTAAACTGAGCGAAGTTATCAATAACAAATAACTGCTCAGCATTTGGCGCAATAGCACCGCTCTCGATCAGACCAGCCATTTGCCCTAATAAGGTAAATAGACCGATGTTTAAACCGACCACCGTAATCGTACCAGTGACCATATGAGAGCGTTTAACAGTGAGGGCAATCATCACCACGAGTACCGTAATGACCACGGCAATGATCGGCGCGTAAGGCAATAATCCTATCAAATCATTTATCTTAATCTCATTCATGACTTAACGTGCCTCCATTACATCAAGCAATTGCGATGCATCTACCTGCGTCACTTGACTGTATATATATGCGTTGTTGATCCACTGCATCGCATGACTTGACGTATCAAGGAATGGCTGTGGATATAGTCCAAGCCATACCAGACCAGCCGCCAGCATTAGTAGTAGTGACAACTCACGTTTGCCAAGATCTTTTAGTTTACGAACAGGTAGACCATGTGACTTGGTTTCTCGCTCTGCCAATGCGGCGATGTTGTTTTCACCAAATAAAGCGCGATGAATCAAAATAAGTGAGTACAGACCCGCTAATACCAAGCTGAATGTTGCAAACACCACAAACACAGGGTACTGAGCAAATGAGCCAAATAAAATCATGAACTCGCCAATGAAATTACCTGTCCCTGGAATACCCAATAACGCAGCGCAGAAGAACATCAGGATCGGTGCGTAGTAACGGAACTGACCCCACATACCACCCATCAATGTCAAATCACGAGTATGCAGACGCTCGTATAGCTGTCCTGCCATAATGAATAATGCCGCTGAGCTAAGACCGTGCGCGAGCATCTGAATCATCAGACCTTGTAAGCTGAGTAACGTGCCTGCATAAATTGCTAGTACCACAAAACCCATGTGCGAGATACTGGTATACGCGAGCAAACGCTTCATATCGGTCTGCATAAAGGCGAGCCACGCGCCATAGAAGATACCGATCGTACCCAAGGTAATTGCTATCGGTGCAAACTCTTGTGACGCTACTGGAAATAATGGCAACACAAAACGAATCAAACCATACGCAGCAGTTTTAATCAAAACACCTGCCAAATCTACTGAACCAGCTGTTGGCGCCTGCGCATGCGCATCGGGTAACCAACCGTGGAAAGGAATAATTGGCAGCTTCACCGCAAAGCCGATAAAGAAGCACAGCATGATTGGGTATTCCCAGCCGCCAAGAGACGTACCGAGCAAATCATTATAGTTAAAGCTCACTACCCCTTTTTGGGCGTAGCTGATAATGACCAATACCAAAATACCGATGAGCATGATAAGCCCAGACGCTTGGGTATAGATAAAGAACTTGGTAGCCGCATATTCTTTGGTTTTGCCAACCACATCATGACCCCAAATCGCGATCAAGAAGTAGATCGGAACCAGCATCATCTCCCAAAAGAAGAAGAATAAGAATAGGTCAATGGCTAAGAAAACACCAATAACGCCGCCCAAACTCCATAGCAAGTTCAGGTGGAAAAAGCCAACGCGGCGTTGAATCTCATTCCACGAACAAGCAACGGCTGCCACACCAAGCAACCCTGTTAAGGCCACCATCATCAATGACAAACCATCTAATGCTAAATGGAAACTAATACCAAAGCTTGGTATCCATGGCACACTGAACTCAGCGACCCAAGGCACCGCCGCATCTGGTGCAATGACCTGCTTGCTCATACCGCTAAAATCGCCCTGCTGCCAAAGTACCAATGACAACGCAAAGGTCAATGTCATACCAATTAAGGCAATCCAGCGCGGCAGACGTTTATTAAATCGCTCTACCAACCAGCATAGCAACCCTGCAATAAAGGGAATTGCGATTAATGCTGGTAGCATCCACGTTTGTTGTAACTCAATCATCTTTTACACCACCGTCATCATTACCAGCACCAGCAATACAGCCATACCCAAGCCAAAGCTTGTAGCATAACCTCGAAGTGACCCTGTTTGCGTCGCAGACAATACTTTGTTACCTACTGAAGCCAGCTTAGGTAATGTTAACCACATTTTATCGATAGGGTCGGCTTTAAGTAAGCGGCCGATGAACAAAAAGGGTTTTACAAAAATTACATCATACAGCGCATCAAAGCCTAGGCCGTGGTAACACCAGTGATATAGCGCCCCGCCGATACGTGAGCGTTTAAAGCTGGTCAGCATACGACCTTTATTGACGACGTATAATAGTGCCGCCAATATCAAACCTGCCGCCATCGCACCCATCGCAATATACTCTGCAGTGTGCTTGGCATGTGCATCACCTGCGACTTCTAATAGATGACCAACGCTCTCTGGCAATACGCCATCTAATGGCGGTGTAATCCACGCACCAACAGCGGTAGATAGCACGAGCAACACCGTCAAAGGCAACCAGTACGATACGCCTGATAGCTTATGGGCATGGGTTTTTTCTTCACCAAAGAATATAATCCAAATCATACGGAACGTATAAATTGCGGTTAAGAAAGCACCGAATACACCCATATAGAATAAGACTAAATGACCCGTCGCATACGTCTCCCAAAGAATCGCTTCTTTAGAATAAAAGCCAACGGTAACCCAAGGTATGGCAGCAAGTGCACCGCCACCGACGAGATAACACCAAAATACCAATGGAATCTTTTTGCGCAGGCCGCCCATCTTAAAGATGTCTTGCTCATGATGTACGGCAAGGATGACCGCACCTGACGATAAGAACAGTAATGCTTTGAAAAAAGCATGGGTCATTAGATGGAAGATTGCCCCTTGCCATGCACCCACACCAAGCGCCAAAAACATATAGCCGATTTGACTCATAGTTGAATACGCAAGGATACGTTTGATGTCTGTTTGCGCAAGTGCACAGAATCCAGCAACGACCAGCGTCAATGCACCCACGCCGCCAACCCAGTACAATAAGATACCTGGTGTCAGCTCGAACAATGGATGCAAGCGTGCAATCAGATAAACCCCTGCCGTTACCATCGTCGCAGCGTGAATAAGTGCTGATACAGGTGTTGGACCTGCCATCGCATCAGCAAGCCATGTATGTAGTGGAAGCTGCGCTGATTTACCCATCGCGCCGCCAACCAACATCATGGTCGTTAACATCATCGTTGGATTGTTAATATCAAACACTTCCGGCGCACGCGTAATAATTTCTTGAATATTGAGCGTACCGAACTCGCGGAATAATAAAAACAAACCAAAAGCTAAGAACACATCACCGACACGTGTGACGGTAAAGGCTTTCATTGCCGCAAGACCATTGGCTCTATCGTGGTAATAATAACCAATCAATAGATACGAGCAGATACCCACGCCTTCCCAACCGAGATAAAGCAAAAACAAGTCGTCTGCTAGCACCAGTAACAACATACTAGCCACGAACAAATTCATATAGCTAAAAAAACGGGCAAACCCAGTGTCGCCTTTCATGTACCAAGAAGCAAATAGATGAATCAAAAAGCCAATGCCAGTGATAACGCCCGTCATGGTCAATGCAAGACCATCAAAGCTCAATCCAAAGTTTGGCGCAAAGTCGCCCACTTGGAACCATGTCCACAGCGGAACCTGTACGACCGTTCCTGCTGGATTGGTGGTCAAAAAGGTATAGCTAACCACCAGCGTGCATAGTGCTGATAACAGCATGCTACCTACGCCAACAATCGCTGCGACCGTCTCTGATAATTTGTCACGCATAAAGGCTAGAATCAAAAAGCCAATGAGCGGAAATATAAAGGTTAATGGTAATAAACTCATGACATCATCCTTTCATCTCATTGGCGCTATCGACATCGAGATGCCCACGCTGATGATAAAAACGCAATAATATTGCCAGACCAATTGACGCCTCGGCCGCAGCCAAGGTCAAAATAAAGATAAACATAATCTGTCCGTCTGGATCGACCCAGCGACTCCCCGCCACTACAAATGCCAATGCCGCCGCATTCATCATGATCTCAAGGCTCATGAGCATAAATAGAAAGTTACGTCGTACCATGACGCCGCACAGACCAATAGCAAATAAAATTCCTGCCAAAATCAATCCATTGCTCATGGGTATCATACCCAGTACGTTCTGCGCCTCGGCAACTGGCTGTACTAAGCCTGCCACCTCGTGGGCAAACGGCACGTTTGACACATCTTGTGCCACGCTTGCTGCTAGTACCATTAGTCTGACTCCTTGCGCGTGACTTTGTTCGCACCTACTTGACTGCCTGTTTTCATGCCTACCTTCGTATCAACCTTCATGCCTACGTAGTCATGCGGGTCAACATCTTTATATTCGTAAGGCTTAGCCATTTGTACGGCGTCATGCTCTGTGTGGGTGCTGTCATTATCGTACAACTCAATACTACCCACGCTCGGCTGAAAGTCTTGGCTATCGTTACCAACGATCTCTTCATCGATCGATTCTTTACCCAAATGATAGGCTGCAACCAGTGCCGCCAAGAGTAGCAATGCAGCCACTTCAACCAGCATAATGTATTTGGTAAATAATACTGTACCCACTGCTTTGGCAGAGATTGTTGTGCCGCCCATCATGACTGCATCATCGTGATTAAGACCGATCATTGCGTATAGCACGACTGCGATAATCAGCGTCAATCCTGTTGGTATCGCCCAAGTGCCCGCATCGAGCCAACGCTCTTCGCGCTCGTCATTACTCATACCCAAATTGAGCATCATGATAACGAAGACGAATAGCACCATAATGGCACCAGCATAGACGACAATCTCTAGCGCACCAGCAAATGGCGCACCTAACACAAAGAATATCCCTGCGATAGCCAATAACGACACAATCATCGATAAAATAGCATGCACTGGATTGGCCTGAGTCACGACGCGCAAACTGGCAAATATAGCCACTGCCGCCAGTGAATAAAACCCAGCCAGTTCAGGATGGTTCAAAATATTCATCATGGTAGCAAGCTCCTTAGATCAATCGGTGCCGCTTCATTTTGCGCGGCGCCTTTTGGTTTGTCCGCTACCGCCATACCTGTCACACGATAATAGTTATAATCAGGGTATTTACCTGGTCCTGAAATAAGCAAATGCTCTTTTTCATAGACCAAATCTTGGCGCTTATATTCACCCAATTCAAAATCTGGGGTCATTTGGATGGCTGTCGTTGGACAAGCCTCTTCACATAGTCCACAAAAAATACAGCGCGAAAAGTTAATACGGAAAAACTCTGGATACCAGCGTCCATCGTCGCGCTCGGCTTTTTGTAATGAGATACAGCCTACCGGACAGGCCACAGCACATAAGTTGCAAGCGACACAGCGCTCGTCTCCATCGGGATCACGCGTCAGGACAATACGTCCACGAAAACGTGGCGGCACAGGTACCGGTTCTTCAGGATAAAGAATGGTGTCACGCGGTCTAAGCGCATGACTGTTGACCATCCACATGCTGCGGACAATGGTAAATATACCAATGACGGTCTTTTTTATGGTAGTAAACATGGGATTATTATCCTTATCAGCTTTACCCTAGTTCATCAATGATGGCTAGTGATGGCTACTAGTAATGACTATAACGTTGGGGAAAAGATCAAAATGACCGCAGCCGTAATCAATAGATTGATCAAGGTTACGGGCAGACATACTTTCCAGCCAAAGTTCATCACCTGATCATAACGCGGACGCATGAGTGAGCCTCGAGCCAAAACAAACAATGTCATAAAGAACAGCGTTTTAATCATGAACCAAAAAGCTGGTGGAATAAATGGAATATCTAAATTAAAAGGTGCCAGCCAACCACCAAAGAATAAACAGGTCATCAAGGCAGAAATCAAGACAACGTTGACATACTCGCCAATGAAGAACATACCGAATTTCATGCCCGAATATTCGACATGGTAGCCTTCGGCAAGCTCTTGCTCGGCTTCTGGTTGGTCAAATGGATGTCTGTGCGTTACCGCCACACCAGCGACCACAAAGGTCAAAAAGCCAAAAAACTGCGGAATGATGTACCAGCCGTCCGCTTGTGACTCAACAATGGCGCGCAGGTTAAATGAACCTGTCAGCGCCACCACACCCATTAATGATAAGCCCAAAAAAACTTCGTAACTGATGGTCTGTGCAGCAGAGCGTAGACCACCAAGCAGTGAGAATTTATTAGCAGATGCCCAACCACCGAACATCACAGCATAGACCGCAATACCTGCCATGGCAAAGAAAAACAAAATACCAATATCCCAATCAACCACGCCCAATGTCGGCGAGATAGGAATAATGGCAAATGAGGCCAATGCGGTAAACATGGCAACCGCAGGCGCCAACGTGAACATAAACTTATCGGTAAATTTTGGCGTCCAATCTTCTTTAAAGAAGATTTTGAGCATATCTGCAATGAGCTGCAATGAGCCAAAAGGACCAACGCGGTTTGGACCGTAACGGTCTTGCCATAAGGCTAGCATGCGACGCTCATAGACAATCATCATTGCAGCAACCAGTACCACAACTAAAAAGATAACTAGCGATTGACCTACCAAAAACAAAATAGACCAAGCATCAAAGCTTATGCTATTGGCCAAAAATCTTGGCACATCAGGGATAATACGGGTCACTTGCATATTACACCTCCTGTGTCGTGATCGGTGCTGCGCTCATATGCACAGCCACATTGTTATTCATATCGTTAGCCATGCTACCCATCATCGTTACTGGTGCATCCACTTTACGTACCGACGCTGGCATTGTCGGGTGAATGATACTCACCTGCCCGACTGGATAGCCGATGCAGCCTTCTGCTAGATAACCAACCAACTGTACTGGCAAAGTAATTTGCTGCTTATCAATCTCAATCGCTAAGTAGTCACCAGTAGCGATATTCCAGTCTTTGGCATCATCAATACTGATACGCCATGTGGCAATAGGTAGTTGCTCTGCGACGAGCGGACTACGTGACGCCATCATTGAGCTGGCATAGATGTTATGGATCGGCACCAGCTTGGCTTGGCCTTGTTGTAAATCAGTGGTGTTTGCAGACATAGTCTCTGGCGCAACGTACTGACGCGTCGCTAAGCGCTCTAAATAATCAAACAAGCGCACCCCTGGATCGCCATTTTTCAGATGGCCACCGACTTTATCTTGGTATTTGTTCCACGCTTGCGGTGAGTTCCACCCTGCTGCACTGGCAAAAGGAATCATCGAGCTTGGTGTTTCTTTACCGCTATAGCCTTCCATTGAGAACGTTAAACCTGTGTCCAAATCTTTTGGCTGCATCGGCTCATGTACTGATATCGGTGCACGCATGGCGGTACGACCTGAGTAACGACGCGGCTGACGCGCAATCTTAAGACCGGTAATACGGTAGTCCGCTTCAGGCGCAGCACCTTTGATACCCGCAAGTTTAGGGTGCGTTGCGATCAGAGCGTTAATCACGTCATCTAATTGCGTCCAGTCAACATCACGACCTTCAATGCTGCTGTGGACAGCATGTATCCAGCGCCAGCCTTCTTTGATACTACTCATTGGATGGTAGTATTCATTATCATAAACTTGGAAGAAGCGTTGCGCACGACCTTCAGCAGATATTAGGGTACCATCCGCCTCTGCAAAGCTAGCCGCTGGCAATACGATATCGACGTCTTTATGCCAATCAAGCAGCTGGTGATCTAACGCAATGACCGTCTTATCCGTCAATAGTTGTGTCAACTTAGTAGCATCGATAGCATCTGTTAGCTGGTTTTCTGCAACCACGACCACATCATAATCAGTGGCAAGTAACTCTTCAACCGAGTGACCACCAAGCATACAGACACCCATACTATTGGCATCAGGAACCGTTAAGTAAATACCTGCTTGCGCTTGGTATTTAGTATTAACTTCTTTCAGCTCAAGGTTTTCAGCAGGTTCGCGTTCTATATCGTCCTGTACTTCTGTATCCACACCTGTTTCAGGCTTGTTCGGTTTGGCTGACAGCTCTTTATCTTCTTCAGGCTGATCATCAGCAGCTTCTGCTTGAGCTGCATTTACTTTGGCATTATGGGCGTCAACCTGCTGTTGCTCAGTGGCTTTGATTGCCTCACGTTTTTGGGTCAATGCTTGGGTAATCTGTGCCGCTGCTTCTATCAATGCGGTAGAAGACAGGCTACTACCTGACACAACCAATGGCTTATCGGCTTGGATCAAGTCATAAGCGATTTGCTGCGCCAATGCCTGCATACCGTCAGTATCGATACTGGCATCTTGCTCAGCCGCTTGCGGATCTGCTATTCCTGCCAGGTCGTCAGCAAGGTTTGCAATCTCATCAGCAACCTTAAAGCCAAGTTTAATAATATCTTCGGGAGTCGCCACCACACTCACTTTACTGATATCTTCTAGCTTAGTTTGCGTTACATCGATGACATAGACTGGGCTTAGCGCATCTTGAGCGATACGCTTAACAGGTTCTGCAAGCCAAGGTTGCGTTTGCAGCGCCGCCGCCATTTTCAAACCTTCATTTTTTGCCGCTTGACGTACTGACAGCGCGACACGTGATGAAGTTTGCGTGATATCTTCACCTAATACGAGCACCGCATCATGCGTTTCGATATCGGTCATGCTAGGGTTATAGATACCTTCGGTTCTTAGCACTTCGATACACTTATTGACTAATGCCTGCTGCTGATGATTCAGACCGGTCGAAAAGTTATCAAAGCCAACGAGGTTTTTTAACGCAAAGTTAGTCTCTAGACTGGCACGCGGTGAGCCAATACCAATGACTTTTTTATCTTTGATACGTTTGATGGTTTCATCAAGTGCATAGTCGATATTGATTTTGACATGCTTATCATTGATACGTTCAAGCGCTTGCGTTGGACGATCCGCGCGGTTGACGTAGCCGTAACCAAAGCGACCACGGTCACATAAGAAGTAACGGTTCACCTCACCGTTATAGCGGTTTTCGATACGGCGCAATTCACCATAACGCTCACCTGGCGAGATATTACAACCTGCTGAGCAGCCATGACAGATGCTAGGCGCATACTGCATGTCCCACTTACGATTGTAGCGATCGGAGTGGGTTTTATCAGTAAACACACCGGTTGGGCAGACTTCAGTCAAGTTACCTGAAAATTCGCTTTCAAACTGACCGTCTTTATCACGGCCAAAATAAACACGATTGTTTGAGCCATAAACACCCAAATCTTCGCCGCCCGCGTAGTCTTTATAAAAACGTACACAGCGATAGCAAGCGATACAACGGTTCATCTCATGCGCGATGAATGGACCAAGTTCTTGGTTGTGGTGCGTGCGTTTGGTAAAGCGATAGCGACGACGGCTATGACCTGACATATAGGTCATGTCCTGCAAATGACAATGTCCACCTTCTTCACAAGTTGGACAGTCATGTGGATGGTTGGTCATGAGTAGCTCAACCATCGACTTACGGAATGCTTTGGCTTCATCATCAGTGACCGAGATGTACATATCATCGCCAGGAGCGACCATACAGGACATCACTAAACGACCTTTGCCCGCTTCCATGTCATCTTTATTTTGGAATTGCTTGACCGCGCACTGACGGCACGAGCCTACTGAGCCAAGGGCTGGGTGATAACAAAAATACGGCACATCAATGCCGAGTGATAAGCAGGCTTGTAGTAAGTTGTCGCTGCTATCTACTTCGACAGTGGTTCCATCAATATGTATGACTGCCATGCCGCTCTCCTTATTTCGCTACTGGCTGTTGGTTGGCTGCCGCATCAATAACATCGACACCAACCGCCTGCGCGATTTTTTGATCAAACTCTGGACGGAAATATTTAATCGCACTCATTAGTGGCTCCATCGCCCCTGGGGCATGCGCACAGAATGTCTTACCAATCCATAAGTCACGCGTCAGGCCTTCTAGTTTTTCGACATCGCCCACTTGCCCTTCACCATCATTGATGGCAGTGAGCAGTTTGACGCCCCAAGGCAGACCATCACGGCATGGTGTACACCAACCGCAAGATTCGCGTTGAAAGAAAATTTCAAGATTACGCAGTAGCGGCACCATGTCTTGTGCTTCATCAACAACCATAATCAGACCTGTACCCATACGGCTACCCGCATTTTGAATGGTGTCAAAATCTACCACCACATCCAAATGTTCTGCGGTCAAAAAGTCAGTCGAGGCACCGCCCGGTAGCCAAGCCTTCAGCGTTTTACCATCTTTCATACCGCCCGCCAACTCTTCAATGATTTCGCGAGCTGTATAACCAAACGGTAATTCCCATAGGCCTGGATCATTAACTAAACCTGAGCAGCCAAATAGTTTGGTGCCTGGCGTTTTACTTTTGCCTTTGATTTCAGATAACGACTGATACCACTCGACGCCGTGGTTCAAAATCGCTGGCATATTGCAAAGCGTTTCAACGTTATTGACGACAGTTGGTCGACCCCATGCACCAGATATTTGTGGAAATGGTGGTTTGGTACGTGGATTGGCACGGCGGCCTTCTAGACAGTTAATCAGTGCGGTTTCTTCACCGCAGATATAACGTCCAGCGCCCGTATGCACATGCAAGTTAAAGCTAAAATCTGAACCTAGAATGTTATCGCCCATGAGATTATTGGCTAAGCACTCTTCGATAGCAGCGACCAAACGCTCAGCCGCTAAGATATATTCACCGCGAATAAAGATATAACCGTCAGTCGCGCCGATAGCATGGGCAGTAATGAGCATACCTTCGATAAGCTGAAACGGTAAGCACTCCATGAGCAAACGGTCTTTAAATGTACCTGGCTCCATCTCATCAGCATTACAGATGAGGTAGCGCGGTAAACCGTCTGGCGGTGACATAAATGACCATTTCAGACCCGCGTTAAAACCTGCACCGCCGCGACCTCGCACATTGGCAGCTTTAATCATATTGCCGACGTCTTTGGGCGATTTAGATAGCGCTTCTTTTAGACCCGAAAAGCCTTTTAGAGATTCATAAGTGGACAAATCAAGCACAGCGTCATGGTGCGCTAGACGCCACGTTAATGGCTTAGTTTCGCTAGTCGCTGTGGCTTTATCGCCATAGATTGGAACACGCTGTGCATTTAGCTGGCTTGGTGCTTGACCTTGACCGCGACGAGCAATCTGCTCTGAAATCGTTAAACTCATGCGTATATCTCCAATAGTTGCGCGACCTCGGAGGGTTGGACAGGGCCGTAAGTATCTTCGTCAATCAGTACTGCAGGACCTTTGTCGCAGTTTCCTAAGCAGCAAATTGGTAGTAACGTAAATCGACCATCAGCAGTCGTCTGACCATATTCAATACCTAGCTGCGATCTAATCTCAGCTGATAGCGCCTCGTAACCTGTCAAGTAACACGCCACAGAGTCACAAATGAGAATGACATGACGACCAACAGGCTGACGATATATACGGTTAAAGAAAGTCGCTACCCCATCCATATCTGACATCGGAATGTCTAGAATATTGGCAATGGCATTCGCTTGTGCGTCATCAACCCAGCCGTTACGCTTTTGCACGATTTTGAGTGCATCTAGTGAGGCGGCACGCGCTTGCGGATAATGATGCATAAACTCATGAATGGCAGCAATTTCCTCAGTGGTGAGGATGCTCTCTACATCTACTTTTGGCATTTTGTCGGAAACAATTTTCATAATCTTCTATCTTTCCTCACTCATCCTGCTCTATCACTAGACAATATCAGTCTGATTGCAACTGTGTTATATCGACAAGTAACAGCATTTTGGTGTGCCATCAGGCAATAATATATTGATAAACAACTATTCTTTAAGACTTACTGGCACCTTTAACGATCACAATCTGCCATCACAATATCTATCGATGCCAGATACATAATGGCGTCAGAAACGAGCGACCCATTAATAACCGATGGCATCTGTTGTATATGCGCAAATGTTGGCGTGCGAATACGCGTACGATAGCTCATCGTAGCTTTGTCTGAGGTGATGTAATAACTGTTCAGACCTTTGGTCGCCTCGACGATTGTCGTACACTCACCCGCTGGCATCACAGGACCCCAAGATACTGAGATGAAGTGGTTAATCAATGTCTCAATATCATTGAGCGTACGGTCTTTTGGCGGTGGTACAGCGAGTGGATGATCCGCTTTGTAAGGGCCTTGTGGCATGTTGTCCATACATTGACGAATGATACGTAATGACTGGCGCATCTCTTCAACTTTTACCATACAGCGATCATACGCATCACCGTTGTAACCAACGGGTACTTCAAAATCGTAATTTTCATAGCCCATGTACGGACGTGCTTTACGCAAATCAAAGTCCACACCAGTCGCACGCAGTCCCGCACCTGTCACACCCCAAGCCAACGCTTGCTTGGCATTGTATTGAGCGACGCCTTGGGTACGGCCTTTGAGTACGCTGTTCTGTAATGCTGCTTTGACATACTCATCCAAGCGTTTTGGCATCCAATCTAAGAACTCACGAACCAAACGCTGCCAACCACGTGGCAAGTCAGCCGCCGTACCACCGATACGGAACCAAGCAGGATGCATACGATAACCTGTCACGGCTTCGATGACGTCATAGGCTTTTTGGCGATCGGTAAACATATAGAATACAGGCGTCATACCACCCGCATCCTGAATGAACGTACCAACGTATAGTAAGTTGTTGGTGATTCGGAAAAACTCACTCATCATCACACGGATAGTTTCGGCGCGAGGTGGAACCGTAATTCCTGCAAGCTTTTCAACCGACATGATATACGGCAGCTCATTCATTACACCGCCGAGATAATCAATACGGTCGGTATAAGGAATGAATGAGTGCCACGTTTGGCGCTCAGCCATCTTTTCGGCGCCGCGATGGTGATAGCCGATATCAGGGATACAATCAACGACTTCTTCGCCATCCAGCTGTAGCACCAAACGAAACGCACCATGAGCAGAAGGATGGTTAGGACCGATGTTCAAGAACATAAAGTCTTCATCGCGACCTGAGCGCTTCATACCCCACTCTTCTGGGACAAAACGCAGGTTTTCTTGCTCGTATTGCTGCTTGGCCGTGTTCAAGAAATACGGAGTAAACTCAGTCGCACGTGCATGATACTCTTTACGCAGTGGATGCCCTTCCCAGTATTTTGGCAATAAAATACGGGTCAAATGCGGATGGCCGCTAAAGACAATACCGAACATATCCCATACTTCGCGCTCATACCAGTTGGCGTTTGGCCAAATATTGGTAGCGCTTGGCACGTTGAGATCGTCTTCGCTCAGTGCGACTTTGACACGTATATCACTATTGCGCTCAAGCGACATTAAATGGTAAAAAACGGTAAAATCACTGTCAGGCAAACCCTGTCGATGCTGACGCAAGCGCTCATCTATAGCCGACAAATCAAATAGCATGACATAGGGCTTGGGCAATTTGCGAAGGAACAAGAGAACGTCTAATAAGTCTGCACGCGCCACCCAAACCGTTGGGATCTCATCCACAGTGTGCTGCACAACAAATTTACCAGCGTACTTTTGCTCCAGCTCTGTAATGACTGCTGGGACGGGCTTGATCCTAGGATCTGTGTTTTCGACTACCGTGACCATGAATGATGTATTCCTTCATTAATCATAACTATGTTGATCATAACCGAACTATGATAAGCGCATAAAATATTGAAACTATTGCTACAAGTCTAAATGCTGTTTAGAACTTAGATACTGTCTGGGCTGCGCAAGTTTTTGACAGCAATACGATCAGCCTGCTTGCGGTCACGCTCAGGCGTCATTTGCGGCTGATAGATACCCTGCTCATTGACATAAGCACCTAACGGACGACGCTCTTTAGTGATGGATTCTTGCAGTAACATCAAACCCTGAATCAACGCTTCTGGGCGCGGTGGACAACCTGGCACATAGACATCAACAGGGATGATCTTATCCACGCCTTGTACGACTGAATAGATATCATACATACCGCCTGAGTTGGCACAGGCACCCATAGAGATAACCCATTTTGGCTCAAGCATCTGCTCATAGAGACGCTGGATAACAGGCGCCATCTTGACGAAGCAGGTACCGGCGACGATCATCACATCGGCCTGACGAGGTGACGCACGGATAACCTCTGCCCCAAAGCGTGACAAATCATGAACCGCAGTCAAGGTAGTGGCGTATTCGACATAACAACAAGAGGTACCAAAGTTAAATGGCCACAGTGAGTGCTTACGCCCCCAGTTTGCTGTTGAATGAACAAGATCTTCTAGGCGACCCATAAAGACGTTTTTATTGACTTCGTCTTCGATAGGATCATTGACCGTTTGGCTGGTCTGTGCAGGATAGGTATCTGCATCAGGGTTGGCTTTTGTTAATGTGTATTTCATAACATACAACCTTCATATTAAGTTTGGCGTAGCAATCGTCTTACTTGTGCTATCGCCATAACTTTTATTATTGAGTATCTAATCATAAATGCTTGATCATCGGTGATCGTTGATAAAACCGACTACCATCATTATATCTTGCTGCCCATTGTGACAAACGCTACAAGCTAAAATCATCAGCTAGTGCTAACGCTCAGTCTTGTCTTGTTGAGCCGACGTCGCAAAATCTACAGTGGTCACATTACCTGTCGTATTGATATGATCAATGTTTTGTAGATGACGGCGATTGGCCTCAATATTGTTTGAGACATTAATTTGTCCTGATGACTGTGCTGGCACCTTACCGGTAGGATCGACCATCAACTCGTGAGCGCCATCAAACTTGGTAATGTCTGCCAAATTAAAGCCAGCAGGAGCGGCATGCAAGCGTACTTTTTTGCGTAGCTTATCTGCAGGTGCCCAGTTCATCGCACCCAAGCTGAGCTCGTAGATCAGACCAATAATTAGGATAGTGATAAAGGTAGCAGCGGCGGCAAAACCAAGCCAGCCAGCTTCTCGTACTGAAACAGCGTAAGCGTAGAGATATAGCGCTTCTAAATCAAAAATAACAAAGAAAATCGCTACAAGATAGAATTTAGCAGACAAACGAATACGGGCGTTGCCAGATCCGACAACACCCGCTTCAAATATTTCTTCTTTTTGTGAGCCTTGAGAGCGGCCGCCAAGCAAACGCGGTACAACCAGCATAAAGACAACTAGCCCAATGGCGGCTAAGATAAAAGCAACTGCTGACCAATTAAAAGCAGACATGATAATACGTGCTCCTCACCCAATCGAGTGTCATACACAGCGCAAGTACTGACCTACGAAGGTCGCCTCACGACAGGTATAACGTAGACGAAAACACAAAGCGACTGTCATTGCATTTAAGCATTTGTCACTGAGTTTAAGTAACTGTCATTGAGTCACATGTTAGGTATTTTGCTGGTAATAACCAATTATCAAGCGTATTGACGACGATGTCAGACATGACCAACTGTAGAGATTCCGGAATGCACGCGGACAAAGGCTGGTCGCCCAACGCATCTTCTAACAACGTAAGATCAACGTATTAAATCAATATCATATCTGGCTGCGTATTTAATTGATTTAATAGCTCATTACACGTGGTCAATAATGGCGTGACAACTGGCATAAATTATTTACGTACTATACGCATATCAGTGCCTAAAAGCTAGTTTTTAACTGTATTGAACGGTCACTTTCTATGCAAAAAAAATGTGTTTTTTTTACTATGAATTATGATATGGACTTTACCTTATATTAACCCCAAATCCATACTTTTGACCATGCTCGCATCTTGCTACGGTATTTATCAAAACTTAATTGATCAAGCACTCTTATTTCACCAACCAACTCCTCCCCCAAAGGAGCTATTTTTGCTTTATAATAACCCACCTGATTTTGGTGATATTTTACTATCAGACCGTAAACTCAATTATTCTTATAATACATAGTATCTAACAATAAATAGTATTCAACTGTCGCTACGATATTGATTTTGGTGAGACGCGTCGTGTTCATCTACTGGTGCGATATCAGTGCTACCCTCTTTTTGCTCTTGTCTTACAGGTCACGTTATGAGTCAACTCAATCCCAAACAATCCGAGGCCATGCTCTACGTATCTGGTCCCCTACTCGTCCTTGCAGGTGCAGGCTCCGGTAAGACCTCGGTGATCACGCGTAAGATCGCTTACCTGATCCAAGAATGTGATATGCCAGCTGAGCGTATCACGGCGGTGACCTTTACCAATAAAGCAGCACGTGAAATGAAAGCGCGTGTCAGTAAACTACTACCAAGTGAGAAAATGCGCGGTCTAACGGTATCGACCTTTCACCAATTTGGTCTCCAGTTTTTGCGCTATGAGTTGATTCATACCCCGCTTAAGGGCAATTTTTCTATCATGGACAGTGACGACAGTAAGCGTCTTTTGATGGAGCTCATGATGCGCGATAACTTGAGTGGCGCTGAAAGTCGTGAGCTGGTTGGCAAAGCCATCAAGATGATCTCTGACTGGAAAAACGATTTGGTCGAGCCTGATCAGGCGATGGAAACGCTAGACGATCCAGAAGAGATGATTTTTGCGACGTTATATGCGCTTTATGAGCGTAACTTGCGCGCGTATAATGCCGTTGATTTTGATGACCTGATTGTATTGCCTACCAAAATTTTACGTGAAAATAGAGAGCTGCGTGACAAGTGGCAAAACCGTATTCGTTATCTATTGGTCGATGAGTATCAAGATACCAATACCGCTCAGTACGAAATGATTAAAAATCTGGTTGGGCCGCAAGGGCGATTTACCGTGGTGGGTGATGACGATCAGTCTATCTACGCATGGCGCGGGGCAAAACCTGAAAATATGGCACTGCTAAAAGAAGATTTCCCAAAACTAAAAATCGTCATGCTGGAACAAAATTACCGCTCGACCACGCGTATTTTGACCTCTGCCAACGCGGTTATTACCAACAACGAGCATTTATTTGAAAAGAAACTGTGGTCAGATAAGGGTCAAGGAGAAAAGATTCGGATCATCAACTGCCGTAATGACGATGACGAATCGGAGCGCGTCGCCAAAGAAATCGTCACGCACAAATTGCGTTTTGGTAATGAGTGGGAGCAATACGCGGTGCTATACCGCAGTAACTTTCAGGCGCGTATGCTAGAAGCGCAACTGCGACAGCTGCAAATCCCTTATAAGTTATCGGGCGGTCAATCGTTCTTTGCCCGTAGTGAAATCAAAGACATCATGGGCTATCTGCGTCTGATATTGAACCCCGAAGATGACAGCGCTTTTTTGCGTATTATCAATACCCCTAAGCGCGGTATGGGACCTGCCACGCTCGAAAAGCTCGGCTTGTTTGCACAAGAGCACAGCATATCGCTATTGGCTTCCTGTACTCATGCAGGCCTGATTCATGTGCTACCTTCCAAGGCTTATGGCACGATAAAAGAGTTTGGTGAATTCATTGAGCACTATACGCGTGAGCTGGACCAACACCCTGATCCTGTGCCAATCGTGCGTCAAATGATTGATGAGACGGGTTATATTGACTTTGTTCGTAGCGATGCCAAAACACCGCAGCAAGAAAAAAACCGCATTGATAATATTGATATGCTGTATACCAGTATTCAGTCATTGATTAATCGCGCGGAAGAGGACGAAGACCGAACGATTGATACCATCATTCGTAAACTGGTCTTGCTCGATATGCTCGAACAACAGCAAGAAGAAGAAAACACCAACAAAGTCAACTTGATGACCTTGCATGCGGCAAAAGGTTTGGAGTTTGATTTTGTCTATATTATGGGGCTTGAGGAAGAGATGCTACCGCATCGCAACTCTATCATGAGTGAGACAGTCGAAGAAGAACGTCGTCTGATGTATGTAGGGATTACTCGTGCGCGTCGCGAGCTGACATTGACGCTTGCAACCCAGCGCCGTGCTGGTGGACAAATGCGTGTCACCTCTGAGTCTCGGTTTTTGGACGAGCTGCCTGAAGATCATATTGATTGGCCCGCCAAAGCGAAAAAGAAAAAAGCGACCAAAGACCCAGAGTCTGTCGCTGATGAATACTTAGCCAATATTCGAGCGCTACTCGGTAAACGCTAACATCAGCACTAGTAGTATTGACAGCGCATATCGTTGACTGAGTGCATTTGGCAAGCGTCACGCTGCAATCGTTGACACATGATTGGGCTATAGTTATTTCACCTTTCTAAAAATATGGGATCTCTTATGCCTACCCCGACGCCCGAGCAGGAACGACCATCCACACTACCAGGCGATTACAATCCGGCTGAATACAGCGCCGAATATAAACTGCTGTATTTGCAGGATTTGGTGGCCGATAAATCATATGAGGCGATCACCGAGTTTTTAGAAAAGCAGTCTGAGTATGAGATTGCAAGCTTACTAGAGTCGTTCCCTACCCAGAACCGTTTACTCATCTGGGAACAAGTACCAGAGAGCATCAAGGGTGAAGTGCTTGCTGAGCTCGAGTACGATACTCGCCAGCCGTTGATGGAGAACATCTCTTCTCAAGAGATCTCATTGTTTACTCAAGACCTCGATGCTCAGGATATCTCTGAGATTCTGGATACCGTAACTGAGAGCGTCCGTACCTCAGTGATGGCAACGCTGGACGAAGAGACTCGTGTCCAAGTCAATAAACTTGATACGTACAACGACTGGGAAGTTGGCAGCTATATGGATCCCGATATTATCCAAATAAGAGATAATATCTATCTGTCTGATGTACAAGACTGGCTGCGGCAAAACGACGATTTGCTTGATGACGAAAGCCAAGAGCTGCTAGTGGTTGATCAAAGCCAGCAATTACTCGGTCTATTGAGCTTAGTAGATTTGATCAAGCATAAGCAGAGCACCCTAGTCTCAGAGCTGATTGATACCGCCATTACGATTAACGATCGCTTAGACATCCAAGATGCCGCGGCCATCTTTCGTTCAGAAGACATCCGCTTTGCGCCTGTCATTAATAGCCATGGCGAACTGGTTGGACAGCTAAACGGCGAGGACATCATGGAGATTATCCAAGATGATGTCGATAGCACCATGAAAAACCTCGCTGGTGTTAGTCAAGATGAAGAGCTGTTCGCGCCTATCCTAACCAGCGCCAAAAGCCGTAGCATCTGGCTGGGCATTAACTTATGTACCGCGCTTTTAGCCGCAGCAGTGATTGGGCAGTTCGAGGAAGTATTGGCACAAGTGGTGGCGCTAGCAATACTCATGCCTGTGGTTGCCAGTATGGGCGGTATTGCAGGCTCACAGACATTGACCGTCGTCATCCGCGGTATGGCAATGGGTCAAATCGGTGGTTCTAACCGAGTCTGGCTACTCAACAAAGAGCTGTGGGTGGGTGCGATAAACGGTATCATTTGGGCGATAATCATGGCGTTTATCGCTCAATTATGGTTTCATGATATCAAGATTAGTGCCGTCATTGGCTTTGCCATTGCGATTAATATGACTGCGGCTAATGTCTCAGGGATTAGTATACCGCTGATGCTAAAACGTATGAATATTGATCCTGCGTTGTCCGCCTCAGTGATTCTAACCACTGTCACAGATATTGTCGGTTTTATGTCATTCTTGGGCTTGGCGAGTGTGTTAATACTCTAGTGAATTGCTACTCGAATAGCATTGTTGTTTATATAGTATTGTTGAATTGTCTTAATTTATAAAACCTCTAAATCGTTAAGTGAGTGTGTTATGCAGGCTGTACAAGTTAAAGTCGTAAACCCTAAAATTACTGAAGATGAAGCGTTCTCTCTACCGACTCGTGCAACCGACGGCAGTGCTGGTATCGATCTGCGTGCTTGTATCGATGAACCCTTGACCATCAAAGCAGGCGAAACCCATCTAGTCGGTACAGGCCTCGCTGTTTATATTCAAGATCCTAATTATGCGGGTATGATTTTGCCACGCTCAGGTCTCGGTCATAAGCACGGTATCGTCTTGGGTAACTTGGTTGGGCTCATTGATGCTGACTATCAAGGCGAGCTGATGGTCAGTATTTGGAACCGTAGCGAAAATGACTTTTTGCTTAATCCAGCAGAACGCATGGCGCAGTATATTGTCGTTCCTATTGCCCGTCCTGCGTTTGAAATCGTCGCAGAATTCAATGATGAAAGCGTACGCGGTGCTGGTGGGTTCGGACATTCAGGTCGTCAGTAGTCGAATAGGCAGTTTTTTGGATAGCGACTAGCGTTTATTTGAATAACATTGATAAGATCTTAGGCTATCTCGTTTTTATCTTACTTATCATCTCACCATAATTACGGAAATAAGGAGTGTAAGCAATGCCATCTTTTGCGGCTCAGCATTTCTTATTTCGTGCTTATGATATCCGTGGGTCGCATCAGTATTTTACAAACGAGTTTGTACAAGCATTGGGATATGCTTTTGCGCATCTCTATAATTCCCAAGACCGCCAGCTAACTCAGCATAATGATGCGGTCATGGTTGCTGATATGGATGACTGTAAAAACAGCACTGTAATTACTAAGCAAGGTGCTCGCAGTGAGAGCAATGGCATTGAAAGCAATAGTATTGAAAGCACTGACATTAAAAGTGCCGTCACTACAAATATCGTCGTTATCGGTTATGACATGCGTGTTGGCAGTGAGACGATTGCACGCGCACTCTCTACTACCCTGACAAAAAAAGGCTTACATGTTATCCAGCTGGGTCTCATTACCACACCAATGATGGCGTTTTGGTCAGCGCAATATCAGGGTCACGGTATCATAGTGACTGCCAGTCATTCTGCCAAAGACGTATTGGGCATCAAGTGGCTAGTCAATCATAAGTCCCCAAGCAGCTCAGAGATACAAACTCTCTATCAACAACTGATTGCCCATCACACTCATTACTCACCTAAACGCCAATATAACAAAGCTATCTTAGATTCAAGCTTTACAGACACTGTCATCGATACTGAGTCATCGAACGATTTACTGACAGAGCTACCTGCCAAGCAGGTAGTAGATGCTTATATCACGGCTATTGAAGAAGTATTTGAGCAGCTGTCCTACCACAACCAGGAAGCTCATAATCAGGCAACTCACAATCAGATAGCAACTACAAAAACACCAGAAAATCCTCTCAACCTTGATTTAATAATAGTCATTGACTGTATGCATGGTGCTACAGGCAACATCGCTCAGCGCTTGTTTGAGCGTTTTTGTCAGCAGGTCATTGTTCTCAATGGTACGCCAGATGGCAGCTTTCCATTGGGCAACCCTGACCCCTCCGAGCCTAACCGTCTAACCGAGTTGCAACAAGCTGTCATTTTTCACAATGCAGATATGGGTCTGGCTTTTGATGGCGATGGTGATCGTTTGGTAGTCGTCGACAATGAAGGTAAAGTGGTCACTCCTGACTATTTGCTCTACTTTTTGGCACGTATTGCGCTCACTGAGCATCCCAAACCTCTACTTGACTCCTTACTAGCGCCTGAAGTGCTGTTCGATGTCAAATGTACCCATCATTTGCCCAAGCTACTGGTCGACCTCAATGCCACGCCTGTGATCAGTAAAACAGGCAGCAGCTTTATGCGCCAACAGATACAACACTCTGACAGTCAAATTGTTTTCGCTGGTGAATTATCGGGACATTTTATTTTCAATGACAGTCGTTTTATTGCTTATGATGATGCGATGTATGCTGCATTACGGCTGCTGCATCGGTTTGACCAGTCTCGTAATGCATTTGATAATAAAAAATCTCTGACAGATATTATGCAACGCTTGC
Source organism: Psychrobacter sp. T6-6 (assembly GCF_052258185.1). Taxonomy (NCBI): domain Bacteria; kingdom Pseudomonadati; phylum Pseudomonadota; class Gammaproteobacteria; order Moraxellales; family Moraxellaceae; genus Psychrobacter; species Psychrobacter sp. T6-6. Next base: position 722,649 of record NZ_JBQQEX010000001.1, read on the forward strand.
CTGCGATGGTCAGTACCGCTGACCATTATCTACCAATACCGCAAGCGACTATGACAGACTGTACAATTATGGAGCAATTGACGAGTTTCTGTACCTACTTGCAGCATCTGGTTGGTATATCTGTCGATACTGACGCTATTAACGGTTCTGTTAGCAACTCTATCAATAAACCTAAACAACCCTTAAAGGTTGCCCATCTACCAACGGCCTTATGCAAGTCATCAATATGTGCTTGCGCCACAGTCAGATCACATATAGCAGTTGGGCAAGCCAAGAGTTTATTCCCAATAGGAACTAAGCTGAACTGCATTGATGGTATACGCTTGGACTTTGCACATGGGTTTGGGGTATTACGCCAATCAAACACCAGCAACAATCTGACTGCACGCTTTGCAGGCAATAGTATGGACGACTTAAAAGATATTCAGGCAACGTTTGCGTCTCTGTGCCGACCATTTAGCGCAGCGCTAGCACAACAGATCGTTGCTATGCCTGCTGAGTAGCCATGCGCAATCAAATAATTATCTCGTTAGAGACAATAGATACAACAAAAACAACCCACTCAACACTGCCCTTAGGAGTTCATAATGACGCTTAATTTAGATGATGCCAAAAACACTGCTGAGGTATTAACCACAGCGTTACCTTATATCCAGCGTTTTGTTGATAAGCTCATCGTGGTGAAATATGGTGGCAATGCGATGACTGACCCTGAGCTTGAAAGCTCATTTGCTCGCGATATTGTCTTACTAAAAACTGTGGGTATGCATCCAGTAGTCGTTCATGGTGGCGGTCCACAAGTCGATAACTTATTAAAAGAGCTAGGCCGTCAATCAGACCGTATCGATGGGATGCGTGTCACCGACAAAAGCACCATGGATGTTGTAGAGATGGTGTTGGGCGGTAGTGTCAACAAATCCATTGTTAGCTTGATCAATAAGCATGGCGGGCGCGCGATCGGTCTGACCGGTAAAGATGCCAATTTGATTCAAGCAAAGAAACTGATGATGGAAAAAATAGGCGCAGATGGTATCGCTGTTCCTGTTGATTTAGGGTTTGTCGGTGATGTAGTGAGTGTCAATAAAGATGTGATCAATATGCTGATTGCCTCTGACTTTATTCCTGTTATCGCACCGCTTGGCGTTGATAAAGAAGGCAATACCTACAACATCAACGCGGATCTGGTCGCAGGAAAAGTCGCAGAGTTTTTGCAAGCCGAGAAGCTGATGCTGCTAACCAATATCAAAGGCGTACTGGGCCGTGATGGTGAAGTGGTCACTGGACTGACGCCAAAGAAAGTCGATGGTCTCATCGAAGACGGTACGATCTCAGGTGGTATGATTCCTAAAATTCAGTGCGCGCTTGATGCGGTACGTAGCGGTGTTAAAAGTGCCGTTATCGTCGATGGCCGTGTACCCCACGCGACCTTGTTGGAGATTTTCACTAATGAAGGTGTTGGCACCCTAATCAGCCGTGAGATAGATGCATAATTAGACTCACAAAATGTGCCTATTATCAGCTATCAATAAAAAAGAGCCCGAGCTTTGCACTAGCTCGGGCTCTTTTAGGTTTTTTAAACTTTTAAGCTTTTAGAGTGGCAGTTCTTGAAAGCTGGTCATGTAGAATAACGAATTACGAAAAAGCCTTATCAAACTCCGCTTCATTAAAACCGCACAGCAATACTTCTTGATTTTTATCTGCCAGTTGACCTTCTACAATCGGGCGTTTAATCATGCTGGTATTTTCCACGAGTAAATCTATCGCGTTGTCTACACCAGCATCAGCCGCTTGCTTTTGACTGTCATCTAGCTTTCGCCATGTCGTGCCGCGTTTATTCAGCACCTTATCAATACCCAACTCATTTACCCAGCGCTGTACTGCTTCTTTATTGATACCTTGTTTTTTATAGTCGTGAAACTCATAGCTAACGCCTAATTCATCTAGCTTATTGAACGCCTTTTTCATTGTGCTGCATGATTTGATTCCGTAAATAGTGATAGTCATTGCGAGTCCTTATTATTTGCCCATAAATGCCTGTGAATGTTCCTATTATACCGAAGGCTGACTGGATATAGAAAATACCTCACGGTCAATCCACAAACCTTGTTAGTGAATGCATCATATCGTCGCAATTTTTGCCAAATTACGCTATGCTATGGCATTGTCAAATTCCACCTATTTTAATCAGTATTAAACAAATCCGTATTAAATAAATCAGTATCAACCAATTTCGAGCCGACTATGAGCAACGCCGTGACAGCAGACCAAACAGAAAACAATTATTACAACCCGCAAGCGATAGAAGCCGCACAGCAGACCAAATGGGCCACTGATAAGCGCTTTGAAGTCAGCAATGAGCCAAGCGACAAACCAAGCCGTTACATGCTGTCGATGTTCCCTTACCCAAGCGGCAAACTACATATGGGTCATGTGCGTAACTATACGATTTCTGACGTATTGAGCCGCTATTATCGTCTCAAAGGGTATGAAGTCATGCAGCCAATGGGTTGGGATGGTTTTGGCTTGCCGGCTGAAAACGCCGCAATTGCCAATCAAACCCCGCCTGCTGCGTGGACGTTTGCCAATATTGATAATATGCGCGCCCAGCTTAAATTGCTTGGCCTGTCTATTGACTGGTCACGCGAGTTTGCCACTTGTAGCCCTGAATACTATCAGTGGGAGCAGTGGTTGTTCTTGCAGTTGTACAAAAAAGGCTTGGTGTATAAAAAGCTCTCAACAGTCAACTGGGATCCAGTGGATAATACTGTCTTGGCAAACGAGCAAGTCATCGACGGTAAAGGCTGGCGTAGTGGCGCAGCAGTCGAAAAGCGCGATATCCCAATGTATTACTTCAACATCACCGACTATGCCGATGAGCTATTGGATGATTTGGATCAGCTAGAAGGCCACTGGCCCTCTGAAGTATTGACCATGCAGCGCAACTGGATTGGTCGTAGTGCCGGTATGGAAGTCCACTTCCCTTATGAGCTTGCTGGCGAAGAAAACACGCTAGATGTGTTTACCACTCGCCCTGACACCTTAATGGGCGTGACTTATGTCGCGGTGGCAGCAGAGCATCCACTCGCACAGTACGCCTCTGAAAAAGATGAGATCATTGCCCAGTTCTGCGCGCTTTGTAAAAAAGGCTCAGTGGCTGAGGCTGATCTCGCCAAAGCCGAAAAAATCGGTATGGATACAGGCCTGACTGTGACGCATCCGCTGACTGGCGAAGAAGTGCCTGTTTGGGTCGCCAACTATGTGTTGATGAGCTATGGCTCAGGTGCGGTCATGGCAGTACCAGCTCATGATGAGCGCGATTACGAGTTTGCAGTGAAGTACGACCTGCCAATCAAACAGGTCATCCATACGCCTGATGGCTATTTTGACGACGCTAAAGCGGATGCCAAAGCAAACAATACTGAGGTCAATCTTGCCTATACCGAGCGCAATACCTTGGTCAACTCAGGTGAGTTTGACGGTTTAGACTTTGAGCAAGCGTTTGATGCAATGCTGAGCAAGCTTGAACCAAAAGAGCTTGCTAAGAAAAAAATCCAATATCGCTTGCGTGATTGGGGTGTCTCTCGCCAGCGCTATTGGGGTTGCCCTATCCCAATGATCAACTGCGAGCATTGCGGTACGGTGCCTGTCGAAGAGCAAGACTTGCCGGTTGTGTTGCCAACCGATGTTGTACCTGATGGCCGCGGTAACCCACTTAAAAACATTTCAGAGTTTGTGAACACCACGTGTCCTAAGTGTGGCAACCCTGCTGAGCGTGAGACCGATACCTTTGATACCTTTGTAGAATCAAGCTGGTACTACGCGCGCTTTGCTAGCCCAACGGATGCGCAAAACATGGTCAACAAGTCTGCTGCCAATAAATGGCTGCCTGTCGATCAATACGTGGGCGGTGTCGAACATGCGGTGATGCATCTACTATATGCTCGTTTCTTCCACAAGCTCATGCGTGATGAAAACTTAGTCACAGGTGACGAACCGTTCGCTAATCTAATGACGCAAGGCATGGTACTCGCTGGTACGTTCTACCGCGTCAATGCAGATGGCAGTACCACTTATTACTTTGCAGAAGACATCGATATTGACTTCAATGAACGTGGCCAGCCGATCAAAGCCATCTTAAAGTTAGATGGTCAGCCAGTCACCATCGGCAAAATCGAAAAAATGTCCAAATCAAAAAACAATGGCGTTGATCCTCAAATCACTATTGATAAATATGGTGCAGATACGGTTCGTTTATATACGCTATTTACCGCACCTGCTGATCAAACACTTGAGTGGTCAGATGATGCGCTAAAAGGCCCTTATAACTTTGTGAAAAAAGTATGGCGCATTGCCAATGATCACATGCAAGCGCTAACGGCAGCTGGTATCAGTATTGATACGCTTAATAGTGCGACATTAAGCACAGATGGGCTGAGCAAAGAGGCCAAAAACTTACGCCGTAAAACGCACGAAACCATCGCTAAGATTGATAGTGATTTGGGTGATCGTTTGGCACTCAATACCCCAGTATCGAGCCTAATGGAACTTGCCAACGAGTTGACTGCCTTTAACACTACTGGTGAGCAAGAGCTACAAGTTAAGCATGAAGCGTTGACTAACCTCCTTATCATGCTGTCTGTCTACGCACCGCACGTCGGTGAGCATTTGCTTGAGCAGCTAGGTCTTGACACCTTGACCCTAGACTACCCAACCGTTGACGACAGTGCACTGGTGCAGGATACGATCACGATGGTCGTACAGGTCAATGGTAAAATGCGCGGTAAGATGGATGTCGCACCAAACAGCGATCCTGAGCAATTAAAAGCACAAGCTCGAACGATGGATAGCGTGGCAAAATTCATTACAGGCGACATCAAAAAAGAAATCGTTGTTCCTAATAAGCTGGTTAATATCGTGGTTGTAGGCTAGTCGCCTAGGCTTAGTGTTCTAAGCCTTTTTATCATATGAGGATAGCGTTTATGTCATATAAACATCGAGCTGAGCAGTCACAACCAAGCGCACAGTACATTGGTGCAAAACCATCTGGTGGACATAAGCTTGCGACAGCAATATTTGCAGCATTACCTATGTTTGCCATAGTAGGTGCAGCTGCGAGTCTAAGTGGCTGCGGTTTTCAGCTGCGCGGTTATGACACGCCTATGCTACTCAATGCTGAAAAAACAGCCGTAATTATCGAAGACAATCGCACCTCGTTTCCTCTAAAATTACCATTGACACGGCGCCTAACCACGTTAGGTGTCGATGTCATTGATAACATGACCGTAGACGATGTGATTCGCAGCAATCAGCAAGTAGGCGCTAAACCGATTGCAGCAATTGATATCAGCAACATACGTTTTAGACGTTATGAATTGGTTGGTGTATTAACGGAGATTCGCTTGGTACTCTCAGCAGACGTCAGCTACCAAACGATTGAGAACGGCAAGCCAGTCACCCTTACCAATCCGATTCAAGTCGAGCGCAGCTACCAGTACAATGAAGCCTCTGTCAGTACCGATGACCAGCAAGGCGATCAGATTCGTGATTGGCTCTATGATAGCTTAGCGCGCCGTATTACTGATCAATACGTGGCGATCTCTTTACCAAAAGTCGGATCTACTACCAAGCAATCTGTATTAACAAGTAAAGGCGTAACTCCGACGGTTGTTGTCGTACCCGAGAAGTAGCCTTTAATCAATACTATTATTAAGCCATACCATTTGCAGTTGTTTAAGTATGAATCATAACGAGCGTACGTACTATATTTAGTTAATGAGCCAGTTAGTCAGCTAAGCAGGTTCGAAAGCGCTCGTTATATTACTGCATTATTGCAAATGCTATCACCTGCTTACCAACCTGTGTCCTATCACTCTATGCAAGATACCTTTATACAAGCCTATCCAAAACTACTGCAACCTTCGGTTTCGGTAGCGGGCTTGTGGCTGGCGCATGGTGATGAGCCATTACTCAGTCAATGGCTGATTGATGCGCTTCGTCCGCATTGGCGCGCGCAAAACTACGCAATTAAGCGTATTGAGCTGATATCCGTTAAAAGCTGGCAAGAGGTGCTGTCAGAGCTTGGTAGCCAATCTCTATTCGATGATGCTAGCGCTTTGATCGTTACTGGTAATCACAAGCCTGACAAAGCCGTCCTTGCTGAGCTAGAACGCTTTGCCGTTGAAGCGCAGACAAACGCAGGCAGTCATAGTTTGTTGTGGCTAACACCCAAGCAAGACAAACGTAGCCAGAGCAGTAAATGGTTTGCTCCTTTTGCAAAATATGGCACTGTCATTGACTGCAATTTATACAATGAGCAGCAGCGTCAGCAGTTACTACAGATACAGGCGCAAAATTTTGGGTTACGACTATCACAAGAAGCGTGGCAACTTCTGATGTCTCATACTGAGCACCATCTATTGAGTGCTTATCAGACGCTATGGCGACTGTCATATCTGTTTGCACCGCAATTAACTGCTCATAATGAAGATAGCGAACCTCCGAGTAATGCTCCACAACCAACGAACAATGTGGCCTTGGACATTAAAGACCTACAAGCCGCTTTAGTCAGTGATGCGCAATTTAGTGTGTTTGATTTGTCTGATGCTATGCTCGCGGGTAATAGCACGCAAGTTGCCAAAATCATATTTCAGCTAAAGGCAACCGATGAGCCGACTACCTTGGTGCTTTGGGCAATCAGCAAAGACATGCGCCAGATCATACAGCTGATGGATGGACAAGATCCTCAGGCGCTTGGTATTTGGCGTAGTAAGCAGGGGCTTTACCAACAAGCCTGCCGTCGTCAAACACAGTCCCAAACTGCTGAATGGCCAGCTCTACTCTATCGCTGCGACCAAGCTATCAAAGGCCTTGTTCGCCAGCCAGCATGGGAGCTGCTATTGCAAGCAGCGTTAGAATTGGCAGGTAAACGCTTATTTGCGATGCGCTGATATCCTTAAATAATATTTAGTCTTCAAACCTCCAACCATCAAGCCTGTATCTGTACTTCTACCTCTACTCGTAATCATAGTCATCAAATATCACTTTTTATTACCTTCTTTATAGAGATAGCTATACTAACCCCCTCCCTCTACAGCACGCTATCTTCCTCAAGTGTTACCCATCTAATATCCATACCTTCCTAGTCATTCACTTATTGTAATGTTATCTCCACGATGTCTACCTTAACCTTTCGTAAACTAATTACCATTCCCTTTTGCATATGAAGTCTCTACTATGTCTACACTTGATTTAATTGTGATTGGATTGTTGTCATGCGCAAAATGAGCAAAAAGTCTGCTATCAAATGGGGCGTTATCGCCTTAGTCGTCATAGCTCTAGGGGCTTTAGCCTATACCTTCTTAAAACCAGAAGAAACCACCCCCAACTACCTGACTGCGACGGCTGAGATTGGCGATATTGAAAATAACGTCATGGCTTCAGGCAAGGTCAAAGCCTTAAATACTGTCGATGTAGGGGCGCAGGTATCTGGTGAAGTAAAACGTCTGTACGTTGAAGTGGGCGATGAAGTAAAGCAAGGCGATTTGATCGCCCAAATTGACCAGGTCACCCAAAAAAATAGCCTGAGCAATGAGCAGGCCAGCCTCGAGCAAAGCGAAGCAGCATTGCAAAGCGCGCAAGCAGAAGCGCTCAGCAAACAAGCAGCACTAAAAAGCGCGTATGCCGATCTTGCCAGTCGTCAGTCTGAGCTCAAGCAAGCACAGTCTGATTTTGCGCGCTTGCAAGGTTTAGTCGCTATTGACGCGATCTCACAGCAAGAATATGACACTCAAGCGACCAGTGTCGAGACCGCAAAGGCAGCCGTTGCTAATGCACGTGCGGCTATCGATACCGCAAAGGCGGCCATTGCAACGACAGCTGCAAACATCAACAGTCAACAAGCAGCCCTACGTAAATCACGTACCAACGTCAGTACCGCAGAAGAAGATCTTAGCTATACCACGATTCGCGCACCGATATCAGGTACCGTCGTTTCTATTACCACAGAGCAAGGCACCACCGTCAATGCTAACCAAACAGCGCCGACACTGGTGACGTTAGCAGATTTATCGACCGTGCGTATCAACGCGCAAATCTCCGAAGCTGACGTGATCAATGTCAGTGCTGGGATGCCCGCTTATTTCAATATCATTGGTAATCCAGATCAGCAGTATGATGCGACGTTGACTGCGATTGAACCAGCTCCTGAGCAAATCAGTGACACCAGCTCAACGGATGCTGCTATTTACTATGTTGGCTATGTAGAGGTTCCAAACCCTGACCGTTTATTTCGTATTGATATGACCGCGCAGATTTATATCATTGTCAATGAAGCAAAAAACGCGCTTTTAGTACCATCAACAGTGATACAAGAAAAGCGTGGTAAGGGTAAAGAAAAAGGTAGCGCGGCTACTGGTAAGTTTGTACGTGTATTAAAAGAGGACGGTACTGTAGAAGAGCGTACTGTAGAAGTCGGTATCGATAACCGAGTAAATGCACAAATATTAAGTGGTTTGAAAGAAGGCGAAGAAGTCATCATCAGTGAAGAAAGTGCGAACAACTCAGGCGGACGCGTACCTGGTGGACCGCGAATGTAACTTGTGCTTTATATCTATTGACTGACATAGGGCTCAAGCGAAAGAGCCCTGTACTGCGACACTGACTACCCTCTATTGAAGACATTGCTATGACTATACCTCACTCTTCTAAACCATCGCCTGACGGTCACCCGCATAAAGACTCAGAGTCGTACGAATCGGTTGATGGCTCACCCAACTCATCAGAAGCAGACTCGGTAGGATTAAGCCCAGTAGAAGCAAGACCAGACAACAATGACACACATGCTGATAAGCCAATTATGCAGCTGTCTGGTATCATCCGAGAGTTTCCTGCTGGTGAGCAGACCATTAGAGTCTTGCACGATATCAATCTGACGATCAATCAAGGCGAGATGGTCGCTATCATTGGGCAGTCCGGCTCCGGTAAGTCGACGCTAATGAATATATTGGGCTGTCTAGACCAAGCGACAGCAGGGGATTATAAAATATATGGTCAGTCAGCAAGCAAGCTGGACGCTGATCAGTTAGCAGAACTACGCCGTGAGCATTTTGGCTTTATTTTTCAGCGTTATCATCTGCTTGGTGATATCAGCGCCAAGGACAACGTTGCCGTTCCTGCTGTTTATGCAGGCATGGATACTGAGGCACGTACCAACCGCGCCGAAAAGCTACTCACAGACTTGGGACTGGGTAACAAAGTTAATAACCGCCCCAATCAGCTCTCAGGTGGCCAGCAGCAGCGTGTTTCTGTCGCGCGCGCGTTGATGAACGGTGGTGACGTTATCTTGGCAGATGAGCCAACTGGTGCCTTGGATAGCAAATCCGGCGAAGATGTGATGGCGATATTGCATGATCTGAGCGCACAGGGTCATACCATCATCATGGTGACTCATGACCCCAAGCTTGCAGCTCAAGCTGAGCGAGTAATTGAGCTTAAAGACGGTTATGTTATTGCTGATTATAAGACAGAGCATTATAAGCACACACAGAAACAACCAGAGTCTATTTTGGGTGGTCATCGCAAAAGCGCGTTTGGTAGTTTTGTCGATCGCCTACTTGAAGCCTTCAAGATGTCCTTGCTGGCTATGCGCGCGCACAAAATGCGTACCCTATTGACCATGCTGGGTATCATTATCGGTATCGCAGCAGTAGTCTCTATCGTTGGTCTCGGGCAAGGCTCTCAGCAGCAAATACTGGCTAATATCAGCTCTCTTGGTACTAACACTATCACTGTCAATGACGGCTACCCTAGAGGCGATCCTAGACGACGTTATAATGATGATAATCTTACGCCAGAGGACGCCCAAGCTGTGGGCAATCAGCCTTATATCATCAGCGTCAGCCCACAAGTCAATGCAAGCTCTAGTGTGCGCTATCGTAGTGTACAAGAGGACGCTACCGTCAACGGCGTTGGTAAAGACTATCTAGAGGTCACTGGTGAGACATTGGCATTGGGTCAAGGGTTTGATGCAAAGAGCATCAACTTACGTAGCCAAGATATCATTATTGATGACAATGCCAAGCAGACCTTTTTCACTGATGCTGACAACCCTATCGGTGAAGTGATTTTGATTGGTAGTGTGCCAGGTCGCGTGATTGGAGTACTTGAAGAAAGTGATGGTGGTTTTGGTCCAGATGTCACCACACCTACCATATACATGCCCTATACCACCGTCATGTCTCGTATTACTGGTAGTACCAATATCGACCGCTTTGTGGCTTTGTTAGACGATAGCATTTCTTCGAGCGCCGCCGAGACTGCCATCTCTGATCTCATAGAGAGTCGCCATGGCAAAGATGACTTTCAAATACGAAATTCTGACTCTATTCGTCAGACTATTGAGTCGACGACAGGAACGATGACTTTATTGATTTCGTCCGTGGCGGTTATTTCGTTGATAGTTGGCGGTATCGGGGTGATGAATATCATGTTGGTTTCTGTCACTGAGCGTACCAATGAGATTGGCGTACGCATGGCGGTCGGTGCACGCCAAAGCGATATCATGCAGCAATTTTTGATTGAAGCGGTGTTGGTCTGCATCTTGGGCGGTCTCATTGGTATCGGACTGGCCTTTGCCATTGGTGAGTTGATCAATAGTGTCGGCGGTGACAACTTTAAAGTCATTTACTCATCGACCTCGATTATTGCCGCTTTCGTTTGCTCTACCCTGATTGGTGTTGTTTTTGGCTTCTTGCCAGCTCGAAATGCAGCCAAATTAGACCCAGTGGAAGCACTATCTCGAGACTAATTACCACTTATTGATATGTTTTAGCCATGTCTAAAGCGTATCAATACCGATATAGCGCCAAAAATCTAAAGAAACTTAAATAAATGAGCAATTTTATAAGAGATTTACACTTTTTTTATGGTTCGGGGTTGTAATTGTCATAATAATATATATAATGTGCTCTCACGTTTAGGGATACAAACACTTTAAACGTTAGGGCTGTTAGCTCAGTTGGTAGAGCAGTTGACTTTTAATCAATTGGTCCCGCGTTCGAGTCGCGGACAGCCCACCATATTTAGTTTAATCTTTATTGATCGTTCCGCCCTATCCGGCAGTAGGTCAATAAAGGTAAGTTTTAGAAAGTTCTTTAACTAGAATTTTTAATTGCAGTAAAATGCAAACCTAGTTTGGATATAGTGTTTTTAGAATTTACGACAATATAAATTCTCTTGCGCTCAGATGAGGCAATACTTCATTTAATCCTTACTCAGGGCTGTTAGCTCAGTTGGTAGAGCAGTTGACTTTTAATCAATTGGTCCCGCGTTCGAGTCGCGGACAGCCCACCATATTTAGGAAGCCCAGTTACTATAATAGTAACTGGGATTTTTTTTGTCTGCACTTTTATCTATCTACAATCACTTGTCTGATTTACGCTTAAAAAGTCGAGACTTATCCTTTCTGCGCCACAGTAGTTTGTGCTTGATCGTGTCTTTGATGGTACGTGGATGTTTAGGCGCTTGAGCAATAAAGGCATCAAACTCTGCTGTACTCATTGCCAACTCTCGACCATGCGCCATAAGCACCATTGACGGCTTCAATGCTTTTATTTTCTTTAGTGACTGCACATAGTCTACAGGGCTGTAGACAGGAAAAGGTGCTACGAACTTATGGCGCAATTTGATTATTAAGTCAGCCGTATATACTTGGCGACTAGGCAGATGAAACAACGACAAATCACGATCGGTATGCCCCGGCGTCTCCAATACCTGCCACTCATCAAACTCCGGGACCAGATCGCCATCTGTAACCGTTATATCTGGTTTGAGACTTGCAGAGTAGTATAGGTTTTTGAATTGGCGTCCTTGACGTCTGGCCACGTAGTATCCCAGATGTATATCTACGAAGTGCATCGCGCGTCCCCCAATACCGCCGTACCATTGACCTTTTTTGTCAGATGAGACGATGAGGCAACCGGTCTTTTGCCGAAACTTACGTGCACCGCCAGCATGATCAGGATGCATGTGCGTGACCACCACTACCTTTAGATCAGTTATGGGTCGCTTCAAGATCGTTTTGATGTAATCAAGCACCATCGGTACGTCCGCACGGCAGCCACCATCTAGTAGCATGATTTTATCTGGATACACCGCAAGATAAGTACTTTGGATGTACCCCTCTAAACGTATAATTTTGCATAAACTCATTGGCATTCCCTAGCGCATTCATTATTCTTATAAGTTTGTATATCGTAAACCTTATTTAGTATAGCGCCCACCACTCCAAATAAAATGCCTTTGAGTGAACGCTTGTGACTATAAAAACGCCTATAAATAGCTAAGCAAAAATGGCCTTGTCAATCATAATCCTAAATGCAAAGAGCAAAAACCCAGCACTTTGGCTGGGTTTGAGACAACATTCGATATGACTGTTCTATAGCGCTTTAGGTATGGTTCAAATAATAGCTTACCCTACCTCTACTGAGACGTGCCCAGTGCGCTATATATAATTACGCGAGGTCACGTACCTTTGGCTCACGCTCCCATAGACGAGTTTTAGCGTTTTCGATAAAACCATCTACATTATCAAGCGGCGTCACAAACGCATCTTTTTCGATAGGTAATTTGCTCAAAATATGCTCTTCGGTCGCAGGGCAATAAGCAATCGCTTTGCAGTGTGCATAAGCATCATTGAACCAGTCTAACGCCGCGCTATCCATTGCCAATTTCTTGGCTGGTGGATGCATAATAATACTGACAATGGCATCAAAGAGTACAGAAGGAGCACCAGCCAAACGCTCGTCAGTTTGGATCTTCGTGCCATCGTCTAACGTCACTTCTTTGTTAGGAGCGACTATCTTAACACTAGCACCAGCGTCGACAGCCGCCTTTTCAAACTTCGCAACTTCGCTATGGCTAGAACCTTCAGCAACTAAAATACCAACCAAGCGTCCTTTTAGACTCTTAGGTGTGATACCGATGGTCTGCACAGCTTCAGAAGTACCCAAGTCTTGCACAGGTGCCGCAGCATCTGCAGGCTCTGGTAGGTCCATACCTAGCGCTGTGGCCACACGGTTGGCTAAATCTTCATCAATATGACGCAGATGGCTAAGGGTACGAGTACGTACATGCGCAGTATCTACTTTACCCAGCTCAAACGCATACGCAGAGGCAATATGTGCTTGTCCCGTTGCTGTCTGGCTGCGGTAGAACATACGCGGTTGACTATAATGATCTGCAAAGCTCTCTGCTCTTACGCGACCTTTTACACCATCATCCAACCGTTCATGGAACGATTCAAAGCCGCGCTTAACACTTTCACGTGGGCGCGTTGGGTCCAGGCTTTGTGGCTCATACATAACACGCGTTTTAGGTACTTGCATTTGCATATGACCATCTTGCTGATTATTAGCAAACGGGCATTTTGGTGCATTGATTGGAATCTGTGCAAAGTTCGGTGAGCCCAAGCGTGACAGCTGTGTATCTAAATAGCTGAACAGACGTCCTTGCAATAGTGGATCGTTACTATAATCAATACCTGGCACGACGTGTGATGGGCAAAATGCGACTTGTTCTGTCTCTGCAAAGAAATTATCTACATTGCGATTCAAGACCATTTTACCGATGATCTTTACAGGTACGGTTTCTTCAGGGATAAGCTTGGTCGCATCTAGGTGATCAAACGGAAAGTTGTTTGCTTCCTCTTCCGTAAACAACTGCACCCCAAACTCCCATTCAGGATACATCTCATTGTCGATAGACTCGAACAAATCACGGCGATGATAATCAGGATCTGCACCAGAAATTTTTACAGCTTCGTCCCATGTGGTCGACTGCACGCCCAGTGCTGGCTTCCAATGGAAACGTACAAAAGTGCTCTTACCTTCTTTATTGATTAAGCGATAGCTATGAATACCAAAACCTTCCATCATGCGTAGGCTACGTGGTAGTCCGCGATCACTCATAAGCCAAATCAGATTGTGCATGGTTTCAGGGCTCAGCGAGACAAAATCCCAAAACGTATCATGAGCAGATGCCGCTTGCGGGAAACCGCGATCTGGTTCAGGTTTTACGGCGTGAATCAAATCTGGAAACTTGATAGCATCTTGGATAAAGAAGATCGGCATGTTGTTACCAACGATATCCCAGTTACCTTCTTCTGTGTATACTTTTACAGAGAACCCGCGTACATCACGTGGCGTATCTTTTGAGCCTTTATTACCAGCCACCGTCGAAAAACGAGTAAACAATGGGGTTTGCTTGCCAGTTTCTGTCAAGATTTTGGCAGTCGTATACTCTTCTAACGATTCAGTCAGCTCAAAGTAACCATGGGCGGCACTACCGCGTGCATGGACGATACGCTCAGGTATACGCTCATGGTCAAAATGGTTGATTTTTTCACGCAGTACAAAATCTTCTAACAAAGTAGGACCACGGTCGCCTGCTTTTAGCGAGTTTTGATTGTCACCAATAGCCACGCCTTGTTGAGTGGTCAAAACCTTGGTGTCGTCGCCTGCACGTTGATGGGTTTCCCCTCCATTACCGCGCTCAGTGTTCATGTCCTTTGCTGGGTCGGTATGATCGATATTCTTATTCATAAAAAATCCTAGCTAATAAGTAAAATGGTCTCTTATAGGACCATTAGAAATAGGTTTACACAGGGTGCTGATTCCTTTGAGATAATAGTGACTTCATATGTCGGTTATTTCTCTGTGTTTTGTATGACCAATTATTAAAAAACATAAAAGAATAAAAGGCATACGGCTTATACTACCCAAAAATTAAGTTGCGTAGGTGATGAACCTTGTTGATGTTTGGTTAAGGTTTGCAGTCATCATAAAGTCGTATTTTTAAGCTATCTTAGCGATGCATCAACGTTAACAATAGAATCTTGTAATATAGTTATTGTTTCAGGTATGCTTTTGGAGAGTATTAGAGACAATCGATAAATACATTGGCATAGTTTTAGCCTTATATTTATCTTTTCATATGACTAATTTATATAACTATAAGGCCACCTACCATGTTACAAACTTTCAGCTCTGCATCCAAAAAACCTTATCGCTCATTATTAATGGGTGCATCAATGGGTTTGATGGCATTAACAGTCAGTCAAACGGCTGCTGCTATCACCACCAAAAATGTTACTTATACAGTGGAGAACCAAACTTACGAAGGTTATTACGCCAAAGCAGATAAGGCTAACGCGCCTTTTATCTTACTGATTCATGATTGGGATGGTTTAACTGACTATGAGCGCAAACGCGCTGACATGTTGGCAGCTGAAGGTTATAACGTACTGGCAGCAGATATGTTTGGGCAAGGCATTCGTCCTACCTCTGTTGAAGAAAACAAGCGTTTAACAGGAGAGCTATACGATGACCGCAACAAGATGCGCCGCATATTGGCAGGGGCATTAACAGCAGGACAACTACAAGGTAATGATGTGCGTAAAGGCACGACTATGGGGTATTGCTTTGGTGGTACGGTAGCGTTAGAGCTAGCACGCTCAGGCTTTGAGCAAAAAGCCTTTGTACCCTTCCACGGTGCCTTTGAGATACCAACAGGTCAGAGCTATGACAACACCACTGGAGAGATTTTAGTATTTCATGGCTCTGCCGACCAATCAGTCTCGCTAGAGAGCTTCGCCACCTTGGGTAAGACATTAGAAGCAGCTAAGATACCGCATGAAATGGTGACATACAGTGGCGCGCCACATGCATTTAGCGTGTTTGGTAGCGACAGATATGATGCTCGTGCAGACGAACGTTCTTGGAAACGCTACTTGGACTTTTTGGCAGAAGAATATAAGTAATATAGCTACGCAAATAAATATGTAGACGTAAAAAAACACCTCAATTAAGATCTGATAACGATCTATTGAGGTGTTTTTTTACAGCATCAGTTATTTATTATCAATGTTTTTGAAATACCAACAGCTGATTGTTAGCGGGCATCGTATAAGTATTTATAAGTTTTAAGTGATGCGAATTTGCTAAATGGACTACGTCTTCCTTATTCCGAATACCGCTATTAGCGTTGCCTGCTCTTAGCATCGTATCAAATCGTTGGTTGCCTTCACTAGTATATGTACCATGCTCGTTAAATGGACCATATACAATCAGCTTGCCATTAACAGATAGCGCATCACCAGCCAATGCAAATAAGCGCTCGACTAAACTCCAACTGATAATATGCAAGGTATTGGCAGTGAATATCGCATCATAGGGGCTGTCTGCACGACTACTGAAAGGTATCGCATCTGTATTCAAATCAAATGCCAATGGCGAATATAAATTAGGTGCAGGGTAAGCGTCGTGCCAAGCGACTATATGGCGATGATTACTGATCACATCACTCGTTTGCCACTGTATCTCAGGCAAGTTAGGCGCAAAATAAACGCTATGTTGTCCCGTTCCAGAGCCAACTTCTAATACATGACTAAAGCCTTGTAGCTCTGTTTGAAGTACTTCAAAAATAGGTTGTTTATTATTTTCACAGGCTTGAGAAAACGGCAAGGCAGTAATATCTACTTTGTTATTGAGATGATCACTTTTCATATTATCGTCATGCATCACTATCCTCCCAGACCGTTTATTATACTCTCAGTATTGATAGCTGATAGTAGTAGATTAACAAGCACTGTCTAATACTGACCTAATGACTACCAAACAACTTACAACTAGTAAATACCTGCCTCTACCCCAGCGGCCAGCGTCATAGCAAGCTCTTCTAGTTGCTCAGCAAAGCTGTCTTGCCAATCACCTTGTAGTATCAGCGCCTCTTGAATCCATGACCAACGTAGCCCCGTTGTAATCGTTTTGAGCGCAAGCTTGGTACCTGTACCGTCATGCCCTGCTCGTATATATACCGCAAATGGCATACCTTGCTTCTCTTCTAGCACTGGATAGTAGCAACGATCAAAGAAGTCTTTGGACAGCCCTGCCATATACGCTAGATTTTCAGTTGTGCCTAGCAGTAACGCATCAGCAGCCAATACATCTTCTGGCTGCGTGTCCTGCGGTGATTTCAAAATGACAGTGATATCTATATCAGCATGATTAGCACCGTCAAAAGCCGCCTGCGCCAATTTCTGAGTATTGGGCGATGGTGCATGTGCGACGATGAGTAATGTTTTTGTCATGGTGTTAGCGGTCACGAGCAGTACGAAACGTGACGTTCTGCGTGATATCAGGATGGATACTGTTAGCGACTGGGCAAGCCAATGCGGTGTTATAAAAGATGGTTTGCGTTCTATCATCAAGCTGACTGTTAAAGGTGATGATGACATGGATCTCGCTCACGCGTCTTGGGTCAGCAGCCATGACTTTGGTCACTTCCGCCGTCGTCCCTGCAAGGTCAATCTCCATATCACGGGCTTTGATACCGATAATGGTCAGCATACAGCTTGCTAAACTGGTGGCTAGCAAATCCGTTGGTGAAAACGCCTCGCCTTTGCCTTGATTGTCCGTCGGCGCGTCGGTGATGATTTCATTATTTGATTGCAAATGAACGGCGGTGGTACGCAAATCGCCTTGGTAAGTTACTTTTGATGTGGTCATGGGGTTCTCTAGTAAATGGAGTTAAGTATTAAAATATAGTAGGCACGGGGATAATATCAATAGTATCATTGCTGACAACTCTTATCGTAGGTTGTGTGATATTACCTTTCTTATCTTCAAGTGCAATGCCATGAGTTGCAAAGTACCAATAAGTAACTTGTTAGCAATTTTTTTTGATAGATACTAATTCAAAACTCTTTTCTAGTGACTCATTCTCTGAATCAAATATCGCAATATTAATACCATTAGGATTCCTCACACTGCTATAACGCAATCCTAAAATAGGCTGCGCATTTTCAGTTTGGAATCTGAATCTAAAATACTCTGATACAATTTGTGTCGGTACATATTCAACATGCTCTCTACCATCCTTTATAACAGGTAAAGTCAATTCATCTACAAACGAATGAAGAAATGACATATTTTGCCTAGCCTCATACTTTTCAGGCTCGAAAATACTTGGTATTTCTGGTATATCAACAAAATCTATAACTTGAATATCTTTTATTAACTTAAATTTAGCAGTTGACCATTCTGTCGCATCTGTGATTACTTCTTTTTCTGCTGTACTTTGATCATAAGCCACATAGAAATAAGAAATACCAGCTGGATTCATACGTCCAGCACTAGCTTTTCCTTCTGGAGGTACGCCAATATCGCAAAACTCTGTGAACTCCTCCTTTTCTCGGTTAACTCTGACCCGATAAAACTCAGTTCCAGCTGGAATAGTAGTAACAAGTTTTTCTTTATTACAAAGTACTCCAAGAGCATTGAGCATACTTGGAACAGAAATATAATCAGGTCTACCAGAGGAGTATTCATCTTCGGGTTCAGACAAAAATAAATAGCGCGTTTTGTATAGAACTTGATTTTTAAAAGCCGACCAACCATATGATAATGCTGAAAACGAACTTTCAATAGACCAGTCATTTTTGACATGCTCTACTAAATACAGACTTGAATCAGAGCTGCTTATCAAATCTTCGCAAAACTCTCCGCACCAACCAGGGTCAAAATCCCAAATAATTTCCGATATAGTGATTTCTGGTATCAACCATTCTTTTTCAACCCATGGCATACCTACATCTTGCGCATCTCCATAATACTGAAATATTGAGTCATATATTCGTTTCATCACTACATTATATGGAGCGGCGATCAAATCACCTTCTTCATTCTCTTCTCCACAATAGGAACATGAGTTTGAACTAAGATTATTAGCGACTAGACTAACGAGTTCATCGTCTAAAACACAATCTGCACATATCGATTTATCAAGTCCACTAAGCTGAGGCAACTCATGCATAGTAATCGACAAGTCTGAGTAATATCCCAAATCTTCCTCCTCTCGCCATTACGCGTATTTTATTACTGCTTCACTTTCTAAAACAAATAATTGATTCACTAACATAAACTCTCGAATATCATCACTTACATTATGACGGGGTTCCTGATGTGCTCGATTGTTGCGATACGCCATATAGACACTTGTAAACAGCGATGCTCTCCCTTTAGATTCACCTGAATCTAAGTTTTCCCAACACAAAACTGAATCATCAACTTGGAATGCTTTTGCAAACAGCTTAACGCCATTTTCGTTATTCAAACCTGTACGCTCTTTAACAATAGATTCTAGCTTTCGGTATGCACTTATAATTGCATTGTCTGGATTCTTGTTAAAATCCAATGCCAGCTCAATCAGGCGCGGGTCAAGCAATGCCATAGGAATGGTAAGCGGAAACTCACTAAAAATACTGCGCTCACGTTCTTAGTGAATATAAGCAGAATCATACCACCTAGCAGGACGTACTGGCTTGATACTATTGATATAGTCTAAATCTTTCACAGTCAAACTTGAATTGGATATACGTTCAAAAATCGATTTTGAAACGATATATTCATTAATACTGTCTGTATAGTTGCGTAATAGGTTTAAGACGAATGCATATCCTTTTGGTGCCTCTCCATTGTAACCAGAAGCAAAACCACCTTTGATGATAACCTCAATATCATATCTGAGAGTTAGCAATAGCGCATGTGAATAAGTTTCTTCAACAGTGAGTATTTTCACGTCTCTTATATCTTCACCAGCATGTATAAGCTTTATGACTGCCTCTTTGCATATTTGTGTGACTCTGCTGTCGCCTATATATTGAATACCCGCAAATTTGGCTTTCACTTGTTTTCTTTACCTTAAATGCTAAGTACTGCTAAAGCTAGTAAAGCAGCATTTCATTTATGCTTTACCTATAAATAAAATCAGATAGCAAAAACCCAGACCTAGAATATTGGTCGTAACGGGATTAAATGCACCTATCAAATACATTGGACTTGCTACAGCTACAAAGAGTAATAGCAAGAGTAGAATAGCCGCAGCTATATACACAGGAGTGTTGGACTTATTGAGAGATATGATTGCACAACCCAAAACTGTCTCACCAATACCCGCTAATGGTGAGGCTATCTTGGCAGATACATCAAGACCACTAATCGAGACCAAATGTACTTCGACTGCACTCAACCATAATATCTTGGGTACCAAGCCGTGATAGATAAATAAACACCCCAATAGAACTCTGCTGATGAACGAAACATGAATGAGCTTATCTTTTTGCATCTAAAAAACGTGCCTTATTCTCTGGCAATGGTAGAGCACAGTAGTCATATTTACCAAACAGACGATAACGATTCAATGCGATACGGTCATACATCCAATCTCGTATAGGTGTTGGAATAATCTTAAAAATACAAACCCCTTTCCATGGATAACCTAATTTTGACATAACTTGAAAAAAAGCATTACTCTTTTGGAAGGACTGGTTACCTTCTACATAGAGCATGGTTTCATAAGAGTCGGTAGGTAGCCCGAAATAAAGCAGTATTGCTTGGCCCTCTTCTGATTGCACACTACACAATTTGAAGATCTGCTTACTATCATACTTAAGGATAAAATTACTCCATACGTTACATAGCTTACAAACGCCATCGAAGAGAATGACTTTATCTGAGACACCAACATTGGGAGGGAGTTTATCAGTATTCATTTTTTGCTCTTTCAAATAACCACTTATTGTTGAGTAAATTTAACACTAATATGGATAAGCAACAATCTAAATATAAAAGTAGAGTATAGTTTGATAATTTCTGATAATAGATAGCTAAAATTAGGCAAAGAACAAGTATAAGAGTAAAAAGATGCAATAACATGGGATATGGATAGAGAAAGTAACTAGGTAGAGATAACTAATGAGGTTGGCTAGAGCAGAAACAAAACTATAGACAAAGAAAATCCCCCGCCTAGATAACTAGTCGGGGGATATTTCAGAATAGAGAGCTGACGATGACCTACTCTCACATGGGCGAACCACACTACCATTGGCGCAACGATGTTTCACTTCTGAGTTCGGGAAGGGATCAGGTGGGGCCATCGCGCTATTGTCGTCAGCAAAGGGGGTTAGATATGAGTCTGTTGTTGTTTTACTTATTTGACTAAGTATCACTTAACCTAACTGAATCAAGGTCAAAGGTGATATCGAAATGTTCTGTCTATGACAGATTAATTAGACTTGTATACAAACCACTTGGGTGTTGTATGGTCAAGCCAAACGAGCAATTAGTACAGGTTAGCTACACACATCGCTGTGCTTC